>CAWBQX010000008.1:0-9766 GCA_963791015.1 uncultured Acidimicrobiaceae bacterium | reverse complement strand
CCGCCGACGCCGCACCGCTCCAGTGGGTAGCGGGCCCCTCATGGATCGTGAGCCGAGTTGGTGAACGACTAGCGGCGACGAATCCACCACACGCTAAACGCCGCGAGAACGGCGGAAAATACCACGTAGGAGCCCAGTTCGTACCACTGAAAGGTCCAGTAGCGGCTCGCGGGTTGATAGGACATTATTTCGTGCAAGTGAAATGAGTTGACGCACTTGGCAAGCGCCTCCTGAACAGCATGGGACGAGCCCGAGCTGCTCCTCACTTTTCCAAAGGCATCGGGAATCTTGTTGGGGCAGCGACCCGCACCCACCAGAGTGACGGACCCGTTCGAAGTTCGGTCAAACCCGAAACCACTGCCCAGTTGAGGAAAGACCTTCCCGGCCGCGTTCTTGACCACGTTCGACACCGTCCAGTCGGCAGGATTAATGCCAACCTTGGCGCCGCCCACGCCGGGAAACCGCAACTTGAACACCGCGTGCAACGGACTTTCGAAGTGGGGACGAACGTAGAGGCCAAAACTCACGCGAACTGCGGCGAGGACGGCGATCGTGAGCACCATGGCGGGGATCATTCGTCGAACCAATGCGCCGATGGCGGCGCCGAGCATGAAGGCAAAGAGCGCGTAGCCAATCGGAGCGATGTCGCGAGTGTCAAAGTAGCTAAAGGGCGAGTCGCGAACGCGGTCAAAGGGGCTCGACCACCACGTCGCCATCAAGGTAAAGAGTCCGGCCGTGATCACACTTCCGGCCGCTCCCACGGCGAGTTTCGAGGCGAGCCACCGAGTGCGAGACGCACTCTGGGTCCAGGCCAGTCGATACGTGCCCGTATCGAACTCGCGCGACACGATCGGAGCACCCCAAAAGAGGCCAATCAGTCCCGCGACCAAGACGCTTTCGGTGAGCAAATTCTGAAGGAAGGGATAGGACGAGAGAAAGCTATTTGTAGCGCCCGAGCAGTTACCGCGGGCGTGGCATCCTGCGATCGTCGTGTCGTAGGTGTGCACGATGTGCGGACCCGTCACGAGGAAGGCAATCCCCAGGGCGAGGAGTAAAGCGAAGGCGATCAGAGCTTGCAGGCGGAACTGACGCCACGCGAACCAGATCATGCAGACTCCTCTTCGGTGTGCGATCGGTGCTCAACGCGACCCCGTCCCATGTAGGCGAGGACCAGATCCTCGAGACTGATCGCTTCCACGGTCCACCGCGGATCCGTGATCGGACCGTCGGAACGAACCAACAACGTGCTCTGACGGTCAGTGTGGCTCGACTCAATCACCAGTTGGCTGTCGGAGAGCTCAGCGTCGCGTGGTCCGATGAGCCGATGATGAGTGGCGAGAAGATCCTCCACCTCGCCCGCCACTTGGACTCGCGAGGCCACCAGAACAATGAGATAGTCGCACACTCGTTCGATGTCGGCGACGAGGTGCGACGAAAGCAGCACGCTCACCTTGTCATCCGCCACTGTCTCCATCAAAATCTGAAGGAACTCACGCCTGGCGAGTGGGTCGAGGCTCGCCACCGGCTCGTCAAGCAGCAAAAACTCAGGGCGTTTGGCGATGGCGAGCGTGAGGGCCAGTTGCGCCCGCTGACCCCCGGAGAGCTTGCCCGCGCGCTGTCGTAGATCGAGTCCCAGGTCGTCGATACGACGCTTGGCGAGGTCGTCGTCCCACTTCGGATTGACGTGCTTGCCGTAGCGCAGATGATCACGGACACTGAATCCTGCGTACACGGGCGTGTCTTGGGCAACGAAGCCAACGCGCTCCAACTGCGTCGCGCTCGAGGCCGGGACAGCGCCGAACACGCGAACGGATCCTGTCGTCGGCGACAGGAGCCCCGAAGAAATGTTGAGCAGCGTTGACTTGCCGGAGCCGTTGGGCCCGACGAGACCGACCACGTGCCCTTCGGGGACGTTGATCGTGCAGTTGCTGAGGGCCGTCTTAGCGCGGTAGCGCTTGGTTAGATCCTCGGTTTCAAGGACAGAGCTCACGGCACTACCGTCCCCGAGGTGGACCGAAAGCATTCGCGCACGAGTGCTTCGATGCTCTCGTCGTCGAGCCCCGCGCGGCGCGCGGACTCCATCCACATCTGCAAGTCGTGTCGCAGCGGCGCGAGCGCGCTGAGTGACTCACTGACCATCGATGTCGCGACGAATGTGCCCACGCCGACGCGCGCCGCGACCAGGCCCTCGTGCTCGAGCTCGCGGTAGGCCTTGGAAACCGTGTTGGGGTTAATCGCGAGTCGAGCGACCACCTCTTTCACGGTTGGCAGCTGGTCGCCCTCCTCGAGGAGGCCCAGCTTGATCGCTCGTCGAACCTGTTGACCGATCTGAAGGTACGGCGGAACACCCGAGCGCGTGTCAATGTAGAACTCAATCATGATACCTCTAGTTCACTAGGAGACTAGTGAACTATATCACCCGTACATCCTCCGCACAAATGGATCATCTGAGATTCCGCCGTGGCTAACTCACCCCCAGGGCAACCTTGCTCGACCCAGATACCACCACGCGCCGCACGACGCGAACGTCAGCGTCCAGAGAACGCACGTAGCGAGTCACGTGCAGCGCCCTTTGGCTGGCCACGCTCTCACTCGCCCCGTAGCCGGTGCACTCGAGCGACGACCCGGGTGCCACCGCTCGAACGAACGCGCGAAGCGCCTTCTCCTGCGCGCCGCTCAGCTCCGTTCCATCCCGAGTGAATCCGAGCTGCAGTTGGGCGGGAGCAGTCGTGATGAGCGGCGCCACGGTCAAGGCGTACGTGCCAGTGACATTCGTTCCCGAGGGATTCGTCACCGTCACACTGCTCGCGCCCAGGCGGGCACCTGCCGACACGGAGATCCGGGCGCTGATCGCACTCGAGGAGACCACCGTTGCGGATATCACTCTCACGCCGAGACTGGAGAAGGCGACCGTGGCTCCGCTCAGAAAGCCACTGCCCGTGATGGTGACGACCCGTGCGCTACCCCGACTTAGCACGGTGGGGGTGACCGACGAGACGCTCATCACCGCCAACGCTTCGTTGGTCATGGCGAAGGCAATCGGCGTCGCGTACTCACTCGCGTAGACCTCAACGGCGTAGCCCCCTGAGGTGTCGTTGGCAGAGAACAGGGGCGTCGAGGCCACCCCTTCGGCGTCGGTCACGACGTAGCTCGAAGTGGAACCGTTGGCGAACGTGCCGCTCGCGCCCGACGTGGGCGCGACGAACAGGACCGGCACCCCCGACGCTGGATTGCCGTTGGCGCCCTGCACGCTGACGGCCAACGGTAGGGCGAAGGCCGTACCCACCGCCGTCGACTCATACGACGGTACGTCGGGGGTCATCGTGTCTGAGAGCGGGGCGACGTTCGTGAGCACGAACGTGACGCTCGGACTCGACGAACTGGCGCTCGATGGCGACGTCGCGCTCACGTTGTAGCTCCCAGCATTGCTGTTGGCGGTCGCACTCACCGACGCAAATCCCGACGTGGTGGTGATCGGCGCGGTGGTAAAGGACGCCGATGCACTCGGTGTGCCAACCAGCGCAAAGCTTACGGTGGTGGACGTTGTGTCCGGCGTCGGACTGTCGCACGGGGTTGAGCTGACTTCGACCTCCAAGGGGCTCGCAAAGGTGCTGGCCGCAAGGGTGCTCTGGTTCGTCACGCCGACCGCGCAGAGGTAGTCGTTCGGGGTGGCGGCTGACGCCGCGAGCGCGCTGGACGCGAGGAGCCCGAGGGTCGTGGTGACAGCGAACGCACCGGCGAGCGCAGCGCGGGCGAGCGCCCACCCCGCCGTCATTTGAACCCGAGGGTCACCACGACGAGAGATCATGCGAAAACTCCTTTGAGGTTGACAGAGACGAAGGGCATCGGACTCCTACTCACTTCTCAACGCGTCGATGGGCGCCAATCGCGCGGCGCGCGCGGCCGGATACACGCCGAATCCCAGTCCGATCGCCATCGCCACGCCAATCGATCCGGCCAAGGCCCACCACTCAAGGGTGATGTGGTTTGAGACGAACTGGGGAATGATGATCGCACCGAGCACGCCCACACCGGCACCGAGGAATCCGCCGGTCAACCCCAGGGTGGTCGCTTCGACGAGGAATTGTCGACGAATCGCCGCGGGCGTCGCGCCGAGCGCTTTTCGCAGACCGATCTCGCGCACCCGTTCGGTGACCGAGACGAGCATGATGTTCATCACCCCGATGCCACCCACTAGGAGCGAGATCGCCGCAATCCCCGCTAGCAGAAAGGTCAGCGCGTCGTTGACCGAGCTCGCGGTCGACTCCAGGGTCGACTGCGAGGTGATGGAGAAGTCCGCCTTCGCGGGGTTGGTGATCTGGTGCAACGCCAGGAGTTCGTCATCGGTCTCTCCGTACGCGGCGCCGAGCGTGCCTTGAGACTGGGCCTCCACGTAGATCGACTGGACCGACTGCGATCCAGTGATGAGGCTTTGCGCCACGGTGATGGGGACCAGGACCATATCGTCCTCGTCGATGCCGCTCGAGTCGCCCGCCGTATTGAGCACACCGATCACGGTGAGCGAGACACCGTCGACGGTGATCATCTGCCCGAGGGCAAAGCCACCGAAGCCGAGTTCTTGCGCGGTCGTTGACCCAATGACCGCGACGGGGTCATTGTCAGTGACCTGCGCCGACGAAAAGAAGCTGCCTTCGGCCATCGATCGGTCGCGCACCTTCGCCCACGACGCCGTGGTACCCACAATCTGAGTTGTCCAGTTCTTCGAACCCGCCACGACGTTGTCGAACGTCACCGCCGTCGGCGCCACGGCGGCGATGCTCGGACACACGGTGCGCGAGGCGAGGTCTTGCGCGTCGGCGTAGGTGAGGGTGCTCGCCGATCCGAATCCGCCCTGGATTCCCCCCGAGGACGTCGAACTGCCAGGGGTCACGATGAGCAGGTTGGTGCCCAGCGCCGAGATGGCGGAGTTGACCGTGGCGCTCGCCCCTTCGCCCAGGCCCACGGTCAGGATGACCGCGGCGATGCCGATCAGGATGCCCAGCACGGTGAGCGCGGAGCGCAAGCCGTGACTCCAGATCGCTTCGAGCGCCGAGCGAATGGTCTCGAGGATGCTCACGTCGATGTCTTCGCGTCGGACTGGATCTCTCCGTCCTTGATGCGCACGATTCGTTGAGCGCGGTGCGCGGTCTCGACGTCGTGGGTGATGAGTATGACGGTGCGTCCCGCGGCGTTGAGCTCGCCCAGCAGGCCGAGCACGTCGGCGGCCGAGGAGGAGTCGAGGTTGCCGGTCGGCTCGTCCGCGAGCACCAACGACGGCTCGTTCACGAGTGCCCGAGCGACCGCCACGCGCTGTTGCTGTCCTCCGGAGAGCTCGTTCGGGCGGTGATCGACGCGATCGCCCAAGTTGACGCGCGCCAGCGAAGCAATCGCTCGCTCTCTTCGCTCCGCGCGGCCGACGCCCGCGTAGATGAGCGGCAGCTCGACGTTGCGCCACGCCGGGAGACGTGAGAGCAGGTTGAACTGCTGAAAGACGAAGCCGACTCGACGGTTTCTCACGTGCGCGAGACCGGTCTCGTTCATCTCGCTGACGTCGACCCCGTCTAATTCGTAGACGCCCGACGTGGCGAGGTCGAGACAGCCCAAGATGTGCATCAACGTCGACTTGCCCGAACCCGAGGGCCCGATGATGGCGACGTACTCCCCCTCCTCGATGCGCAAGTTGACCCCACGCAACGCCTCGACCGCCATGGAGCCGAGTCGATACGTTTTGTGCAGGTCGGTCAACTCGACAATGGCTCGCGTCGGAGCGCGTGACGTCATGGGGCGCCCTTTTGGACCACGATCCCTCCGCCGCCGGGTCCGATGAAGTTGATCCGGTTGCCCTGATTCTGAGAGTTCGAGTTAGAGCCTGGCAGCGACGCCGAGAGGTCAGCGATCACCACCTTTTGCCCCCTGGCGAGGCCGGACTTGATCTGAGTCAGCAGGCCACCCACGGCACCAGTGACAACGGCGTGGCGAACCTCTTTGCCATGTGCGAGCAGGTACACAAAGCTGTGCGAGCCGACGGTGTGCACCGCACTCGTGGGCACGGTGAGAACGTTCTTCACGTCGAGGATCGCCACGCTGAGATCGGCCGTGGCGCCCACGTACATGTCGGTGGGTTTTCCGGTCACGCCAATCACGACGGGAAAGGTGGCGACGCTGTTGCTGATCGTCGCGATCGTGCTGATCGACACGACCGTGCCCGTGGATGGCACCGTGGCGCCCGTCGGCACGATCTGAACCTGGTCGCCCACTTTGAGCTCGGACACCTGGCGGCTGCTCGCGCTCGTGTCGACGTCAAAGGTCGAAGGGCTCTCCACTTGGACCGCGGGAGAGGACGTCGAACTCGACGCAGCGTCAAGGGTCGAGGGACCGGCCTGCGCACTCGCGCCGGGCGTGATGTTGACGGCGGTCACCAGGCCGCTGATCGGTGAGACTAGGGAGGCGTCGGCCAGGTTCTGTTCTGCATCGTCGAGCGCAACCTTGGCCGAATCGACGGCCATCTCGTCGGAGCCAACTTGGTCGGCGTACTGGCCATCCTCGGCCCCGCTCAACGCGCTGAGGTCCTTCGTTAGTTGTGCTCGGTCGGCCGCCACTTTCTGTGAGTCCTGATGGCTCGTTTGCGTGTTCTTGAGCTCGGTCTCCGTGAGCGACGTCTCGGCAGACTCGACGGCGGACTGCGCGCTCGACACACCGGTCTGGTCCTGGCTGACTTGGTTGTCGTCACTCGACACCGTCGTCTGATCGCTCGAACACGCGGCGTTCGCCACGCCGTCTCCCGCGCAGTCGATGGTCTCCTTGGCCCGCGCGCCGACGAGCGCCGACTGATCGTTACTCAGCTGTGTGACAACACTCGCGTCGGCGCTCTGGGCGGAGGCGAGCGCGCCTTGGGCCCCGGTCAAACTCAACTCGTCGGTCGTCGCGTCATCGTTCTCGGTCGCCTCGTCGTTGGAGAGCGCCGTGCGATCGGAACTCACGCTCGCGCGGTCGGTCGCGATCAGCGAACTCGCGGGCGACTGCGCCGTGGCGAGGGTGGACTCCGCGTTATCGAGGGATCCCTTGCTCTGGTCAACTTGGGACTGAAGGTCGGGGGTTTGCAACGTGGCCAGCACTTGCCCGGCCTTCACCTCGTCGCCCACCTTGACCGTTATCGCATCCACTGTTCCCGAGGTGCCAAAGTTGAGGTCCGCCTGTGTGACCGGCTCGATCGTGCCGGTGAGCGACGTGGTCTGCACCACGGATCCGATCTCGGCCGGCGCCGACACGTACTGAGCGCCCGTCGAGGAAGTCAGCGCCAGGCCGCCGAGCGTTCCGCCCACCACCACGGCCACGACAATGGCCACGGCCAGGGCCAACTTCTTCTTCGATCGAGGTCGCCACGACCGGCTCTTCACGACGCCCCACCAGATACAGAGTCGAACACGCGATTCCTTCCACTCTTTGCACGCCCTCAACTACTCGGCTGTCAAAAACCTACGAAGACAGCGGGACGGTCGTCATCACTCAAAAGGGCCATTTGCGCCGTGATATCTCGGTACGACGAGGCGATCGGTGATGACGACGCGTCATACCTAGGTATGACACCTCAGGCGCGATGACGTGGGCTCGTCACTGACGTACCGTAAGGACATGAAACGTGACCCCGGGTCTCTCTCTCCTTTTCCCGCACAACTTCGCGCCGTTGAGTCGGGCGCCGCGGAGGTCGCTATCGGGGCCGACCCCGCCGTCACGTGGCGCTCTGCTCGCGCGCGGCGCCTCGGCACCGTCGCCACCTTCGTCGGGGTGGCGCTCATCCTCGCCGCGATCGCGGGAATCGTCGTCGCGTTGCGTGTCTCCATCGGACCGGTCGTCAACGGTGTGATCTCCCCAAAGTTCATTCCTGGCAACGGCCTCACCGTGTTTCAAGAAGGTCTTCGTGGTGGGGGCTTTGCCGTCAAGAGCACAGCGATCAGTTCATTCGGCTCCCTCACCCTGTTCAAGTGGTCGAGCTTCGGACTCATTGGCCTCGGGCCATTCTTCTTGGCGTGGCGCTATCCACTCTTCGCGTGGCGAGTGGGATTCCTCGGTTCGCTGATCGTCCCCGCGATCTCCATGCGTCCCTTCGCCGCGCTTCCCCCGCGCTATCAACTGCCGCCTGAACAGCTGGCCCTGCTGGTCGTCGTGCTGTGCGTGGCGGGCTTTCGCCACAGTCGAGCTGCGCTCTGGTGGATGTGGGCGCTCATGGCAATCCCGGGCTGGATTTGGCTCGGACCCGGGTTCATTAAGCCGTTGTGCGCCGAGGTAGCGCTCACGATCATTGTCATCGCCCTCGACGCGCAAGGCGCCTCGCGGCGAGCCCGGCTCGAACTCGCCGCCCAGTTCGAACGCAACGAACTTGAAGAAGCGAGACACGCCGTCCTCGAAGAGCGCACCCGAATCGCCCGCGAGATGCACGATGTGGTCGCGCATCACATGTCGCTGATTGCCGTGCAAGCTGAGACAGCCCCGTATCGATTGCACGAACTGCCCGACTCAGCCCTGAATGAGTTCTCTTCGCTCAGCGCGCACGCCCGCGAAGCTCTCTCCGACATGCGTCGGCTGCTCGGAGCGCTGCGCAATGAGGGCCCCGCGGAGCGCGCTCCGCAGCCCCGTCTCGACGACGTGCCCGAACTCGTGGCCGCCAGTCAGCGCGCGGGGGTCGACATCAGCCTCACAATGCCGGGCGTCAACGCGGTGACCTCTCCCGGAGTGGAGCTCTGCGCGTACCGCATCGTCCAAGAAGCGCTTTCCAACGCGAACCGTCACGCCCTGGGCTCGGAAATCTCGGTCGTGGTCGAAGGCAGTGACGATGCGCTTCGACTTCGCGTTCGCAACGGCCCCGGATTAAAGCAATCCGCGTCCACGAGCGAGCTCCGAGCCGGTCACGGACTTATGGGAATGAGTGAGCGCGTCGCCATTCTCGGAGGCGACCTGGTTGCACACGAGGATCCCGATGGGGGCTTCGTCGTCGCCGCGGTGTTGCCACTGCGCCCGCAGTTGACGTCCGCTCCGTGACGATCACCTGCCTCATCGTTGATGATCAAGCCATGGTCCGCGAGGGGTTCGGCGCGATCCTGAACGCGCAGGACGATATGAGCGTCGTCGGACACGCGGCGAACGGGGCGATAGCGGTCGCGCTCTACGAAGAACATCTGCCCGACGTCATTTTGATGGATGTGCGCATGCCCGTCATGGATGGCCTGGAAGCCACCCGGCGGATCCTCGCCGAACCGCGAGGCGACGTGCCCGTTCGGGTGCTCGTCCTTACGACCTTTGATCTGGACGAGTACGTCTACGAAGCTCTGCGTTCCGGCGCGAGTGGATTCTTGCTCAAAGACGCGCCGGCGGCCGAACTCATACACGCCGTGCGCGTCGTCGCGGCGGGTGATGCGCTCCTGGCCCCTTCGGTCACACGCCGCCTGATCTCCGACTTCTCTCGCCAACGACCGAGCGTGCCTGCTGCGACCTCGATAGAGGAACTCACGCCGCGCGAGAACGAGATCCTGCGTCTCATTGCACAGGGGCTCTCCAACTCAGAGATCAGCGAGACTCTCTTCATCGCCGAACAGACCACCAAGACCCACGTCGGGCGAGTACTGCTGAAGTTGGGCCTCCGCGATCGCGCGCAGGCGGTCGTCTTCGCCTACGAATCGGGCTTGGTCACCCCGGGCGAGTAGGGCTACGACGTTCCCTGCAGGAGGTCTCGGCGCTCTCGATAGTCCGCGGCGTCAATTTCACCGCGAGC
>CAWBQX010000007.1:0-40184 GCA_963791015.1 uncultured Acidimicrobiaceae bacterium | reverse complement strand
GCGGAACGCGCCGGTGAAGAACACGCGCGCCATGTGAACCACGATCGCACCCACGAAGATGTCGCAGGCCCAGTGGTGCATCTGGCGCATCAACAGTCCCCCGCGCACGCTGAAGGAAGAGATTCACCGTTGAGTCGAAGGCTTCGGTGACGCGCTGACCATCGAGCGGCAGATACGGGCCGTGATAGACGACGAGCGCCGAGCTCGGCACGTAGTACAGCGTGAGAAAGACGCCCGTGACGAGCAGGATCACAAAGGAGTACAGCGCGATCTCGCCCAGCATGAACGACCAGTGATCCGGGAAGATCTTGTCCATGAAGGTGCGACCACCCCGGGCGACACCTAAGCGGTCGTCGAGTTCGTCGAGGGCCTTGCCGATCTTGCCGTAGGGGCCAGCGGCGCGCTTGCGCGCCCTCGGGTTGGTGGGAATCGTAGTGTCACTCATGCGGTGGTGCGCTCCCAGAATCCAGGACCGACGGGTTGCTTTTAGTCATCTTGTGAGCGGATGTAGCCCTCACCGTCGATGTACAGCGCCAGTTGCGGCAACGGTCGAGGGGCGGGACCGAACTGGGGATAATCGCCCCCGTTGGTGACGTTGAACATCGACTGGTGACACGGACAGACCAACAACTGCAGTTGTTGTTCGTAGAGCCCGACGGGGCAACCCAAGCGCGTGCACAGCTTGGAGTACGCGACATAGCCCTTCGGGCCCCAGCTCTCGCGACCCTTTTCGGTCGTGAAGTCTTCGTTCGAGATGCGAATCAGCACCGTCTGGTCGACCGACTGGCCGCGGTCCGTGTTCTCGGTCCCTTCGGCAGAGACGGTCACGATCGAGCCGATGGCGAGTTCGCCCTCCTTGATGCGCCGCCCCGAGGAGTCCACCGCGTAGGAGCCCTTGCGCCAGTCGGTGTGAAAGAGCGTGCCCTTGGGCAGTGGTCCAAGGCTGCGCAGCAGCGGGAACATCGCCACGATGCCAAAGATGCCCAGTCCCCCGCCGAGAATACTCGCGCGGACTTTGCGACGCTTGACGACCGCCACCGCGCTCGACGATTGCCGCCGCGAAGGCGTCGCGATCGGCCTGGTCGCCCGCGAGAGTGTGGCGTTCCTCGACGAAGGGACCGCGCGGCATGAGGTACTTGCCCCAGGCGACGAGTCCGACGCCAAAGAGAAAGAGGCCGATGCCGATCGTCGAGGCGATGATCCAGGGCTTTGCGTTCACGACGTACGCGGCGCCAAAGCCGGCCATGGCAAAGATGCCCAGGATGAAGCAGATGGCGATGACCAGTTCGACAGTGTGGGGGTTTTTCGCGGCGGGCTGGAGATGCGGGTCGTCCGCGCGCAACCCTGAGATCGCCACGGGGGTGTGAGTGTCCAGTAGGTCCTGGGCCTCGCGCGCGCGGCGCTCGGCCAACTCTTCGTGGTGCATCTCGATCTTCATCGCCTCGTGCGGGCTGACCTGCTCGGGGATCTCGTCGCTCACGAGCGATCTCCAATCCAGTAACAGATCAATGCCAAAAAGCCGACGCCGACCAGCAGCGCGATGAAGCCTTCGGCGACCGGTCCGAGCCCGCCCAGTCCGAACCCGCCGGGGTTGTTCGGGTGCTGAATCTCGGTGGTGACGTACTTCACGATGTCGTCGACCTGCTTGTCGCTCAGGTTGCCAGTGAAGCGCGGCATGTTGGCCGGCCCGGTGCGAATCGCCTCGACGACCTGGAAGGCCGGAATGTGACGCAGCGAGGGCGCAGACGTGCTGAAGGCGAGCGCATCGCCGTCCCCTTCGATCGTGTGGCACGCAGCACAGTTGAGCGCAAAGAGCTCCTGGCCCTCGGACACGTTGGCGATCTTGAGGTTGGCGCTCGGAATACCGGGATAGCTCGGTGAGAGCGAGTTCACCCAGGCGGCGATCGCTTCGGCCTGTTGCGGGTTCAGGGCGGGCTGGCGGCGCAGGGCCTCGACCGCGGTCGGGTCCTTGGCCGGCATGCGACCCGAGTCGACCCAGAAGTCAATGGTCGCGGGCCCGAGGCCCACCAGGTCGGGGTACGAGCCGACCGCCGAGGCCGGCACGCCATTGGCCTGGGTGCCGTGGCACGACGCACAGTTCTCCATGAACAGTGCCTGACCGAGCTTGTCCAGCGAGCTCGAGGGGATCTTGTAGGTGATGTACTTGTTGCCGTAACTCGTGACCTGGCCGGCGGAGTTCTTGGTGACGTTGGTCGAGTTCGGCGTGCCCGCGTTCTTTCGCGTGGTCTGAAACGGGATGGTCTTGTAGTTGCTGGCGTTCGCCGGGACGACGAAGAGCACGAGCGGTGCGAGCACGAAGAGACCGGCACCCGCCAGGAGGGCACTTCGCCGAAGGAATGTGTACGCCACGTCCCTCACCTACTTGAGCAAGAACAGGGACGAGTACAGACCAATCCACACCACGTCCACGAAGTGCCAGTAGTAGCTCACGCCTTGGAATGTGGCGAGCTCACCGGGGTCCCCTTCGCGACCGCGCATGCGATAGAGAAGAAAGCTCATCGCCACGAGTCCGAGGAACACGTGCAGACCGTGCAGGCCGGTCGTGATGAAGAAGACCGAGCCGTAGGAGTTCGTGTACCAGCGCGTGGTGAGGTGCGTCCACTCGTAGGCCTGGTTGCTCACGAACAAAGCACCCATGATGATGGTCGCGATCACCCAGTTGCGGGCTTCGCCGCGGCGACGGTGCTCAATGAGCCACACCGCGCGCTGCATCGTAAAAGAGGACGCGATGAGGATGATTGTGAAGATGCCCGACTGCAACACGTCGAGGTGGGTGCCCTTGGGCGGCCACGAGGCGAGGTGCGCGCGGATGGTAAATAGGGCGGCGAAGAGTCCCGAGAAGAACATCAGCTCTGAACCGAGCCAGATCATCACGCCGATGGCCAGCATCGGCGGTCGATCGTGGACGATCTTCTCTTGCTTCGCCAGGCTTTCGGGGGAAACTGCCTGACTCACGCCATCATTTCTAGTAGAAATCGCGACCCCACTTTGTCGATGGAGGGGGTCTGCGCTCTCAGCCAAGGGTCGGCGGAAGATCCTTTGTGGCGATCACGGCGAGTCGCCTGGTGGGACGCGTGAGCGCGACGTACAGCGTGCGCAATCCGCGTGGCGTGTACGTCGTCTCGTTCGCTGCCCCGCGATTAGCAATCTGACCAGGCTCGACAACGACGACGGCGTCGAACTCCAAACCGTTCGCCCCTTCGGCGGCGAGGACCACCAATCTGCCGCCAGTCCCTTGGAGTCTTGGTCGTTCGGATCCACCGCTTCGAGGCCACCGTCGCGCAGTGCCGTGACGATCTCGTCCACGCGACGTCTCGTCACGATGACCGCTAAGCGACCCGGCGCGACCGCTTCGATCTCGCCGCGCGTGAGTTGCACCAACGTGTCGGCGAACTCGGCCTCGCTCGAGAGAACAACGAGCGGCGTGGAGCCTGCCCGGCGCACGGGGCGCGGCGGCACGAGATCAGGGGCGGCCGCGAGCAGCGTGGGCGCGGCAAAAGCCAGGACCTCTTGGGGAGTGCGATAACTCACCGTGAGATCCACTCGCGTCGGCTCACGACGCGGCGCGAGCACGTTGAGCAGGGTGTCCCAGGACGCCGACGATGACGCGGTCGTGGCCTGACCCATGTCGCCCACGATCGTCATCGATCCAGTGAGGTCACGGCGCTTGAGCACGCGCAGCTCCATCGGTGAGAGATCCTGGGCCTCGTCCACCACGATGTGGCCGTAGGTGACGAACTCGGCCTCGTCGAGTTCCTGGCTCTGGGCGACCGCGAGGCGCTGCGCCTCGCGCAGAGCCGCAGCGCGGTGATCACCCGAATAGGCATCCAGATCCACCCCGGCGAGCACGTTGTCAGCCGGCCGAGGGGCGGGGCGGGGTCGCTTGCGGGGGCCTACCAGAACACGCGCTTCGTCGATCAACGCGGCGTCGGCCTTGGTCCACGCGATCTCCTCGGTCGAGGTGAAGCGGGGGCGATAGAGCATCTCGATCTCGCGATCGCTCAGGATGCCCTTGCCCGCCGCGCGCAGCAGCGCGGGTGCCCCCAACAGGTCATGTACGAGTTCTTGACCGGTGATGCGCGGCCAGACGCGCTGAAGTGCTTCTTTGAACTGCGGGTCGCACGAATCGCATCGGCGAGTTCGGTCTCGTTGCTGACTTCTTCGGATCCGTCGCGAGAGCCGTCCTTGGTAAAACGCTCGCCATACTCTGAGGCCAGGCGCGCCGCGAGTTCGCGACCCACGGCCGATCGGCGCTGATTGTGGTTGCCGGGACGGCGCTTCGCCCGCTCGACGG
This sequence comes from uncultured Acidimicrobiaceae bacterium, assembly GCA_963791015.1. Lineage (GTDB taxonomy): Bacteria > Actinomycetota > Acidimicrobiia > Acidimicrobiales > RAAP-2 > RAAP-2. The sequence continues at coordinate 35,869 of CAWBQX010000007.1, read as the reverse complement.
CGTCTTGGGTGTATTTCGCCTTGAGCACGATGGTCGCTCGACCGACGGGAATCTCCACGTCGTGTCGCAGTGCGCGCTCTCTGGTTCCCATCGCGCGACTGAGCACCCGCGCCATGCGCAGATCACCCTTGAGCTGGTCGACGTCTTCGGAATCGACGCCGCGTACTTCGATGTTGGTCACGAGGCCCGCGATGGTCGACAGCGTGACGCCCGGATTCGCCCAGCGAAGGCAGTACGTTCTCGATGTAGTTGAGGAACAGCGGGTTCGGTCCCACCACAAGAACACCCTGGCGCTCAAGCGTGGCGCGGAAAGTGAAGAGCAGGTACGCCGCGCGGTGCAGGGCGACGGCGGTCTTGCCGGTGCCGGGGCCACCTTGGACCAACAAGATGCCGGCGAGCGGACTGCGGATGATCTGGTCCTGCTCACCTTGAATCGTCGCGATGATGTCGCCCATGCGACCGGTGCGCGCACGACCGAGTGCCGCGAGCAGCGCACCAGGCCCACCGAGTGCGAGTCCGCCATCGACGAGTCCCTCTTCGGTTGCGGCGCGCACGTCGCTGTCGGGCAGGTCAAGCTCACCGTTGGAGTCGGCGAAGTACTCGTCCTCCACGCCCGTGACTTCGTTGGCGTGAATCGCCACGTGGCGACGGCGCGAGAGTCCGAGTGACTCCACGCCCGTCGCGCGATAGAACGCTTCGGCGACCGGAGCGCGCCAGTCGATGACGAGAGGATTGAGAGACTCGTCCGAGACCGCGAGCCGACCGACGTGATAGGTGTCGCCGCGACCGTTCCCGTTCGCCTGGTAGTCGATGCGACCAAAGAACAGGGGCTGATCGCCTATCGCGAGTTGATCGAGTCGATGTAGGGCGGTGCCCATCACCACGTCGCGTTCGACGAGATCGCCCGCACCACGCATGTTCGCCACCGCCGCGCTGTCGCGCAGTGAGCGTGCTCCCTGGCGCATCGCATCAAGCGCCTCGAGGGCCACGTCCAGGAACTCTTGCTCCTCGGCGATCTCGCGCTCGTGCGACATGAACGACCTCTTTCTGTCTTCCCAAAAATCGGGAATCATCAATTCTAATCGTCTCGTGAGAGGTGTTTTCCGCGGGTCATTTTCACCCTCGCATCCCGCACAAGTCCGCCCTAGAGTGCGAAAGACAGGCACCACCGAAGGGAGTCCTATGAGATACGCCGGCGTAATGATTGGCTCGGAGAACCCCGAGCGCCTCGCGGAGTTCTACACCGCGCTCCTGGGTGAGCCCGGGTTCCGCGACGACACCTGGTACGGCTGGTCTGATAAGGCTGATTTGATGCTCGGCGCACACAGCGAGGTCAAGGGCAAGAGCGCCAATCCCCAGCGCATCATGCTGAGCGTCGAGGCCGACGACGTGGCCGCGACGTTCCAGATGCTGACCGCCCTTGGAGCCGAGGTCATCGCTGAGCCCTACCAGCCCGAGGGCGCACCCGGCGAGGTCTGGCTCGCGACCGTGAGCGACCCCGACGGAAACTACGTACAACTCATGTCACCGTGGGAAGGGCCCATGTGACCTGAAGTAGCGCCGAGGCGAGCGGCCTAGATTGGTCGTCATGAGCGCGCCCGAACCAGACTTTCTAAAGGCCTGTCGCGGCGAGGCGGTCGAACGAGTTCCCGTCTGGTTCATGCGACAGGCCGGACGGTCCCTGCCCGAGTACCGCGCGATGCGCGGGACGGGTTCGATCCTCGAGGCGATCGCCTCGCCTGAGACGGCGGCTGAAGTCACTCTCCAACCTGTGCGGCGCTACGGCGTGGACGCGGCGATTCTCTTCTCGGACATCGTCGTGCCCTATCACGCGGTGGGTTTCGGCGTCGAGGTTGTTCCTGGTCGTGGACCCGTTATTGCCGAACCGTTCGTGAGCGAGACCGATCTGGAGCGACTGCCCGAACTCACCGAAGAGCACATCGAGTACGTAGCGGCGACCATCGACCTCGTGGTGCCAGAGCTCGCGGCGACCAACACGCCCCTCATTGGTTTCGCGGGTGCCCCCTTCACCGTGGCGAGTTATCTGATCGAGGGTGGTCCCACGCGAGAGTTCGCCATGATCAAGAGCCTGATGCATCGCGACCCTGACTTATTCGATCAACTCCTCGATCGACTGGTGAAGATCTCGGTGAGTTTTCTGCGCACCCAGATCGCCCACGGCGTTCGTGCGGTGCAGTTGTTTGACTCGTGGGCGGGCACGTTGACGCGCGCCGAGTACGAACGATTCGCGTTGCCCGCGACCCAGAAAGTCTTCGCCGGGATTGCGGACCTCGATGTCGCGACGATTCTCTTCGGCGTCGGCACCGGGGAACTCCTGTCGTTGATGGCCACGTCGGGCAGCGACGTCGTCGGCATCGACTGGCACGTCGACCTCAACGAAGGCCGTCGGCGCGTCGGCGACAAGGCGGTCCAGGGCAACCTCGACCCCGCGCGGTGCCTTGCGGGAACCGAGCTCGCCATCGACGCCACCCGTGAGGTCCTGGCCCTGGCCGGCAGCGACGCCGGTCACATCTTCAACCTCGGCCACGGCGTGCTGCCGGCCACCGATCCCGACGTGCTCGCGGCCGTTGTGAAGGTGGTGCACGAAGAAGGTAAGGCGGGTGTGCGATGAGCGTGGGCGTGTTGGTCATGGCGCACGGCACGCCCTCATCACCTGAAGGCATTGAGCCGTTCTACACACGCATTCGACGCGGCCATCCCCCCACCCCCGAGCAGCTGGCCGACCTCACCTCGAGGTACCTCGCAATCGGCGGCGTGTCACCGCTCACCGAACGCACGGCGGCCCAAGTCGCGGGCATCGCTCGTGCGCTCGAGTCGACTCACCCCGGTGAGTTCGACGTGCGTTTCGGCTCCAAGTTCGAACCACCTCTCCTCGAAGAAGCCGCCGAGAGCTTTCGGGATGAGGGTTTTGCTCGCGTCGTCGGCATCGTGCTGGCCCCGCACTCCTCGTCCATGTCGACCGAGCAGTACATGAGTCGCGCGCGCACCACCCTCGGCGAGGATGTCGAGTTCATCGAGATCGGCGCCTGGTACGACGCGCCAGGTTTCTTGGATCTCATCGCACGACGCGTGAACGATGCGCTGGGCCGTGTTCCCGCTGAGCGGCGAGCGTCGGCGCACGTGATCTTCAGTGCGCACTCTCTGCCCGAGCGCGTCGTGGAGACGGGCGACACGTACCCCGAACAACTCGCCGACAGTGCACGAGAGGCGGCCGAAGTTGCGGCCCTGTCATCGTTCAGTGTCGCCTGGCAGTCGGCCGGGCGCACCGCCGACACCTGGTTAGGTCCCGACATCCTCGACGCGATACGTGAGTTGGCGTCATCGGGCGTCACCGACATCATCTCGTGTCCGATCGGATTCGTCTCCGATCACCTCGAAGTCCTCTACGACATCGACATTGAGGCTCAAGGCGTCGCAAAACAAGTGGGTGTCAATCTGATACGCACCGCGTCGCTCAACGACGACCCGACGTTTGTGGCCCTACTGGCCGACCTGATTTCGCGCGCGGCTGGCTAGGTGAGTCGCTCGTCCGTCGTCATCGTGGGCGGAGGCATCAGTGGGCTCGCCGCAGCGTGGGAGCTCACGGGCGGAGACGCCGGGCCAACCGAGTCGACGCCTCGCGTCGAACTCATCGAAGCGAGTGATCGGTGCGGTGGCTCGCTCGCGACGACGACCTTCGCCGGGCGAACGATCGATCTCGGTGCGGACGGTTTTCTCGCCCGACGGCCCGAGGCCGTCGCACTGGCGCTGGAATTGGGTCTCGAAGCCGAGTTGGAGGCCATCGCCGAGAGTGGCGCATGGTTGTATTCGCGGGGAAGCCTCCACGAGCTACCCCACGGCCTGGTTCTCGGTGTTCCGACCAGCCTCGAGACGGTTCGCCGGTTCAAGGGGCTGGGGTGGCGGTCACGCGCTGGCGCCTTGCGCGACACGTTCCTGCCCGCGCGCCTGCACGTCGGTGACGACATATCCATCGGCGACATCACGCGCAGAAAACTTGGACGAGAACTGAGCTATCAGTTCATCGAGCCGATGATCGGCGGTATCCAAGCGGGACGCATCGACGACCTCTCGGCTAAAGAGGTGTTCCCGGCGCTCTACGCGGCCGCTCAGGCGGGCGGCTCGCTCATGCGCGCCCTGCGGCCTGCACCAACCGCCTCAGTTCCGACGACGCCGCTGTTCTATTCGCTCATCGACGGTGTCGGCTCATTACCCCAGCAACTCGAGCGCCAGCTCACGCAGCGGGGGGTGGTGATTCGCACCAACGTTGCGGTCACGGCCGTACGCCGAACACCGGCCGGGAGTTATCCCCTTGAAGTCGACACGCCATCAACGACGACGCCAGCCAATGGCGTCGTTCTCGCCGCTCCTGCTCCGGTGGCGGGCGCCTTGATCGGCTCCTTCGACCCCTCGCTCGAACCACTGCGAAGCATCGACAACGCAAGTGCCGCCATCGTCACATTCTCAATTCCCCGCAACGCCGTGACCCTGCCCTCTCGGGGAACCGGTGTGCTCGTCCCGCTGCACACGCCCTGGGCCGGTCAAGGTTCACTGATGGTGACCGCCCTCACGTTCTTGGATCGCAAGTGGCCCCACCTGTACCGGAACGAGGACGTGCTGCTTCGCGCGCACGTCGGACGAAGCGACGACACGAGGTGGGTCGAACTCGACGATGACGATCTCATCTCGCGCGTCAACAGCGAACTGGCGTTTTTACTTCCGAAGTGGGGTGTGCCCACCGAGTCGAGGGTGCAACGTTGGCCCGACGGACTCCCGCAGTACCGAGTGGGTCACGACCAGCTAGTGCAACGCGCGCGAGCAGCCAGCCTGAAGCATCACGTCGCCTTGGCGGGCAACGCGTACGACGGAGTCGGTGTGCCCGCGAGTATCGGATCGGGACGTCGAGCCGCGAACGAACTCATGACGCTCATTGACCAGCTCTAACCGCGATCCACGCTGGTACGGCTATAAGTAGTAGCCCGAGTGGATGTAGATGCACGGCACGCCCTCACTCACGTACATGGCGTGGTTCTTGGGATCATCGTCCAGCGCCAGGCGAACGTCGAAACCCTGCGCGAAGAGCTCGTGAAGCGTCTCGCGTTTGAATCGGTCCACGCCTGAGTAGTCGCCAAAGTCGCGCATGATGAGCAGGTCCCAGCGAATTCGGTAGCGCTCGAGCCAGGCCAGACGTGTGGGGCTGCACGCGGCGAGGACGCCCTGTCACCAGGATGACCAGGAGCGACGAGTCAAGTAACTCCAATAGTCGCTCGATCTCTTCGATGATGGGATCTTCGCCCACGTCATCGAAGAAGCCTTTCCAGTCACCCCAATCCAGGTAGTGCTGACGACCTGCGGCGTCTGCCAGTACGCCGTCGATGTCGAAAATCACGGCCCTGCCCGGTTGGAGCGTCGAATCGCGCCAATGCCAATTTTCGGGGTCGGTCTCCATCAACTCTTCAGCGACTCATTCTCGAACGGGGCATCTCTGCGAGACTAGATGCCGTGGAAGTAGCTGAACGACGGACGATTCCCGTCCCCTACGGGCATCACGTCTACGTACTGAGTGACCTAGACCTCTCTCCATCCACCAACGTCGAGAGTCGGCCCATTCGAGAGTTCATGAGCCTCCTGGGCGACATCGACGACGCCGCCATCGTGGTGGTCGCGGGCAATCTCTTTCACCCCGGCCCCACCGAAGACCTCGCCAAGTTCATCGAGGCGACCTTCGCCGCGCAACCCCAAGTGCGCGACGCCGTCGTGGCCTTTACGGCATCGTCGAATCACCAGTTTCTCGCGTTACCCGGTAGCAACGACTCCGAACTACGCGATCACGATCGCGCTCGGTCCCTTCTCGGGGAATTGGGAGTCACCGTCGCGAGTGATCTCGTATTACAGGTAGCGACCGCCGAGGGCGTGCGCGACCTCGCGGTCGCGGCCGGGACCTACGACCTGGACGTCACCCCGGTGAGTGAACGGGATCGTGGCGATGCACAGAATCTCGAGGACCCACTCGCTCTTCAGCGCTTCGTTGCCTCGCGCACCCTCTACCGTCGTCTCGCGGCGTGGGTGTGGCTTCCCGTCGTTGGCCTTCCTCGCGCTTGACGTCTGGGCGATCTTTGCGAGTGTTGAGGATCACGTCGCGCGCCACCACTACCGCGTTCACGTCCTGCACTCTCACAACTTCTGGGAGAACGCTTTCGTGGCGCTCGTGATCGTCGCCATCGTTGAAACGTTGGTGGCCGGTCTGGCCGCGCTGTGGGTGCAACGTCGGTTCCATCGATCCGCCACCGCCCACCAGCGAGACACCCTCAGCGAACCCCTGGCTCTCACGACCGTTGATGACGTCGACGCACTCGAGTTCGCTCGACGCGTCGTCGAACGAGGCGGCGCCGGCGCCGTCGTAGGTGGTGCGCCGTCGCCAGCCCTGGCGTTCCTCGACGACGGAGTCTGTGCGTCGCCCGGCCCGTCGCGCGCCGTGTTAGTAGAGCGACGCGGACTCTTCGGGTTGCCCGCGGTCTTCGCCGCAGTCGAGCGACTCGGAGTGGTCGAGATCGAAGCCGGTAGCACCGTGCAGGTTCGTCTCTACGCGGGTGAGTCCTCGACGGGTCAAGGGACCGCTCTCGAGCGCCTGGTGGGACGCGAAAACGTACAAGCCGAGACGAGCAAAGACACCGAGGCGGTCGCGTCGTGGCCAAACGGACTGCCCTTTCCGATGAACGTCGAGCGACTCTACGAGCAGGTTCATCAGCGCACGATGCGTCGTGCGATGGCGCTTCTGGTGTTGATCGAGGGCGTCTTTAACGTCGTCATCACCACGTTCCGACCGTTGCGCAGTCATCTGCACCTCGTCCTGCAAGTCCTTCCCATGGGTGTGGCCAAAGACGCGGCCGCGCTCACGGCGGTGGCCGGCATCGCGCTCATCATGTTGGCCCGCGGTCTGCGACGAGGACAGCGACGTTCGTGGTTCTTGTCCGTGACGATTCTCGCGGTCACCATCGTGGCCCACGCCCTGCGAGGTGGCACCATCGTCTCGCTGCTCATCGCCATCGCCCTCACCGTGGCATTGATCACCCAGCGCCGCTACTTCCAGGCGACGTCTGACCGCTCGGGGGTTTCCACGACCCTGCCGCGCCTCGCCCTGATCGCAGCGGTGAGCGTCGTGACCGCCTCACTGGGCATTGAAGCCACCGACAGGCATCAGCATCTGGCGAACTACGGGGTCTTGCTCATGGCCTGCCTCGAGCGACTCGTCGGACAATACGACATCGCCCTTCCCGATCACGTCGACGACTTTGTCTCGCCCGCCCTCTTCGCCATCGGTATCACGCTCATCGTCCTGGCGCTCTATCTCGTGACCCGACCGGTCGTCGACCGGCGTCTCTCGTCGGCGACCAACTCGCGCGAGCGACGCCTCGCTGAGTTCCGCGCCCGCGAGATTGTGCGACGACACGGACAGGGAACCCTCGACTACTTCGCGTTACGCGACGACAAGCAGTTCTTCTTCTTTCGCGACTCTCTCGTCGCCTACGCCGTGTACGGGGGCGTCGCACTCATCTCGCCCGACCCCATCGGGCCCGTCGCCGAGCGAACTGAGGTCTTCAGCGCGTTTCGCCAGTTCGCTGAGGGGAGAGGTTGGACGATCGGCGTCATGGCGGCGGGTCAAGAGTGGCTCGGCATCTATCACGAGGCCGGACTGCACTCGATCTACCTCGGCGACGAAGCCATCGTGAACTGCCAGACCTTCAGCCTCGAGGGTCACAAGATGAAGGGCTTGCGCCAGGCCTGCACGCGCTTGGCGCGTCACGGCTATCGCGTCGAGTTCTACGACCCCGCCACCATGGACCCGGCCAAGGTGACCGAGATCGTGGAGCTGATCTCCATGCTGCGCCGCGGCGAAGCCGAGCGAGGGTTTTCGATGATGCTCGGGCGACTGTTCGACCCCAAGGACAAGGGTCTTCTTCTCACCGTCGTCTACGCACCCGATGGGCGCGCGGCTTCGGTCTGTCAGTTCGTTCCGTCCCCCGCAACGCGGGGCTACTCACTTGACCTCATGCGACGCGACCCCGGTGAGCACCCCAATGGCCTCATCGACTACGCACTCTGTACCACCATCGCTCACTTGCGCCATCTCGGCAACCAGGGTCTCAGCCTCAACTTCGCCGCATTCCGATCAGTGATCGAAGGCGAAAAGGACTCCACGTTTTCGCGCGTTGAGCGCTGGGCCATCAAGCGTCTCTCGGGCATCCTGCCCATTGAATCGCTGTGGAGCTTTAACTCCAAGTATCGGCCGACCTGGCTACCGCGCTACCTGGTCTATCCCGCGGCCGAGAGTTTCGTGCCAGTCGTGGCAGCGACGCTTCGCGCCGAGAGCATCACGGAACTGCCCGTCATCGGTCGATTCTTCGCCCACGATCCTTCGAATCGTCCCGGGACCGTCGTGCCCGAAGAGATTCTTGCGGCCGCGCGCGAGGTTGATGAGGCGGCCTCAGGCCGACGATAGGGCGAGCGACAGTTCGCTACCCGCGGTTGGACTGCCCACCGATTTTGCATGACCTGAGGTTCTGCTTCACTGGGCAACCCAGGCGATGGCAGCGTCCCGCTGGGCGATCGAGAAGGTCTTCGTCTCTCCCGGAGTCATCCAACCAAAGAGGTCAGTCAGTCGATGCATCCAGCCGATATCGGTCACCAGCGCAATGCGCTTCCAAGCTCGGAGGTACTCGACGCCAAGTTTGAGGTCCTGCGCAGAGCGCCCCTCCCGTCATCCCGTCGAATTCGTCCATCACAATGATGGAGCGCACTTCGCCGCTTGCCGCCGCCGCTGTGAGAGCTGGCAGAACTACATCTCGATAGTCCTCTGCCCTTAGCTTGCCTGTCGCCTCGAATCCAATGACACGTGGAGGCATGTCACTGAGTTCCTTGATCACGTTGGCTCGCCTACTTTCGTGACAATGAGTGTCCTATGAAGCATTCTGCGTCATCACACGGGCGACTGCGCCGCGAGGACCGGCTACGAGAGCCGACCGGAGATCGCTGCCGCTAGGGCGGCGGGTGCGGACTCGTCGTAGGCAAGAAAGAGTGAGGGCTCGACCAGTTCAATCTCCATCACGAGCCAGCCTCGAACTGTCGCCACCAAGTCCACTCTCGCGTAGAGCAAAGAGTCAAAGCCCAAAGTCGACAGCACGTTCGTCGCCGTATGAACGGCGTCTTCTTCGGCGGTAACCGACCTGATCTGTTCGCGTCGATAGAGAAAGTCGCGTTCATCAGGCGGTACGTTGAGCATCGCACCCTTGGTGATGGCGTGCGAGTACTCACCGTCGATGAAGATGAGAGCGCGCTCGCCGATCGTGTCGACACTGTGGATGTAGGGCTGGATGAGCACATCGCGGCCTCTTTCGTGGAGCGCCTCGACGTGGCGGGTCGCCGCCTCTTCTTCTCCTTCGTGGTAACGCAACGCGTCCATCGATCCCGCGCCCACGCGAGGCTTCACGACGAAGTCCCCTACGAAGAACTCTGGCGTTTCGCCCACCGCGACAAAGTGTGAGGGAATTATCGGACAGCCCGCGGGCCTCGACGTCGGCGAGGTAGATCTTGTCCGATGAGTACTCGATGACCGAATAAGGATTCTCGAGGCGAGCAATGGTGCGCGCCCAAGCGAGAAAGTCGTCGCGACGAGACGAGTAGTCCCACGTCGAGCGCACCACCACGAGGTCGTAGTCGTCCCATCGAACAGCGTCGTCGTCCCAGATCGTAAGATCGGCGTCGATCTCCGCGTCGGCGAGCGCCCTAAAGAGAAGCGGATTGTCGGGATCGTCAGCGCCCCGGGCAGTCGCGATCGCGACGCGACTCACGGGACGAAGAGAAGCGTCGCGTGCTGGACCCAGGCCGCCAGCGGTCCCGGCCAGATACCAAAGAGGATCGACACCACGACGCCCACCGCGATGACGATCACGCTCATGGGCGGCACCGGAATACGCATCGCCTCGCCGTCGTCGTCAGCGAACAGCGTCAGAGCAAACCTCAAGTAGAAGAACGCGGCGATCGCGGCCGAAAGTATGGCGACCAGCGCGAGGGCGCCTCCCCCGGCATCGATCACTGATGCCAGCACGGTGAACTTGGCGTAGAAGCCGATGGTCAGCGGAGCACCCAGTTGCGTGAGCAGCAAGACCGTCAACGCCGCACCCAGCCACGGCTGGCGACGCGCGAGTCCGCGGTAGTGCTCGATGCCGTGGTTCATATCTCCGCGACCCCCGACCAATGTCACGATCGCGAACGTGGCGATGATGACCGGCGTGTAGGTGAGGATGTAGAAGAGCGTGGCGGCGATGCCGCGTGGCGTGCCCGCCCACACGCCCAGCAGCATGAAGCCGGCCTGGTTGATCGAGGAGTAGGCGAGGAGGCGCTTGACGTTGCGCTGCACCAGAGCGAGCGAGGCACCCACCACGCATGTGAGGATGATGAGCACGTAGAGGATCGGACGCCAGGTGTCGAGTTGGGTGCCGAGCGCCGAGATGAGCACGCGCAACAGCGCGGCAAAGGCGCCCACCTTGACGATTGAGGCCATCACACCGGTGACCGGCGTGGGTGCGCCCTCGTACACGTCGGGCGACCAGGCGTGGAACGGAACGGCCGCGACCTTGAAGGCGAAACCCACGAGCAGCAGAGCGCCGCCGGCGTAGAGGAGTCCCGGATGCAGCACGGTGTTCTTGGCCAAGAAGTACGAGATCGAGGACAGGTTCGTCGATCCCGTCGCGCCGTAGACGAGGGCCGCGCCGTAGATGAAGATCGCCGAGGCGAACCCGCCGAGCAAGAAGTACTTGAGCGCACCTTCGTCCGAACTGCGACGCTGGCGATCGAAGCCCACCAGGACGTACAGACCAATCGAAAGGATCTCGAGGCCGAGGAAGATGACGATGAGGTCGTTGGCTTGGACCATCAACAGCGCACCCGCACTGGAGGCGAGCGCCAAGATGTGAAAGTCCGCCCCGGCGATGCGTTCGCGCGTGGACCAGTCGTGCGCCACGAAGGCCGACAGCAACATTCCCACCGCGATGGCCACGTTGCCGACCACCGAGAACCCATCGAGAACGACGGCGTGGGCGACGCTGGTCGTCGCGCCGTGCAGGTCGATGTAGTGCCACTGGAAGAACCCGATAACGATGACCGCAAGCGACGCGGCTGCCGTCACGCCGGTGGAGACGTTGAGGGCCACCTTGCCGGGCACCAGCGCACTGGCGAGCAACAGCACCAAGGCGGCGCCGAAGAAGATGAGCACCGGCAGAATCGCCAGGTAGTGGATGGAGGGAATCACGACGCCGGTCACTTGCCGACTCCTGCGGCCAGGTGGTGCAGGAGAATCTGCACCGAGGGCGTGATCTGGTCCAAGAAGGGGTGCGGGAAGACACCGAGGCCCACGATCAACACAACGACGGGCACCATCACCCAGCGCTCGGCAAAGCTCGCGTCGGCGATCTCTGCGTTCGGTCCAGTCGCCACACCGTGAAAGACGCGCTGATAGGCCCAGAGCAGATACGCGGCCGCGGCGATGACGCCGGTGGTCGCCACGGCCGCCCACCACGCGTGGGTGGCGAACGTGCCGATGAGAATCAGGAACTCACTCACGAAGCCCGAGAGTCCGGGCAGGCCGATCGAGGCCATCATCACGACCGTGAAGAGGGCCGCAAGAATCGGGGCCGGGCCCTGGAGGCCGGTGAGGTCCTTGATCTGGTACGAACCGCGCCGCTGCTCGATGAAGCCGATCAAGAGGAAGAAGCCAATCGTGATGATGCCGTGGTTGAACATCAAGAGCACCGCGCCCGTCGCCCCGATCACCGAACCCGACATCACGCCCAGGGTCACAAAGCCCATCTGGGCGAGCGACGAGTACGCGACGAGACGCTTCAAGTCCGGGCGTGGCGCAGGCCACGAACGAGCCGTACAGGATGCCGATCACCGCGAGAGTCAAGAAGAGCGGACGCATCGTCACGAGGGCCAGCGGAAACAGTCCGACCGCAAAGCGCAGTAGCCCGTACGAGCCGAGCTTGGCGAGGAGGGCGGAGAGCTGGATCGACCCTCCGGTGGGCGCCTCGGCGTACGTGATGGGCGACCAGGTATGCAGCGGCCAGATCGGCGACTTCACCGCGAAGGCGACCGCAAAGGCGAGGAACAGCCACACCGACGTGCCGTGGGTCAGCACCGTCGAGGCGAGTGCGGTGTCCGAGAACGTCAGCGCTCCTCCGGTCTGGTGCTGGTGGAGGAAGCCCAGGTACAGAACGCCGATGAACAAGAACGCCGACGCGCCAAAGGTGTAGATGAAGAACTTGAGCGCGGCGCGCGCGCGCTGCGCCCCACCCCAGCCCGCGATGATGAAGTAGCTCGGCACCAGGGTGAGCTCGAAGAAGATAAAGAACTCGAGCACGTCGTGGCTGATGAAGCTCCCGACCGTGAACGCGGTCAGCACCAGCATCCAGGCGACGAACGACGCCTCGTGTCGTCGCTCGCGCGCTCCGTACAACGCGAGCGGCAGCACGATCGTTGTCAGCATGATGAGGATCAGCGAGATGCCGTCGATGCCCACGTCCCAGGCCAGACCAAGCGGCGCAGAGAGCACGTGGCGCGAGAGGAAGTCGAAGGTGCCCGCACCCTTGAGGTGGTTGTTGTAGAGAGCAAAGACCACCACGGAGAGCGCGAACTCGAGCACCGACGTCGCGACCCCCGCGAGGAAGGACGCGTTGGGCACCTTGCGCACCAGCATGGCGGCGAGCGCCCCGAGGAGGGGCACGACGATCAGAAGGTCGAGATAGATCGAGGAGTGCATCTAGTGGACCCTCGCCACGAGGTAGACGATGATGACGGCAAAGCCCAGCACCATCGCGAGCGCGTACTGGCGCACGAATCCCGACTGGATCTTTCGCAACCCCTCGGCACTGTTGCGGATGCCCACCGCGACACCGGTCACTGCACCATCGATTACCTTGGGCTCCACGACGGCCTCGTCGAAGTCCGCCATCGCGGTGAGGGGCCGGCCGATGGTCGTGTCGTAGAAGTCGTCCCAGTACCAGACGTGCTCGAAGAACTTCGACTCGTACTTCTCGCCGACTTTGAGGTCGCGCCAGATCGTAAAGGCGGCGGCCAGCCCGAACAGGGCCGCTATCACGTCGACCGCAGCGAGCACCCATTGTTCTGTCGTCGAAGCCGCAGCGACCGCGGGCACGTAGCCCAAGTACCGGGTGCAAGAAACCACTCAGGGCCGCTTCGTGCGCCCAGGGCAGATCGATGATGCCGCCCACGAGTGCGAGCACGCTGAGGACGACCAAGGGCAAGGTCATGACCCACGGCGACTCGTGGGGGTCGTGACGATCGGTCTCCTCGCGGAAGCGCTCGGTGCCCAAGAAGGTGAGGACGAACAGACGGGTCATGTAGTACGCGGTGAGAATCGCGGTCAGCACGCCGAACGCCCAGAGCAGCTTGTTGTGCTGATAGACGCTGGTCAGCACGTCGCCCTTGGCGAAGAAGCCCGCGAAGGGCGGAACTCCCGAGATGGCGAGCCAGCCCACGAGGAACGCGGGAAACGTGATGGGCAAGTACTTGGCGAGCCCGCCCATCTTCTTGAGGTCCTGTTCGTCGTCGAGAGAGTGGATGACCGAACCCGCTCCGAGGAAGAGCAACGCCTTGTAGAAGGCGTGAGCCACCATGAGGAAGATGGCAGCGCTGTAGGCGCCCACCCCCACGGCGAGGACCATGTAGCCGATCTGGGACACCGTGGAGAAGGCCAGCACCTTCTTGATGTCCTGTTGGGAGGTGGCGATGGTGGCGGCGACAAAGGCCGTCGCGCAGCCGATGATGGCGATCACGCTGCGTGCGTCGGGCGACATCGCGAGCACCGGCGACATGCGCACGAGCAAGTACACCCCCGCAGTGACCATGGTCGCCGCGTGGATTAACGCTGAGACCGGGGTCGGGCCTTCCATGGCGTCGGGCAACCAGTTGAAGAGCGGGATCTGGGCGCTCTTGCCGGTGGCGGCGAGCAACAGGGCGAGCACCGTCAGCGTCGCGACGGTGGGTGAGAGCGTGCCGGCGGCGTGAAAGACGCCGACGTAGGTGAGCGTGTGGGTGTAGTGGAACAGCAGGAACATCGCCACCAGCAGCCCGAAGTCGCCCACCCGGTTGTAGAGAAAGGCCTTCTTGCCGGCGGAAGCGGCGCTGTCTCTGGTGAAGTAGTAGCTCACCAGCCAGTACGAGCAGACCCCCACACCTTCCCAGCCCACGAAGGTGAGCAACAGGTTGTTGGCGAGAACCAGCGTCAGCATCGAGAACACGAAGAGGTTCAGGTACAAGAAGAACTTGCGGTAGTCCTTTTCGCCGTGCATGTAGCCGATCGAATAGAGGTGAATGAGCGCGGAGATGCCGGTCACGAACAGGCACATCGTGATTGAGAGCGGGTCGACCAAGAGGGCGGCCGGAACGTGCAGCGAACCCACGTTGACCCAGTTGAAGAGATGGATCGTCATCTCGCGGTCCGAGTGGTGCAGCAAGACAAAGAACGCAACGACCGCGAAGACGAAGGAGAGCGCAACCACTCCCGTGGCGATAGCGCCGATGGCCTTTTCCTTGAGCGCCGGACCCATCACCAGAACAAAGAGGAACCCGACCAGGGGCATGAGCAAGAGGAGAGTGGCGAGAGGTGCCATGTCAGCCCTTCAACTCAGTGAGGTCGTCCACCGACGTCGAAGAACGGCGACGAAAGACGGCGACCACGATGCCCAGACCGACGGTCACTTCCGCGGCCGCCACGACCATGACGAAAAACACGCTGGCCTGGCCCGCGATGTCGCTCATCGTGCGCGAGAACGTGACGAAGGTGAGATTGACCGCGTTCAACATGAGTTCCAAGCACATGAACATGATCAGCGCGCTGCGGCGCGTGAGCAGTCCGAACGCGCCGATCCCGAAGAGCAAGGCAGCCACGACGAGGTACCAGGCGGCGGGTACGTTCACGAGCTCACTTCCTCCTTGGCCTCAGGAGTGGTCGCGCGTTCACGTCGGGCGAGCAAGACGGCACCTACGACCGCGATCACCAGCAGCAAGGACGTCGCTTCGAAGGCGTAGAGGTAGGTCGTAAAGACGGCGGTGCCGAGTTGCTTGACGTTACCGTTGCCCTTCACGAGCGAACCGCTGACCGACGTCGCGCCGGTCACCCAGTGCGAGGAGGCCATCAGCGCGATCAGTCCCCCGATGGTGATGACGACCCCGGCCAGGGCGAAGGCGCGCTGACCGACGAGAGGATCGACGTCGCTGCGCGAGTCGTGACCCACGCCAAGAAACATGATGACGAAGAGGAACAGCACGACGATCGCGCCGGCATAGACGATGATCTGCACGGCCGCTAAGAAGTCAGCCGACTGAGCGATGAAGGCGACCGCCACGCCAAAGAGAGTCATGATGAGCGAGAGCGCGGCGTGCACCGGATTGCGCAGCGAGATGACCCCGAGCGCGCCCACCAGAATCAGAGCCGCCGAGGTGAAAAAGACGACGATGTTGGGAATGGCGTAGCTCGTGGCGATCACGACTTCGCTCGCTTCTTGGCCTTGCGACGCTCCGACATCTTTTCGCGCGCCATCGACATCTTCTCGTCGGCCATCGTCATCATGCCTTGGACGCCGCGCTGGTCGTCGTTGACGTCAATTGCGTTGAGGTGACGGAAGAAGGCCCGTCGCAACTGCTTCGAACCCGTTTTCGCGTCGTCGCGATTCTCGCTCTGGCCAGCTTCCGGTGCCTGCACCCCGAAACCCAGGTCGCCGGTCCACTGCACGACACCTTCAAAGCTGGCGTCCCCGGCCGGAGAGGTGGCCCGCATCCAGCCGCCCGTCATCTCGGCCTCCCCTGCGCGCCAGTCCTCCCAGGGCAACTTCTTGGGAAAGCCGTCGTCGTCCACGACGAGTTCGGCCTTGGTATAGATCGCGTCGGCGCGGTTGGTGAAGGAGAACTCGAACATCTTGGACTCGGTAATGGCCTGGGTCGGGCAGGCTTCCACGCACATGTCGCAGTGGATGCAGCGCAGGTAGTTGATCTCGTAGATGTAGCCGTAGCGCTCGCCGGGGCTGACCGGGTGGTCCGGTGGGTTGTCGAGTCCGCGCACGTGAATGCAGTTGGCCGGGCACACGCCCGCGCACAGCTCACAGCCAATGCACTTCTCCATGCCGTCTTCGTAGCGATTGAGCACGTGGCGCCCGTGAAAGCGGGGCTGCTTGGCGCGCTTGGCCTGGGGGTAGCTGGTCGTGACCGGCAACTTGCCCAGGTGCCGGAAGGTGAGCTTGAAGCCACCAAAGAAACTCAGAGGTTTGCTCACCAGTCCTCCTCGTCATCGTCGGTCATTGTCACGTCGCGGTCGGTGTAGGCGCGCAGCACTTCCTCGGGCAAGGGGCGCCGTCCGATGGTGGGCAGCACCGACTCCGGACCGGTCTCACGCGACTGACCGAGCATGAAGGCGCGGCCCAAGAGCACCGAGGCGAACAGCACGATGGCTGCCATCAAGAGACCCCAGGCCGGCTTGATGATGAAGCCGGCCACGACGAGCATCCAGCCCAGCGAGAGCGGAATGAGTCGCTTCCAACCGAGGTCCATGACCTGGTCGTAGCGAAAGCGCGGCAGGGCGGCGCGGAACCAGACGTAGCAGAAGCAGAAGATCGAGGTCTTGATGACGAACCACAGAATCGGAAAGATCCATTTGAGGTGCGAGACCGGCGGTACCCAGCCGGCCGGGCCGCCGAAGTAGAGGGTCACGATCAGTGCCGACATGGTGATCGTGTTCATGAACTCGGCCATGTAGAACAGCGCGAAGCGGATGGAGGAGTACTCGGTGTTAAAGCCACCCACGAGTTCGCTCTCGGCTTCGACGACATCGAAGGGCGGGCGATTCATCTCGGCGGTAATGGCGATCCAGAAAATGATGAAGGGCACCACGCCCAGTCGGATGACGTTCCAGTGCCAGAACCAGCCGCCCTGCGCGTCGACGATGTTGTGAGTGGAGAGCGATCCGGTGATGAGTGCGACCGTCACGATCGAGATGCCCATGGCTGCTTCGTAGGAGATCATCTGGGCGCTCGCACGCACCGAAGAGATGAGCGGGTACTTCGAACCCGACGCCCAGCCGGCCAGCATGACGCCGTACACCGAGATGCCCGACATCGCGAGCATCAAGAGAACCCCGATAGGCGGATTCGCGATCTGCAGCAGCACGGTGTGCCCCGCGATGTGCATCGTGCCACCCACGGGAATGATGGCGAAAGTGACGATCGCCGGCACGAGTGAGAGATACGGCGCCAACTTGAAGACGAAGCGATCAGATTGCTCGGGGATGAGGTCTTCCTTGAAGAAGAGCTTGATGCCGTCAGCCAGGGTCTGCAGGAGACCGAACGGCCCCCAGCGCTGGGGCCCGATGCGGCTCTGCATGCCCGAGATCGCCTTGCGCTCGAACCAGATCATCATCGTGACCGCGCCCATAAGGGCAGCCCAACCGACGACCAAACGGATGAGCAGGATGAGGATATCCACGCCGCTCACGTGGCCGTGCACGAAAAGCGGATCGACCGAGGCGAGGAAGGTCACGACGTGGCCAACTTCACTTGCGTGATCGCACTCGCGGGATCGTAAAGCTTGGTCGCCGTCGCGTCGCTACCGTCCTCATCGAGGCTGGAAAAGACAACTCTCGATCGTGCCGCGCGGCGTGTCGTCACTCACGGTCACCAACAAACTGAGCGTCTCGGCCGTCGCGATCACACTCACGTGGTCACCGGTGTGTAGACCCAAACGATCGGTGTCGAAGTGGTTGATGTAGGCGGTGGTCTTGGCGGCCAAGTTGGCGAGTGCGGGTGATCCCTGCATCATGATGCCGTGATCGTAGAGTCGCCGCGAGACATTGAGGGCGAGTCCGTACGCGTCGTGGTGGCCGACGTTCGCCTCGCGACCAACCGCACTCTCGGCGAGCGTTGCTTCCTGGGGAGCCGCGCCGGAGCGCACCGACTCACTCACCAGATCGCCAGTCAGTTCACCCAGGCCCACAGTGTTGGTGGAGCGAATGCCCGGAAACGCCATGGGGTCGAGGGGTCGACGCTCGATGCGCGTGGTTCCGCGCCCGACGACCGCGCCCTCGTCACTGACGTCGTTCATAATCGACAGAGCCGGATAGCCGGTCGTCTCTTCGATGATCTTGGCGCAGAGTTCGACCGAGTCGAGCCCCAGGTTCTGGCCACACGACTCAGCGAGTTCCGAGGCGATCGCCACGTCAGTCCAGCTCGAACCAGGAGCGCCGATCTTGGCGGTGACGTTGGTCACGCGACCTTCGATGTTCGTCACGGTGCCATGGCGCTCGTGCTGGACGGCCGCGGGCAGCACCACGTCGGCGTACGCCAGGGTCTTGCCGCCGTGCCCGGCAACGACGACGACCTGAGCCGCGTCCAGCGCGGCTTTGGCGCCCTCGACGTCAAGAACGTTGCCCAGCACACAGCCACCGAGCAGCAGCACGGCCTTCTGCTCGCCCGTACGCATTGCTTCGAGTTGCTCGACGGTGGAGCGACCCGTGCACGCGGCATCGAAGCCACGTCCCGGACGAAGTCGTGGTCCCAGTCCCATGTCGAGTGCGCCACGCACGTTGGCCCGTCGTAGCGCCGGCAGGAACGTGGCCGCGGGGAACGCCTCGGCAAGGGATCGCGCGGCGGCTTCGATGACGACAGCAGACTCGGCCAGGTTGGGCCGACCGACCACAAACACGACCCCCTCACCGGTTTCGCCGATGAGGCGTCGCGCCTCATCGAGTTGGGACTCGGTGATTGTTGACTCCTTGGCCACCTTGCCCTGCGCACTCGCGAGTGCCTGAGCCACGACGTGCGCCTCGCCCGGCCGCGTAGGCAGGGCAACCGCAGCGAGGCTGCGTAGGCCGCTGGCGCCAAAGGCGAATTCAATCAGTGAGTTGTGGCGCTTGACGAAGTTCTCGCGCAGGCGCAAGAACAAGACCGGCAACTCTTCACGGAGATCACCCGTGAGGGTCACCACGACGCGCGCGCGAGCGGCCTCGTCGATGGTCGCGAGTGGCAGCGCCTGAAGAAGCGCCCCGTCGAGGCCGTCGTCGTACTGCGCGTCGAGTGAGTCGCTGGCGAGCACGCCGCGCACAAAGCGCTCCCACGCGAAGGCGCCTTCGTTGGTGAGGGCGGCACCGCCGATGGCACCTACGCCACGGGGCGTCGACGACGCGTCTTGGAGAATCGTGGCGGCGCGCGCGAGGGCCTCGCCCCAGGTGGCGGGACGCAGTTCGCCGTTTTCGCGAATGAGCGGGTCACGCAGACGAGTCGACGCCGACAGAAGGTCGGTCTCGCCCTCGTGTCCATCGATGGCGTCGAGGGTGAAGCGGCCCTTGTCGCACAGCCAGCCGTGATTGACGGGCTCGGAGTCCACCCCGAGCAGTCGGGTGAGGCGGTTGCCCGAAGACTGCACCGCCACCCGGCACCCCACGGCGCACGTCGTGCATGTGCTCTCCACCTGTTCAAGGTCCCAAGGTCGAGCCGTAAAGCGATACGGCTTGGCGGTGAGCGCACCGACCGGACAGATCTGCACCGTGTTGCCCGAGAAGGTTGAGTCAAAAGGCGTGGTGGGTGAGGTCGCCACTTCGATCAGATCGCCGCGTCCCGAGAAGGCGATCTCGGTGTCGCCCGAGACCTCGGAGCTAAAGCGCGTGCAGCGCGCGCACTGGATGCAGCGCTCGCGATCCAACAAGACGAGTTCGCCGATCTCGATGGGCTTGACGAAGTGGCGCTTCTCTTCGATAAAGCGCGTCTCGCCCGAGCCGTGCGTCAGTGTCTGATCCTGGAGGGGACACTCGCCACCCTTGTCACAGACGGGACAGTCGAGGGGATGATTGGCGAGGAGGAACTCAAGGACGCCGTCTTGGGCCTTCTTCACCTTGTCCGAGTCGGTCACGACGCTCATGCCGTCGTTCACGTGGATGTAGCAGGCCGGCTGCAGCGTCGGCCCACGCGGACCGTCGACCTCGACGAGGCACATGCGGCACATGCCCACCGTCTCCATACGCGGGTGGTAGCAGAAGCGCGGCACGTAGTGGCCGGCGCGCTCGGCGACTTCGATCAACAGTTCGCCAGCCTGCGCGTCGATGCTGCGGCCATTGACGGTGACGCTCACGGAGGTCTTCACATCAGTCAAAGGGACACCCTCCGTCGTGGACGTGCTGAAGGAACTCGTCCTTGAACATGTCGATGGCTGAGTGCACCGATGAGGGGATCGAGGGTCCGAGCACGCAGATGGTCGTCTGTTGCGGCGGCCAGTTGAGGCCGGGCGAGATGTTGTCGCATAGATCCAGCAGCATGTCGAGGTCTTCGACGCGTCCCCCGCCGTGTTCGAGGCGATACATCGCGCGCTCAATCCAGCCCGAGCCCTCGCGACACGGAGTGCACTGTCCGCAGGACTCGCGTGAGAAGAACTTGGTGATGCGCCAGGTTGCTCGCACCACGCACGTGAACTGGTCAAAGACGACGACCGAACCAGATCCGAGCATCGAACCCTTCTCGGCGACCTCGTCTTGGCCCATCGGCAGGTCCAGCAGGTCGGGCCCGAACCAGGGGGCCGAGACGCCGCCGGGGATGAAGGCCTTCACCTCGCCGCCGTTCACGACGCCGCCACCCAGCGCAGGGTCGAAGATCAGGTCGCGAAAGGTGTTCTTCACCATCTCGATCTCGTAGACCCCGGGGCGATTCACTTTGCCCGCGAGGGCGAAGAGGCGTGTACCGGTACTGCGACCGGCGCCCAGCGCGGCAAACGCCGCTCCACCGTTGAGCACGATCCAGGGCAGGTTCGACATCGTCTCGACGTTGTTCACGACCGTGGGCTCGCCATAGAGGCCGGTGACCGCGGGAAAGAAGGGCGGCTTGATGCGCGGAAATCCGCGCTTGCCCTCAAGTCCCTCGATGAGGGCTGTCTCTTCGCCGCAGATGTAGGCGCCGGCACCCGGGTGGACCACGATGTCGAGTGAGAACTTCGAGCCGAAGATCGATGTGCCGAGCGCGCCGTACTCGTAGGCATCGTTGAGCGCGCTCTGAACGCGCTCGAGGCCCAGGGCGAACTCGCCACGCAAGTAGATGAAGGCCTGATTGACCTGCAGCGCGTAGGCCGCGATGATCACGCCTTCGATGAGTTGATGCGGGTCGCGCTCGACGAGGTAGTGGTCCTTAAAGGTCGCTGGCTCGGACTCATCACCGTTGACGACGAGATACGAGATCGGGGACTTGCGCAACATGGACCACTTGCGTCCGGCCGGAAAGCCGGCGCCCCCGCGACCGAGCAATGATGCGGCGTCGACCTCGGATGCGACGGCTTCGGGAAACATCGTGAGGGCCTTGCGTAGTCCGTCGTACCCGCCGGTCTCGAGGTAGCGCGAGAGGGTAAAGGAGTCCTCAAAGGGCTCGCGGGCGGTGACGATACGGGGTGAGTCGAGAACGGCCACTAGGACTTCGCCTCCGCTTCGCGCACGTCGCGCGCTGCCTTGGCGGCCGTGCGCTCCTCGGCCACGTCGGCCTTGCTCGCGCGTAGGCCGCCATTACGTCGCACGCGAATGAGCGTGCCGTGGCTCGGGATGTCCTCGCGACGACCAGCCTTGAGATCCTCGACCAACGCGTCGAAGGCATCAGGTGTGGTGGTGCGCACGTAGCGGTGGTTCACCTGCACACAGGGGGCGATATTGCAGTCGGCCAGGCACTCGGCCTCTTCGAGGGTGAAGAGGCCGTCGTCGCTGGTGGATCCGACCGGGCACCCGAGGGTGGAGCTCGCGTGCTCGAGCATCTCCAGACCGCCCTCCATCAGACAGGCGATGTTGGTGCACACACTCACGACGTACGTGCCCACGGGTGCGAGGTGATACATCTCGTAGAAGGCGGCCGTCCCGCGCACGTCGGCCGGCGTGGTGCCGGTGAGTTCGGCAACTTCGGCGATGCCGTCGTCGGTGAGGTACCCCTCTTGTTCCTGGGCGATATGCAGCAGAGGCAACATGGCCGAGCGCTTGCGGGGATAGAGCGAGATCAGCTCTTCGGCGCGTTGGCGCAGATCTTGGCGCAGGAAGCTCACCGGTCCACCTCACCCATGATCGGGTCGATCGAGGAGATGACGGTGATGGCGTCAGAAACGGAGCCTCCGCGCATCATGAGCGGTACGGCCTGAAGGTTCACGAAGCTGGGTGCGCGGGTGTGCATCCGGTACGGCTTAGGACCGCCGTCCGAGACGAGGTAGCAACCGAGTTCGCCGCGCGGCGACTCGATCGCGCTGTAGACCTCACCCGCGGGCACCATGAAGCCCTCGGTGTAGAGCTTGAAGTGGTGGATGAGGGCTTCCATGGACTCATCGATGCGCTTGCGCGGTGGTGGGGTGACCTTGGGGTCCTGGGTGCGGTAGTCGCCCGCGGGCATCCTCTCCAAGCACTGACGGATGATGCGCACCGACTCGCGGATCTCGTTGAGGCGAATCGCGTACCGGTCAAAGTTGTCGCCGTAAGTCCCCACGATGACGTCGAACTCCACTTGGTCGTACGCCAGGTACGGCATCGTGCGGCGCAGGTCCCAGGGAACGCCGGTCGAGCGAAGGACCGGGCCGGTGACGCCCAAGGCCAATGCCTCTTCGGCGGAAATGGGTGCAACGCCCACCATGCGGCCACGGAAGATCGGCTGGCCGGTCAAGAGCTCGTCGTACTCAAAGGTGCGCTCGTAGATGGTGTCGCAGATCACCAGCACGTCGTCTTCCCAGCCATCGGGCAGGTCGGCCGCCACCCCGCCGGGACGCACGTAGTTGAGGTTCATGCGCAGGCCCGCGGTCTTTTCAAAGAAGGCCAAGATCAGTTCGCGCTCGCGAAAGCCGTAGATCATCATCGAGCGTGGCGCCCAAGTCCATGCCGTTGGTCGCGATCCACACCAGGTGAGAGGTGATGCGGTTGAGCTCGGACATCATCATGCGAATCCAGGTCGCGCGTGCCGGGATCTCGAGTTCGAGCAGCTTCTCGATGGCCATGGCGTAACAGAGCTCGTTGCCGATGGGACTCAGGTAGTCCATCCGCGTCACGTTGGTCGCACCCTGGACGTAGCTCAGGACCTCGCCGGTCTTTTCCATGCCGGTGTGCAGGTAGCCAATGACGGGCTTGGTGCGCAGGACGAACTCGCCGTCGAGCTCGAGCATGAGGCGCAACACCCCGTGGGTCGAGGGATGGGCCGGACCCATGTTGATGATCATCGTCTCGTCGTCGCGTCGCTCGTAGTCGACGTCGCGCGGATCAAGAGTGAGGTCGCTCGTGCGCAGCACGGCGCCCACTTCGCGACCGAGTTCGTCGGTATTGGTGTACCGACGTTGCTGGAGTCCCTGGAGGCCCTCGTCGGTTTCGGCGGCGAGCAGGTCGACCCGCTCGGCCACGCGCACGCTGTCGTGAGAGTCGGTCATCGCGGGCCTGGCGTCTCTTTGAACTGGACGGGGACCTTGCCCACGGCGTAGTCCTTGCGCAACGGATGACCTTCCCAGTCCTCGGGCATCAAGATGCGCGTGAGATCAGGGTGGCCGTCAAAGAGCACGCCGAAGAGGTCGAAGGCTTCGCGCTCCATCGCTTCGGTCCCGGGGTAGAGCGAGAAGAGTGACGGCACTCGGGGCTCGTCGTTGCCGGCCTGCACGCGAATGCGCACGCGCTGGCGCTTGGAGAGCGAGAGCAGGTTGACGACGACCTCAAATCGCGTGGGCTCAACACCCTCGGGCAGTGATCGATCGAGGTGCTCCAGGTAGTCGACCCCGCACAGGTCCACGCACATCTCGAAGTTGTCGTCCTTGAACGCGCGCACGAGATCGACGTACTGATCGACCTTGGGAAAGCATCCCAGGTCGCTCGCCACCGCTTCGGTGGTCACGACTCCTGGGGGGGCCGTAGGGGGAAGGGAGATCACTTCGGTGTTCCCACCCTCACGGCGACGGGGACCTCGGGGGTCCAGACATTCGACTGCTCGGCGACCTGGGTGGGACGGCCCTCGGCACGGCGCTTCAGGATCTCACCGGTCCGGATCTGCTCGTGCAAGGTGAGGATCGCGTGCATCAGCGTCTCGGGGCTGGGCGGACAGCCGGGCGCGTAGACGTCGACCGGGACGATCTGGTCGACGCCCTGGACGATCGCGTAGTTATTGAACATGCCACCCGAGGAGGCACACACGCCCATCGAGATGACCCACTTGGGCTCCATCATCTGGTCGTAGACCTGACGAAGAACCGGGGCCATCTTTTGGCTGACCCGACCGGCCACGATCATGAGGTCGGCCTGGCGCGGGGAGTTGCGAAAGACCTCCATGCCATAACGCGCGAGGTCGTAGTCGGCCGCACCCGCGGCCATCATCTCGATCGCACAGCACGCGAGGCCGAATGTGGCGGGCCAGACCGACGCGCGTCGTGCCCAGCGCACCAGGTCCTCGACCTGACCCGTGAGGAAGTTGTGCTGCAGGTCTTCGAGGGCCACTACGCCGCCTGGTCGGGGTCGGCGCCGATGCGCACGATGGTCGACTCACTGGTGCGCGCGGGCATGCCGGGCACCAAGTGCTTGACGGGTCCCCAGGTGAGCGCCCCCTCGGCGACCAGGAAGAGGAGCGCGCCAAAGACGGCCAGAGAGAAGATCACGACCTCGATGAGACCAAAGACGCCCAGTTGGCGAAAGACGACCGCAAAGGGGTACATAAAGACGACTTCAATGTCGAAGATCACGAAAATCATCGCCACGAGGTAAAAGCGAACGGGGAACCGCTGAGGCGGCTCGACTTCGGGGACGATGCCGCATTCATAGGGTGCCAACTTCGCGTCGGTTGGACGCTTGTGCGGAGCGAGGAGCCCCGAGGCGACAAAAGAACCCGACGCGAAGAGCACTCCGAGGATGAGGAGTCCAAGGATTGCGCTGTACTGACTCACGTTCATCATTTCTACCAGACCTCGGTGGACCCCTTGGACGGGCGTGCGCCCTGATACACGGCGTAGGATTGTGCGCGTGAAAAGCCTCGCCGAGGTGGTCGCCCACCCCACTACCTACGACGTCGTCATCGTCGGCGGCGGCCCCAGTGGCTCGGCGTGCGCCTACTGGCTGGCCTCGGCCGGCTGGTCGGTGTGCCTGGTGGAAAAGAAGCACTTCCCTCGCGAGAAGACCTGCGGCGATGGCCTCACCCCGCGCTCGGTCTACCAGCTGGCTGAGATGGGTCTCGAGGGCGTCGTGGCCGCAAATGGCCACCGCTATCAGGGCCTGCGCGGGTTCGGCTTTGGTGCCCAACTCGACATGCACTGGCCCGAACATCCCGTGTTTCCCAACTACGGCTACACGATTACGCGTTTTAACCTGGACGGCCTGGTGGCCGAGCACGCCGAGAAATATGGCGCCGACGTCCTCAATGGCGTCGAGGCGATCTCGCTCGTCGACACCGCCCCCGGACGCGACGAGCAACTCGTCGGCGCCCAGGGCGTCGTCGTCAAGGATAAGGACACCGGAGAAGTCGCCGAGATCCGCGGCCGCTACGTCGTGGCTGCCGACGGACAGAACTCTCGTCTCGGGCGGGACCTCGGAGTCACGCGCAACCGCGACTGGCCACTCGGGATGGCGCTACGCGGGTACTACACCAGTGACCGCCACGACGAGCCCTGGATCGACTCGCACCTGGACATCCGCGACTCCAACGGCGAAGTGGTGCCGGGGTACGGCTGGATCTTTCCGCTCGGGGATGGCCGCGTCAACGTAGGCGTGGGACTGCTCTCCACCGGCGGCCACTGGAAGGGCGTGAACACCACCAAGCTCCAGGAGTACTTCGTGGCCCAAGTGGGCGATCAGTGGGGACTCAGCGACGAGACGTCGTGCGGCCCGCCCACCGGCGGGCGACTACCGATGGGTCTGTCCATCGGACCGCGCGCCGGCGCCAACACGCTCACGATCGGTGACGCCGCGGGCACGGTGAATCCCTTCAACGGCGAAGGCATCGCCTATGGCTATGAGTCGGGGCGACTCGCCGCGGGCGTGCTCGCCCAGGCGTTACTGGAAAACGACGGCGAGATACTCGCGCTCTACGACGAGCGGCTCCAGGCGGCCTATGGCGACTACTACCGCGTCGCGCGCGCGTTCGTCAAACTCATCTCGGACCCCAAGATCATGCAGGCCTGTGTGAGCACGGGCTTTCGCATCCCGATCATCATGCGCGAACTACTCAAGATCATGGCGAACCTCATGAGCAACGACTCCCACGGTCCCGCGGAAGTCGGATATCGCGCCATGACGCGACTCGCGGGAGCCATCCCGGAACAGGCGTGGAACATGATTTTTCCTGAGGCCAAGGGCAGCCAGGAATAAGTCGACTACGCGGACGTCGACGTGGAGTTTTCGGTCCGCGAGAGCAACGTGTTCACCAGACCATTCAAGAGTGTCTCTGACTTCTTGAACGATCCCACGATCGCGCTTAGCGTCACCTCGTAGTGGCCGTGCGTGATGACGACCATCACGAGTTGCACCTTGGTCTTCACGTTCGGCAAGGTCGAGACTCACGACTCCCCCACGCGACCAGCCTTTGGAAAAGGTCGTGGGCTGCCAGTCCGTCGCGACAACACCCTTGGGAACCGTCGATCCCAAGCCCGACAGAATGATGTCGGCGCTTGAGGTGACGAAGCACGAGCCGAAGTTGGTCATGGACATCTCGTGGTTGTCCTTATCGACCATGGTGAGCGAGTGGTAGTACTGCGACGTCGAGGCGAGTTCAATGCCCTTGAGCGAGTTGGTGTTGAAGATCGGTGACGAGACTTGGTAGTCGGGCTCTTGACCGGCGGCTCCGTAGACCCGGTCCTTGGCGTTGCTCACCCCCAGGCACTTCTGAAAGACCGCGGCCGCCTGTTCGCCGATCGAGTTCTTCGGCGGAGCCGTCGTGGTTGTCGACGTGTAGACCTTGCTCGGCGGCGAGACCAGGTAGTTGAGGACGGTGTTCGACGTCTTGTACCAGTCACTCGGCAGGTCATTGAGGCTCAAGTTGACGTGGCGAGCGTCGGAGAGTTCCGTTTTGGCGGCGCTACCGCGATTGAACCACGCGGCAATACCTCCACCCAAACTGGCGAGGATCACGATCGCGACGACGACGTAGACCCCGAGGCGCTGGCGACGCTCGGTGACAATACCGCCGTGCTCGAGCACGATCCCGCGAAGGGCGTCGTAGCCCTCGAGGTCGCGGTGACGCCAGAGGTAGCGGACGTTGGCCGCACTCGCGAACAGCATCATCCGGTGACCGACGCGCACGAGTTCGATGTTGGCGATCTCACTCCAGGGCGTCTGCCACGCGATGGCCGGGATACCCGCGAGTTGGGTGAGGCCTGCGTCGTCGAACAGGAGCGTGACCGGCGAGGTCGGGCCGTTCGGCACAAAGGGTGGCTGGACGGCCCAGTCCTCGCTGCGAAGAGTCGTCACGCGCGCACGACTTTCGCGGCCTCGGCGGCAATGTTGACGGTGCGTTCAAGAGTGTCCTCGTCGTGAGCGAGTGAGACGAAGAGAATCTCGTAGGCACCCGGAGCGAGCGCGACGCCGCGCGAGAGCATGGCGTGGAAGAACTGGCGATACAGACCGTTCTCGTTGAGCACCTTGGCCTCGTCGAAGTTCCGTGGTGCGGCCACTTCGTCGTCGCTCAAATACAAACCCATGAGTGCACCGACGTGCGGAGCGAGAGCGAAGATCCCCGCCGCGCGAATGGCTGACTCGAGATCGGACGCGAAGTTCTTGACTCGTCCGGCGAGCAGCGCCAACTCATCGGCGGTGACGTGCTCGAGCACCGCCACTCCTGCAGCGGTCGCCAAGGGATTGCCCGAGAGGGTGCCCGCCTGATACACCGGACCGAGGGGGGCGAGGGACGACAGCAACGTGCGCGAACCTCCGAACGCCCCGACCGGCAGTCCCCCTCCGATGACCTTGCCGAACGTCCACAGGTCGGGCGTGACCCCGAAGAACTCCTCGGCCCCGCCCATCGCCAGACGAAAGCCGGTGATCACTTCATCGAAGATCAACAGCGCACCCACGCGGTCGCACTCCACGCGCAGCCCCGAGAGAAAGGTCGAGCTCGGCGCCACGAGGTTCATATTGGCCGCCACCGGTTCGACCAAGACGGCGGCCACCGACTCATCGAGCGCGGGCACCTCGTTGTAGGGGGCGACGAGAGTGTCACGGGTCGCCCCCGCGGTTACGCCGGCCGATCCCGGCAGGCCCATCTGAGCAACGCCACTGCCGCCGGCGACGAGTAGGGCGTCAGAGTGCCCGTGGTAGCAGCCATCGAACTTGAGGATCTTGTCGCGACCGGTGACGCCTCGCGCCAGGCGCACGGCACTCATGACCGCTTCAGTCCCCGACGAGACGAGTCGCACTTGTTCCAGTCCGCGGACTCGTGAGGTCATCGCTTCGGCGAGCAACACCTCACCGGGGGTCGGCGCGCCAAACGTCGTACCTCGACCGGCTTGGACGCGAAGGGCCTCAACGACGACGGGACTGGCGTGACCGAGGAGCGACGCGCCATAGGACTGGACGTAGTCGATGTACTCGGTTCCCTCGACGTCGGTGACAAAGGCGCCGTTACCGCTCGCGACGGTGTAGGGCACTCCCCCGACCGACGCGAAACGAGCGCACCGGTGAGTCCACGCCACCGGGAATCACCGCCTGGGCTCGCTCGAACCAGGCCTCATTCGAACTCAACGATTCAACTCCTCGGCCAGCTCCCGCGCGAAATACGTCAGGACGAAGTCCGCGCCGGCACGCCGCACGGCAGTCAGTTGTTCGAGTGCGACCGCGGGGCCATCGATCCAACCGTTCGCGTCGGCGGCTTTGACCATGGCGTACTCGCCGCTCACGTGATAGGCGGCCAGCGGCACGTCGAGCTCACGGCGAAGGTCCGCGACGATATCGAGGTACGTCATGGCGGGCTTCACCATGATGATGTCCGCACCTTCGTCGACGTCGAGGCGTGCTTCACGTAGCGCCTCGCGTCGGTTGCGCGGGTCCTGCTGGTATCCCTTACGGTTACCGCCGCCTTCGATCTCGACGCCGACCGCCTCGCGGAACGGGCCGTAGAGTCCGCTCGCGTACTTCGCCGCGTACGCCAAGATGATCGTCTCTTCGTAGCCCGAACTCTCGAGTGCAGCGCGAATGGCCGCGACTTGACCGTCCATCATGCCGCTCGGGGCGATGACGTCCGCTCCGGCTTCGGCCTGGGCGAGGGCCACGCGCGAGTAGAGCTCGAGCGTCGCGTCGTTGTCGACGGTCCCGTCGGTACGCACGACGCCACAGTGGCCATGAGTCGTGTACTCATCGAGGCAGAGGTCCGCCATCGCGACCAGATCGTCGCCGAAGCTCTCCTTCAGAGAACGCAACGCCACCTGGACGACACCCTCGCGGTCCCACGCACCGCTGCCAAATTCGTCCTTCTTTTCCGGGACGCCAAAGAGAATGACGCTGGTCACTCCCGCTGCGAGCAACGCTTTTACCTCGTCGTTCAGGGACGACGACGTGTGCTGAACGTGCCCGGGCAAGGACATAATGGGCCGCGGCTCACTCAAGCCCTCGGCAACGAAGAGCGGGGCCACAAAGTGATGGGGCGCCAGGGTCGTCTCAGCGACGAGGTCTCGGATCGCGCGCGTGCGGCGAAGACGACGAGGTCGCTGAGCGGGAAACACGAATCCCAGCCTATTGCGCGGTCTGCGAAGGCTTTCCGCGGGCCTAGAGCGCGACCAGTCGACTCGCGACCTCCGCAGTCCAGCCCTCAATCACGCGCGCGTGCTCGCGCGCAACGATGTCCGCCGTACTCGGACCAGGTACCACAACCCAGCAGGCGGGTTCGATGAAGGCTGCGGCTACATGCCACGCGGACGGGGCCCCGATAAAGGCGACGTCGGCCTCGCGCAGATTCGACTCGTCGCTCGACGTCAGATCGGCGGAAACCGTTTCGTAGCAAGCCAGGTGCTCGACCTCGATGCCCCGTACGATGAGTGCCTCACGCAGTTCGTCGCGCATGGTGGCTGCGCCCAGCAATAAGACCGGTCCCGCGCTGATCTCTTCGGCCAGATCGCCAGCACCGCCCTCCCCCGTCAGATCGACGACGACATCTTCTTCTTCGAGCGCACGCGCCGTCGCGGTGCCGACCGTCAGCACGCGAGCACCGGGGGCCAGCGCCTCACGGGCCAGCGCGACGTACAGAGCACTGCGGGCACTGGTCACGACGAGGGCTCGGAACTGTCCAAAGTGCGCACTCGTCGCTAAGGGCGTTGTGAACCTCGCTCGAGTCGAAGTATCTGGTCGTCGTGAGCGGAACTTCGCTCACCGCTACGTCGTCAGGCAACCACGAGATGAGTTCGGCGTTGTGGCCACGCTCGCGGGTCACGACGACGCGCACTACACCTCAGCCAAGAACGCGCCGCCCCCGAGGTCGTCACGAAGGTATCGGCGAGTCGTCCACCGAGTTCGAAGGGATCCGCACCACTGAACTCACCGCGCACGCTCTTGACTCCGTCGGCGTCGAGCATGACTCCACTCAGGGTCACGAGTCCCGCACGCACCGTGGCGTGAGCACCCGTCGGAATGGCACAGCCTGCGCCGAGTTCCTCTAAGTAGGCTCGCTCGGCCGTCACGGCGAGCAAGGCCGATGCCACGTTGATCTCCTCAAGTGCCGCCAAGGTGGTCGTGTCATCGCCGCGCGCCTCAAGGGCCAACGCACCTTGGCCGACTTGAGGCGTAAACCACGTGGGGTCGAGTCGCTCGCTCACCAGGTCTGCCTCTCCCAGGCGATCGAGCGCAGCCAGCGCGGTAATGATCGCGTCAACACCATCGTGGCCGACGCGCGCTAAACGAGTCGCCATATTTCCGCGTAGTTGCACGACCTCCACGTCGGGTCGACGCTCCAGAAGAAGAGCGCGACGACGCGGAGAGCCCGTCGCGACCCGCGCACCTGGTCCAAGTCCCGCCAAAGAGCGACCCACCAGGACGTCACTCGCGTCGAGTCGTTCGGGCACGCTCGCGAGAACCAACCCCTCGGGCGTGATGCTCGGCAGATCCTTGGCGCTGTGCACCGCCACGTCCGCATCGTGGGCGAGCACCGCTCTCTGGACTTCGACGGCGAAGACGCCCTGGCCACCCAGTATTGAGATGTCGGTCGTCGAATCGCGATCGCCGCGAGTCTCAACGAGAACCAGCTCGCTCTCGACTCCACAGTGAGCAAGGAGTGTCTGGACTCGATTGGCTTGCACCAGGGCGAGCGGCGACCGACGCGTCGCCAGTCGCAGCGTCATAGATCAAAGAGGTTGCGCGTGGCCTCGCTGAGTCGCGTGCCCTGATCGGTGCCCGCTGCTTCTTTGAGTGCGACCGTCGGACGATGCGCAATCTTGGCGACGACCGAGCGGATGAGCGAGACGACAGTCTCTCTCTGTTCATCACTAAGTCCGTCGAGGTCACGACCGCGTCGTTCGAGCTCGCTCGCCACTACGTCGTCGAAGTGTCCACGCAGATCGCGCACGATGGCCGCCGCCCCACGGGCTCGCTGGTCGTTCCAAAACCGCTCCACGTCGCCTTCGACGATTCGCGTCGCGTCATCGATGGCGCCGCGCCGATCGCCCAGCGCGCGATCAACCCGCTCACGAAGGTCCCCGATATCGATGCGTCGGACGTGGGAGAGCTCGTCGACGTCACTCGCCACGGAACGCGGCACCGCGAGGTCGATCACCAGGACGTCGGTGACATTTCCCTCGAGTGTCCCGCGCGTTACGACAGGCGCAGATACTTCGAGCGCGCTGATCACGAGTCGCACCCCACTCAGCCCCTCCGAGAGAGCGTCGAGATCTCGGACGCTCACGCGGTCGTCATCGAGTTCGTGGCGCAATGTGTCGGCTCGTTCGAGGGTGCGATTGAAGATCGTGAGGGTCGCCAGTCGGGGCGACGCAGCGAGCAGGTTCTTCGCCACCCCCGCGCCCATCTGGCCCGCGCCGAGGACCACGACCTGCGCGCCACTCAATGCGTCGCCGAGATCATCGATCGCCGCTGCGGCCGTGGCGTGGGCGAAGCTCGTCGTGCCCCGTGCGATCGTCGTTTCGGCACGAACCCGCCGGCCAGAGGTGATCGCTCGCTGGAAGAGTTCGGTGACCTCGCTGCCCGCCGACTGCTCTTCGATCGCCAGATCCAGGGCGCGGCGTAGTTGGCCCAGAATCTCGAACTCCCCCGGGACAACTGACTTCAGACCGGCGGCCACTTCAAACAGATGGGTCGCGACGTCGTGTTCGAAGTTGACCGTGAGCCGGTCGTCGAACTCCGTGACGTCAAGTCCCGTCGCCTCCGCAAGAGTCTCAGTGATCTCGTCAATAGCGCCATGGAAGCGGTCGATCACCGCGACGACCTCGGTGCGCAGACAGGTCGAGACGAAGACCGCCTCGTGGATGTTGCGGTGGCTCACGAGAGTCCGCAGCATCTTGGCCCACTCGTGCTCGGGAACCGTCGCGCGCTCAAGAAGATCCAGCGACGCGTGCTCGTGATCAATGCCGACAGAAATCAGTGCCACTTCGCCTCCGCGGTCCTAACCATGTTAGGAGCCCCGTAGTGGGTTGGCGCTCGCGATGCCAAGTGAGTGAAGGAGCCCGCCGCCCAACGGACCGGTGCCGTTATTGAGGTGATACATCAAGATCTGCAGTTCGATGGAGAAGTCGACGTAGTGCACGGCGGTACCGAGCGGCACGCTCACCACTTGAGGCGCAAAGTTGAGGATGGCGTGGATCCCTGCGTCGACCATGCGGTCGGTGACGTCTTGGGCGGCCTCGCCCGGCACGCAGATGACCCCGACGGTTGCGGCCGGCATGGGATCGGTCACGGGCTGAACGATGAGACCGGCCACCTCGTAACCCACGACCGCAGGGTCCGTGTCATAGAGGGCGACGAGTCGCGCTCCGCGGATCAAGAAGTTCGTCGAGTTCACGAATGCGCGACCAAGGTTGCCGATTCCCACCACGATCACGTCATAGAGACGATCGTGGCCGAGCGCTTCAGCGATGCGGTCGATGAGGACCTTGGTGTCATATCCTGCACCCCGGGTGCCGAACGATCCGAGGCCCGCCAGGTCCCGGCGCACCGTGGTCGCGGTCACGCCCGCGAGCTCGCCGATCTGCTTCGAGTCGATCTTGGTCTCGCCGCGGCGAAGAAGGCCCTCGGCGATGCGCTGATACACGGGTAGTCGGGCGATCGTGGGCTCTGAGAGCTTCTTCGAGCGAAGACGCGTCGTCACCATCGAAACAGGCTATCGGTATTGAAATACCGCGGAAAGGCTGTTACCGGCCGAGATTGCGGCTGCGCTCGGCCGCTGCGGCGACCGCGTCGATGAAGGCGGCACGCACCGCGTGCTGCTCAAGTACGCGCAGTCCCGCTGCGGTCGTCCCCCCGGGAGAGGTGACTTGCGCACGCAACGCTTCGGGTGTCTCGCCGGACTCCTTCAAGAGTGCCCCCGATCCGGCAAAGGAGTCGACCACGAGGGTTCGGGCAACATCGCGTGGCAAACCCTGATGCACACCGGCTTCAATCAACGCCTCCACGACCATGTACAGGTACGCGGGCATCGGACCTGATAGTCCCGTGACGGCATCGATGTTGCGCTCGGTCACCCGAACGACCGTGCCCACCGCAGCGAGAATGGACTCGGCCCAATCGAGATCGTCGCTGGTGACATGAGAGCCGCCCGCCATGGCGGTCACCCCCTGACCTATGACCACTGGCGTGTTGGGCATGGAGCGAATGACCGCTACGGGTCCCGAGAAACTTGCTTCGAGGCGAGCCGTGGAGAGTCCCGCGACCACCGAGAGCACACGAGTGATGCCCACCGCACCGGCGAGGCGCGCCACACCCTCGGCGTAGTCGGGCTTGACCGCGAGGATTGCTCCGGTCTCGGCGTTCACATCAATCACCTCAAGCGAGGGAAAGACTCCGACACCGGGAAAACGCGATTCGAGCTCGAGCCGCGTCTCGACCGAGCGCGCCACCAGTGCGAGCTCGCTCGGCTCGCACCACCTGGCGCGCAACAGTCCGGCCGCGAGGGCGGATCCCATCTTGCCGGCGCCGATGATGACGAGTTTGTAAGTCACGGCTCAACGCTAACTGGTTGCCGACGAGCTAGCGAGGCCTGCGTCGGCGGTACAGCGAGGGCAGACCCATCTTCATGACCGTGGGAAACATCTCATCCACGTAGGTGAGCGTCGCTCCCGCGATTTCGTCCATGCGGGCCACGTTGAGTTCACCCACCGGGACCTGGGCGACCAGATAGATCCCCGCCTCGGGACCAATCGCGAGGTGCAGTTACGGAGCTCGTGGTTCTTCACCAACAGGTAGCGATAGAGCATTTCGATGTTCTCTTCGGGCGCGGGCATCAGTTCGGTTTCGACAAAGGCCGTCCGCTGGCGCAATGACAACCAGATCGTGATGACGTCGCGTTCGTCCCCCTTCAAACCAATCAGCCAGTGGCAATGTCCCCGATCGTCCGGTTGGTCCTGGGTTCCACCGTTCCAACGAAAGACTCGCGGTCCATTCGCGAGCCCAGGCGGCCAGCGTGTCGTTGAGCGTCGTAGCGGCATCGGCCTCACTGAGCGGAGCGCGCGTCACCTAGCAGTGCGCGAGACTCGCCGAGGCGAGCACCTCGGTCACCCCGCGAGCACCGCCCGCGCGCCTCCAGGTATATCCGCGCGCCTTCAGCACCCCCGCATTCACATGGCCATGGGATCTTCGCTGTCGAGAACGCGTTCCACCGCGTCAGCCCAGGCCGACGCGTCGCGTTCGGGCAAGAGATACCCGGTGACGCCCTCATCGATTAGCGTCGTGAGGCCACCGACGCCACTCGCCACGACCGGCGTCCCGCACGCCGATGACTCAAGCGCCACGAGCCCGAAACTCTCGGCGCGCGACGGAACGAGTGTCGCGTCCGCAGCACGCATCCAGGACGAGAGCTGCCGGTGACCCTGGGGCGCGACGAAGCGCACGTCATGAATCACATCGGCCTCGGCGACGCGCTCGTGAAGCTGGGCCAACGTCGAGCGTCCCTCGGGAACGACGGCCCCCCGACGATCGCCAGCGACGCCGGTCGGCCACGACGGCGCAACTCAATCAACGTTTCGAGTGCGAGGTCGGCTCCTTTGAGCTTCTGGAGGCGACCGACGTACAGCAGCAGATTCGACTTTTCGTCCAGGCCAAGCGCGCGGCGCGCCTGAGGCCGGTAACCCGGTGCGAAGTAGGCGTGCTCGACACCGAAGGGCACGATGTGCACGCGAGATGGATCAGCGTTATAGAGCCGCACGAACTGTTCGGCCTCGACGTCGCAGCTGGCCAGAATCGCGTCGGAGCAGGTAATCAGGGCCGCCTCCTGAAAACGCGGTCATCTGACTCCGCCTGAAAGGTGTCGGCCTTCACGCGCTCAAGCGTGTGAAAGGTCATGATCAAGGGGATGTCGAGTTCGTGCTTCAGTCGATGCCCAGCCAACCCGCTCAACCAGTAGTTGGCGTGCAACGCATCAGGAACGCCATCGCGCTCAAAGAGCAGGGCGACCGTGTCGGTGAACTCGCCCACGTGGTCGGCTAACTCCTCACGCTCCACGGAGTGGCGGGCCTGCCAACACGTGGTGAAACGCGAAACCCCGGCTCCACGAACACTGTGTCCTTGACGAAGAGGTTGTCGCGACGGGTATAGACGTCAACCTCGTGTCCGAGGCGAGCAAAAGCACTGAGAGTTCGCGAACGTAGACGTTCATTCCCCCGCCGTCGCCAGTCCCGGGCTGGTCCA
>CAWBQX010000006.1:0-473646 GCA_963791015.1 uncultured Acidimicrobiaceae bacterium | reverse complement strand
GAATCACTTCGATGTCGACTTGGAGCGCCCGATACACCGGTATGGCTCGTGCGTCGCGCGTAAGTAGAACCAGGCCGCTCTCGACTGCTGATGCTCCAACCAGCGCGTCGCAGACCGATCCGCCGGCGATGCCGAAGTTCGCGAGTTCTGGCAGAAGCGCTTCGGCACCGGGGGCTGAGAGGAACTCGATCGACGAGAAATTCGCCTTGAGGAGGCGCAGGACGGTTTCGGGTGATCGACGAGCAGGCGGGGGCAATCGAGTTAGGACCGAGAAAGTCTCGAACGCGGCGTGACCCGCCAGTCCCAAGCTGCGATTTCCGATGGCCTGCAACGTGGCTCCGTGGTGCTCGTGATCCTCGACGACAACAGCGACCGCCACGCTCGTATCCACAAGAATGTCCACTTCGCTACTTGCGGTCGGCATCCCTCAACTCTCGAACAAACTCGTCAGTGACCGTGGAGTGAGCGGCTGGTATGATGAGTCGACCGTCCTTCTCTACCAGCGCGTCATCGAAGACGGGCTCGACTCGAAGTGAGGCACCCTCAGCAGTGATCTCAACTTCCCCTGGAACGAAGTCCTAGCCGATCCCGAAGCACTTTCGGAACGACGAGACGACCCGCCTTATCGATGGTTGTTCTCATACCATAAGTCTACCATGCACCTGGTATCGAAGTCACAAGGAGACGCGGTTCTATCCGCGTGGGCCGCTTCCGCTCCGTCGCGGGACATTCGCCGCGAGATGACTAACGACCTCGGCGTTTGTCGAGACCACAGTAGGTACCGCGGCGTCTTCAGTCGAGACCAAAAGAGTGCTCGTAAGGATGGGATAGAGGCGGCGCCAGATATCGCCAACGAGAAAAAGTGACGGAGACGTACTCTCGGTTTGAGCCGTACTCCACACGATGGCCAGCTCGGACAGAGTGCCAACGCCGCCGTCGAGAACGACAACGGCATGGCTCGAGAGAATATGGGTCGCGCGGGCTGAGAAGTTCTCGCACCACCAAAGCTCGTCGTGAGACTCGTCGGGTGCGAGGTGAGTCCACGATGACATTGGCAGGCCCACGGTAGCGCCGCCAACAGACTTCGCTCCTCGTGCGGCGGCGGCCATCAGGCCGCGATACCCACCCGTGACTACAGTCCAGTCGGCCTCGGCCAGTTGTCGACCGAGGTCGAAGGCCCCGTCCCAACGAGGGTCCTGCTCGTTGATCTGCGCCGAGCCAACGACGGTGACGAGGCGATTGCCTCGCCCAGGGAGTTCACTCACGAGCCTCTTGGACTACTTCACGGCGACGATGTCGACCGTCCGAATGTCGGGGTCTTTTGCCAACAGTTCGCTTGCGACTTGACCCAGAGCGGTGGGAATCTCGCCATTCAGATGGGCCTGGCGGCCATCCTCGGTCTCAAAGGAGTCGAAGATGCCGTATTCGGTCTCGCTGATTTTGAAGGCGTACCACGTCACCGTGTCTTTTTCCGCGACCGCCAACGCTCGCCCGCCTTCGAGGAACGCACCAAGTTCTTCTCCCTTGCCGGGCTTGGCCTCGAGCAGGGCCAGAATTCCGAGTTTCACCGTCATGCTGCCTCACCATCTCTTTGGAATGTAAGTGTGTCTTTCAGCGAGCGTATGTGTCGGCGCCACCCGTGTGACGGCGCTAGTTTCCCGCGTCAGATAGGTATTCGACGCCCGTTTCAGACACCTTCCGTATCTCGGTTTGATAAGAATCGAGACAGGGATTGCGACTGGCGGTTATATGAAACACGGGCTCTTCCTCCCCGCATTCGACGGCCTCGCCAGCGCCGAACGGATGTCCGACCTGGCCGTACTGGCAGAGGAGTCGGGATGGGATGGCTTTTTTGTGTGGGACCACATTCGCTATGCCCCGCAGGTGCGCGATATCGCAGATCCCTACGTTTGCTTGGCGGTGATGGCCGCGCGAACCTCGCGTATCACGCTCGGGCCAATGGTGACACCCATAATTCGGCGCCGCCCTCAAGTGGTGGCACGTCAGGCCGTCACCCTCGACCACCTCTCTCAAGGTCGCCTCGTGATGGGTTTCGGTATCGGCGATGACTATCCCGACGGCGAGCTCGCCTGCTTCGGCGAATTGACCAACGTCGTCGAACGCGGTCGCGCCGCCGACGAGGCCATCTCGATCTTTCAAGGCTTAGTCTCCGGGGCGAAGGTGAACATCGACGGCGAGTTCTTCCAGGCTAAGGACGTGGCATTTCATCCGACTGCCTTTCGCTCAGGTGGCATTCCGATTTGGACAGCCGGTCGGTGGCCCAATCCGGCGCCCATTCGGCGAGCCGCCCAACACCAAGGGATGATGGTTATCCAAATGACGGAGCCCGAGCATATTGATGAGCTCAAGACGAGGTTGATTACGGCGGCGCTGACCTCGAGCATTTCGACATCGCGCTCTGGGGCCAACGCGACGAGAACATGGTGTACCGATCGGACGAGCGTTACGAGCAGTGGGCGGCCGCGGGAGTCACCTGGTTTCTCACGGGGCCGGGACCGTTCGGCCTGGTCTTTAACGAGGTGGCTGAGTACGTCGCTTCGGGACCGCCCCGGCAGTAGCAGCCAGATCGAGCACCGAACCGAAAGCCGCGCCTTCAGACCCCCTACGAACGGATCCTCTTCGACAAGCGGCGTGCGAGTCTGGAATACTCAGGTACACCCCAGGTGCCGCGATCGAGGCCCCGTCGGCCCATTTCAACCCGGATCTGAATGCTTTTGTCCCTACACGTGGACTTACGAGTGACCGTGATCACCGAGATTCGAGTTGTCAGAACTGTCAACACGATCTCTGAGTACGCGACGAAGAATCTTTCCCGTGGCCGACCGAGGAATCTCTGAAATGAACTCAACGGAGCGAATGCGCTTATACGGCGCAACCTGAGTCGACACGAAGTCGATCAATTCGCCAGAATCGACCGGCGAGTTGCAGACGACGTACGCTTTCGGACACTCTCCGTCATCTCCGGCCGGGACTCCCACAACGGCGGCATCTGCGACATTGGGGTGAGAGAGCAAGATGGCCTCGAGTTGAGCCGGCGCCACTTGATATCCCTTGTACTTGATGAGTTCCTTCACCCGATCAACGATGTACCAACGTCCTTGGTTGTCAACGTGACCGATGTCGCCACTTCGGTAGTAACCGAGTTCGTCGAACGACGCGCGGGTGGATTCCTCGTTGTTGAGATACCCCTTCATGATTTGGGGACCGCGAATCAGTATTTCTCCGTCTAGGTTTGCCCCAAGGTCAAGCCCAGTGCTCGGATCGACGATCCGGCACGTGAGTCCTGGCACGAGACGCCCGACCGAATCGATCGGACCGGGATCCTCTGGACGGTTGGCAAAGACACCAGGCGAAGCCTCCGTCATGCCGTACGCCTGAAAGACGGTGCAGCCCAAGCGTTCTTGAGCGCTGCGCGCCGTCGTCGCGTCGAGCGGCGCCGCCGAGGACATGAGCCAACGAACAGTCGAAAGATCGAACGCTTCCACTAGCGGGGATTGCGCGAGTGCGAGCACCATGGGCGGCGCAGCAAAAAGCACGGTGACGCCGCGATCTTCGATGGTCTTGAGGTACGTTTCGAGGTCAAAGCGTTGCATCACGACCATGGTCGCCCCGACAGCGAGCGCTGGATTCATGATCACGTTCAATCCATAGATGTGAAAGAAGGGCAGTACCGCGAGCACAACGTCATCCTCCCGAAGGGGAACGACGGCATCGACCGCGGCCAGGTTCGCAAGAAGATTTCGATGCGTGAGCATCACTCCCTTGGGAAGCCCGGTCGTACCGCTGGAATACGGCAACGCGACTAGATCATCAACTTGATTGATTGCCACGGCCCAGATCCGCGACGTCGTGGAACATCGTCGACCACGGCACGATTCCTTCGGACTCGTCGTTGGCGCCTACGACGACCACATCGCGAACTGCGGTGAAGAGGGCGGCCTCGCGCGCCTTGTCAAGCAGACCAGGAACTGTAAAGAGGATTTCCGCGCCAGATGCGTTCAACTGCTCGCGAATCTCTCCCGCGGTGTAAAGAGGATTCAGAGTCGTGAGGGTCCCGCCGCCAATCGCGACCCCGTGAAAGATCAGCGGGTACTCAATGATGTTCGGGGCGAGGATCGCAACAACGTCTCCGCGACCCAGACCCCATTTGGTCAGGCCACTCGCTAGCGCTGCAGCCCCCCTGCTCAGCTCGGCGTAGGTGAGACCCGTATCCAAACTCGCGTCAATGATCGCCGGCTTGTTTCCCAGTCGTACTGCGTGACGAAACGCGAAGTCCGTGATCGAGCCTTCGGGAATTTCAACGCTCGGAAAAGGACTCGAGTGCACGGTGCTGGCCACCGCATGTGCCCTCATCGGGCGCTACTCATTGATCTTCGTCGAGAACAAATCACTCCATCCCGACGACGTGACGAGTATTCCGTGCAGTCGACCCTCTGGCTGCTGGAGCAGACCGCCGGTTCGAAGGGGTCCGACGTTAACGGAGTCGAAACCGAGATCATCAACCAGTTCCGCCGCAACACAAACTGCGCCAGGGTCATCTCCCGATAGCGGAATAATGAGGCGCTCAGGATCACCCTTCCTTCGTCCACCGTCGCGCAACGTTTCCCACTTCATTGTGTTGAGCCCCTTCACGACCTTTGACTCCGACAGGTAGGCCTGGACTAGCTCGCTCGACGTAAGGTCCCCGCTTTCGAGGCGTTGGTCAGCGCCATCGCGAGAGACCCAGTAATTCATGGCGTCGATCACGACTCGACCTGCGAAGGGCGCCGCGGGCAGAGCGACGTGCCGACCGAAGGGGATGGAGACAACGACGACATCCGATCGCTTCCACGCAGTGGGTCACAGACCCACTCTCCGCGACCCCCAAGGTCCGGGCGAGGACTTCGAGTTCGGCCGGTGACCGAGATCCGGCGATGGCGACCGTGTGGCCCGCGCGTGCGAGCCCGGTCGCCACCGTTGCACCGATCTTGCCAGGGCCGATTACTGCGATGCGCACGCGTGATCACCCTTCGAAAGTCCCAAGGCGCCCGCGGTTACGGGAGCGCTCACGTTCGCACGTAACCGCCGGCGTCCACCGGCAAGCTGACACCGGTCACGTATCGAGCCTCGTCGGAGGCCAGCCAGAGAATTGCGTTGCTGACGTCGGAGGGCTCAAGCCATGGGACGGGAATGAGGTTGAGCGCTGTGAACGCGGGAATCGCGTCCTCTTTGGTGGGATTCTCCAGGTCGGGTCGAAAGAGTTTGTAGTTGGCGTCACTCAGCAACATGTCCGAGGCCACATTGGTGGGATTCACCGTGTTCACCCGGATCGCATGGGGTGCCAACTCATTGGCCAGCGTTCTCATCAAGCCCACCAAACCATGCTTGGCTACCACGTACGCAGCGGCGTTTCTGATCCCGCGCATGCCCGCGAGCGAACCAATCAGCGTGATCGATCCACCGTTGTCTGAAGCAATCATCGATGGCACCGTGGCCTTCACCGTGTGCCACACCCCTGTCAGGTTGACATCAACGACATCTTGCCAGTCGCGCTCGCTGATCTCCCACGCCACACCGCCGAGGACAATGCCCGCGTTCGCCACGACGATGTCAAGTCGACCAAGTTCCGCGACTCCCCGCTGTACGGCGGCATCGAGCGCTCCTTGATCTCGGACATCAGCGACGACCGACACCACCTGCGCTCCCGCAGCGCGAGCGAGCGACGCGGTCTCTTCGAGATGCTCCGGAGTCGACAACGGATAGTTGAGCGACTCCATTGGCGCACAGATGTCGGTGACGATGAGGTCCGCCCCTTCGCCCG
Organism: uncultured Acidimicrobiaceae bacterium; assembly: GCA_963791015.1. Lineage (GTDB taxonomy): Bacteria > Actinomycetota > Acidimicrobiia > Acidimicrobiales > RAAP-2 > RAAP-2. The sequence goes on along the minus strand of CAWBQX010000006.1, from coordinate 467,825 downwards.
CGAAACGAATCGCGTGCTCGCGACCCTGGCCGCGCCCGGCCCCGGAGATAAATGCAACCTTGCCCTCAAGACGACCTACCACCGTACGTACCCCTCCTCTGGCTTTCTCTCTTGTGTGGATCAGGTCTTCACAAACACGCCGGCGTCAACGGGCAGTTGAATCCCGGTGACGTAGCGCGACTCGTCCGATGCCAGCCAGAGCACCGCGTTGCTGATTTCTGCTGGCTCAATCCAGGGAACCGGGAATAGATTGATCGCGGCGTATCCGTCAAGTGCATCTTCTTGTGTCGGGTGATCCAAGTGCGGTGCGAACGTCTTGTACGCCGCGTCATTGAAGATCATCGGTGTCGCGGTATTCGTGGGGTGCACCGTGTTCACGCGAATGCCGTGTGGCGCCAATTCGTTGGCCATTGCCCTCATCAGCCCCACGATCGCGTGCTTGGCCGACACGTAACTGGCGAGATGCTGATAGCCCTTCATTCCCGCGATCGAGCTAATAAACATCATGGAGCCGCCGTTGGCCGCTGCGATCATCGCAGGCGCAGTGGCCTTGGCTGTGTGCCACACGCCCGTGAGATTGATGTCAATGACGTCTTGCCACTGCTCTTCTGACATTTCCCACGTCGGGGGCCCCGAGACGCAGATGCCAGCGTTGGCGACGACCGTGTCGAGACGTCCGAATGCGGCCACCCCCTCGGCCACGGCAGCCTGCATCGCGGCGATGTCTCGAACGTCCGCTCGCACGGCGACGATACCTTGACCAGTTTGCTTAACGAGATCCACGGTCTCGTCGAGGTCAGCGACGGTGGCCATCGGATACGCCGTCGTACCGACATCAGTGCAAGCGTCGATGGCGATGATGTTCGCGCCTTCGGCGGCCAAACGAATCGCGTGGGAGCGACCCTGTCCCCGTGCGGCCCCAGTAATGAGAGCCACCTTGCCTTCTACTCTGCCAGTCATAACTCTCCTCTTGTCGTGATCGATGTTCCGTGATCATGTGCAGCGTCGTGGCGATGCACGATTGACTCTCCGTGGTAAAGCGGAGCGTGCGCATACTTGCCCTCGTGCGCCAGAACGTGACGCGTCTCGCTCGCCAGTTCAGGATTTCGAGTCTCAAGGGAAACCCGCTGTTCGGCCTCTCGACGGAGCGCCGTGACGTACTCGCGGTCCCCGCCTCCCGTTGACCGCCAGGTTTGCGGCATCATGGAGAGAGGTCGCCCGACGGCTGCGCGTCCCATCAGCGCGACGCCAGACTGTCGCCGGTGACCGCGTTGCCCGCACGCGGGGCACGCAGGCGACGCGGAACCGACAGCGAGCAGCCTTTCGAATAGATGCTCGTTGGCGCAGCGGTATTCATAGAGCGGCATTAGTCGTAGAAGCCTTCGGGCGAGCGGCGCAGTGTACGCATCTGTGGTGAGTCGTGGCCGAATATGAGCATCGCGTTGTTCACCTCGGCCCCTCGTCGAATCTTCTCCACGCTGGCGTACCAGGTAGGAAGGTCGTCAACGATGGCGGGTGGGGCTGTCGGAGGACCGTAACTGTCACCCATGTAAATAGCGTCCGAGGTGAAGAGCATCGCCCCGGTGTTAGGAAGATCCACCTGCATCGCCATCGTGCCAACCGTGTGTCCGGGAGCTTGAATGAAGGTGACTCCCGGTAGAAACTCTTCGTCCCCCTCGATCGTCTCAAAAGTGAGGCCCTCGTAGTCCGACTTCACGTGAGCTCCGTTGAATGGACCATCAAAGCCAAACGCAAAATCGTGTTCCGCCTGGGAACAGATCAGACGCGCGTCGGTGTTCTCGAACATGCGAACGTTGCCGGAATGGTCGGCGTGCAGATGCGACAGCACAACAAAATCGATGTCACCGAGTTCGAGTCCGAGCTGGTGAAGTCGCGCGTCGAAGTACTCGTCGTCGCTGACCTGGTCATAGGGGCAGTAGTCCTGGGCACCCTGGGGCCAGCGCTCTTCCCAGTCTCGCGGGCAACTGGTATCCCAGAGCAGGCGACCTTCGGGGGTTTCTACGAGCACGCAGTGCGTCGGAGAGGCGTACCACTCGGTCAACCGATCCTTTTCGTAGCGCGAGCGGATCGTTCGACCGGGCTTCAGCAAGAGACCGGTGAGGTCGGTGCTCATCGAGCCACAGTCAAGGATGTGGACCTTCGATTCCGCCACCATCGCACTCCCCCTTAACCCGCCGAGACACCCTCATTCAAGATGGAAGGGCGCTCGCGCTCTTAGAGGAAAGTACCATTAATACGGCCAGTAGTCAACTCTTAATAGGATAATTAATAATCTCTCCACTGCCGATGTGGGGCGGCGGAGACTCATCCGGCGTCATCACGCGACCAGCGGACGCTGCAGCAACTCGACGATGAATCCGTCGGGGTCGGCGATGTAGATGACCTTCATCCCCTTGGTGGGTCCGACGGGACTCAACACGGGGTCCTTCGAACGAGACACCCCGCCAAACTCCCTCGCCCGTGCGGTGGCGGCATCAATGTCGTCCACGTAGAGGCACATATGCGCCGAGCCCGGGTCACACGGACGCGACGCCGCGGAGAATCGCTCTATCCCCCGATACTCAAGAAGCTCAACGACGCCTCCGCCGGGAATCTTCAAGAAGACGTTCTTCAGCGACTCAAAATTGAGGTTAATGAGAGTTCGAATATGGTCCTCAACACCGATCTTTTCCCAGTCATACTCAAGCCCGAGTCCGTCTCGATAAAAGATCACTGATCGATCCATATCGCTGACCGTAACTCCGACGTGGAAGAAACCTTGTACGTTGCACACGACAATCCCTCTCTTTCAGCTTCAAGCACCCGGTCGTCTCAGGTCTTGACAAAGACTCCGGCATCGACGGGAAGTTGTATCCCTGTCACGTAACGCGATTCGTCGGACGCCAGCCACAAAACGGCGTTTGAGATCTCCGAAGGGTCAATGTAGGGAACGGGAAGCAGATTGATCGCTGCGAACCCCTCCATGGCGTCCTCTTTTGTGGGGTGCTCCAAGTGCGGCGCGAAGGTCTTGTATGCCCCGTCATTCAAGATCATGTCGGTCTCGATGTTGGTTGGGTGAATCGTGTTTACGCGAATCGCATAGGGCGCCACTTCATTGGCGAGCGTGCGCATCAGCCCAACGATCCCGTGCTTCGCCGAGGTATAGTTCGCCAGATTTCGGTACCCTTTCATTCCGGCGATAGAGCTAATAAACATGATCGAGCCTCCATTGCCAGCCTCGATCATTGATGGCACGGCGGCCTTAACAGTGTGGAACACTCCCGTGAGGTTGATGTCGATGACGTCGTTCCACTGTTGTTCGGTCATCTCCCACGTGGGGGCTGAGACGACAATCCCGGCGTTCGCGATCACCGTGTCAAGGCGGCCGAATCGTTCGACACCAGTCTCCACCACACTTTGCATGTCGTCGATACTTCGCACATCACCCTTGACGGCGTAGATGTCGCGTCCGAGCTCTTTAACCATCGCGATCGTTTCGGAGAGTTGCTCTTCGGTTGCGCCCGGATACCTCACCGTTGCAATGTCGGCGCAGTTGTCGATGCCGATGATGTCGGCACCCTCCGATGCCAGACGCAAGGCGTGTGACCTACCTTGGCCCCGTGCCACCCCGGTGATGAAGGCGACCCGGCCTTCAAGTTTTCCCGCCATGATGCTCCTCGGTTGGTCGTCGTTCAGAAATGCGTTCGGTCGTTAGTGATTCAGGAAGTCGGCTACTTCGGCCCAGTCAATGTGATCGTCGCTGAAGGGTTCGTCGGTATCGCAGATGAGTCTCCCTACCGGAGCGATATAGAAGCCCGGGGCGAATATTGGATCTATCCACCCCTCGACGCTCATGCGTCTCTTCCGTCTTTCCCCCATGTCAACCCCGAAGTTCTCAGTGACTGATCGCCAGTGTGTCGCTTATCGACTCGACACTAGCCAACAACGCGCAAGGAGTCAACTCTGCTCGGGATATTTGAAAATATCGACAAGAAGCGGAGACACGCAACGAGCCTCGTGATGGTCAGTTAGTTGGAAGTCCGCTCAGGCTGACAGGCGCTTCTCGAGCGCCGACGCCGTGCGTTCAATGTGCTGCTCGTAACGTTCAACCGCCGAGTCAACGTCGCGAGCGAGGGCCGCTTCCATGATGCCGCGGTGCTCGGCGTGTACGTTTCGTCGTCCGGTACCGCCGGTGGCCGACCAGCGTCGATACATCTCCGAGGCGTCATAGAGCCGATGACAGATGTCCATGAGATACGGATTGGCGCAAGCCTGCAGCAACGTGAAGTGGAAGCGTTCGTGGGCCGCGGCGAACTCTTCGTTCGTGTGCTCGGGGTCGTCGTAGGGGTAGACCGGGGTCTTGACGAGCAGGTGGTGCGCCGCCATCACTTCGCTCTCCCAACTGACGTCACCACGCTCAATGGATTCGCGGAGCGCCCCGCACTCATTGACCTTGCGGGCGATGGTGAGTTGGCGAAGTTCGTCCATCGAGAGGGTGACGACCTGAAAGCCCTTGTTTCGCTCGCCGCGCACCAGGTGCTGCTCGGCGAGCATGGTGAGGGCTTCTCGAATCACCCCGGTACTGACACCAAAGCGAAGGCACAGCTCAGCGGGCTTCAGGCGTCCGCCCGGCTCCAGCACGCCACTCAGGATCTCCCCTCGCATCTGCTGATATACGTCGTGAACCAGAGTCTCTGCATCGCCACGTTTTGCCATGAATTTATACTACCCACGATAAATAAATCTCACCACGATGGTAAGAAATTAACTGCACTTTATTAATGCGCCTTCTCGCGCCATCGACTGTCGACGAGGTGGGAGGCGAAGCGCCATTGACCCGCGTCGACCACAAAGGAGCTCTCATAGCGACCGGCCGCATCGAGGCGCGGTCGATCCTCAATGACCCACTTGTTGTAGAGGCAGACGGTCGTCGCCGAGAGTCCATCATCCGCGAGGTCGATCTGAATATTGGTCATCATGTGTCGACTCATTTGTGCAGTCTCAAAGAGTGAGCCGAGGTGCGCGGCGATCTCGTCGCCACCGTGTACCTCGACTCCCGCCGTCGAGCGCAAGGTGGCCACGCTCAATAACTCGCCGATACCCTTCGCATCGAGATCGTTCGCGAGCGCGGCGTACTCGTACAGCAAGTTTTCAATGGCGTTTCGCGCCGCGCCGATATCGAGTGCTTCATATTTCATGCCGTGCTCCTTTGATGAGATGGTTTTCATGCTTGCGACGTGCTCTTGCCGGCCGTGAGTTGCTTGATGTTCCACGCGGGTGGGCGCCCACGAGGCCGAGAGGCCCCACGTCGCTCGATAGCGAACTGAGCGATCACCACGACCAGCAATAAGATGCCGATCACCAGGTTGACCACGTCGGACTCCACGCTGCGATCCCCCAGTCCCGCGGTGACCGCCGAGAGTATGCCGACGCCGAGGAACACGTTCAACACGCTGCCTCGACCGTCTTGCAAGCTCACACCGCCGATCAGAATCGCCGCCGGCGCGTTCAACAACAGATCGGAGAATCCGTTGGGTGATGCTCCACCGCCTTTGATGGATGACACGGCTCCCGCGAGCGCCGCGCACGCCGCCGACACCGCAAAGACCAAGATGATCACGCGGCCCACGGGAACGCCGGCGGAGATCGCCTCGCGCCGTCCCCCACCCACTGCTTGTATCTCACGGCCGCGTCGGGTGAAGGACACGAACAGCCAAATCAAGACGAAGAAAATCAAACTGAGTGCGCTGTCCGGTGCAAGAAATGACCACCGGTCGAGCAGAAAGTTGGAGACGTTGAGATTTTGGAGGGGCAAGTCGGCGGTACCCGCAAACACGAACGCGAGACCACCCAGCAGGATCTGACTGCCAATGGTGAAGACCATGGAGTTGATCATCAGTCGGTGGATGAGTGCCCCTTGGACCATCCCGATCACAGCCCCGATCCCCATCGCAATCAGGAGTGTGGGGATGAGTCCCAGCCCCGCCACGCGAATCGCCAGCACTCCCGCCAATCCGGCCATCGCGCTCACCGACAGATCGAGCTCCCCGCAAAAATCGTGACCGAGAGACCCACCGCGACGAGTCCGAGTAAGGCGAAACCTTCCACCACTCCGTAGAGTCCAGCGAGTCCCCTAAATCCGGGAGTCGTGATGAAAAAGCCGATCCAGACCCCGGCGAGTACGACGATCTGGAGACCGTAGTTACGCCCGAACAGGCGAAGTCGCCGGTTCATCGGCGACGAGTCCTCAAGCTTCGTAGCACGGGTGACTGCAAGAAGATAATGATGGCCAGCACGAGCGCTCCCTCCAGCGCTTGTTGCGCGCCGCCCGAGAACTGGTGCAGCAACATGGCACTGTTGATGACGGCAATGAACAGGGCGCCGTAGGCGGACCGAAAGGGAGATCCGTGGCCCCCTTGAATGGCCGTACCACCCACAAGGATTGCCGCTACGACGTCGAAGGTCATCGTTCCAAAGAACGTCGTATTGGCGGTTCCGATCTCTGACGCCGTGAGAATGCCGGCCAATCCCGCGCCAAAGCCCGCGATGGCGAAGGCCCAAATCGTGACGCGAGATATCGATATTCCGCTGATCTCAGCCGTCCGTCGGTTTGCGCCCGACAGCAGTGTCTGACGTCCGAGCACGGTCTTGGCCGAAATCCACGTCATGACCACAGTCACCCCGACAAAAAACATCACCGCCACTGGTACGCCCGCCACTTGATCGATGCCAAGCCAACCGACCGACTGCGTGCTCATCGAGACGCTGGTGTTATGGGTGATCGCCTCGACGCCACCCAAAATGATCGAGCCCGCGGCGAGTGTCGTAATGATCGGGTTCAGACCCGCCGCAACAACTAAGCCCTGCACGACCCCACTGCCCGTCACCGCAACCACCACGATCACGATGGCGAGCGGCACGTTCCAGCCGTGACCAATCATCGCCGCAAAGAAGATCGCCCCAAAGATCGCGGACTGGGCCGTGCTCAACGAGAAAAAGTTGCCGGAGAGCGTCACCATTGTCGCCGTGACTGCCACGATTCCGGTGATCGACGCACTTTCCAGAATGGCCCGCATATTGCCCACCGAGAGAAAGCCCGGAGTAAAGAAGGCGATAATCACGGCAGTCAGGACGAGGACGCCGAGCTCGAGCAGGTACGAACCACGCAACTTCGACAGGGCCCGACGGATCGGGGGAACTGACGCGAGACCTTCTTCCACGGCGCCGTCAAGGGGTGCGCTCACGACGGGGTCTAGGTTGGAAGTCGACTGTGAACTCACCTGTATCCCCCTCGAATCACTGCGAAACTTCCGCGCCAGACGAATCGAAATTGAACTCTCGACCCGCGGATTCCATGAACGAACCTATCACAAACTATCAAATCTGACTCTGAGAGTTGACTATTGTTACCATTGGGCCCCTCGGCGATGTGAACACTAAGGACGATGCATGGGACGTTTCGACGGAAAAGTGGTGCTGATTACGGGGGCCGCGCGAGGCCAAGGTCGCTCGCACGCCGTCGCCTTCGCCCGCGAAGGCGCAGACGTCATCGCCCTCGATATCTGCGAGAACATCGCGACCGTCGACTATGACCTCGCGACGCCAGAAGACCTAGAAGAAACCGAGCGGCTCGTTCAAGGTACCGGCCGGCGCATCGTTGCGCTCAAGGCCGACGTGCGAGACCTCGGTCAATTGCAGCGTGCGGTGGCCCAGGGCCTGCAACAGCTCGGTCACCTCGACATAGTCTGCGCCAACGCGGGCATCATTTCGCTGGCGAAGGCCTGGGAGTTAACACCCACTCAGTGGCAAGACGTAATTGACGTCAATCAAACGGGCGTATGGAACACGATCAAAGCGACAGTTCCCCACATGATCGAAGCCGACAATGGTGGCTCAATCATCATCACCGCTTCGCTCGCGGGCATGCAAGGTCAACGAAACGCCATTGCCTATATTGCGAGCAAGCACGCGATCATCGGCATGATGAAGTCGCTCGCCAACGAGCTCGCCCCCTATTCGATCCGGGTCAATTCGGTCAATCCGACCAACGTCGCCACCCCGATGTTGCTGAACGAGGGCGTGTATCGACGTTTCCGACCTGACCTCGAGAACCCCACGGAGGCCGATGTAACCGAGGGCTTCTCGACGCTCAATTTGATGCCCGTCCCCTACGTCCAGAGCAGTGACGTGAGCGACGCAGTCCTCTTTCTGTGTTCGGAAGCTGCTCGATTCTTAACCGGGGTGAGTTTGCCCGTCGACGCGGGCGGCTTCGTCAAGACATGACCAACGCGCGACGCGCGTGGTGGAAGAAAGGTGACTCACGTGGATGAATCTCGATTGGAGCGCGGGCGCGCCATACGGGCTGAAGTACTCGGGCCTAAGTACATGGCAGCGCGAGCCGCGCACGTCACGACCGATCCCGTGATTCTGAACTGGCAGGAGTATCTCGCCGAAGAGGGATGGGGTGGGGTATGGGCACGCGACGGATTGGCGAGAAAATATCGCAGCCTCATCACCATCACGGCTTTGACGGCGGCCGGAAAGTCTCACGAGCTTGGCTTGCACTTCGTGGGCGCGATGCGCAACGGCTGGTCCCGCGAGGAACTCGGCGAAGCGCTGATTCACATGTCGTCCTACGTCGGCTACCCGTCGGTCGTCGAGGCATTTCGCGTTCTGGAGTCCGTTTTTGCCGACAATCCAGAGCTGAATCCAGAGAAGTCTGATTCGGCGACTTAGTCGGCCGCTGCAGCGAGATCGAGGACCTTGGCCGCACTCGATGTCGTGAACGTGTTACGCAAGGTACCGATCCCCTCGATCGTGCTCACCAGCACATCACCGTCTTTGAGATAGAACGGTGGCACGTGACCAGCACCCACCCCACCGGGCGTGCCAGTAAAGATGAGATCACCGGGCAGCAGTGGCACCAAGTGCGAGATGCGTGACACCAGCTCTCGTACGCTGAATACCAGGTCTGACGTTCGCGCAGACTGTTCGACCACGCCGTTCAACGTGCAGTCCAGTGCTAAGTCATCGGGGTTTTTGAACTCGTCCACGCTCACGACGGACGGTCCGATCGGACCGAAACCCGGCATCGACTTCGCCAGCGCCAACTGAGGAAATGTACCGCCGAGTTGCAGGACACGCTCAGAGATGTCTTGTCCCACAGTCAGGCCAGCGACATAGGACCACGCGTCAGCCTCGGACACGTTCTGTGCGCGCTTGCCCATCACGACGACCAATTCGACCTCCCAGTCGACGGTCTCTTCGGGCAGGAAGATGCTCGCGTGCGGCCCGACGAGACACGACGGAAACTTCGTAAAGACACCCGGAGACGTCGGCACTGCCCGGCCCGCTTCTTCGACGTGCGAGCGGTAGTTAAGGGCGATCGCGAACACTTGCCGGGGCCGCGGCACGGGCGGGCCAAGCTCGGACTCGTCGTACGGTTCGATCTCTCCGTCGACGGCGCCCGAACCCCACTCCAGCAGTTCCTCCCAGCGATCGAAGACCTCTTGGGGGTCCGAACCGAAGCGCCCGCCGGACGCCGTTTCGACGTCGATGAGTCCGCCGTCGACAACGAGTTTCAATCGATCATTGAGGTTGGCGACACGCATTCGATCACTCCATCTAAAGGTTGACTACCCGCAGTCTTGTCCACGATAATCGTTTTGTCAAGTAAGAATCAATTTTAATTCTGATTTTCGTAATCTGATTCTTGCCGAAATCGCGTCAGACGAACTAGCGCGCGAAGCCCGCCGGCACCACGACATCGTCCGGTCTCAAATCCGCCACCGAGTCGCGCCCGAGTCCGCGCAACGCCGAGTCAATGCCCCCTCGCAGGATGTCGAGTACGTTGCCCACGCCCGCTTCCCCTTCGGCGGCCAAGCCCCACAGATACGCACGCCCGATCATCACGGCACGCGCACCGAGAGCGAGCGCCTTGACGACGTCGCTACCTCGACGGACGCCGCCGTCAAGTAGTACTTCGATCTCTCCCCCGACGGCACTTGCGATGGCAGGCAGAGAGCGAATGGTCGCGGGGCTGGTGTCGAGGTTGTTCCCGCCGTGATTCGACACTGAAATCGCGGAGACTCCCGCGTCGACCGCGCGTCGGGCGTCGTCGACGCGGGTAACGCCCTTGAGCATGAGCGGGGCGTCCCATAGTTCGCGCAACCAAGCAAGGTCTTCCCACGTAGGTGGTGCCGTCTGCATCCACTGTCCGTACGCTTCAAAGAAGGTAACGGGTTCTTCACCGCGCCGCGACATGTTAGGAACGGTCAGATTCGGCAGGTGACCGCTTCGCACGAAGTCGTACGTCCAGCGCGGATGGCGAAGGGCTTCCGGGGCGAATTGGCGAAGCGCCGTCGCGTTCAGTCGTTCGGGGATCGAGGGGCTCCCCCAGTCACGGCCGTGCGAGAAGGACCAGTCCAACGTCACGATCATTCCCTTGGCCCCCGCAGCGCGGGCCCGTTCGACCCGCTCGGCGATTTCGTCGCGCGACCCGATCCAATACAACTGGAAGAAGGTCTTGGCATTCGCGGCGACCACGTCTTCAATGGACTTACTGGCAAAGCAGCTCAGTCCCGTGGCTGTTCCCCTCGAGGCACAGGCCCGGGCGACCGCGACTTCACCGTCCGGGTGCACCGCCTGTACGCCGGTCGGGGAGATCACGACCGGCATCGAGATCTCTTGACCCATCACCGTCGTTGTGAGATCGCGGGCGGCGGCGGCGCCCACAATGTGCGGGGCAAATCCGAGTTCGGAGAATGCGTCAACGTTGTCGTCGAGTGTGACACCCTTCTCCGAACCTGCGATCAGCGCCTTGTAGACAGACGGCGGCAGACGTTTTTGGGCGCGGCGCTGCGCTTCCGCGACCGACTCGAACCACTTGCTCGACACCTGTTTCGTCCTCGACTTCCTCAGAGATTCATGCCACTGCGCAGATTGAACTCCATTAGCGGAGTGGCGCGGCTGTAGATCGTTAACCCCACCTTGCTGGCACACCGGTCGGCATGCGAAACATCAGACCAGTGATCTGCGGAGATTCAACTGCGGTATCAGCTCTCAAGTGGGGCAATCGATCTAAGAGTCGATTCAGCGACACGTCAATCTCCATGCGTCCGACTTGGGCGCCAATACAGAAGTGCGGCCCGACGCTGAAACTTAAGTTAGGACGGCTCGGGCGATGCGGGTCAAAGTCGTCTGGGTTCTCGAACACGTCGGGATCGCGATTCGCCGCGCCAATGCAGCCTTCGATGATGGCGCCCTTGGGAACGAAGTGGCCCTCGAGTTCGCAGTCATCCTCGGCGACGCGCAACATCCAGGTGACGGGCGGGTTCCATCGGAGCGCCTCTTCGATGACGGGTCGAACCATCTCGCGGTTCTCGGTCACTTCAGCGAGCAGCGCCGGTCGCTCCAACAACGCCACGAGAATGATGCCCAGCGTTCGATACGTCGTCCCGACTCCCGCGGGCATGATGTTGCGTACGAGACCCAAGACCTGTTCGTCACTGGGCAGGTACGAACCTTCGTCGTCAACGATCTCTCGACTAACCAGCTGTGAGATGAGGTCCGAGCCGGGAGCCTTTCGGCGCTCGGCGATGATGGCGAGCAGATAGTCAACCACGAGTCGACTGACCTCCGCGAGTTCCTCCGGCGCCCCTGCGCCCGTCTGCAACATCGCCGCCCAACGGCTGAAAGTTTCAAAGTCATCGTCCGGGATACCCATGGCCTTCGACGTGACGAAGGCCGGAAACTGGGCGCAGTACGAGAAATAGAGGTTTCCCTCGTTGTCGTCGACGAATCCATCGATAAGTCTCATCAAGTCTCGGACCGAGCGAGTCGCTCCAGAGTCCCATGCCGTACTTGGAAAATGCCGGTTGAGCGAGCCGGCGGTACCGGCGGTGTTCAGCGCCGTCGGATGCTTGGAATGAGACGGGACCGTAGGCCTGTGAACTCATCACCTTGAGTCCGGCGTTCGAAAATCGCGTCGCGTCGTTAAGAACCGCCGCGGTCGTCACATAATCCATGGTCGCAAAGTGCGGCCGGTCGCCAAAGACGTGACCGAGGGGATCGGGAACATCAAAGAGGTCAGATATTGACGTCGCGTGCACCGGTCCTTCGCTGCGCAATCGGGCGAACGTGGCGAAGGGATCAAAAACAGTGCCGGCCCCAGTGCGCGCGGTCGCCTGGCGTTCCCAGTCGCTTCGCCCAATGCCCGACGCTGACGAACTCGCTATCGGCGCATCAACCTCGGAATCAGGCGTTTTCATACTCGTCAACGAGACGCTGCGATTCAGCCAACACGCTGGAGACGTCTTGGTCCACGTCGATGGGCCGAGCAAATGGTTGGCGAACTTCGCGACCGGTCTGTACGTACACCTCGTTGCGATTTCCCTCGGGGTCGAAGAAGTACACGCCGAGGGCGTTGCCATGGGTCACGACGCGATCGATGGTCACATTGTTCTCCACCAATCGGGCGTGGTATTCCTGCAAGGCCTCGATCGATCCCACGCGCCAAGAGATCTGTTGCACGGTGCTCGCTTGGGTCAGATCACGACCTTTTTGCAACACCAGTTCGTGGTGTTCGACGTCGGGTCGCGACGATAAGAAGACGAGCCCGCGCTCGTCGTCCTCGTCGGTCACCGTGAGGCTCAACATATTGGCGTAGAAATCTCGGCACGTCGTGAGGTCGTTCACCATGATGCCGGTGTGGCCAAGCTCAATGATGTGGCCCATGAAAGTCTCCTTCGACTTAGGAATCAGGTGCAACGAGGACTTTGAGTTGGCCGTTGCCCGAATCAAGTAACTGATCAAACATCGCACCCACGTCGTCAAGTCCCACCGTATCGGTGATCAAGTCCGCCGAAGGAACCGACCCTTGGGCAATGTGGTCAATCGCCTGCTGGAATTCAGTTTCCGTGCAGCTGACGGCACCCACTACCTCAACCTCTTTCACCATGATGGTGACTTGGGACACTTCGACCGGTTTGCTGGGCCGACCCTGGAGGACCACGCGACCCTCGTAGCCGACGAGTTCGACGGCCAGGGATGCCGCGCGGGTGTTACCCGAGCACTCAATGACCGCCTGGGGGCGAACGCCACCGAGTGCCTTTTTGACAGAGGCATCGACGTCGTCCAAACCGACTGACGCAAAGCCCAATTTCTCGATCAGGGCGCGTCGCTTGGGATTGGGTTCGACGACGACGACTTTCTCGTGTCCGTTAAAGCGAAGGGCCAACGCGGTCATGGCCCCGATGGGCCCCGCGCCCAGTACCACCGTGGCGATGTCGGGCTGAATTCGCGCCTTATTCACGCCGTGCATACCGATCGCGAGTGGTTCGGCGAGAGCCGCTTGATCGTCGGTCAGGTGATCGGGTACCGAAAACAAAGTACGAACCGGCGCCACGACACTTTGGGCGTATCCCCCGGCCACTGCACCCAGGCCCAGCGACAGCGACGCTGCCTTCAGGCACATGTACTCGTGGCCGAGCAGGCAGTTCTCGCACTGACCACAGGAAACGCTGTGGTACGCGGCGACGCGGTCGCCCACTGCCCACCCTTCGACTCCGCCACCGACCTCCGAGATCGTTCCGGCGATCTCGTGGCCGATGATGGAGCCGGCGGGAAAACGTTCGGTCATCTCTGGCATGTGCAGATCTGACCCGCAGATTCCGCATCGGCTCACCTTCAGTCGTACGTGACCGTCCGTCACGGGGGCCTCTTCGACGTCGCGGACAACGATCTTGCGACTCTCAGAGATGACGGCGGCACGCATGACTTGCGGTGTTCCTTTCGCGGATCCGACTAGCTACTGACTATTGCTTGTGGTACAGGTTGGCGCAGAGTTCCGCTGCAGAGTAGCCCCACAGTTTTGCGGACTGGATCGCTGCAGCACCGATCTCAACGGGGGTTGGGATGCCGTTGATCTTAGAAGGCACGGCCGGGAACGAAGTGGGCAGCGTCTTGCTACTGGGCAACAACTCGGAGCCGCTCTTCACCTTCTTGGACGTGAGGTAGTTCGCCGTCATCTCCGCAGTGGCGATACCTTCAATTACACCTGACTGCAAGGTCGTGCCATAAATCTGACCGGTGGTGTACGGAGTCAGGGACGACGTGCAGTTGCCGTCAACGACGTAGACGTTGGTACCGGGCGTGTAACCGTCCTGGATCAACGCTTTCACCGCGCCCGTGGCGATGTCGCCGTCGTAGGCGTACACAAAGTCGATGCCCTGGGTCTTGGCGGTCGGGATAATGCTCAGTCCGGTGGTGTAACCGTCAGCCGCCGTGGTGTTGTTCGTGGTGCCCACGACGTTGAAGGGGCTCGAGGACGTCGCGGTCGTGAACGCATTCCAGCGGTCGATGCTGCTCTCGTAGCCGACCGGTCCGTCGAAGACGATCAGGTTGCCACCCGCGCTGTGCAGCGTGGCGCCCGACTTGGTCAGCGCGGTACGAGCGGCTTCCAGGCTGGTCGCGAGGGCTTTGCCGTTCACGGCGTCCAGGTCGCCCACGAAGAACTTCACGTAGGGCTGCTCAGCGGGCAGAACGCCTTGGTTGAACTGAATGACGGGTGCCACTCGCGACAGGAGTCGAGCATCGTTGATACCCGACGCAGCATCAGACGGCCAGTAGATGAAGGCCGCCGGCTTCGCGCCGGTGCCGATGTACTCCTGGACCTGCTGGTCTTCCTGGGACTGCGAGAACTGGTTAGTGATCACGTCCACCTTGAAGTGAAAGCTCTGAAGGGTCTTCGAGATGCCGTTGCTGTCACCCGTGATGTAGGGCCCCAGTGAGTCGTTCGGCATGAATACCACGACGGTCTTGCCCTTGCCGTTTGGCTTGGCCGCGGCGGCCGAGGCCGAACCCGACAGTGAGGTCACGATCGGTGCCACCAGGGCCAACGACGCCACAATCGTCACCACGCGCATTGCAGTAAAGCGATGAACTCGCATCTTCATTCTGTGTCCTCCTATGGACTTTAAGAGAAACCGTCGGATCGCAGAATCTCCGCCCCCCCGTAAGCAATCTCTTCGCTGGGGGCGATGTTAACTGCCATGAGTCATTAATACAAGTAATTATTGAAAATTTTTGTGATTACTGAAAGTTCAACCAGCTATTGAAGACGTTCGAAGAAGCAACTTTCCCGTCTTGTCGCCGCGAAAGAGCCGATTCAGCGCCTCAGGAAACTGGTCGAGTCCGTCCATGACGTCTTCGCTCGTGACTAGTTCACCGCTCTCACGCCACGCGGCCAGATCATCGAGTGCCATCTGCATAGCGCTCCTCGTAGTCAAAGACAATGAAGCCGGACATCGACGCTCGGTTCACGAGGAGCGACAGATAGTTCTTGGGGCCGTAGGGGGCACCCACGTTGTTGTACTGGGACACCGCTCCGCAGATCACGATGCGGGCGTGCCGGGCAATATTGGCCAACACGTCGTCAAGCATCGGTCCGCCCACGTTGTCAAAGTACACATCAACACCGTGAGGGCACTCGCGGCGAAGGGCGGCGCTCACCTTTTCGCTCTTGTAGTCAATGGTTGCGTCAAATCCAAGAGCGTCGCGCAGGTACGCGCACTTTTCCTCACCTCCGGCAATGCCAATGACCCGGCAACCTTTGATCTTCGCAATTTGACCAACGAGGCTTCCCACCCCTCCGGCGGCGGCTGAAACGACCACTGTCTCGCCCGCCACGGGTCGACCCACCTCGAGCAGACCGAAATACGCTGAGAGTCCTGTTATGCCCAACGCGTTGACGTACGCCACCATCGGCGCGCGACCCAAGTCGATCGCGACCAGTTCGTCCGCAGGCACGGTGGCGTAGCGCTGCACCCCTAGCGTGCCGCTGACGGCGGTTCCGACTGGTAGATGAGGCGCAGCAGACTGAACTACGACTCCCGCACCAAACGCGCGCATCACCTCATCGATCGCCACCGGTGCGATATAGGAACGAACGTCGTTCATCCAACCGCGCATCGCGGGATCAACCGAGAGATAGTGCACCTCAACGACTACATGGCCCTCGGGAACATGACTTACCGCCAACTCTTCGACGCGGAAGTCGGAAGACTGCACGTCGCCACTGGGGCGCTGTGCAAGGACGTAACGCCGATTGATAAGTGTCATTTAATCCTGGTCCGCCGCGCCGCCGCGCATGACTTCGGTCAGCAATGACTCATCGGTCCACTCGTCGTGGGGCCGCAGCGCAGTGAGCCGGCCGCGATAGAAACTACCGATCGTGTCACAGAATCCACTGATCTCCGAGGTGTCAGACGACGCCACCACGATGGCCATACCCTGATCGCACATACCGCGAAGGCGGCGATAGATCTCGGAGCGCGCACCCACGTCGACACCTCGGGTGGGTTCTTCGACGAGAAGCAGCCTCGAATCTCCACTCGCCCATCGACCCAGCGCCACCTTTTGCTGATTACCGCCGCTCAACACACTGGCGGGAGAAGACAGCCGTGCGGTGTTAATGGCGAGACCTTTCGCCGCTGACGTCACCAGTTCGCGCTCGCGAGAACCCGACAAGACGCCGCGGGTGCTGATACTCCTCAACCAGGGCGACGAGAGATTCTTCTCGACAGTGAGGCCCGGAAACATTCCATCCAACTGTCGGTCGGACGAGCAGTACCCGATGCCGTCGAGGATTCCATCTCTTCGATTCTTGAGTCGGAGTTTTTCTCCCGCCATCGTGACGTCACCCGAGCTAGCTGCACGCCGTCCGGCCAGAGCCTGCACCACCAGTCCCGCCCCGCTGCCCATTTGGCCCGTGAGTCCAAGAATCTCGCCCGCACGCACGTCAAAGGACACCGCTTCCTTCAGGCCAGGGGTCACGAGCCCCTTGACGCTCAGCAGCACGTCACCGTTTACCAGACCGCGGTTAGGAAAAAGGTTGCTCAGTTTCTTCCCCAGAATCATGGTCACCAGATCGTCCGCGTCCACCTCGCTGACGGGCTTTTCGGACACGCTCTGTCCGTCGCGAAACACCACCACGCGGTCCCCGATTTCAAAGACTTCCTTTAATCGGTGCGTCACGTAGATAATGCTGCGCCCTTCGGAGGCGAGCGACCGGATGACGGTCAGCACCTTGACGATCTCGGCGTCCGACAGCGAAGCCGTTGGTTCGTCGAAGATCAACACCTGCGCGTCGCGGGCCAGAACTCGCGCAATTTCAACGAGTTGACGTTCCGCGATCGTCAGGGACCGGAGTTCAGTTAGTGGGTCGAGGTACTCAAGTCCCACCCGGCTCAGCAAGGGAGCGGCGGCCCGCGCCAAGGCACTCTGGCGCCATATCAGCGGAGATGTCGCTTGGCCCAGGAAGACATTCTCCGCCACCGTGAGGTTCGGCACCGAACTGTATTCCTGTTGAACGACCGCGATGCCGGCCGACTGAGACTGCTGACTGCTTCGTAGGTGCCGTATCTCCCCATCGAGGCGAATCTCCCCGGCGTCTGGAGCCACGAGCCCTGAGAGTATCTTCACGATGGTGCTCTTACCCGCGCCGTTTTCACCCAGCAGCGCAACCGTCTCGCCTGCGGCAAGATCAAAACTCACCTCATCAAGCGCTTGCACCGCGCCATAGCGCTTGGATACGTGCGACACCTGCAGCCGCGGCCGTTCGAAATCCGTTGTCGTCACTCGAGCTCCCCCGGGCCGCACGCGCTTTCAAACACTTCACGCGCTCAAAGCGAGATTAGTACCTCGAGTCTTGAAAGTCGATTCAAGAAATGATTCTCGTGATAAAAACCGGGCAGCCCACTATCGCGAAGACAAGATAACCGGGACGCGCCTCGAGTGGTCAGGCATTGAGTGCGGTCGAACGGTTACGAGTTTTGCGGCGAGCGCCGTCTCCCCGTGGCCAAAGACGCATTCCGGATCGGGGTCGCTCATCTCGAGTCCGGTGAAGAACTTGGCGGCCATGCAGCCCCCGCGACACGAGTCGTACGAGCCACACGACCCGCAGGCCCCTGGATTCCCGGGCTCGCGCAACGACGTGAACAACTCACTGTTGGTCCACACCTCGCCAAAGCCAGCCTCTCGAACATTGCCCGCGAGAAACTCGTCGTGAATGACGAATGGGCACGCGTAGACATCGCCAATGGGATCGATGAGGCACACAACTCGTCCTGCGCCACAAAGGTTGAGTCCTTCTAGTGGCGACCCCAGCGCGGAGAGATGGAAAAATGAATCACCCGTCAAGACGTTCGGCCGCTGGATCAACCACTTGTAGAGCTTCCTGTTCTGTTCCAGCGTGGGGTGAAGCTCATTCCACGTGTCGACCCCTCGGCCTGAGGGCCGAAGTCGTGTGAGACGAAGTTCTGCATCGTAGTATTTGGCAAGCGTCTCGAATTCGTCGAGTTGCTCGATGCTGTCTCGGGTCATCACGACCGATATCTTGAATTGCCCAAAATTGGCTTCTTTGAGGTTGTCCATCGCCCGGCGAGCCGCGTCGTAGCTGCCGATGCCCCGAACGCGATCGCTCGTTGCGGCATCAACTCCATCGATTGAGACCTGAATATCGAGATAATCAATGCTCGCGAGCTTCTTCGCCGCGCGTTTGTCGATTCGCGTGCCGTTGGTTGAGAATTTGACCCCAACGTGCTGAGAAACGGCGTGCTCGACGATTTCGAAAAAGTCTCGGCGAACCATAGGCTCGCCGCCGCCGATATTGATATAGAAGATCTGCATTTCGGCGATCTCGTCAATCAGACTCTTTGCCTCGAGTGTCGTAAGTTCTCTCGGGTCGCGCCGTCCCGAAGAGGAAAGGCAGTGCGTGCAGGCGAGGTTGCAGGCGTAGGTGAGTTCCCACGTAAGACAGATTGGGGCAGCTAGCCCCCGCTCGAACCTGTCTCGGAGAGATGGCTCAGTCGACATGGGTCACTTCGAATCGAAAGTATCGGAAAGCAATTTCCGTTTTCGTTAAGGGCACGACTTAATACACACCGCAAAGACCGTCGATGGAGACCTCTTCGACGAGTAGCTCTTCAATCCCTTCGATCGCTATAACGGTGTCGTCGGAAGTCAGCGTGTCTTGTCTCACTTAGTTCTCCTCAGGGCGACTGAGTCACGATCATAACGATTGACGTGATAACCACATGTGCGTTGTCCAATTCGGTCGCTCGACGATTCCCGAGGGCACGACTTATGCGGCGAGGGTAGCGAACGAGAACCGTGCGGAGGTTCCCGTTAATCCCAAGGTGCCGGGATCGAGACCCGGGCGGCCCACCAAGTGGTGTATTAGTTCGGTTCCTACTGGACAAAAGACCTTCGGGACCTCCTTGACGGACCTTCGACACCTGCTTGACGGACCTTCAGGACCTCCTTGACGCTCAGCCGCCAGCGACCTTGGCTGTGGGCCGAGGGAGGTGGCCTACATCTGTTTGGCGGGCACTTCTGAACTGCCAAGACATGGACCTTGCGAGCGCCGCCGCATCCATCCTTTGCCCTGCTGTCGTCGATTCTTGCGTCAGTTCTTTGGCTTACGGCAGATGCAAGTTTCGTCGGCCACTAGACGACGCGCAACCTTTCTGACTGACTCGTTCACTATCGTTTCAAGACTCTCATGAATAAGGTTAGTTAATTTTATAAATACAGTCTTGACTTTTCCAAATAACTGGACTTTAATATCATCTTAACCAGACGAAGGCGGAATACCGTTGAGCGAAATGCAGCAACGAATTGTAAGGATCCCGATCCCAGTCTCTCTTATCAGAGATATGGACGGGTTGATTTCGAAAGGAATTGGAGGATTCGCAACCCGAACCGAGTTCATAGTCGACGCAATCCAGGAGCGCTACTTCGAACTCACGTTCGGCTCGCCTGAAGGCGAGCCGGGATATCCATCCACGTCCGAAGCTCCGCGTGTTGAATCCGAGCGCCCGACCGACACTGACGACATTGCGATTTCCTCGGTATCGACGATCGTTGTCGCGACAGCGAAGCACGGTTACTCGAGCGACGCTCCAAGTCTTTTTTCGCTACCCGAAAGCCGCCCACTGTTTGGACTGCATAATCGCGACTTTCCAACTCTGTGGTCACTTTCGAGGCTCGCCGAGGTCGCATTTGAGGCACCGGTTCCTGTCGAGGCGTTCTATGAGTTAGTAATCAGGAATGCCTGGGAGTTCGGTCGGGTGCTCATGTTGAACGAAAAAATCACGGGCATAAAGTCGACGGCTCTTTTCCCAACGAATCCCGACAAAAGGAAGTCAGCGGAGCTAGGTTTTCGAGCTTACGCCGTGGGTGACTTTCGAATAAATTCGCTCGGCAGTTTTGAATCGTCGGGACCACTTTTCGAATGGCAAGTTGTGAAGGTCACGGGTACATCTAAGGAACCAATGATCGAGGTATCGAAGGCCGGCTGGAGATTACTTGATGCGATTGACGGACTGAGCGTTGACGAACCGCACGCGATGAATGCAAGCGCGTCATTTCTATCGCACCTGAAGGATTACGCCCAGGGCGACTTTTCCGGTTTCCGGTTAATCATCGAAACGGTGGGAGTTGACGGTTGTACTAGACAAGAGGTTCTGGCTCGCACAGCGGAGAATTGGCCGTCTTGGACAGACAACGAGGTCTCGACTAACTCCGGTGGTTACATCGCCCGGGCTCGGGAGTGGGGCCTTGTCCAACCGAAACAGACCAAAGGTCGCTATCAGCTTACAGAATTTGGAGAGCATTACTTAACTACCTCGATCGGACGGGATTCGTGAAAACCAATGCAATCATCGAGCTCGCGCTTTCCGCACGCACCGAGGAGCAGGCCGAAGACGTTCAGCGTCTCATCGAACAATCCATTGGTCATACCTACAAGCGCCCTGTTGGTGACAAAGGAAACAACCACGGCCTATTCATGGCCAGCGGCTCCAGCTACGACCACAAGGCACTTGAGGTTATTACAAACATGCAGGACGCCGTGATCGAGCGATTGGCCGTGGATCGATTTAAATCGTTTGCTTCAGTCCCGTTTAATACGCCCCGTGAGGCAGCAGAAAATCTAATGAGTGGACTTTCGAAGAGGGAACAGGCTTCGCTTTCGACAGTGTCGGTCGACAAAGCAGGAAACGGTAGAGAGAAAAAGTGCGTGACACTCGTCATGCGCGACATGGGATGTGGAATCAGCGTGTCTGACGTCCCGAGAACCATTTTTCAGCTTGGAGCTGGCCACAAGGACGGGGTCAATTGGCTGCAAGGCACTTTCGGCATGGGCGGTGCTACGACTTATGCGAACGCAAAGGCAGTGGTGTTGGTGACAAGACGAACTTCATCAATGCTCACAGAGGGAGAAGAGGATCGGATCACGGTCGCGATCGTTCAGTGGGAGCGTCGACACACGACGCACAATGCCTTCTACCTCGTTACAAGGAACTGGGATGAGTCGAATCCATCAACATGGGCTTCGGCAGTTCCATTCTCCGTGCCTGCGAGCGAGTATCCCAAATTCGAGGCCGGTACCCACGTAGCCCTGATTGCATACGAGTCAAGCGGGCTGAGCCGTCGTTCCGGGGACGAAAAGTCATTCGACACAGTGATCAATACGAGACTCTTCTCCCCGGTGATCCCGATTTCGACCCGGAACAACATCACCCGAGCTGACAGGAGTGAGGTTTTGGACGGCTTGGAACGCCGGTTAGACGACAATCCTCCATCCGCAGGTTTCGAAGGATCGGACGTGCTGCCGTTCAGTCACAACGGCCGGACCTATCAGCTGCCAATTCGATACCGGTTGTTCACTGGTCCGGGCGAGAAGGGCGCTAGAAGAAACTATGTAGCGTATGGGCACGCCTTGTTGATCACGTCGAATGGCCAAGTTCACGCCCATTGGGATCCAGCGGAATTTAGGCAGAACTCGAAGCTGAATAAGCTCTACAACCGGATTCTTGTAGTAGTTGCGGTGGATGAGTTGCCGATAGAAGAGAGGTCGGAGTTGTTCACCGCTGACAGGGCGCAACTAGTCCAAAAGGAAACCACAAAGCGCCTAGAACAGGAGATTGCTGCATTTTCATCGACCAATGGCCAGCATTGGTCGATGTGAATAGTGAGCTGATTCGAGAATCGATTGCCGGTAACAACGATGATCGGCCCACCATAGCCATTGCTCAAAAAATCGCTCGTGCATTCAAGGTAAGGGGATTCTCATTTGGAGGGCCCGGGACTGGTGGCGGAGGCAATGGCACGAAATCGCCAGCACCGATGCCCGAGAAGACTTGTATGACGATCCAACTCACTTCGAGGGACCAGATTCCTTAGAGGCCGCGATCGGAAAGGTCAAGGGCTTGTATTTCAAGCTAAATGCGAAAGATGAATTCCTCGGCGAGAACCGCCGCGGCCAGCTGATCGTGACCTGCGATCACCCCGATATTGGACCAGACGAAATAACCGTTGGAGAACTGCGCTCGGGTCGCGTTCGAGTATCGATTGGAATTCCGGAAGATGCCGACCTCTGGAGAATACGTGCTCAATGCGCAAATCCCCGAGTGGGTTAAGGCAAGCGGCGGATTAGGACCGAGACTTGAATGGACTTCGAAAATCACGTTTGTAGAAGAGGTCGCAACGAGCGACCCTGCGTCATCGGCATCCGGAAACAAATCCGGTAAGAGCGGCTCCAACGAGGAAGTCTCGTGGCGCTGATATGGAAGGAGACGAGCGACCGAGACGATTGGGATAACGCCACAGTTGGTGAAATCGAAATGATCCATGGGTCGGTGTTGGCTAGCGAGCGCGAAGAGTACAAGGACTTAGCGAAAATCGATTCGGACATCCCCACGATCATTCTGAATCGCACCTACTCGCCCCTGAAAAACTACATTCAGGCCAGAGCTACGTACTTAACAGACGGAGCGAGTGATGCGGGAAGAGATAGGTATGCGGTTGGCGTAGGTGTGGCTCTTCTTGTATTTGGGACGAAGAGAACACGAAATCCTCAAAGGCAGGAGTAGTTATCGACGATGAATTCCTGCGACAAGTCGGCAAGCTGCGGCGCGAGCGGTTCTCAGCGTTCTTCCCGAATACGATCGACTCGCAAAGGAGTCCGCAATAGAGGACTGACCACAGAACCCCGCCGGGACGCAGTTGCCAATGATTAACTAAGTTATGTCCCATTCAAGTTCGAAGAGCAAGGTGAATCCAAGTCATTTGAATCAACTTTCATTATCGCCCGCCTTAACTGTCTAGCCTGAGGCAAAACAAAATCCGGTGGGACTCGTTGCCGATCATCCTGGCCACCGCAAATTTCCCGTTCCTCATCGAAAATCTATAATCGGGGGGAAAGCCCTGAAGTATTGCAGCCTCCCGCAATGTGATGGTCCGATTTTCGGTGGGGTGAATGAATCGACCCTTTGAGGGACTTTGACAGCCGCCCGTAATCGTTGGTGATGGTTTATCCCAAGCCATTCGTCCGTACACGTCCTTGAACCCATCGGAGCGCTTGTGACATTCCAATTGATTGTCTTGCCCGGTGCGTCTCTGCTCCCGCCATCCTTAAGAACCAGCCCGCATGAGCTCCATTATTCGCGGACTTCTGTTCTCCTTGACATCATGCAAGGGATCACCTGAGGTTCCGGCGTTCTTGAGGTTTGATATCGCGTCCCGAACCGTCGTGACCTCAGTTTCTCGCGGAGCAAAATTGACGACTCGATTCCTTACAGCCATCATCACAAGACGTCGTCTCCTTTGAGGAATGCCATAATCGGCCGTGTCGAGCACTCTCCATGCATCGCTTGTCTTGAAACCCAACCTTTCGACATCGCTTATTAGTTGCCTCATTAGGGGGTTTGTGGCAAGACCGGGAACGTTCTCCAGCAGGAGAGCCTTTGGAGATATTTCCCTTACCAGCCGGCTGTACTCACTCACGAGATCGTTCCTAGGATCATCCACCGATCGGCTCCCGTTAAGGGTGGTCATCGAGGAAAATCCCTGGCAAGGTGGGCAGCCCGCCAAAAGATCTAGCCCTCCGCGCTCAATACCAAGAGCTTCGAGGATATCTGCGCCATTTACCTCTCTAATGTCGGTATTCCAGACGATCCTGACGTCAGGGTGATTAAGGCGATACGTTTCAACGGCAAGCTCGTCTATTTCAACTGCGCCAACAACTCTGAATCGGGCGCGCTTCAACCCAAGAGTTAGGCCACCGCAGCCAGCGAACAAGTCGACGGCGATCGGCCACTTTCTGCTCACTCTCGACTCGATGATTCGAGAGAGGTCTCGAGCAGCGCGCCATTCGATTGAGACGCTCGCATCAGACGAGGAGTCGCTTACCCAGACGAGCAGACATGAACTTTTTTCGCACCGAAGTAATGGTTGCACACGATAGGAACCAATTGGACATTGCCCTCGAACGCCAAGAGCGATGAGCTCTCAGCGTGCTATCGACGCGGACCAATAGTCGATCTGAGGAAGCAACCTCACAAGTTCACGTCGCGATATCGGCTGTACCAGCAGTTAAACCCGGGGACGAGACTTAACGTGAACATCGTGTTCAGGTCCTCAATTGTTGTCGTAGACGCGTAAAACATTCGAAGAATCGACTTCGGCGCTCGATGAGCGATGTGACGCTATAGCGGCATACGATACGTCGTCGTACTCGATAACGAGCTACTCACTCCACGATCGGAAGGGATTAGACCCCCACCGCCTCCTCAATCTGTTGAGCTAACCCAGAAATGGAGAGGGCCTGCCTAATAGCAGTCCTCGTGGCCTTGAAGTTGCTACCTCGCGGCACCGTAACCGCCAATTGCTCTGCTCGCTCTACGAGACCAACAATCTGGGCGTGATATGGATTCGTGTCGTCGTAGAGGTCGAATGGAATGTAGAAAACAGCCTTGTCGAAATGACGTGGCCCAAAAGTCCAATCGCCTGAAGTGGTCGAACCCTTTCAAGTAGCAATTCCGAGTTGAGAATACCGACGAGATACCGACCTTCAGAAGCGCTTGCGACCTTGGCCCAATAGCACGACTTGTCGACTAGGGCGCGATCTCCTTCAATTCGTGTCGCAGCGAGATTGGAACCTGATGACGTGTACAAAACCCGATGCGAAGGAATCGGAAGTTGACTCGACAATTGGGAGTGATAATCAATTCGCATCAATAGGTTGGAATTATCGCTCGCCGGTTTGTTAGCGGCCCAACGGGATTGAGCGACATCCCACCAATTCGAAAGGCCGCTTTGTGTGGAGATCTGAGCCTCAGTCAATACCTCATTTTCGTCAATTGGTAGCACCGCCTCGATGACGTCCAGCGTTCGGTAGTGCGCCACAGATTCTCCGACGTACAGCGGATATATGTGATCGTTTTCAACCGTCTCGACGATGGATTCGACTTCCTTCCACGGAGACTTCTCCTGATTGGTGCGACGAGAGCGAACATGTCTTCTGCCCGCACCAGCACCGAAGGGCAGAGCCGGGGCATCTTCCACAGTCAGGAGTACGCGAGGCACAATGACTGCGCCTTGGCGAAACTTCGACTTATAAGGGGACTCGGGCCTTTCAATGTCCGAGTCGAGGGCTACTACTGGTCTGCTCTGTGATAGTCATCGAGGGTTGAATCTGCTCCCACGTTTGATCGGTTTTCCTGCTTGGGGAGGACCATGCGTCGACGGTATCGCCCATCGCTCGAGCGGGCGTCGCGAAGATTCCCATGACCACGCACGAAGTCATGGGAAAACCTGTAGGGTGCGTGATTAAGGTCCCACGGTATTCCCCACTGAACGGCAAGTTCTCCAACAGTCGAAGAGGACCAATACCCTGATCGAAATCCAGTATGCGGCATGCGCGTCAGAGTGCCGTGAGGCATCACGAATGAAAAAACGCCTCCCGGATTGAGATACTTCTCAACTGCGCGTGCAACAAACAAGGTGGCGAGATCACGGCCAGACGCTCCTAGTGGGCCAGACAATAGGTTCCTTGGTCGAGCGAGCGCGAGGTATCGTTCCTGCATACTTGAGGTCATCTTCGAATAACGAAGCCACGGCGGGTTGCCCACGAGCACGTCGATCCGATTTGCCGGAAGCGCCAACCATATTGGGCGAATGAGGTTGCGAACGTAATATCCCCATATGTGATCGCGCCCCGTCTTAGCGAGGCTACGCAGCACTGTGAACGTTTCAGTGAGGACATTTCTCACTTGCTCGTCGGTGATGCGGTGGCGATCGAAGATTGTTCGGACCAGGTCCGGGTCTCGGTGTTGCGATTGGCGTACTCGAGCGCGAAGTCGGCCATATCGGTAACCAGTCGATCGAAGGCAGTGGCGTCTTCAAGTACGGGAAGCGGGAATACGAGATCGTCGTCAAACAGTGTTCCACCGCCCGAACCCGTGAGATGGTCTCCGGACGTGTCTACAGAGAATGCATCAGCCCTCGAGAACAGAGATGGGTCTTGCTCCCACTGAAGCGAATCCCCGAGGTAGATCGGAACGGATATTTCAGGTCGATCGACGGATGAAAGTCGCTCGCTACCGATGGCGAGTAGATAAGTGACGCGGGCAAGAGTAACGGCGACTGGGTGAATATCCATGCCAATCACGTGGTCGGTGAGTTCGGTGATACTGGTGCTCGATGGCAAGCCTGCTAAATCTGCGGCAGAGAGAAACCTACGTATTGCGTGAAAGAGGAAGGTCCCGGAACCACATGACGGGTCGAGCACTCGCTGGTCGAGCGGGTTGCACACCGTGGCTTCTACAATCCGGTCGGCGAGCCAATCTGGGGTGTAATACTCGCCAAGGCTCTCTCGTGCCTGTGGGGTGATGATTGACTCGTAGAGATGCTTGAGAACGTCATGTTCAACACTTGACCAGTCGAACTTAGAGATTCGAGATGCTAAACCCCGAACGAAGGCTTCGCCACCTATCACCTCTATTACCCAATCGAAGAAGTCGGGTTCTACAACCCCATGTATGTTCATGGCGTCGAACTTTGTGCCCGCCAGGAGTCTCGACGGTTCGACTTGTGTGGCGGGGTTCAGACCTACAACTGCGTGAGCAATGGTCCCCGCGAGGAGTACTAGCAGCGTATGGTTAATGAACGTCGAGTCGTCGTCCGTAAACGCTTCACCGAAAGCGGTTCGGAGCAACTTCGCCCACAATTTCCTCTTGAGGATTAATTCGGGTAGTTCCTTATTGGCATCCCACAGAGCCGCGAGCTCCTTAACGTCCAATAGGTGCGCTGGAGAACTAGCACCCAAACGCTGCTCGATTTCTCGAGGAGTCGGAATTATTTGAGACTGACTTGCAAGGATTGCCTCCAGCCATACGAGGAGGCGGTCAGCGTCGCCGCCATTCGTCAGAGCCGAGACCTCAACGAGGTCGTCCCCCAATAGGTCGTAGAGGATCCACTCAATGCCATCGGTGAGGATACCCACGTAGCGCCGTTGGTACTGGCTTCGGCGGGTAGTCACGTATCCCTTGAGTTGCACGATGCCGTCTTCTCGTTGGGCGGGGATGGCGAGGTCCTTCTTCACTTCGACCACGGCATGGCACACCGCGACGTCAATTCGACGTCGTGTACCGTCTCCCACCTGCTCTTCAAGCTTGACCGCTTCGTCAGCCGCAAGACCAAGATCGCCAGCGATCAGCAACGTCTGAATATCGGACTGGATGTCTGCTTCAGTTCGCTCCGCAACGCGGGAAGCGAGACGGTCCACGGCGCCACGTGTGACTTGATTCGGCATCTGTCGAGCACCTTTCGCTACTGCGGTGAAGTTTCGTCAAAGTCTCTCACCGCGGCGCGAATCGGGACGACTTCTTTGACTGTATTGACCAAGCCGAATTTGACCGAGGTCGTGACCTTACAGATGACCGCCGTCATTCACGAGGGTAACCCACTGCATCAATCCTTAGAGCAGCCTGTTCGCTTTGGTTTGTGATTTGCGCTTGGTTAACTGCTACCAGCCCACTCGTTAGCTTGACTCGTTCAACCTGAGGCCCGAGGTTGGATCGAAGAAATGGACGCCGTCATGTGGAGCACTCAAGGTGATTGAATCGCCTAGAGCAACCGTGGAGTGTGAGTCCAGGATCGCAACCAGGTCAGTATCGTCACTCGTCACGTGGATGTGTTCGTCGTTTCCAAGAAACTCAATGACCTGCACTTTCGCCACCGCGCTAAAGCCAGCGCCGTCGATCAACCCTTCGCGCAGGTGTTCCGGTCGTACGCCGACCACAATGTCATCTCCATCGGCCCTGCGAAGAATTTCTGACTGCTCATCGGTCAACGTGACTTTCATACTTGAGTTCGCACTTGCACCCGTGAGATGAACGCGCTCGCTCTCTCGATTGACATGCATTGTCACGAAATTCATTGATGGAGACCCAATGAAACCGGCGACAAACAGGTTGTTCGGGAAGTTATAGAGCTCGCGCGGCGTTCCGTACTGCTCCAGAACGCCGAGGTTCATGACCGCGATGCGGTCGGCCATGGTCATTGCTTCGACCTGATCGTGGGTCACGTACAGCATGGTCGCCTGGAGTCGATGGTGCAGCTGAGCAATTTCGGCCCGTGTCTGCACGCGAAGTTTGGCGTCGAGGTTGGACAATGGTTCGTCCATTAAGAACACGGCCGGGTCCCGCACCAACGCGCGCCCGAGCGCCACGCGCTGACGCTGGCCACCGGAGAGCTGGGCGGGCTTGCGCTTTAAAAGCTCAGTCAGGTCCAGTATTTTTGCCGCACTCTGGACGGCCTTTTCAATCTCATCTTTGGGGACCTTGCGGAGTTTCAGTCCAAAACTCATGTTGTCGGCCACGGTCAAATGCGGATACAGCGCGTAACTCTGAAACACGAGCGCGATGTCGCGATCCCTCGAGGGAAGGTCGTTGACGACGCGACCGCCAATCTCGATGTCGCCGCTCGTGACGTCTTCGAGGCCAGCGATCATCCGCAGCGCGGTGGTCTTGCCGCAGCCCGAGGGACCGACCAGGCACACGAACTCACCGTCGTCAATCTCCAAGTTGAGGTCGCGCAAAGAGGGTGCGGTGTTCCCGGTGTACTGCTTGGAGAGATTTCTCAACGTGACGCTGGCCATGGCAACCTTCTACTTAACCGCGCCCGCAAGGACGCCTCGGACGAAGTAACGCTGAAACGAGAAGAACACAATGAGGGGCACGATCACGGACACGATGGCGCCCGTCGAAATGATCCAGTAGTTCGCCTGAAGTTCGTGATTTTGGTCGTAGAGAAAGACGGTGAGCGGGGTGTGGAGGTTGCCGCCTAAGAAGACCAGGGCCACGAGCAGGTCGTTCCACACCCAGATGAACTGAAAGATGGCCAGTGACGCCAGGGCCGGTAAGGCGAGCGGCAACACGATGCGATAGAAGACCTTCCACTCCCCTGCGCCCTCCATGCGGGCGGCTTCGAGCAAGTCCTTGGGTATTCCGCTCATGAAGTTGCGCATCAGAAAGATCCCAAAGGGCAGGCCGAAGGCCACGTGAAAGATGACCACGCCGGGAATCGTCCCGTAGGGGTTTAATCCAAAGAGGTTCCCCAACTCACGGTAGAACTGCACGACCGGGATGAGGGCCACTTGCACGGGTACCACCATCAGACCAACGACGGCCAAGAACACGACGTCACGACCGCGCCATCTGCCAAAGACCAAGCTGTGACCCGCGAAACACGCCAGAAAGGTCACCAACAACGTGGCGGGAATCGTAATTTCGAGTGACGTGATCAGCGAGTCCAGTAGTCCGCCAGCGACGAAACCCTTGGTCAAAGAGGACCCGGTAGTTCGAAAAGGTGAGGGTGGCCGGATGGAGCAAGGCCTTCCACCACCCGCTCACGCCAAAGTCGGCCTCGGGACGCAGCGAGATGACCAGTAACGAGATGGTCGGGACCAGCCAGACGATGGCGATCAGCCCGAGGACGATGTTCGCTGGACCCCTGGTCCCCAGTCGCCTGGCAAGTCCGCGCCGACGCGGGGTCAAGTCAGTCGTCTCAACGATGTTGGCCATCACACCCCCTTGATCCGCTTGAGGTTCATGATCATCGCGGGTAGTACGAGCAAGAAGAGGATGACCGCAATGGCACTCGAGACCCCGGAGTGAACGCCACCGGTGAAGCCGTCGTTATAGATCTGCACCGCCAAGGTGGGCGTGGCGTTGACCGAGGAACCCGACGCCATGTTGAGGACTATGTCAAAGACCTTCAGCACGTTGATGATCATGGTGACGAACACGACCGCCAGGACCGGCGAGAGCATCGGAACGGTGACTCGTCGAAACACCTGCCACTCCTTGGCCCCATCGATGCGAGCGGCTTCCAAGACTTCGCGGTTGAGCGACGCGAGCCCGGCACCGATGAGCACCATCGCGAACCCGGCCCAAATCCACAAGTAGCAAATAATCATCGCAATATCGGCGAGGGGAACCGAGAGCAGCGCCTGGGCCGTTTGGTTCAACCCCGACACCGGTGTAATGGAGCTGCCGCCGAGCCAGGAGATTCCGGTAAAGCCCGAACTGAAATTGGACGACACGATCTCGACGGAATACTTACCCGAACCGACGTTGGAGAATTTGTACTGGCCCGACGTGGTCGTCGTGGTTGACGCGACACTCGCGCCCTGGGCGTTCACGAGCGACAGGCGAAGCAGAGGTAGACCAAGCTCTCCGGGCAGGATGTCCTTGGAATCGGTCGGTGCAGTCGGTGAAAACGCGCGCCAGACGACACCCGTGATGGATCCCGACATTGGCTGGGGCTTCACCGCTTTTTGGGCCTTGAGGACGGTGAGCGTCGCGGGGCTGATGTCCCTGAGCCCGATGTCGATCATCCCGCCCGCCCGGACCGATGTGGTGCTGATCAGACTGCTGCCGTTCTTGAGGGCGCGCGAATTGCTTCCCACGAGGTCGGCGACCGTCTGACCGGCGGTCGTGCTCACGGGATACGCGCCGGGCGCGTTAAACCAATCGCTGATGGTGAGAGCCGCCGCGTTCACGGCTCCAATCTGCGGGCTGTTGTCGAA
Source organism: uncultured Acidimicrobiaceae bacterium (assembly GCA_963791015.1). Classification (GTDB taxonomy): domain Bacteria; phylum Actinomycetota; class Acidimicrobiia; order Acidimicrobiales; family RAAP-2; genus RAAP-2. Next base: position 436,891 of record CAWBQX010000006.1, on the reverse strand, counting down.
GATCGTCGCCCACACCAGAGCCGACGCGGTCGTACTGAAGACGATGGGCATCACAATCAACGCTTTGAAGGCCGTGGCCCAACGAATTCTCTCGGTGAGCACGGCAAAGATCAGGCCAAAGGTCGTGACGAAGAAGGGGAAAATCAGTACCCAGATGACGTTGTTGCGAAACGCCGTCAGGATCGTATCCGTTGAAAAAACCGTCTTGTAGTTGGTCAGCCCGAGAAACTTGGTCGCCGACTCATTGAAGAGGCTCAAGCGGACCGTGTCGATGGTCGGCCAAACCACAATGAACACCAACCAGATCGCCGCGGGCGCCAAAAACGCGAGCGAGACGGCGTGCCGGCGGATCCACGAACGATGCGCGCCCGCAGGTCTCGACACGTTGATTGCGCTCGCGCTCACGGCCCCCCACCACTCACGACATTGCGGTTGCACTCGAAATGCGAAGTCTTTTCGAGTGCCTATCGGCGTGCGTGTAGTTCAAGAACTACACGCACGCCGACGACGTTACATCCGACTAGCCGTTCGAGGCCAGGTACGCCTTGGTTTCGCTCTGCATCGTTGACTCAAATTGAGCCGTCGTGTCGGTGCCACCGACCCAGGCCAGCATGTTCGACCACATCTGGGGCTCCAGCGTGCCGCCGTATTCGTCGTCCATGCTGAACACCGTCGAGCTCGCAGTGTCGAGGTTCTTCACGATGCCCGCGGTCACGGGATTCTTGATCGCACTCGCCGGTACCGCAATGTTGGGAGTGATCGTTCCTCCCGGAGCCTCTTCCCAGAGCGTGGCGAACTGCTTGGAACCCAGGTACTGCATCACCGCTCGCGATGCCTTCGTCGACTTCAGCAGCATGGCCACGTCACCCGACGACTGGTCGTCGTTGACGTACTTGCTGCCAGCGGGCGCTGGGAACGGGAAGTAGTCATAGCACGGGTTCGTCTGCGTCAACGTGCACGTTGATGCGTTCGACGGCACGTAGTTCGCTGGCGTGGACTGTTCGATGAACGAGGCCTCAATGACCATGGCGGCCGTCGGCGAGCCCGACGTGGGGAACACGTCGTTGAGGCACGTCGGCCAGAGCTGGTCGGTGCCTAGGGCCTTGGTGATGCCGCCGACATTTGCTCCGTTGGAACCGAGAAGCGACGAGTAGTCGGCAAACGCCGCCGTGACTTCAGAACTCGTCCAACTCAACTTGCCGTTCACCAGGTCGTTGTACGCGGTGGCGCCGTTGCGCTTCACGAACAGGTTTTGAAAGAGGTCCGTGGCCGCCCAGCCTGCGCCGGACGTTCCGCTGCAGTAGGAGAAGGGCGTGTAACCGGCCTGGGCAATCGTCGAGGCATCAGTGATCATCTGCTCGAACGTTGTGGGCGTCGACGTAATACCTGCCGCCTTGAACACTGCCGGGTTGTAGAAGACAGTGTTCTTCGACGAAGAGTCGAGCCACACCCCGTAGAGCGTTCCCTTGTACGTCGCCGACGAAGTCCACCCGGCCGAGAAGTTCTTCACTTCGCTGCCCAGAATTGGCTTCAGCGGCGTCAACCGCTTGCCGGAGGCCAGTAGGTCAAACGAACCGGGAGTCGGGACTGCGGCGATGTTCGGTGGCTTACCTCCCGCTACCGCGGCTTCCAGCAGTGTGGGCAGACTAGATCCCCCATTGCGGACCGTTACCTTTATCCCCGTCTTCTTTTCGAAGGGCTTCAGCGCCGTGGCGAAACCCGTCGCCTCAGCGCCGGAAAACTCGTTCCAGACCGAGACGGACCCGCCAATTTTCGCCGAAGCACTCGCCGCACCGTTCACGGCGACTGCTGATACTGAAGCGATCAATGCCGCTGCGCCTGCAATCGAGGCGGCACGCTTCCCATATGAATGACTGAATCTCAAAATTCCCCCTACCCACAATCCGAGCGTCACCAGTTTGGTGACGCTCCTTCTGCCTGACTTCTGTAACCATCTGTTCACCAGCGGTTCAACTCGGAACGTACTACCAGATCTGGGTTTAGACAACGGCGCCCCCTCCATTTCTGTAAGCCGATTATTGAAGGAGGTACCTCATGGATGTAGCGATGGAATGAGTGACATCTCATACAACGTTTGCTTGATTCCGTCATTACTTCTTCGGCAATTTGGGGCGATTGAACTGAGAGAAATTCAGGGGCAGAGGTAACGACTCCTCCGAGTTACTTACATTCGGTCGTAGCCAGCTTCGGCGTGATCGCTCATGTCCAGTCCAGCCGCTTGATCGCCGTCGCTCACTCGTAGCCCGACGGTCTTGTCGGTCACCCACAAGATGACCCACGTCATCACGAAGGGAAAGACCAGTCCCGCGAGTGCGAGTACGGACTGTCGTCCAAACTGGACAATCCCTCCCGCGACGCCAGTTGCATTGACGACGAGACTTGCAAAGACCCCGGTCAGAACGACACCAATGAACCCACCGACCATGTGAACACCCACCACGTCGAGCGCGTCGTCGTAGCGCAGTCGGGCCTTCGCACGAACTGCGAAGTAACACAACATTCCGGCAGCTCCGCCGATGACCAGTGCAGCCCACGTCGGCACGTATCCCGCCGCGGGAGTGATCGCGGCCAATCCCGCGACTGCGCCAGAGGCGATGCCCACGGCCGAGGGCTTACGACGAAAGAACCATTCGATGAACATCCAGGCGAGCATGCCCGCGCACGCGCCGATCTGAGTGTTGACCAGCGCCGAGACAGCAACGGAACCAGCGCTCCCGGCGCTGCCGGCGTTGAAGCCAAACCACCCGAACCAGAGAATGCCCGCGCCGAGCAGTACGAGAGGAACGTTGTGCGGCCGATCGAAGTTGCGCCGAGGTCCGAGATAGAGCACCGTCGCGAGCGCAGAGGCACCAGCGAGTTCGTGCACCACTGATCCGCCCGCGAAGTCAACGGCGTGCAGACCACTGGCACCCAAGAAATCCGCCTCCCCACACCCAGTGGGCGAAGGGACTGTAGACCAGGAGCGACCACAGGCCAATGAAGACGAGGTAGCCCCGAAAGCGCATCCGCCCGATGAAAGCGCCCGCGATGAGGGCGGGTGTAATGACTGCGAACATCATCTGGAACGCCATAAAGAGGAGAGGCGGAATGTCTGGTGCGAACGGAGAGGGGGTGGTGCCGATTCCTCTCAGCATGGTGTACTGAAATCCCCCGATAAAGAAGGAGTGGTCGGGACCAAAGGCGATCGAATACCCCACAACGATCCAAAGTATGGAGATGACACCGATCGCTACGAAGGACTGCGCCATCGTCGAGAGCACGTTCTTCTCTCCGACCAGCCCTCCGTAAAATAGAGCTAAGCCCGGCATCATGAAAAAGACCAGCCCGGTCGCGACAAGTAACCAAGCAGTGTCGCCGGCGTTCACGTGCATTATGACCCCCGCGCAAACTATCAGTTGCATCGCGGTCAACTTGGTGCACTATACGCACATCTAGTGCTTGTTTTGCACACATGTTCGATTCGAACTATTCTCCGAGATGTCTCAAGCAACTGCACCATCACAGGGATGGGCCGTTCTAACGACACTGACCAATCAATACATAACCGGTTCTGAGGTTCAAAATGAGTGTGGTTGAAGTCCAAGCTGGAAAAGTCAGTGGCAACGAGTCTGAGTTCGGACACGAGTGGCTAGGTGTCCCCTATGCCGCACCACCCATGGGCCCACTGCGGTTTCGAGCACCTCAATCGGTTGAACCGTGGACCGGCACGCGCGACGCGCACTCGTATTCGAACTCGGCCGTACAGACACCTCTTCGAGTTCCAGACGGTGATTTCGCAAACACACCCTTCGGGCGTTTGGGGCAAGGCAGCGAAGACTGTCTCTACGTCAACGTGTGGAGTCCCGATCCTCACGCCTCCCTACCAGTTGTTGTCTGGTTCCACGGCGGTGCCTTTCTCTTCGGTAGCGGCAACATTCAAAACGGTGCCCGCACCGCGCTTGAGCAGCAGGTTGTCTTCGTCAGCGTCAACTATCGCATTGGCCCGTGGGGCTTCTTGTATCTTGATGAGCTTGCGCCTGGAGTCTCGGACTCCAATCTCGCATTGCGAGATCACGTGGCTGTATTGGAGTGGGTGAAGGAGAACATCGCGGCTTTCGGCGGCGACCCGAATCGCGTGACCATCAGCGGTCTCTCATCTGGGGGGATGCAGTCGGCTGACCTCTTAGGCGCACCCAGCGCTACGGGTCTTTTCCATCAGGCCATGTGTTTCAGCGGCTCGGCGGAACTCGTGCGAGATCGCGAAGGATCGACACAGATCGCATTGCGCTTTCTCGATGAACTGGGACTGGATAGGTCGCAGGCAAAGTTAATACCGGAGCTCTCGACCGCGGAACTACTGCGCGGTGCCACCGAGATCGCCAAGAAGTGTCTGGTCGATCCGGATTTCAATGGCGAGGCGTTTCTTCCCGTTGTCGGCGACGACTTCCTTCCAGATTTTCCTTTGGACTCCGTCCGAGCGGGGTCATCACGGAATGTACTGCTGACTGAAATTTGGGCCAAGCACGAGATGAACACCTTTCTCGTTCACGACCCCGAGAAGGGAGCCTGGAAGGAAGAGCTATGGGCGCGCAAGCGTTTCGGCGAAGACAACTGGGCAACATTGTGTGAGCGATACCGTAACTTCGCTCCAGGTTGGTACGAAGTGATGATGTCCGACTTTCACTTTGTTCTGCCCGCGGTTGCACTCATCGAAGCGCAATGCGAAGGAGGCGGTCGGTCCCGCGCAATTCGCCTCGATAGAGGGCCGCGAACTGCTCCGTACGACGTCTTGGGGGCGGTGCACGGCTCGGACATGGTGTATCTATTCGGGACCGCACCGATGTCGGACGACCCCATCGACGAAGGAGATGTGGCCTTCGGCGAACGGTACCGGGAGTTTTGCTTTGGCGAGTCGTCCTTCTCGGTCGACGGTTTCCAGTTCCCCGACTTTGATCTCAAGGATCGAAGAGTTGCCCGCTTCGACGACGACCCGGAGTCCTTGAGAGATCTCGGCGGAGAAAGCCGCTCCCTCTGGAACGGTATCTACGAGCCCTATACGGGCGATAACTGACGCAGAGGAATAACCAGCCCTCCGCATTTGCCCGATGGACCCGCAGCACGTCCATTCTCGCACCGGAAAAAACTCAGGCGGTGTGGACTCCCACAAGCTGCCTCGGATGTCTTGATTCGGGATCGAACATGTGGCACTCAAGTATTGATTCATCAACCGTGACCGTTTTCGGTCGCGAGGTCCAGCACACACTCGCCACCGATGGACAACGAGCCGCGAACGGGCACTGGTCATGCGGAGCTGGAAGAACTGGCGGGGCGTTCGTGACAATTGCTTCAGCTCGAGTGACGCGTCTCTCCAGTTGAATCCTTGGATTGCTCACCGGCGCGGAAGCTAGGAGCGCCTGGGTATACGGGTGGAGCGGACGCGTTCCGATCGCCTGCGCAGGTCCGCTCTCCATCACCCGTCCTCGATACAGAACGATGACGCTTTGACACATGTAGCGAACGACCGATAGATCGTGCGAGATGAAGAGGTACGACATTCCCAGACGTGTTTTCAAATCAGCCAGCAAGTTGACAATCTGAGCCTGGGTCGAGACGTCGAGTGCGCTCACCGCTTCATCACACACCACGAGCTCTGGATCGTTGGCCAGTGCTCGGGCGATCGCGACTCGCTGTCGCTGCCCTCCAGAAAAGTCACGAGGCAATCTATTCGCGGAGTCGACGGGCAACCGGACCAGCTCGAGAAGTTGACGGATGCGCGCATTCTTCTCCGGCTTGGACAAGCTCTTTTGCACAATCAACGGCTCGCTCAGCGCCTCTCCGATGGTTCGTCGAGGATCGAGCGAGCTAAACGGATCTTGAAAGACAGCTTGAATGTCTTGTGCGAGGATCCGGCGCCGACGCGTGGTGGCCCGAGTGATGTCTTCGCCTTTGAACACCACAGTGCCCGAGGTGGGCTTCGTCAATCCGAGGATCGCGCGCCCGATGGTGGACTTACCCGATCCCGACTCGCCGACCAGCCCGACCGTTTCGCTCTCCGAAATCTGGAAACTCACGCCATCGACGGCGCGAAACTTCCGGCTGTCGCCGTCTTTGACCTTGAACTCCACGACTAGGTCACTCACCTCCAACAAGTTCACGCGACGCCTCCTTTCCCAGTGTTTCGGACGTCCGAATGCAGCGGGCGGTTCGACCGACTCCGACGTTGATGAGTGGAATGGGTTCGGCGCGACACGCGGCCTCGGCAAGGGGGCAACGATCAGCGAAGTGACAGGACAGGGGCCATTTGTCGGGCGTGGGCACGACTCCAGGAATCGTTCGCAGAGGCTGGCCATTCTCGGCCTTTTCCGGCGCGGACGCCATCAGCCCGAGTGTGTACGGGTGGGCCGGTGCGTCGAATAGCTCTTGCGTAGGGCACTCTTCGACAACTTCGCCGGCGTACATGACAATGGTCTGATCCGCGATGTCCGCAATCACTCCCAGATTGTGGGTGACGAGAACGAAGGCCGTGCCTAGTTTCTGTTGCAGCGAGCGGAGGAGGTCCAGAATCTCGGCCTGCACCGTAACGTCTAGGGCCGTCGTCGGCTCGTCGGCGATCACCAACTCTGGTTCGCCCGTCAGCGCAATGGCGATGCACACGCGCTGGGCCATGCCTCCTGAGATCTGATGGGGAAAGCTCTTGTAGACGACGTCAGGACGGTCAATACCGACGAGTTTGAGCAGCGCCTTTGCTTCTTGTTTCGCCGCGGATCGCGAAAGTCCACGATGTAGCCGGAGCGGTTCGACGAGTTGGCTGCCGATCGTAAAGGACGGAATCTAAGGCGATCATCGGCTCCTGGGAGATCATCGCGATCTTCCGGCCCCGGAAGCCCGCGGCCGACGCCTCCGAATGAGCGATGTCCACGCCATTGAGGACGATCGAGCCCGACGTCACCTCGCATCCGGGAGGAAGCAGATTCATCAGAGATCGAGCCGTCATCGTCTTGCCGGAACCTGATTCGCCGACAATGCCCAGTACTTCGCCCTTGCGCAACTGGAAGGAAATATCTTCGACCAGTGTCACGTGTCCCGTATCCGTTTTCGCAGCAATGGAGACGTGCGAGACCGCGAGCAAGACGGCTTCATCCGAAGATTGCTCATCGCCTAACAGGGGAGCTGTTACATCCGCGCGACTTTTCTTCGGCCTTTTGAACTGATTGACCACGGACTGGGCGGGGACGCCGATCAGAGTGGCATTGAGCGCGTCACCCAATGTGTTGAACGCAAGGATCGTAAGAACGATGACGCCGCCCGACGGGACCATCAGCCAAGGGTCGTTGTAGATGTTCGTGAATGCCTCGAAGACCATGGCCCCCCAGTCGGGAGCGGGAGGAGGCAAACCGACGCCGAGGAACGCAAGCCCCGACTGAAAGAGAAGCGAGATTCCCATGGTCAACGTGCTGAAGATGATGACCGGAGCGATGATGTTTGGCAGGACGTGCTTGACGATGATCCCAAGGCTCGACAAGCCGGAGACCTTTGCGGCGTCTATGTAGAGTTCCTCGCGAACGGCGCGAGCCGATGCTCGAACGAGTCGCATGAGGGCGGCTGAAATAATCACCCCGAGAACGATCATCGCGATTGTGCGATTATTCCCGACTGCGGCAATCACCGCCAACAGCACAATGATGGCGGGAATCCCGAGCAAAACATCAACAATTCGTGCGACGAACGAATCAATCCACTTACCGAAGTAGCCGGCGGCAAGTCCCAGAGGGACTCCCAATACCACCGCGACCCCAACCACTTCGACGCAGCCCAGCAGAGCTTGACCACCTCCGTACATGAGGCGCGACAAGATGTCGCGGCCTTCGGAGTCAGTACCCAGCCAATACTTTCTTGAGGGTCCCTCCAGACTTCTTTCGACGTTCTGGGTCAGGGGATTGTGCGGGGCCAGCCACCGCGCGAAGATGCTGGACACCAAAAGGAGAACGATCCAGCCCGCCGCGAGCCAGACAACTTTGCGCCGGAAGAGTGAGCGCAGGACGTTCGGGTGGGAGGAGGGGTCCGGCGTCGTTTGGGTGACTTCCACCGCCGCTTCGACAACGGTCACGATCCCCTCGTTTTCGGGTTTAAGAAGAGAAGCACCACGTCGACGACCAGATTGATAGCGACGACAAGCCCCGCCATAACAATCACCGCGCCCTGCACGATCGGAAGGTCGTGTTGCTGCACGGCGTTATTGGTCAACTGACCCATTCCCGGGAGGGCAAAGATCTCCTCGATAAAGACTGCGCCACCGAGCACACCGATGAACTGGAACCCGATGTTGGTCACGATCGGGATCGCGGCGTTGCGCAGCGCGTGCTTGTAGATGATTGACCTCTTGGGTATCCCCTGGGCTCGCAACGACCTGATGTAGTCCATCCCCAAGGTTTGGAGCATGGCGCTTCGGGTCTGTCGGCTGATGCCGGCGATACCGGCCAAGCCCACCGCAATGACGGGCAGCACCAAGTCTTCCGCCCAGAGTCGCGGAGATGCCGCCAACGAGGTGAATCCGGTGGCGGGCAAAAGCCTCAGCTTGACGCTGAACACGAACACCAAAATCACGCCGAGCCAGAACGTGGGAAGGGCCATGCCGACGCTGGAGCCACCACGAACCAATCGATCAATCCACCCGCCCCTGATCGCGCTGAGCACGCCCAGGGCCACCCCGAGCAGACCGGTCAGCAATGTCGCGACGATGGTGAGCGAAAGGGTGACCGGAAGTGCGTTGGCGATGGACTGCTTAACGGACTCGCCCGTAAGGAGTGACTGTCCGAGATTTCCTCGCAAGGTGTCCGCCCAGAAGGACAGGAAACGCGCGCCGATCGGCCGATCGAGACCCAACGCGTGGTTCACGTGGGCAATCTGGCTTGGTGTGGCCCCGTCTCCCAAAATCGTCTGAGCCACGTTGCCCGGAATGAGTTGGACGAGAAAGAAGGTCAGTGAGACGATCACGAACAACACGAAGACGGCAATGATCACCCGTCGAGCGATGTACCGCAACACGTCTCACGACCCCCTTTCTCAACTGCCCTTCTAGGAAGAGGGAGTCATGTCCTGCAGTGCTGGCCAGTCATTCCAATCGATGTACGTCACCTTCGTCTGTGCGTTCGACACGAAGTACTGGCTTCCGTCATTGAATATCGGAGCGAACCACGCCTCCTTCACAATGTATTCGTTCAAGGCTTGCCAGTCCTTGGTGGCAACTGCCGTGGAGGTTGCGTTGGCCGCAGCGTTAAACAGCTTCGTGACCTGCGGGTCCCTGGTGTGCAGGAAGTTGTACCCGCCGTTCGCCAGAAGTAACTGCTTGGAGTCGTTGAACGCATTCTGCGGAAACCAGAAGAAGTACGCAACCGGGGACGTCGCCAAATCGTTCTCGTAATTGGTGGTCTGGTCGTTGATCGTTGCCTTGATGCCAACCGCCTGCAGATCGGCCAAGATGACTTGGTTGATGCTGTCGAAGAATGGGTCTGACAAGAACGCAATCTTCAGGCCGTGGGCGTAACCGGCTTCCTTCAACAGCTTTCGTGCCTTCGTTGGGTTGTAGGAGTAGTAATTGCTCATGGCTGGCACGTAGGCCTGGGACCCCTTCCAGAACATCGAGGATTCCGGGGTACCTCCACCATTCACCTTGATAACCGCCTTCTTATTGATGGCGTAGTTGATCGCCTGGCGAACCAGAACGTTCTTCAAGGCCGGAACCACTTTGCCCGTTCGATCGTCAATCCACAACCCGTTGATGGCCGACAACCAGGGCACCGCGCTCAGTCCCGAACCCTTCGCGGCTGCCACTTGTTCTGAGCTAACTCGAGTGACGTCAATTTGTCCGGTCTGCAGCGCGCTGAGCGCCGTGGTGTCGGTCGCGTAGTACTTAAAGACGACCGAGCTATACGGGACGGAACTCGGGGCGTAGTAATTGGCGTTAGCTGTGAACGTCCAGAGCGAGCCTGGCGTGGTGTTGGACGCGTCCAGCACATAGGGCCCCGCGCCATACGGGGCGGTATTGAGATCCGCGGGGGTATTGAGTGCGGCGGGAGCCACCATCTCACCCATCATCTGCGTGAAGTCAAGTGGCAAGGCGGGATCCACCGAGCTCAGCGTGAGCGTAACGATCGTCGAACCGGTCGTGGTGACCTTGGTCACGCTGGACAGCTGATTTGTCGTGGGACCGACAACTTTTCCGACGACCACTCGATCGAGATTCTGCTTCACGGCCGCTGCGTCGAGCGCTTCGCCGTCAGCGAACTTGAGGTTGGGCCGAAGTTTCATCTGAAAAGTCAGCTTGGTCGGATAGGACCACGACTGCACGAGGCCAGGGGCTACCGCGCCACTGTTCGTCCGGTCCAAGAGGGTGGCGTACGCGGCGCCGAAGAACGGAACGTAGAGGTTTCCGTACGACGTCTTGTACGGATCCCAGCCAGCCGTCAACGTGCACAGGCAGCCGATAGTCAGGGTGCTTGACGTCTGCGCTTTCTTGGTGGCCGCCGATGAGGCGGTCATCGTTAAGGGGACGATGGTTGTCGCGAGACTAAGCGCGGCAATCACAATAAATGACTTCTTAAATCTCATCATGTTGGTTCCTTTCCTCCCTAGAGGGTTTAATTAATTTGAACTGCCGCTAAAAACAAAGTCGTCGAAGACTCGCCCGTCGGGTGAGCCATTTACGTGAGAAAGCACCGCGTTCGCTTCGGCCACCCAGTGGCGGGCTGGCTCCCATGAGTCGGTCAACATGGAGGAGCCGTGGATATGACCCGCCAATGTGCGCGTCACGGCTTCGCCGCCGGCATCGTTGATGCGAGCACCGTACATTTCGACACTGTCGCGACGCGGATCGAACTCCGCTGAGAGGGCATAGAGAGGAGCGATGTCCGAGAGGTCAGGTGCAAACGCGGGTGAGGCGTACGGATGTACTTGGTCGGCTGGGGTGCGCAAGTACATCCGTACGCCGAGAAGGTCGATGTCGCGCGTGACGTCGTAGTTCTCATTTCCGTAGCGCCACATGTACGTGGACTTAGTGCAATCGACTTCAGCAATCTCCAGTAGTTGAAGAATGATCTTGGGACCGCTGCGGTCCCGCGACATGACTGAAACGACTGCTGCCAGATTCCCGCCAGCTGACGCCCCTCCAACGCTGATCAAACTGGCGTCCCCATTGATGTCCTGAGCATTGCGCGCCGCCCACTGGAGGGCGCGGTAGCAATCCTCCGGGCCAGTGGGAAAGAGGAACTCGGGCGCGAGGCGGTAGTCAACGTTGAGCACGATCGACCCAGTCTGGGCGCACCGCTGTTGGCAGAGCAGGTCGGTCCGCTCGTCATAGGCTGACCCGACGATCCATCCGCCGCCGTGAAAGTAGATGTGAATCGGGAAGGGACCGGTGCCCACGGGCGTGCACAGACGAGCAGTGAACACTCCGCCGTCAAAGGCGTCGATAGTCACATCCTCCACGCTTGACACGCCCTCCACGCGACTCTCGGGAGCAGTCATGACCCGCGGCCACGCTTTTCTCCCAAGAAGCTCCCGAGCGACAAGCTCCCCGTTTTCGCTATACGGCATGGCAAGCATGCGCTCCAACAGGGCTTGCGGCTCCGGTTCTAACTGCATCTTCAATCCCCCCGTTGCCATCGCAGAACGAACTTCAAGGTTCACCTGGTTGTGCAACTAATGCACTACCTGTGCACATGATGGTACCATATCGCATGGACCAGACCATGACAAGTTCGCTCTCAGGAAAGACAGCTCTCGTCACCGGAGCCGGTATTGGGATAGGTCGCGCGATAGCCATCGGCCTGGCGTCGTCTGGCGCCCGCGTCGCAATCACCTATCGAAATCACGGACCGGACGAGGAACTCTTGAAGTGCCTTCGTTCCGAGTCGAACTTTGAGCCAGTCTGCATTCAACTGGATGCGACTTCGGAGAGTGAAGTGTCCGGCGCTGTCGACCTGCTCAGCGAGAAGGTTGGTCGAGTCAACATTCTTGTCAACAATGTTGGGGGCTTAATACAGCGTGCATCGATTGAGGAGATGACCTTCGATGTCTGGCGTGAAGTGATCGCCGTCAATATGGACAGCATGTTTCTCATGACGCACCACATCAATCGCATCTTTGAAGCCACGGGCGGTCGCATCATCAATCTGGCGTCACTGGCTGGCCGTAATGGAGGACATGCGGGAGCGACGGCCTACGCCACGTCCAAGGCCGCGGTCTTCGGCTTCACTCGCGGCCTCGCGAATGAGATGTCGCCGCGGGGGACCACGGTCAACGCTTTGGCTCCGGGTTTCATCGAAGAAACTCCCTTTCACGACACATTTACGACGGACGAGTCAAAAACGCTGACCGTATCTTCCATACCTGCGGGACGCGCAGGTGTCCCGGAGGACGTAGCAAGTGCCGCGGTGTGGCTCGCTTCGCCTGGGTCAAGTTTTGTCAGCGGCGCCATAATCGACGTAAACGGAGCGCAATATTTTGGCTAAGCAACATTCATGATTAACGCCCGAATCATTCATCCAGTGATTATCGGAGCGCTCGCGTCCGCCGGTCACGGTTCGACCATTTTGGTCGCCGATGCGCACTATGCCGTCTCCACGACAATCGGAGCCAACGCCGACGTCGTCTTCCTGAACCTCGAAGCAGGTCTTCCAAGCATCACGCGAGTTGTCGAGTTGATCTCGGCAACGGTCGCAATAGAAAGCCTCTCAACAATGAGCAATCCGAATGACGATTCTGGCGGGATCGACGAAGAGCTTGCTCACCTCCTGACGTTCGATGTGCCTCATCGTCAGATCGGTCGCGAGGAGTTCTACGCTGCGACACGCTCGGAGAACCTTGCTCTCTGCATCGTTACCGGCGACACGCGGCGATTCGGCAACGTCCTGCTCACTGTTGGCGTGACCCAAGCACTCCAAACTCACCTCGAGCTTGACAAAGTTTCGACCGGGTCAACTTCCAACCACTAGGTTCGTTTCGTTACTAAAGTGCGACGGTTAGAAGTTGGTCGATTCACCGGTCACTGGTACATGAAGGAGCGCTATGCCGCAGACCGTCAGTCGCGCGATTGAGATTCTCGAGTTTTGCAGTACGCGGCCTCGTGACGTTCGAGAAATCGCTGCGCAACTTGGTGTGCACAGGACCACCGCCCTTCGCATGCTCCAGACGCTTACGGCGGCAGGATTTGTCCGACGATATGACTCGGGAGCGTACGGCGTCGGGTTCCGACTCGCGGGATTGGCCCAGGCTGCCTTAGATCAATTCGACCTTCGAAGTGCCGTCCACCCCTACATTGTCGCGCTGAGCGAGCGAACGGGGCAGACAATTCAATTCGCCGTGCCCCAAGGCAGTCATATTGTCTACGTCGACAAGATTGAGCCGCCGCAGAGCATCAGCCTCAACACCACGATCGGGGGGTTCGTCGTCGTGCACACCGCCGGCGTCAGTAAGGCAATTCTGGCGAACCTCCCTCCGGACCGTGTTGACGAGATCATTTCTGCCGCAACTTTTGAAACCTTTAACGAAAACACGATTTCGTCCCCCGAAGAACTTCGCAAACGCCTAGAGCTCGTGCGCGATCGAGGTTGGGCAACTGACGAGGGAGAGTACGACGTGGTTTCCAACTGCGTCGCTGCCCCAGTGTGGAATCACGCCAACACGGTCGCGGGCGCAATTTCAATTACGGCGTTCCGTGAGAAGAAGGACATTCCAGCCCTCACCGAACTTCTCCCACAACTCTTAGCCACGACCAACGCGATTTCGCATGAACTTGGCTGGCGAAGTGCCGACGAGCCCGCTGAACTACCCGCGATAGTTGGTACTTAGGCTCGCGAAGCTGCCCTGGACGGTCCCCTCTCGGATCGCACGTAACGGTCGATACTTCGACATGACATCAACGACTTGGCCACACTTCACTGTCTGACATCGCACTTTCGCGTTCACCGACCAGCAAGTCGCGCAACTCCCGTTTCAAGACTTTCCCTTGGGGGTTGCGTGGCAACGACCGGGAGTAGAAGATCACTCGCGTAGGAACTTCAAACTTCGCGAGACGGTTCGCGACGTGCCGTGAGATCTCTTCACCGTTGATTACGCGGGCGGGGCGCAGCACCACGACTGCCGCAACCTCTTCGCCCAGCGTGGGGTGAGGAAAACCAATAACGGCGCAGTCGGCGACGTCGGGGTGTTCGAAGATCGCGGCCTCGACGATGACCGAGTACACGTTCTCTCCGCCACGGATGATCATGTCCTTGGCGCGGTCGACGATATAGATGAAACCCTCATCGTCAATACGCGCGATATCGCCGCTGTGCAGCCAGCCGTTGGTAAAGGACTTGGCGGTCTCCTCGGGCTTGTTCCAGTATCCCTGAATTACGTTGGGCCCCTTGATCCAGAGCTCACCAACGATCTCAGATCCGCGTGGATAGTCGTCGCCAGGCTCGACACCTTCGTACCCCTCGGGCACAATCGCAACGTCGTTTACTGGGTACGGTGGTCCGCAGCTCGCGGGCTTTTCGACGTAGTCCGGACCGACGTTGATCGTGATACCCGCTGAGGTTTCGGTGAGCCCATAGCCATTGCTGGGCTGACCCAAGGGAAAGTGCGCGCGCAAGCGCTTCACCAGTTCCGGTGGGGAGGGCGCGCCACCGTAGGCGATGCTCTTCACGCTCGACGTGTCGTACTTCGCAAAGTCCGGATGATCGATGATCTGCATGGCGACGGTGGGCACGCCGCCGAAGCTCGTGATGCGCTCTCTCTCGATGATCTTCAGCGCCTGGCCGGCGTCGAAGTGGTGCATCGTGACGATCTTGTCACCCGAGTTCGTGCCCGGCACGAGCACGGCGTAGAGACCCGTCGCGTGAAAGAAGGGCACGTTCAAGAGTCGGGCGTTCTGCGTGGTCGCGACGTCAGTTGCGACGGGCGGCGGGTACCTCAGTGCCGAGCGCTGAGCGGCGAAGGCCAGGTTCATCGTGTTGGTGATGATGTTGCGGTGCGATCCGACCGCCCCCTTGGGATGTCCCGTTGTACCCGAGGTATAAAGCATGGTCACGGGATCGTCGGCCGCGAGATCGACGTCGGGCGGCAGAGCCAGCGGATCGACGTCGCCAAGAAAGTCGCGGAACGAGACAATCGCCACACCGGAGTCCGGCGCGCCGGTCTTCGCATCTCGACCCGGCTCTTCGCTCAGAACGACGATCATTCTCAACGAGCTCAGCTCGGATAGGCGGGGCCGAACACGCTCCACACGTTCCTCGTCGGCGAAAAGGACCATGCTCGCCGAATCATTAAGTCCATAGACCAGTTCATCGGTCGTCCACCAGGCGTTGAGCGGTACGACGAGCGCTCCGGACACCGCCGAGCCCCAATACGCGATGACCCACTCGGGTACGTTCCTCGCCGCGATCGCGACGCGATCTCCCTTCTTCACTCCTGCGTGCAGGAGCCGAGCCGCGAGGGTAGCCGCGAGGCGGTAGTGCTCGTCGTAGGTGTAGCGAACGTCGTCGTGCACGAGGAAGTCTCGCGAGCCGTACTGCAACGAGCTATCGAGAATCTGGCGAAGCGTGGCGGGAGCGTTTTTCCAGACTTTCATCTCGATGCCGTTCACGCTGCTGCGCTCGGTCTCGAAGAGTTGCCCCGGCCCCGTGAGACGCTGCGTCGCCTCCTCGAGTGAGAGTTCGTCGTCAGTCATGAAGGTGACTCAGCGAGGGGCAAGGCCCTCGACGGCCTCTTTGAGATCGACACCCGCGAGGGTCACCGCGAGTGAGGGAATCTCAACGCCAGCGTCGACGTAGCGCTGCACGTGCTCGCGACACTCTTGAAAGGATCCGTGGATCACGAGTTCATCGACGACCGAGTCGGGGATCACTTCGTTGGCGAGTTTGCGATCCCCCACACTCCAGGCCTCCCACATCGGGCCGAGCGCGTCACCGCGCCCGAGCCAGCGATGAAACTCGGCGTAGGCGTTCACGGTCAGATACGAGGAGATCATCCGACGACCAATGGCTCTCGCGGCGTCGGCGTCTTCCATCGGAATGACGAAGATTCGTGCGGCAATGGTCTTACCTTCTCCGACCTCCGCTCGACATTGCGCCACGTCGCTCGCCGCTAACCAGTTCAAGATGGCCCCGTCGGCCTCTTCTCCGGCAAGGCGCAGCATGCCCGGTCGCAGGGCACCGAGAAGTATGGGTGGGCGTTCGATCACAGGACGCGAGAGCTTGAACCCGTGAATCTCGAAGGTCTCAAAGACCTCGTCAATCTTCTCGCCATCTAGGGCGCGCTTCACGAAACGCAGCACGTCACGGGTGCGCTGGTAGGGCTTGTCGTAGGCGATGCCATTCCAACGCTCGACGACCGGCTGGCTCGAGGCGCCAAGGCCCATCGTGAATCGACCGCCCGCGACCTCCGCCATCGCGGCGATGCTCATGGCGAGCAGCCCCGCACCTCGGGTAAAGGTGGGGGTCACGGCGACGCCCAAGTTCAGTCGGGGCTCGCTGAGCGCAGCGACGGTGAGTGGCGTGAAGCCGTCTGCACCATCTACTTCGGACGACCAGACGTCGGTGTAGCCGAGGTCGGCCAGGCGGTGGTACCAGTCACGGTGCTCCAGCAGAGTGACTCCCGCAAAGGGGACGGTGATGCCATAGCGAGACGTCATGAACTCTCTCCCCCGTTCGCGTGCAGCACTTAGCGGCTCTTCAAGGCATCGATCAATGCGGGCAACACCTTGTGCACGTCGCCCACGATACCTAGATCGGCGATCTGAAAAATAGGTGCGTCGGGATCCTTGTTGATCGCGACGATGTTCTTCGAACCCTTCATGCCCACCATGTGTTGGGTCGCACCGGAGATACCACACGCCACATAGACGAGAGGCTTCACGGTCTTGCCGGTCTGGCCGACCTGGTGGGAGTAGGGCACCCATCCGGCGTCGACGATGGCGCGACTCGCTCCGGCTGCACCGTTCAGGAGCTTGGCCAGTTCGGTGATCATGGCGTAGGCGCTGGCCTCGCCGAGCCCTCTCCCGCCCGAGACGACGACCGCCGCGTCTTCCAACTTCGGACCCGTGCGCTCTTCGACATGTGAGGTCGCAATGACGGCGGTGCCGGTTGCTCCGGTGTCGCCCGCGGGGGCATCGATGACCGTCGCCGCAGCACCACCCGATGGTTCCGCGACGAAGGACTTCGCGCGCACCACCACGATGCCCGGGCCTTCGGATGTGAATTTCGCCTTCACCATCTGGGAACCACCAAAAACTGGGTGCTCGGTCGTCAGCCCGTCCTCGTCACTCAGTCCGGTGACGTTGGTGAGGACCGGTCGATCGAGCCGGGCCGAGAGTCGTCCCGCGACGTCGCGCCCGTCGTAGGTAGCGGGGATAAGTAGGGCGTCGGGGGCGCCATGCGTGGCGATCAAGGCCTCGATCGCTCGCGCGAGCGGTACCCCCGGCAGTGCGTGGCCCACGTCGCCAACGTTGTACAGAGTGGTCGCGCCATACTCTCCTGCGAGTGCAGCCAGTGAGCCACCTTCGCCCCACGTAATGGCCGCGACGCCCGCCGCGAGCGAACGCGCTTCGGTGAGCAACTCCAGTGAAGTCGTGGTGAACGAGCCGTTGGAGGGTTCGGCGAGGACCCAAAGGGTGGACAGTGTCACAGAACTCCTAAATGACTTTGAGGGACTCGAGGAACGTCACGACTTTTTGCGCGCCGTCACCGTCGTCGACGTACTTCTCTCCGGCTTGGCGACTCTCGGACGCTCGGATCGAGACAATCTCTTCACGCGCACCGCTTGCTCCCACCTGGCCGTCTAGACCGAGGTCGGCGACCGAGAGCACTTCGACCGGCTTGGACTTCGCGGCCATGATGCCCTTGAAGGAGGCGTAACGGGGTTCAACAACCCCTGCGGTCACTGTGACGAGTGCCGGCAGGGGGGCCGTCACATCGTCGTATCCCGCCTCGGTCTGTCGAGAGACTTTAAGTTCCCCGTCCTCGATGCTGACCGCCTTGGCGAACGTGATCGAGGGAAGCCCGAGGAGTTCTGCGATCTGCACCGGGGTGGTGCCGGTGTAACCGTCGGAGGACTCGGTGGCGGCGAGGACCAGATCGAAACTCTCACGCCGAATCACCGCCGCCAGCACCTTGGCCGTCGAGAGAGCGTCACTGCCGCGCAGCGAGTCGTCACTCACGATTACCGCCTTGGCCGCTCCCATGGCAAGTGCATTGCGCAGACCAGAGATGTCCGCATTCGAGCCCATCGAGACGACGGTGACGTCTCCCGCCGCCGGCAGCGTCCACGAGCTGCAGGGCCATCTCCACGCCGTAGGTGTCGGCTTCGTCGAGGATGAGTTTTCCCGAGCGGTTCAAGTTGTTCGATGAGTCAAAGGACTGAGGTGCCGCGGGGTCCGGAATCTGCTTCACACAGACGGCGATGTTCATAGCTCGGACTCCGCTCCGCTCGAGTGACGTATCCACGTGGCAAACATGTCGGCGTACAGGCCGTCGAGCGCCAGTAACTCTCGGTGGCTGCCTTGCTCGACGATCTCGCCATCGCTGACCACCACGATTCGATCGGCCTTCATCGCGGTCGAGAGTCGGTGAGCGATCAGATATCGCCGTGCGATTCTCGAGCAGCACGTCAAGGGCTCGCTCAATTTTGGTCTCGGACTGCAGGTCCAAGTTCGACGTCGCTTCATCCAACACGAGAATGCGCGGGCGAAAGAGAAAGGCGCGCGCCAAAGCGAGGAGCTGTCGTTCTCCGGATGAGAGAGATTGTCCGCGCTCGTGCACGACGGTATCCAGACCCAGGGGCATCCGCTCCAGGACCTCGGACAGTCCCACCGCGTGAACCGCCTCCCAAATCTCGTCGTCCGAGGCGCCCGGGACGCCCAAAGGCCAAGTTGTCGCGAATCGATCCGGCAAACAGGAAGGGCTCTTGGGGCACGACGCCGAGTTGGGTACGCAGCGACAGAAGGGTGACCGACTCAATATCGTGGCCATCGATGTAGATGTGTCCCTCAGTCGGGTCATAGAAACGCGTGACGAGTTTGGCCAGCGTCGATTTCCCCGCTCCCGTCGCCCCGACAAAGGCCACGGTCTCGCCCTCGAAGATGTGCATGTTAATGTGGCGCACCACGGGATTCGAGGGGTCGTAGCCAAAACTCACGTCGTCAAAGACAATGTCGCCACGAACCAACGGAAGATCGACCGCATCGGCGGCCTCCATCACCGTGGGCTCGGTCGTCAACAGCGTCCGCAGCTTCGAGACCGAGGCCTGGCCCTGCTGAAAGGTGTTGTACTGCTGGACCAGAAGTTGAATGGGCTGGAAGAAACGGTTGAGGTAGAGGAAGAAGGCGGTCAAAGCGCCGAGCGAGAGGTGGTGATGCAGGACCATATTCCCGCCGATGAGCAGCAGGGCGCCCTGGCCGAGGTAGCCCAGCATCTGCGTGGAGGGACCGTACACCGCGTTGATTTGGGCGGTGTACATATTCGCTCGTCGGTACTCTCCGACGACGTTGCGATGATGAATCACGTTGTGGCGTTGGCGGTTGTGGGCGGTCACCACGCGCACGCCGTGCAGGCTCTCCGACAGGTCGCCGAGGACGTTGGCGATGCCGTCGCGCACTCGAAGATACCCCTTCTCGGACGCGCTGCGAAACCACAGCGAGAGCGCGGTCAGAATCGGCACGACGAGTAGCACCGTGATGATCGCGAGTTGTACGTTCAGCGTGAAGAGCAGAACGGTGATCACGATCATGGTGAGGCCCTGCACCGCGAAGGAGGCCAGACCGTCTTGGAGAAGCTGCTGAAGGTTCTCGATGTCGCTGGTCATGCGCGTCATCACCACTCCAGCCTTTTCTTCGGTGAAGTAGTCCATGGAGAGTCGTTGCAGATGCGCGAAGACCTTCACGCGTAAATCGTTCATCACCGACGCGGCGAGACGTCCCGTCACCATCACTTGAAAACGCTGCGCCAGCGCGGTCACCGCCAGGGCGAGCACGTACACGCACGACAACAGCAACACGACGCCGAAGCGGTGGGGAATGATCCCCCGGTTGATCGCCAGGTCCGTCAAATAGGGACCGGCCTGTTGCACGACACTTACGATGCCGACAAAGAAGAGGGCCGACCACAAGAGTCCCTGGTGGCGGGTGATCAGGCTGCGCAGCGTGAGACGAGTGTTGTCCTCGTCCGTCATTCGATGGGTGAATCGAATGGCTGGTTCGGGCCGCGTCGGTTCTTCCGCCAGAAGTTTGTCCACTCCGCCCTGGAGCTCGCTGGGAATGCCGGCAAAGGGAAGTCCGTTCGCCGCGGCGGTTCGACCCGCCATCGGACCGAAGGCCCCTCCGCCCGCGCCGCCGCCGATGCCACCACCCATTCCGCCCCAGGCCATTAGTCGACCTCGCCCAAATCGGCGTCGAAGGGAGTCGTGTCCCGGCTCTCGTCCAAGAGCCACTCGGGGCCGATTGGCTCCTCGGGGACCAACTCCTCCTGTTGGGCCAAGACCTCGGAGTAAAGCGGTGTGCTCGCCAGCAGTTCGGCGTGAGTGCCATCAGCGACGACCCGACCGCCCTCCATCAAGACGACACGATCGGCCAAGCTGATCGTGGAGAGTCGGTGCGCGATGATCAACGTGGTGCGACCCACCATCAGCTGACGCAACGCGCCGTGTATCTCCTGCTCCACTTGCACGTCGATGGCGCTCGTGGCGTCGTCGAGCACGAGAATTGGTGGGTTCATCAACAGTGTGCGCGCGATGGCGATGCGTTGACGCTGGCCTCCCGACAGGGTGTAGCCGCGCTCACCCACCATTGTGTCGTACCCGTCATCGAGTTCGCGAATGAAGCCGTCGGCACCGGCG
Source organism: uncultured Acidimicrobiaceae bacterium (assembly GCA_963791015.1). Taxonomy (GTDB): domain Bacteria; phylum Actinomycetota; class Acidimicrobiia; order Acidimicrobiales; family RAAP-2; genus RAAP-2. Next base: position 416,023 of record CAWBQX010000006.1, on the reverse strand, counting down.
GCCACTGCCGCGGCCTCGACTTCGGCGAAGTCAGCCTGAGGATTTCCGTAGGCGATGTTGTCACGCACCGTCATCGAAAAGAGGAAGGGCTCATCGAGAACCACGCCCACCCTCGAGCGCAGGCTGACCAGGGTGAGATCGCGAACGTCCCAGTCGTCGATCCTCACTGAGCCCGAGGTGACGTCGTAGAAGCGAGTCAACAGTCGCGACACCGTCGTCTTGCCCGAACCGGTCCGCCCAACGAGTGCGACCGTCTCTCCCGCGTGCAGTCGAAGATTCAGGTCCGCCAAGACTGGCGTACCTTCGTTGTACTCAAAGGACACGTGATCAAAGTGCACGTCGCCACGGCACTCCACCAGGTCGACCGCGCCGGGTCGATCGACGATGGTGGGGGGCTCGTCGAGCACTTCGTAGATTCGCCCGGCCGACGCGGCGGCCCGCTGACCCATCATCACGATCATTCCGAGCAACATGAAGGGGGCCTGCAAGATGAGCAGATACGAACTGAATGCCACGATGTCCCCGACGGAGAAATTTCCGTGGATCGTCATGTAGCCGCCGACCAACAGCAAGAGCGCCAGACCGAGTTGGGGAAGGTTCTGAATCAGCGGTGTCCAGCCCGCACGGATGTCGGCGTCCTTGATGTAGGCCCACTTCACGCGCTCGGCGGACTTGGCGAGGGTCGTCAACTGCTCCTGCTCCGCGGCAAACGACTTCACGACTCGAACACCGTTGATGTTTTCGTCCACGATCGTGGCGACGTCGGCCAAGCGAGACTGAATCAGCCACGAGACGGGAAACATGGACTTGCGCATTCGAATGCCCGTCCACAGAACAAACGGCATCGTGATCATGGTGACGAAGGCCAGGGGGACGTTGATGGTCAACATGATCACGAAGGCCACCGCCGCGATACTGCACTGAACAATGACGAGGGGCGCGAAGGTCATGTACATCTGCACCGAACGAATGTCGGAGTTGGCCCGTGAGATGAGTTGACCGGACTGCACACGATCGTAAAACGGGAATGACATCCTCGTGAGATGTTCGTAGATGATGTTGCGAAGGTCGAACTCGATGTTGTAGGCGGTTTGGAGCAAATACAGTCGAGAGAGATACCCCGAGATGCCCGCCACGACAGCCAGAGCCAGGATCCACCATGCGTAGTGATCCAGGGGAACGGTGTGGTGCTGCACGGAGTTGGTAATCGCGTCGGCCAGCAGGAGCGGAATCTGTATCTGCAGCAGCAAGCCGAGGAACGAGAGGATCATGGCCGCCAGGAAGATGCGGCGATGCGACAACATGATCGGCCACGCACGACGGAGCCACGACTTCGAGGGATCCGGATCGATGTTCCCGCGCGGTGCCTTAAATCGCGACGTGACGCCGAGGGGTATGAACGGCGAGTGCGACGATGAGGTCTCCCGTGACCGACCGGTCGCGCCGCGCGATTCGTCTAGCGTCGTCATCCGCCCGTGCTCGCCGCGCGAGCCTTGGCTTCTTGCTTCAGTCGACGACGATCCGCCAACGCGTCACTCCACAACTCGAAGTTCGACAGGAGCCGATCAGTTTTGTCGGGATCGCCGGAGCTCTGGGCGATGTCGAGCATGACCGCGTCGGCGACCTCATCGGCGAGGGCGAGAAGCTGGGCGCCCTCTTCGGTCAACCCGAGGGCGATGCGACGGCGATCACCCTTGTCGTGGACGCGGTCCACTAGTCCTCGAGTGACGAGCACATCAACCACTGACGTGACGCTGGGGGGGCTCACGGCCAGATATGCGGCGAGCGCGGTCGAACCCGCGTCTCCTCGAGAGAGCAGGATAAGCATCCGATATTGGGTCGGTGAGAGGTCAACCTGGGCGAGGCCTGTGGTGAACTCCCTGGTCAACCACGCCATCGTACGCCCGGTGCTGCCAGCAAACGGCGGAGAGTCTTCAACTGCAACTGGACCCAGCGTATTTGGGTCAATTGGTTCGACAGGCACATCATTAAGTATACCGAACTATTAAGTCATCCGTTGATTCGGCCTAGACTCGCCCAATGACGTGGGCCGGCAATCGAGCGAGATTTCGGTGTTCCAGGCGCGGGGCGACAACGAGTGCTCCTAGGTGGTGCTCGTGGAAATAACCGGCACTGACCAGCACGAATCGTGGCTCAACAAGGTCTTGCCGCCCGTGGAAGAGATCCGAGCGAACCTGTGGTCGATCCCCGTGCCCATGCCGCACAGCCCACTGCGCTACGTCTCGGTGTATGCGATGGCCCACGAGACAGGAGTCACACTGATCGACGCGGGGTGGGACAGCGACGACTCGTGGCAGGCCCTTCTCGACGGTTTAGCGCTCATCGGCACATCAATCACCGACGTCCGTGGCGTTCTCGTCACGCACAAGCATTTTGATCACATCGGTCTCGCTCGACGAGTCCGTGATGCGTCCGGCGCGTGGGTGGGTCTGCACCCGGCTGATCAGGATCCGACGATCGCTGAGTCCCGGGACCGCGAAACGTCCCACAGGGCTGCGCTCGACTGGTTGGTGGGTCTGGGCGCGTCGCCAGACGAAGCCGAGTCGCTCATGATGGCGGCTGCATTCGATGGCCCCGGAAGAGGGGCCCCACAACCTGATCGACTGATCGAAGACGGCGACATCATTGACGTGCCCGGTAGGACTCTTCGAGCAGTCCACACCCCGGGCCACACACCCGGTCACCTCTGTTTTCTCGATGAAGCCGGTCGGAATCTTTTCGCGGGCGATCATCTGCTCCCACGGATCACTCCGAACATCTCGGCCGATCGCGACCTCAGCGTCGACCTTCTCGGCGACTTTCTCGAGTCGCTCGACAAAGTCGAGAAGTTTGACGTCGAAGAGGTTTTCCCTGCTCACGAGTGGCGCTATCGCGGTCTGGCCGATCGGGTGTCGCAGTTGAAGTCGCATCACGAACGGCGGCTGGCTGAACTCCTGGCTGTGATCCGCCTGAACCCGGGGATGACGCCGTGGGACATGGCCGCTGAACTGACGTGGTCGCGACCCTGGGATCAGTTCAACGGGTACATCCGAGTCACCGCCGTCGGAGAAACGATGTCGCACGTCGTCCACCTCGTGCACCAGGGCCTCGTCACTCCGTTGGGCAACGGCCCAGGCTACGTGTCGACCGACGACGAGTCCTAGAACGGCCCGACGCGAAAATTGAGGATCGCTTCCCCGCGACCTCGCGCGACGTCCCTACTTGCTGGCTCCTCGGAATGTCTCTCGCAACTCTCGCTTGAGAAGTTTGCCGGCATCCGAGCGAGGCAACTTGTCGAGGTAGGCGATCGAGCGCGGACACTTGAAGTGGGCCAGGCGATCGCGACAGAACGCGATGAGCTCCGCGCTTAACTCAGGCGTTCCTTCGAATCCCGGCTGCAACTCCACGACCGACAGGACTTCTTCGCCCCACTCTTCGTTCGGCACACCAATGGTCGCCGCATCGACGATGGCGGGGTGGCCTAACAAGACCTCATCCACCTCGGCGGGATAGATGTTGACCCCGCCGGAAATGATCAGATTGGCCGAGCGGTCGGTGAGAAAGAGGTACCCCTCGTCGTCGAGATACCCAACGTCACCGAGGGTCACTAGGTTGCCGTGGTAGGCGTCGCCGGTCTTGTCGCTGTCCTTGAAGTACTCGAATCGTCCCTGGTCGGGAGCTACGCCGTAGATAACGCCCGGCTCCCCGGGCGGCAACGGTTCCATGTCGGGCCCCAGGATGAACACGGGAGAACTCGCCATCGGTTTGCCCACCGAACCGGGCTTCTGCAGCCACGTTTCGGCGTCGATCATGGCCCCGCCCGCCTGTTCCGTCGAACCGTAGTACTCATTAATAATCGGTCCCAACCAGTCGATCATCTGTCGCTTGATGTGAACCGAGCAGGGTGCGGCGCCATGCATCAAGAACTGCAAACTCGAGAGGTCGTATTTCTTTCGCACATCTTCGGGCAACTGCAACAGTCGATGAAACATGGTGGGAACGACCGTGGAGTTCGTGATCTTGTATTTGTCGATCAGCCGGAGAAACTCCTCGGGATCGAAGTGGTCCATGAGCACAAGTGTTCCGCCGCGACTGAGCGATCCGTGCATCCCCGCGTTGACGGTCGCGTGATAGAGGGGTCCCGTTGAGAGGGTTGGACCGTCTCCCGGGAGGCGACCCTGGTACTCCGCGGGCAAAGTTTGGGGATTCCGACGATTGGCCAAGGTGACCTTGTCACTGCGATAGACACCCTTGGGTCGACCCGTCGTGCCCGAGGTGTAGAGCATCCAGCTGCCGAGTACCGGCCACTCCAGATCCGCGTCGCTCTCGCTGGCCAAGGCGTCTTCGTAGTCGTCGTACCCGGGAATGTCCATGTCGAGGGCCAACTTGAGGACCACCCGATCCGGAATCGATGCCGGAACCTGGGCGTCCGTCTCGCCTGGATGGCCCATGACGATGACGGCCCGCGCCTCGCAGTCATTCACGATGTAGGCCGACTCTTCGGGGCGAAGTTTGTAGGCGACCGGTGAGATTCGTAGTCCCGTGCGAAGCGTGGCGAAATACACCTCCGCGAACTCCGGACGGTTGGGGGCCAAGAGCGCGACCGCGTCGTTCGGACGAAGACCCGCCCGACGGAAAACCCGCGCCAGTTGATTTGAGCGAGCGTTGGTGCGCGCGTACGTTGTGACCTCGTCGCGAAAAATAATCGCGGGGGCGTCCGGGGTCTTCCCCGCCCAGTACGCCGTGTGCATCCCGACGTCAAAGGCCTGCTCTATCGAATCGAACTCCGCGTGACCATCGCCGCTCACACTGTCGCTTCCCACTGCCATCTCACTTTCTTCTCTGCCGAAGTGTCGGCGAACTGAAAATCACATCACTGCAAATGACCATCGAAAGCACCCTTACTTGGACGCGGTGCTGAGCGGTTCTTTCGGCATGCCAAGCGCACGTTCCGAGATGATGTTGCGCTGAATCTGACTCGTCCCGGCGACAATCGTTCCCGCGGGCGAATGGAGGAAGACCTCCTGCCATGACGAGACGTCGTAGGGATCCTCGCCGTTCGGTCGAATCATTCCTTCTGGTCCGAGAATGTTCATCGCCATCGCGGCGAACTTCTTGTGAAACTCGGAGTTTCGTAATTTCGAGCCAATCGTTCCTCGAGGTACGGGGCGGCCATCGGTGAGAGCGGCCATCAACTGCAGCCCCCCGATGCGAATAATCTCGACTTGCTCAAAGGCCCACGCCAACTGTTGGCGAACCATCGGATCTTTGTCCTTGCCCAGGCGTTGGGCGTCAGACACCAGGTCCCAAAACTGCCGGGTGTGCGAGAGATGCATCATCGTGGCCCCACCGCCGCGCTCGTTACCCAGCGTGGTCATCGCCGCACGCCAGCCGTTGCCGAGACCTCCGATGACGTTGAAGAGCGGGGCGCGAGCGCCGTCGATGAACTCCTCACAGAAGTGTGACCCGCCCGTCATCTGGCGAATCGGCCGCACGTCAATGCCGTTGTCACGGAACGGAACGAGAACGTAGGAGAGACCACGATGGCGCGGCTGCGACTCGTCAGTTCGACACAAGATGAAGATCATGTTGGTCCGACTGGCGTCCTGGGACGTCCAGACCTTTTGGCCGCTGATGATGATCTCGTCGCCGTCCACGACACCCTTGGTCTCCACCGCGGCCAGGTCCGAGCCATGATTTGGCTCCGAGAACCCCTGGCAGTAAATATCCGTTCCGTCGATGATGCGAGGCAAGAAGTACGCCTTCTGCTCGTCGGTCCCATGGACGATGACCGCGGGACCGACCAAGATCTCGCCACCGCCGCGGTTGATGGAGGGCACCCCCGCGCGGATGAACTCTTCGCTCAAAATCGACAGCTCGACGGCGTTGAGGCCACGTCCGCCGAACTCCTCCGGCCAGTTCGCGCAGATCAGTCGCTCCGAGAGCAAGCGCGCTTCCCACTCTCGGTAGATCGGAGACTCCATCGCGGCGCGGATCGCTCGTTGGCGAGCGCGGTTGAAGTAGGCGGGGTTGGTCCAGTCAGTCAGTTCCGTTAGTCCGTCGGGTTTGTTCTGCTCAATCCAATTTCGAACGTCCGCCCGAAATCCGTCGGGATCACTTTTAGAAAACGACTGCACGCCCGCACCCCTCGCTACTTGACTTACGCATCCTCGCGCCCTTGCACCCTCTAATGAAAGCCAGCCCCTCGGTACACCTCAACAAGATTTCCCCCGAATCCCAATGCAACACCTCAAGGTATACCTCACCTAAGGCGGATGTTTGGACAATACAGCACCTAAGGAAATGATTTCCAATCCCGACCGCGGGTCATGATCGCCGCGACCGGACCGAACGCAGCTACAAGACGATGTTCAGTTCGTTGAGTAGATCTTGGCTGTACGTGATACGACCCGTCCGCGATTTTGGATCAACGCTGCACAGTGCGAGGGCCGCTTCCGCCATGACTTGTGGCTGCTCGACGACTTGATCGGGCGCAACCACGAGACCGTGAAAGACCGTACCCGGTGTCGGCACAACCCGATTGGGCGACAGCGCGTTCACGGCGATGTTCGAGTCGAAGACTTCGCCCGCGAGTCCCGTCGAAAAACGCTCGACTGCGGCCTTGCACATGCCATAGACGGTGGACCCGCCGCCTCGCGCGTTGTACGGCTGTGTCGGATGAAACGCTGCGCGCGACGACACATTGACAATCCACCCCTCACCCTTTTCGGTCATCGCAGGCAAGACCAGCTGGGCGAGGTGAAAAGGTGCAGCGACTTCGACCTCGAACATCAAGTTGAACCGCTTCAACGTGAACTCTCGTGTCGGCATGAAGAAGGCGACGGCCGCATTGTTGATCAGGATGTCAATCGAGCCGAGTTGACCAACGACGTCGTTGATGAGCCGCTCGCGTTCTTCGGCGTGCGACAGATCGGCCGGGACAGCGATGGCTTCACCTCCCGCGTCTCGAATCAGTTCGACTGTTTCATGGATTGTGCCCGCGAGTGGTCCCGGCTCAACGGTTCGTCCCGTGACTGCAACCATTGCCCCTTCGCTGGCGAGCCGTTGCGCAATCGCCAATCCAATTCCTCGACTCGCGCCCGTCACTAGCGCCACTCGACCTTTTAGAAGATCTCCGCTCATGCTTGGTCCTTTCGTGTGCGACCAACATAAGCCACTCGTCGGGCCGACCGCAATGAGATTTTTCTATCCGCGCTTCAGAAGTCTCGATTCGAGTCGAGAGATCGTGGTATATGTTTTGGCGAATCGACAACAGCGCGAAGGCGCTGCATCGTTCTATGTCACTCAGCGTGTTTGTCGTCACCTAGCGAAGGAGAATTACCGTGGACTACCCCGAGTACGAGGCCATCGAACTTTCATTCGACGGCCCTATCGCAACCCTGACGCTCAACAAACCCGATGATATGAACACGTGGAGCGCACCGATCGCTCGTGAAGTCACCACGGCCTTTGCGAAGTTGGACGCGGACGATGACGTGCGAGTCATCATCCTGACGGGAAAGGGTCGAGCATTTTGCGCCGGCGCAGGTCTGGCCCGCGACGGCTCGACCTTTGGCGGTGGGCAGGCTCCCACCAACTGGGAGGAGCGATACCCGGGTCCGGCCAAGGACGCCGATGAGCTCGTTACTCCCGTAATTGCAGCGGTAAATGGCGCGGCGGTGGGCTATGGAGCCACGCTGGCGGCCAGTTGCGACATCATGGTCATCGCCGAGGACGCAAAGTTCGGCTTCGTCTTTAACCGGCGCGGGATCATTCCTGACCGTGACTTGCTCTGGTCCTTGCCCAGACAGATTGGCTACGCCCGAGCGATCGACGCTCTGCTTACGGCGCGGATCTTTACGGGCCGCGAAGTGGCGGAGATGGGCTTGGCTTCGAGGTCAGTTCCGCGCGAGGACGTGTTGTCGGTCGCGCACGACGTGGCGCGTGACATCGCCGAAAATGTAGCCCCGGTCTCGGCCGCAGTCACCAAGTTGCTCGCCCGGGAGTTACTCGGCGAGACGGACGCCACGCGAGCGGGTGAGCGCGTACACGAGTTCTTCTCTCAACTCGGTCAGATGAGCGATGCTCGCGAAGGCGTGCTCGCCTTCATGGAGAAGCGTCCGCCCAACTGGCAGTTATCGAAGAACGACGATCTGCCCGGGGGGCTTCGACCTGCAGAGTGAGCCGATCGAAAGGTCAGTAATTTGGACGAACTACTCTTCTTCCGGCCACGGAATTTGACCGTTCGTCAGGGCGTTCGGAGCCGCCTTGTCGAGAAGTTCGAACATGATGGGACCCAGTTCCTGGGGATCCCAGCGAGCTCCTTTGTCGACGGGAGTACCCGCGTGCCAACCCTCCGCCACGCTGATGCGTCCGCCCGCGACATTGAACACGCGACCCGTGACACCGACTGATTCATGACTCGCTAACCACGCCACGACCGGCGCAACGTTGTCGGCCGAGTGCGCGTTGAACCCTTCGGAGGGAGCGGGAGGCTCCGCGCCGCGCGCCTTCATGAGTGGCTCGGTCATTCGAGTGAGCGCACCCGGGGCAATCGCGTTAACCGTTACTCCGTAGCGGGCCAACTCCTTGGCGGCAATCACGGTGAAAGCGGCGATGCCGGCTTTCGCCGCACCGTAGTTGGACTGACCGGCGTTGCCGTAGATACCGGATGACGAACTTGTGTTGATGATGCGGGCATCATTGGTCTCGCCCGCCTTGGAGCGATCCCGCCAGTAGTCAGCGGCCCATCGGCTGGGAGCGAAGGTCCCTCGAAGGTGCACCCTGATCACCGCATCCCACTCGTCGATGGTCATGTTGACCAACATCCGATCGCGCAGAATCCCAGCGTTGTTGACGAGGACATCAAGGCCACCGAACTGCTCAATCGTCCCCTTTACCAATCGGCCGGCCGACTCCCAGTCAGAGATGTCATCGCCATTGGCGATCGCTTCACCGCCGAGCGCCCGAATCTCCTCTACGACATCGTTGGCCGGCCCGATGGAGTTTCCTTCACCATCAACTTCGGCCCCGAGGTCGTTGACAACGACGCGAGCACCCTGGCGTGCCATTTCGAGAGCGTGGCCACGACCGATACCACGGCCCGCGCCGGTCACGATCACCACGCGTCCTTCGAGTAAACCCTTCATGATCAATCTCTCTTTCTTCAGTGGCAACGTGACGAGTGATCCTCAGTTGCGTCGATCTACGCGCTGGCGGCCGACTCCGTTCCCAGAACCAACGACCCCGCCGCCATGAACATCCCGCCCACGCCTTGCGTGAAGCTCACCTCGACGCCCGGCACCTGAGCTGACGCTTCGCCGCGGAGTTGTCGCACAGACTCTTGGATCGCGAACATGCCGTACATCCCGGTGTGGGTGTACGAGAGCCCTCCGCCGTTGGTGTTCATCGGGAGTTTTCCACCCGGCGACGTGTTGCCCTCTTCGATGAACGCGCCCGCCTCGCCCCGGCCGACAAACCCGAGGTCCTCGAGTCCATAGATGGGCAGATGGGCGAACGCGTCGTACACCATGAGGTGATCGATGTCGCTCGGTCCCATCTTCGCTTCCTTGAATGCGCTGGCCGAAGCGAGACGAAAGGCCTTCGAACGTGTGAAGTCTTCCATCTGCGAGACCATCGGGGTCTCCACGGCTTCGCCGGTGCCGAGCACGTAGACCAGGGGCTTGGGTCCAGGATTCGCCTTGGCTCGTTCGGCCGACATCACGATCAAGGCACCACCGCCGTCGGTAACCAGACAGCACTCGAGTAGATGAAGCGGATAGGCGATCATCGGCGACGCAAACACGTCATCCACCGTGATGAGATCTCGGTACATGGCGCGCGGCACTTGCGAGGACCAACGACGTTGAGCAACGGCGACCGACGCCAACTGCTCGTGCGTCAACCCGGTCTCCTTCATAAATCGAAGTACGCCCATCGGAAACATCGTCGGTGGTCCGAGCACGCCGTAGGGCATTTCGAACTGGCCCATCGGTGAGCCACCGTCCATTTGGCGCGGCCCCACACCGTTGCGCGATCGACCCGACTCTCCGTGTGTGATGAGAACGACCTCGGCCATTCCCGCGTTGATGACCGCGGCCGCGTGCCGCACGTGAACGAGGAACGAACACCCACCCACCGACGTCGTATCGATGTATGTCGGAGTGATGCCGAGATAGTGGGCGACGGCCAGGGGCGACGTGGCCGCCGAGGCCACACCGTCGATGTCGCTCATGGAAATGCCCGCGTCGGCGACGGCACGTCGTGCGGCGTTGGCATGGAGTTCCATGACCGACATGTCCGGCACGACGCCAATGCGTTCGGTCTCTGCCGCTCCAGCTATGACGACTTTTCCTCGGACGCTCATGATGCGCCCCCCGCAGGGTGAAAGACGGGAATCGCCTGATCACCGCGAGTTTCGAACTCGACTTCCAGCTCCATGTCAAGGACGAGATTCTCGGGAGTGTTCTCGATGCCCACGATGTTCGTCATCATGCGCGGACCCTCTTCGAGTTCGACGACGGCGATGGCGTAAGGAATCTGATCCGCGAAACCACCCATTCCCCGATGGCTGATGAGGTAGGTGTGCAGCCGTGCACGACCACTCGCGCGCTCCCACGTCACGTTCGTCGACGCGCAGTTGGGGCAGCCCGTTCGTGGATAGAAGTAGTACTTCGTGCAGTCGAGACACCGCTGTATACGCAGTTCCCCTTGCGCGGTACCTTCCCAGTAGGGAAGCGATTCGGGTGATGGCGTCGGTACCGGCTTCGACGCACTGGCCGGGTTCGTCACTGACATTTCGCAACGTCTCGTGAAGTATGTGCGGCGTACTTACATTGCATGTGCACTCCTCGGCGCATCATTTGGCCTCATGCCAGGGCTGAGTATATGTCACGGCATTTCACTGTCAAGACGTGGTTCGCACGTTTCGCGAGCTGTTCGACCTCTGCGCACAACCGACATTTGACTCACGCACCACGCGTCAGGATTGCGCACGCGGGGGATAGTCTCGCCAGTTAGTTAGTCCCGCTTTGAAAGGGAGTCCCATGAGAGACGCCGTTATCTGTGAGCCGCTTCGTACTCCCGTGGGGGACTTTGGAGGTTCGATGCGCGACGTCGGCGCATCCGAATTAGCCGCACTCGTCATCCGCGAAATCGTGGGGCGAACCGGAGTCCCAACGGCGCTGGTCGACGACGTCATCCTCGGCCAGGGCTATGCGAACGGGGAGGCGCCCAGCATCGGCCGGGTCGCCGGCCTGGACGCGGGTCTGCCGATCACCGCACCGGGAACACAACTGGACCGACGATGTGGTTCGGGATTGCAGGCCGTGACGTACGCGGCGATGTGTGTTCAAACGGGTACGTGTGATTTCGTGCTGGCGGGCGGCGCCGAAAGTATGAGCCAGGTCGAGTACTACTCGCGTGACACTCGATGGGGCGCCAAAGCGGGCACCGTTTCGTTGATCGATCGCCTGGCCCAGGCGCGACAAACCGCCGGCGGCGTCAACTATCCGGTGCCGGGCGGAATGATTGAAACCGCGGAGAATCTTCGCCGAGAGTTCCAGATCTCGCGAACCCGACAGGATGAACTCGCGCTGCGCTCTCACCAGCGCGCCATTGCTGCCCAAAATGACGGACGATTCGAAGAGGAGATTGTCCCCGTCACGGTGTCATCGAGGCGAGGCGATCAAGTGGTTTCGCTCGACGAACATCCGCGCGGTGACTCAACCATTGAGAGCTTGGAGCGGCTGAGGCCGATCATGCTCGCCGAGGACCCCGACGCCACCGTGACCGCGGGCAACGCCAGCGGCCAAAACGATGGCGCAGCGGCGTGCATCGTGACTCATCCGGATTTAGCCGCCGAGTTGGGATTGGTGCCCTTTGCCCGCCTGCGATCGTGGAGCGTAGTGGGAGTTGAGCCGGCGAGAATGGGGATTGGCCCAGTCTCCGCTACTGCACGCGCGCTCGACCGCGCCGGTCTCGTGCTCGATGACATCGATCTCATCGAACTGAACGAAGCCTTCGCCGCGCAGGTCTTGGCGTGTCTTGATGCGATGAACGTCGACGAGGAGGACGAGCGCTTGAACGTGTCCGGCTCGGGCATTTCCCTGGGCCACCCGATTGGTGCAACCGGCGCTCGAATCCTCACCACACTGCTGCGCGAAATGCGACGTCGTGACGTGACGCTGGGACTCGAGACGATGTGCATCGGCGGCGGCCAAGGTATCGCTGCCGTGTTCGAACGAGTCTGATCAACGCACTACGACAACACGTAGTGTCCGAAGGCGCTCAGTGAGTTACAGCCCGAGTAGACCCTGGTTGAATCGCTCGACCGCGCCCTTGACTCCGTACTCTTGAATCGCCTTACCGGTGGGAGTCGCGGTTTTCGCAAAGACGTGAAGTGCATCCATCTCAATTCCCATCGTGGCGATTGACCAGAAACCTTGAAGCTCGGCGACTCGATTCAGCGTCGACTTCTGACCGCTCAAGACATCCAGGGGAGCGCGAGCGATTCGCGTCGCGAGCGCCTTTACTTCTTCGATCAGCTGGTCGGGTTCCACGCTCATGTTCGCCCAACCCCAATCGACCGCAGTTTGACCGCTCATGGTCGAGCCAATATCGAACGCCATGAGTTTCGCTCGTCGAACTCCGATTGTCTGGGCGAGCATGGGTGGCGTCAAGCCCGCACCCATCGGGAGCTTGGGCAAACCAATCTCCGCGTCTGATGACACCACCACCAGATCACACGCAGCACAGAGTTGAGTTGCGGCGCCAACGCAGTAGCCGTGGACGCTCGCGATCACCGGCTTGGGGAACTCCCAGATTCGACGAAACGTATCGAACGAGCGCCTCATGTGACCGATCACTGAAGCCACGTCATTCATTTCGCCGCGCTGCCCACCAAGATCGTGACCGGAACAGAATCCCTTCCCTTCGCCGCGAATGATCAGTACCTTGATCTCCCTGTCGGTCGACAACTCGAGAAGCGTCGCGTCGATCGCGTCGAAGACTTCGTCGTTCAATGCATTGCCCCTCGAGGGCCGATCAAGAACGAGCCAACACAGTGGACCGTCTCGCTCTACCCTGACTGGTACGTCAGCCATCTGATTACCCCCTTGTCAAACGCCCGACCCGAGCGCTTCGTTAAATGCGGACACTAAATCCCCTTCGCCGGGAGGGTGCACGTTCCCGCTTTACGGGATGCGTGATATTCCCACGACCACACTTTCGCCCGTAATCCAGGCGATATTGCACGTCACGTGACGACCTCCGGCCCCCGGCCCTCCGAATCAGTCCTGCTTGGAAAATTCCCAGGATCTGCATAATCTGACCCTTAGGAGACAATATAGGATGACCGGAAGTCCAAAAAGGGGGGAATACATGTTCAAGATTAGAAAGACGGCCGCGAGCGGCGGTCGACACCATGCGAGAGCGATGACGGCAACCAAGGTTGTACTTGCCGCGCTCACCGTAGGTTCGGCCGCTCTGTTCTCGATCAGTTCCAGTGGGGCCACTCCCAAGATAAACCCTCCAGGCGGAACGCTGACGATCGCGGCGAATCAGACTCCCGTGAGCCTCAATCCGCTCGACGCAGCCATTGCCGTCCCTGAGGAGTGGTATATGGATCTGGCCTACGCGCCCTTTATCGTCCACAACTCGAACGGTTCCTACTCCCCCGGACTGGCGTTGTCGTGGGGCTACGTGGGCACGAAAAACGAGACCTTCGTTATGAACCTTCGTCCCAACGTCCAGTTCAGCGACGGCAGCACGCTCACAGCAGCCAGTGCCGCGGCGTACATCAACGCGCGCGCAGCCGGCCAAGGAGAAGCGTCGTTCGGAACCACGACGCCCGCGAGCGTGCTGGGGCCATTGACGGTCCAAGTGCAGACCACCGTTCCCAACGCGGCTCTGCCCTTCATCTTCAGCCAGAGTTTTGGGGGAGGATGGGTCGTTAGCCCGACCGGACTGGCTAATCAGTCAGAGTTGTTGAACCAAACGGCAGGAGCGGGTCCCTACATGTTGGATACCTCAGCAACCGTTACAAACTCGACCTACGTCTACGTTCCGAACCCCAACTACTACGACCCCTCCGCGATCTATTGGAGCAAGATCGTCATCGACGTCATCACGACGCCGGCCGCAGCACTCGCCGCACTGGAGACCGGTCAGGTTCAGGTGATGCAGGGCTCGCCGCAGTTGGTGAAAACCGCCAAAGCTGACGGACTCAATGTGGGCTATCAGCCGGGGACCGATGGGCCAGCGATGCTCGTCGTCAACGTTCCCACGAAGGGTCCGCTCGCCAGCGTCAAGGTTCGACAGGCTCTGTCATACGCGATCAATCGGCCAGCCATTGCCAACGCCTTGTTTGGCAAATACGCGACGTTGGATGAGGAGCTTGAGGCGCCCGGCGACATCGGGTACGTGCCCTCGCTGGCCCAGTACTACAACTACGACCCCGCGAAGGCGAAGAAGTTGCTGAAGGAAGCCGGCTACCCGCATGGCTTCACCACGTCGGCCAACTGCTCGCCCCAAGTCGGAGACGCTCAAATCTGCGAGGCTGTGCAGTCCGAGTGGGCCGCCATTGGCGTCAAGCTCAACGTGTCAGCTCCCTCGAACCAGATTTGGGTCACTCAACTGTTCAGCGGTAAGTACCCACTCACCGGAATTGTCTCGTACCCGACGACGTCGGCGGAGCAGTCCAACGGCTACTACCTCCCGTCGATCTTGACGGGCAAGTACAAGATCCCGGGCGTGTACGCCGCGTACGAAGCAGCGATGGCGGCACCCGTCGGATCGGCGACAGCGAACGCTGACTGGGCGAAGCTCACGAAGCTCGAGATGTTGGCGGCGACGTGCATCGTTCCTGGTTCTCCGGACCTGATCATGTTCTCCGCGAAGAGCATCACGGGCGTGGACTTCACCACCGCGAATCCTGAGCCGTACCCGTTGACGTGGAAGCCCGCGTCCTGAGCACTAGCTAGGTTCAACCAGATAGTCAAGGAAGTCGACTGCCAACTACGGGGCTCGGCGAGATGAAGGGATCAGCATGCAAGCAACCCTGAACCAGGAACTCGAAGAGTTCCGCGCCGAGCTCCGCAGTTGGATGGAGTCGAACACCCCAGCGGGACTAGTGGAGCTGTTCGACTGGAACAACGCCATGACGCGCAGGGGCCAAGAAGGCGTGCGCGCTGCGCACGCCAGTCCCCTCTTCAAGGAGTGGGAGTCTCGCTTACTTGAGGCGCACTTGATCTGTGCCCACTGGCCGGTGGAGGTTGGTGGCCGAGGTCTCTCGGCTGCCAAACTCTCCATCGTCGGCGAAGAGTTCTACCGCGCAGGAGTACCAGTCATCAATCGAGGGATGGGCGAGCTTTTGGTCGGGCCTTCGATCATCGTGCACGGTACCGATGAGCAGAAGGGCGTACTTTCCTCCCGCGGATCATCGACGGCACCGACGTCTACTGCCAGGGATTCTCCGAGCCGAATCACGGATCCGACTTGGCGGCGGTTGAGACGAAGGGTGTCATCGACGGCGACGAAGTCATCGTGACCGGTCAGAAGGTTTGGACGTCCCAGGACGCCAACGCTACCAACATGATGTTCTGTCTATGTCGCACCGACGAGTCTCAACCTCGCCATCGCGGCCTGTCGTACGTTCTTCTGCCCTTCCGGAACAATGGGATCGAGGTTCGACCGATACGCCAGATGACCGGCGGATCGCACTTCTGCGAGGAGTTCATTGACGGTGCTCGCGCGCCCATCTTCAACATCATTGGCGGACTCGGCAACGGGTGGCGAGTTGCGATGACAACCTTGGGCGACGAACGAGGCGGGTCGGTCACGGTCATGCAGTCCCCGTACGCCAAAGAGTTCTGGGATTTGGTGGACGTGGTGCGCAAATCCGGGCGGGAAAAGGATCCGTTCGTTCGACAACAGTTGGCTTGGACGTACGAGAACGTCGAGATCCAGCGGGTCGCGGGTCTGGAGTTGAAGGCGGCCCAGACTCAGGGGCGAAGCCCGGGCCCCGGGAATCATGGTCTCGAAGTTGCGCTCAACTGAGTACCACAAGAAGTTCGCGCAGATGGCTATGGCCATTCTTGGCCCGGCTTCACTCATTCGCCCCCCCGGCGAGGGCTACGACATCGACTCATGGCAGGACATTTTCCTGCGCACGCCAGCCCAGACGATCGCTGGCGGATCGAGCCAGATTCAGCGCAACATTATTTCTGAGCGTGCGCTCGGGATGCCCAAGGAGCCGTCGGCTTCAACGTCGCGCTAACGGGAAATCTCTTCAGCGGTCGGACATCGCCACACGAGTACGTTAGTTTCGCCCGGTCAGTCGGGCAATCGAACCGTCTCGCAAAGACGAACTACCTCGACAGCACTGCCAATGGCGTCATCGGCGAACTCTGTTGACCCTCTTCAGTAAATGCGCCGAGATGCTTGCGGATCAGCCGCGCCGACTGAGCGACATCGCGCCGAATGATCGCCTCCACGATGCCTCGATGCAGATTTCGAACCGTATCGGGCGACTGTTGTGGCGCCGTGTCCGCGGGGAAGAGCCGCTCGGCGGAGAGTTGAGAGAGGATCGACACTAAGAGGGACAGCGCCCGGTTGCCGCTGAGTTCGGCGACGGCTGCGTGCAAGTCGTGTCCCACAGTCGCGAACTCTTCGTCCGAACACGCCTGCTCGCGACTCACAATTTGGTTGAGTCGTTCGACCCCGTCGGATGTCAAGTGTTCAATTGTGAGCGTCACGGTCGCGACCTCAAGTTCCGCGCGCACGTCCAACAGTTGAGCACGGTTCATGCCGCGACGTCGCAGGTACAACGAGCAGGCGCGCATGAGTTCTCGGCCGTCAGGCGCCGTCACGACCATCCCGCCATCGGTTCCTCGTCGCATCTCCACGACCGAGTGACTTTCCAAGATACGTGCCGCCTCGCGGAACTGAGCTCGGCTTACGCCATAGCGCTCAAGAAGCTCGGGCTCGAAACCCAACCGTCGTCCCACCGGCCACCCCAAGGCGACGATGTCCCGACGAATTCGCTGCGCGATGAGTTCCGCGCGGCGCCCGCTCGTGGCGCTGTCGTAGGCATCGACGTCACTGGGCGCGGTCGTGATGCCGGTGATCGCCTGCTGGAGTATCTTCAGGTGCTCGCGCATATAGTCGCGCGCCAACAGGCCGTCGCCTGACGCAATCGCGGCGGCGATCTCTACGTGGTCCCGGTGAATCTGACGACCTACACCCTCGGGTCGTTTCTCCACGGCCGACGCGATACGAAGCGGTCGGTCAGTCAAGGAAGCCAGTGCTTGAACGAAGAGCGTGAGCGCGGGATTGTCCGTCGTTTCGGCGACGAGTTCGTGGAAGTGATAGGCGGAGCGGCATGCAGCCTTCGCACCTTGCTGGACTTCGTTGTCGATCGCACCTTGGAGTGCGACCACATGGTCGTCGCCGACCGTGCTGGCCGCGTAGGAGGCCGCGAACAACTCGAGCACCGCTCGCGCTTCAAAGAGGTCGGACAACTCAACGTTGGCGTACTCCAGGTAGATGGCGAGTGACGTATTGACCACAGCGAAGGACGGTTCGGCGACAAAGAGCCCGCCATTCCTGCCTCGGCGGATCTTCGCAATCTGGCGGTGCTCCACCAAGCGTGCGACTTCGTGAAGTACCCCGCGACCAACGCCGAAGCGAGCCAGTAGCTGTTCCTCAGAGCCGATCAGGGTCCCGACTGGCCATCCAGCCTTGATGACATCCGCCTCGATGGCAGCGGCCACGCGTTCGGCCAACTTTGAGTCTCGAAGCCCGGGCACGGGGCTCCAGGACGTCGGTGGAAGGCTCGCCGCTTCGCGATCGGCTAGACGATCAGGGGTTCCATCAAGCATCGAAGTTCTCTCCAGGCCGGGCCATCCCCACACCCGGTTCGCCGACCCGGTTTGGAACGATCCACGTCTTCACTGGTCTCCGTCTATCTATCTCAGAAATTTCGCCACCGAAAGGTCCTGGTCCGCAACCGTCAACTTCCTTAGAATGCGTACAGACCTCAGTTCCATTCTATCGAACTAGCAGCAGAATCGCCTATTTTTCCCATGATTTGGCCCAATCTTGGCGTTGCGGCACACATATATATATGTGTCGTCACTTTGCGACAGCCGAATCGGGGTCGAGACACCTAGTCCCTGGGCGCGGACTCGGACCCAAAATCGCCCCCAAATATCGGGCGTGACGGTGCCTCAGTCCAGGCGAGCAGTCGCCGATCCCGAAAAGACGACGAGGTCGTTCTGGTTGCGGGTCACGACCTGAAAGTCCACCTGCTTCGCGCCATCGACCTCCTCGATCGAGGTCACGGTGGCCGTCGCTTCGAGCGTGTCGCCCGGCCACACCTGTGCGGTAAACCGGCCGCCGTACTTGGTCAACCTCCCGTCGCCCACCAGATCCGTGAGCATCCGGCCCGTCATGCCCATAGTGAGCATGCCGTGCGCAAAGACACTCGGATAGCCGGCGACTTGGGTCGCGAAGATCTCGTCGGTGTGAATGGGGTTGTAGTCGCCCGACACTCCCGCGTACTGGACAATCTGGGTTCGCGTGAGGTTGTCAACTATCACGGCCCGATGCTCAAATCCCACGGTGAAGGTTTCAGTGTCTAAGGACATGATCAGCTCGCCACGGGCTGTTGAGTGCGTACGCCGATAGAACGTGCAATGGCCACCAGCTGATCGGACTCGTCGCGGTACTCCGTGATGGACTCGCTAAAGACCAACGCTCCTCCACGTCGCCCCTGCTTTTCCCAGGTCTCGCCCAATCGCCTCGTGGAGTGCAGGACGTCGCCCGGTCGAATCGGACGCAAGAACTCGAAGTGTTGCTCCGCGTGAAGGCCGCCCCCGCCTTTGGACTCGCCCGCACTCTCCACGTCTCGAACGATCCCCGTCGGCGTACGCCCCGAGCCAATCCAGGGCTGACCTTGACGGGGCCGTAGACCGTAGTCGGGGTCGTACTGGGCACTCGCCTGTAAGTACGTGGGAGGGGCGATCACTCCGCCTAGTCCCAGTTTTTCGCCGTACTCGGCGTCGAAATATATTGGATTCTCGTCGCCGATTGCTCGAGCAAACATCATGATGTGTCCAGCTTCGATTGGAAACACTGGTGCCGTCATATCACTCCTCTCCCCTTCTCTCTCCCGACAACGTTCGCTAGGAACTGACTTCTTTCACGATGCCAATTAGCTCCGGCGCAGTTTGATTCCCGATGGGAACCGGGCGAACGTTCAAATGGGTAATACCCGCTTCACGAAACGCCGCAATTCGCTCGGCCACGTAGTTCTTCGGTCCAACCAATGTCGTCAACTCGCAGAGTCGCTCTGGCACCGCGGCTTCGGCTTCTTTTTTCTTGCCGTCGAGGTAGAGATCTTGGATCTCCTTGGCCTCTTTCTCGAAGCCGTAGCGACAGGCCAAATCGTTGTAGAAGTTCTTCCCACGAGCGCCCATGCCGCCGACGTAGAGCGCGAGCGTCGCACGTTGTTGTTCGCGAACGGCGAGCACATCGTCGCCATCACCGATCGCCAACAGGCCACCCGCGGAAGTCATCAGCGGTTTCAATGCCGGATCTCGCTTGGCTGCACCGGCGGCCAACGCGGCACCCCAGACGTCTTTGGCGAACTCGGGGACAAAGTAGATCGGCATCCACCCGTCGCAGATCTCAGCCGTCATCTGCACGTTCTTGTCACCGAGCGCCGCGTTCCAGATGGGGATATCCGCTCGCTCGGGATGAACGATCAACTTGAGAGGCTTGCCGAGGCCGGTCCCTTGGCCGGCCGGTAGTGGCAAGTGATAGTTCTTGCCGTCGTGGACGAGAGGTTCCCTCTTCCAGGCCTGACGACAGATGTCGATAATCTCGCGAGTCCGGCCCAAGGGATTGTCGTAGGGAACGCCATGGAAGCCTTCAATGACCTGAGGTCCCGATGCGCCAAGGCCCAGATTGAACCGCCCGCCGGAGATCGCGTCAATGCCCGCGGCGGTCATGGCAATCAGAGCCGGCGTGCGCGAGTAGAGCGGCATAATGGCCGAGCCGATCTCGACGCGTTCGGTCTGTCCCGCGATAAAGCCCATCAGCGATGGGCTGTCGTAGCCGTACACCTCGGCCACCCAGACAAGATCGAGACCCTCACCCTCCATCTCGCGAAGAAGCCGAGCGCCCTCCTTGAATCCTCCCGGTGGAGTTGAAGTGGGTACATATCTTCATGTGATTCCTACTGTTTTGCGTGTGCAATGAACTGATTCGACGTCCTTGCCGTTTCGGAGATTTAGCGCACTCGTCCCACTCGACGGAGGCGATCTCCGCCGAGTGGCTTGTCTAAACTCCCAATCCCTGCAGCAGCAACTCGCGGTGGTACGACGGATCACCGAGCATGATCTCGCTGCTCTTGGCTCGCTTGAAATACAGGTGAGCCGGGTGCTCCCACGTGTAACCAATGCCACCGTGGATCTGGATGTTCTGCGAGGCGCAGTGAAAGAACGCCTCGGAGCAGTACGACTTGGCCGTGCTGGACATCACCGCAAACTCATCCGTGCTTTCCTCGCCCGCCCACGCGGCGTAGGACGCCAACGACTTCGCCGACTCAACCTCAACCATCATGTCTGCGCACATATGCTTGATCGCCTGGAAAGACGCAATCGGACGGTCGAACTGCACACGGTTCTTGGCGTACTCAACCGCAGCGGCCAGCACCTTGTCAGCCCCACCCGCCTGCTCCGCAGAGAGCAAGACGCAGGCTTTTTGTAACGCGACTGTGAGCCACTCATCGGCCCCACCGTCGGTGCCAATGAGTCGCGCGGACGTGCCACTGAACTCCAGTCGACTTTGCTTTCGCGTCTGGTCCAACGTAGGCAGATTGGTCCGCGGAGAGACCTGCGGCGTCGCCATCGACGGCAAAGAGGGACAGTCCCTTGCTCGTCTCGGCGGTCACCAAGATCAACGAGGCGTTGTTGCCATCGACGACGTAGTTCTTGGCCCCGCTGATCTTCCACGAGTCGCCATCGGCAGTGGCGGTGGTCGTCGTCTTGTCCACGTCAAACGATCCGCTGTCGTCCTGGTACGCCAACGTGGCGATGGTGTCGCCGGACGCGATACCCGGCAAGTAACTCGCCTTGGCGTCATCGTCGTCGGACTCGATCAGCGCGCCGGCCGCCAGCGCAACGGTCGAGAAGAAGGGACCGCCAAACAGCGCGGCACCCATCTCTTCGAAGACGATGTACTGCTCCACCAGTCCGAAACCCTGACCGCCAAACTCTTCGGGAATCGCCAGACTCTGCAGTCCCAAGGCGTCGGCCATGAACTTCCAGACGCTCTCGTCGTATCCCTCCTCGGTTGCCATCAGTCGGCGAACGTCGCTCTCGGTCGCCTTGTCTTGGAGGAACCTACGAACGTTCTCGCGTAGGGCCTCTTGTTCTTCGCTAAATGCCAACGTCATTTCGACATGTCCTCCACGCCACTAGTTACTCCTACCATTTGAAAAACCCTTGTCCACTTTTCTTGCCCAGCTCGCCCGCTGCCACTTTGCTGCGGAGAAGTTCGGGCGGAGCAAACCGCTCGCCCAACGTCGCCTCGAGATGCTCGGCGATCGCCAGTCGCACGTCGAGCCCCACGAGATCTGTGAGGTGCAGTGGGCCCATTGGGAACCGATAGCCGAGGACCATTCCTCGATCAATGTCGTCGGGAGAGGCCACTTCCTCTTCGACCATCCGGATAGCTTCCAAGCCGATGGCGACTCCGAGCCGGCTCGTGGCAAACCCCGGCGAGTCGCGAACCACGATGCACTCCTTGGATAGAGTGTCGCTCCACTGCTTCGCCGCATCGACGACGTCGGGCCGCGTGCTCGCGCCAACGACCAGCTCGATCAGGGCCGAGCGAGGTACGGGATTGAAGAAATGCATTCCCAGGAATCGAGTGGAGTCATTCAGCGCCGCGGCAAGGCCGTCAACCGACAGCGAACTGGTAGCCGACACGATCATGCACGATGGTGCGACGACCGACTCGATATTGGCCAACACCGTTCGCTTCAATTCAGCGTTCTCCGGCACCGCTTCGACCGCCAGTTCAAATGTCGTCGGAGTGTCCGGGAGACCGACCACGAAGTCCAACCGCTCGAGCGACGCGTCGTCGCTCGCCTTCGCCAAGCCCTCGCTCACGCGGGCGAACGCGGCCTTAGAACTCGACTCGTCGATCTCCGAGAGCGTCACCGAGACTCCGGCCTGGGCCAGCACTTGGGCAATGCCCGACCCCATGGTGCCCCCACCCACGACGAGCGCGCTAGGCACGACGACCCCTAGGGGCGCAAGCTACGGGCTCTCACTCACGATTTGCTCGCCTGACGGTACTGGTCGCGCAGCACCCTCTTCAGCAATTTTCCGCTATCCGAGCGAGGCAAAACCTCCACGAAGTCCACGGATCGGGGGCACTTGAAGTTGGCCAGACGCTCCCGACAGTAGGCGATCATTTCGCGCTCGAGTTCGGGAGACGCCTCAAATCCTGGTCGAAGTTCAACTACCGACTTCACCGACTCACCCCACTCCTCGTCCGGCACGCCAATGGTCGCGGCGTCGCCCACCGCCTCATGCGCGAGCAAGACGTTGTCAACTTCGGCTGGGTAGATGTTGACCCCTCCGGAGATGATCATGTCGGCCGAGCGGTCCGTCAGGTACAGAAATCCCTCTTCGTCGAAGTACCCGACGTCGCCCAACGTGACTAAGTCGCCCGCATAGGACGTGGCCGTCTTATCGGGATCCTTGAAGTACTCGAAGCGACCCGTCTCCGGAGCTTTGGCGTACAGCACACCAGGCACACCCGGTGGCACCGGCTGCATGTTCTCGTCCAGTGCCATGAGATTTCCCACCCATGGGTTGTCCCACCGATCCCGGCTTCTTGAGCCAGGTCTCGGAATCGATGGTCGCCCCGCCCGCAGTCTCGGTAGATCCGTAGTACTCGTTGATGATCGGCCCGAGCCAATCGATCATCGACTGCTTGATACTGACCGAGCAAGGTGCAGCCCCGTGCGTAATCGACTCCAAGCTCGAGACGTCGTACTTCTCGCGCGTCTCCTCAGGCAGTTGCATGATGCGGTGAAACATCGTCGGCACCATCAAAGTGTCCGAGACGTCATACTCATCAATCAAACGGAGCCACTCTTCGGGATCGAAGTGGTCCATGATGATCACCGGTGACCCGCTACTCAGAATCGTATGAATGGACATGTTGTTCACGGCGCTGTGATACAGCGGACCGGTCGAGAGGTGAACACTCGACGGATCCCGCCGAGCCCTCCCTCCGAGGCCGAGCGCGACGGAGTTGCGGCCCAAGATCGACTTCTCTTTTCGATACACACCCTTGGGGCGCCCCGTCGTGCCCGATGTGTAGATCATCCAACTACCCAGCACCGGGGATTCGAGATCGGCCGGATCCTCTTTGGCCAGCACGTCGTTGTAGTCGTCGTAGCCGGGAATATCCATATCGAGGGCTAGTCGGACGACGACCCGATCAGTGAGTGAGGGCACTTCGGCGTCAGAGCCAAGGTTGTTGCCCATGATGATGAAGGCACGCGCCTCGCAGTTGTCGACGATGTACGCGGCCTCGTCTGATTTGAGTTTGTAGTTGATCGGCGTGATACGAAGCCCGCAGCGCAGGGTCGCGAAATAGACTTCGCACCACTCGGGGCGATTCGGAGCCATGAGCGCCACGGAATCGTCGGGTTGCAGTCCCGCATCGATCAACGCTCGCGCCAACTGATTACTTCTCGCGTTGAGTTGCCCGTAGGTAATGACTCGACCATCGAAGATGATCGCGGGAGAGTCAGGATCTCTCTCGGCCCAGTAGGCCGTGTTCATTCCCACGGCAAATGCGTCTTCGATCGAGTCGAACCGCAGGTCGCTCGTCGGGTCTTCGCCCACTTCCACTTCTCTCTCCTCGAACATCAGATCTCAGTCGTCCTTGTTGCGCCCAGCGAGCGCTGGTTTTAGCTGCCCGTGAAGGTGGGCTTGCGCTTCTCTTGGCGAGCCAACATCGACTCGGCGCGGTCGTTGGTCGCGAGTCCGGCCAGTCGCAGTCCCGCCTTCTCGTACAAGAGCGCCTCGCTCAAGACCGACCTCCAGGTTGTGCTGGAGTACGCGCTTGGACGCGCGCATCGCCACTGGCGGATGAGCCGAGATCAACTGGGCGAGTTCCACGGCGGTCTCCACCGTCTTTTCGTCGCTGTCGACCGCGCGATTGATGAGTCCGAGTGACAGCGCCTCCTCGACGAAGACGTCGCGGTTGGTAAAGACCAGGTCGGCCGCTCGGCTGTACCCAATGATCCGTGTGAGGAAGTAGGTCATACCCGCGTCGGGACTCAGGTGCCGCTCGATGAACATGGTCTTGAATCTGGTTGACGGACCGCCGACGCGGATGTCGCAGGCCAGAGCCAAGGACATTCCCGCGCCCACGGCAACCCCGTTTACCGCAGCAATGGTCGGCTTGTCCACGCCAAAAACGCCGAGCGCCTGGCGCCCAACCCATCCGTACTCATCCAGAAGAGGCGCCTGGGAGGCAACTTTCTCCGGGGACCAACTGCCGCTGATATCCGCCCCCGCACAGAATCCGCGTCCGGCGCCGGTGAGAACAATCGCCCGCACCGAGTCGTCCATCTTGGCTTCTTCAAACGCGTCCAGTATCTCGATCTGGAGTTGCTGATTGAGTGCATTCAACCGCTCTGGACGGTTCAGTGTGATGAGCGTGACGTGACCGATCTTCTCGGTCGTCAGGATGCTCGCTTCGTCCGTGCTGTTTGTTTCTTCCGTGGCCGTGCTCATGATTTGGCCGTTGGTTCTTTAGGCATACCGAGTGCCCTTTCTGAAATGATGTTTCGTTGAATTTGGCTGGTGCCGGCGTAGATGGTGCCGGCCCGCGAGTGAAGAAACGTCCCCTGCCAGGGTGAGACGGTATATCCGTCTCCTTCCGGTCGAATCAGCGCTTCAGGCCCGAGGACATCCACCGCGATCTCGCCGAAGGTCTTGTGATACTCCGAGTAGCGAAGCTTGGAGGCGATCGCACCCCGACCGGCTGGCCGGCCCGCGGTGATAGCCGCCATCAGCTCCTTACTGTTGATGCGCTGGACCTGAATCTGCTCGTACGCCCAGGCCAGGCGCTGGCGAACGACCGGATCCTTGTCCTTGCCGAGGCGACGAGCGTCCTCCATCAGGCGCCAGAACTCGCCATCGAAGTCCATGCGCTGGAGCGACACGCCTCCTCCGCGCTCGTTGCCCAACGTGGTCATCGCGACGCGCCAGCCGTTGCCGAGGCCCGCCGATGACATTGAACAGCGGCGCGCGCGCACCGTCGATGAACTCTTCGCAGAAGTTGGAGGCTCCCGACATCTGCTTGATCGGTCGCACGTCGAAACCGTTGTTCTTGAACGGAATCAACACGTACGACAGACCCCGGTGGCGCGGCTGGGAGGGGTCGGTGCGACACAGAGCGAACATCATGTTGGTGTGATCCGTGACGCCCGACGTCCAGACCTTTCGGCCCGAGACGACAATCTCATCCCCGTCGACGACGCCCCTCGTGTCAACCGCAGCGAGGTCCGAGCCGTGATCCGGTTCGGAGAATCCCTGGCAGTAGTCGTCAGTACCGTCAATGATGCGCGGCAGGAAATAGGCCTTTTGCTCATCGGTACCGTGCACGATGATCGAGGGACCCGACAGACCCTCGCCCATGCCCCGATGAATGTGAGGCACCTTGGCGCGCTGGAACTCCTCACCGAAGATCACCATTTGGGCGGCCGAAAAATTTCGCCCGCCCACTTCAACTGGCCACTGCGCACAGACGAGTCGTGCGCCCGAGGAGCGAGCGCTTCCCACTCCTTATATACAGGGCTCGCGTGAGCGGCTCCACCTTCTTTTTGGCGATCTTCGCCCATCCCCATTCGGCCCCAGTCCAAAGCTCCGACAGCCCCGCGGCTTACTGTCCTCGACCCACTCCGGAGTTCCGAGCGGAACTCGTCGAGGTCCTCTCCTAGGGTCAGTTCCACTTCTCTTCCTTTCCACTTCCTGCTAGTCGGTGGGGGCCATCCCCCACCCCAATGTGGTTAGGACGCCGGCGCGAAGTACGGCGGGTACGGAACGGGCTGACCGGTACTGAAGTTCACGCCCTTGACCGACTTCGAGGTGAACATCAACAGGTCGGGAGACGCGACCACGACAGCCGTCGCGGCCAGGACCTCGATCTTCTGCAGCTTGGCCCACTCCTCGGTTGCCTTGACCGAACCAACCGCGGCGGCACTCGCCGCGTTGTAGGTCGTTGCCACGCCGGGAATCACGTACTCGTTCAACACGCCCGGCAGGTAGTCCAGGCGGGTCTGGGCGGCGATCGATGACTCGAAGGCGCCGATGCCCGTGATGGGGTACTTACCGCTGAAGATGTTGGTGACCCACACGTCTTGGGTCGGGCTCGTCACGTTGAGCTTGACGCCAATCTTGGCCCACTCGGCCTGCACTGCTTCGCAGATCTGGGCGAGGTCGAGTTGTGGCGAGCAGTTCGCCGCCGTCGTAAAGCCGTGGGGGTAGCCGGCTTCCTTCAGCAACTTCTTCGCCAACGTGGGGTTGTACGTGTAGTAGTTGGCCAGCGACTTGACATAGCCCGTGTCGCCCGGTCCCTCAAACAACTCGTCCTGCGTGGCGTACGTGCCAAACAGCGCCTTCGTAATCAGGGGTCGGTTGATCCCGTACTCCAACGCCTGGCGCACCTTCAAGCTTGCTCAAGGGCCCCTTCTTCGGCACATTCTCACCGAGGTAGATGGGACCGTTGGTTCCCGGAGCACTGAGGACGGTTAGCCCGTCCGACTTTGCGGTCTTGACCAGCTGGGTCTCGCCCTGCATCACTTGGATCTGCCCTGTCTGGAGGGCGGCGAGCTCGGCGGCCGGCGACGTGATGATCTCAATAATGACCTTGCCCCAGTACTGCAGCGACGGGTCGTAGTAGTGAGGATTCGGGACGTACACGTAGCTCGAGTTCGCGATGGTCGCCGAAGAATCGAGTTCGTACGGTCCCGCACCGTCAGACGAAGAGCCCAGCGCCGTCGTTGCAGCCGGAGTGGCGAGCGCCATTGGGCTGATGACCTTGCCCAGGCCGTTCTGACTCAGCTCATAGGGCATGTAGGAGTTGGGCGCCTGCAGCGTGATCTGAACCGTGAGCGGGCCGATGGCCGTGACGGTCGCCGTACTGCCGAACGCGTTGGTGTCTTCGCCCTGCGACAAGTAGTAGTTGAGATCCGTGACAGCACCCGCAGCGGTCAACGTGGTTCCGTCACTGAACTGGACGTTCGGACGAAGGTTGAAGACAAACTGCTCGTTGCTCGTGCCCACGTACCCCCACGACACGGCTAGTCCCGGCGAGAACCCGCCCGTCGTGTTGTGAATGATGAATGGTTCGTAGTCGAGGTCCGTGAACCAGTTCTCGGGCACCGCCGTTGGCGAGAGCGCGGGATTCAGGTTGCTTGACGTGATCTGGGACGCGATAGTGAGCGTCCCACCCGACGATGCCCTCGGCGCGCGAGCTGCCGCATTGGCCGACACTGTCGTTAGCGACAGCGTGCCAATAAGCGCCAACGACATCGCTGACATCCCCACGGCCATCCAACCCTTGACTTTTCGGTTGGATGCCGCTCTTGACCTTTGGAACATACTTCCCCCTTTTTTTGGATTTACTTTCAAACTTCAACAACGACTGGAGTACTCATCAACGATGCCTTCGCGTGACGCCGTTCTCGTCGCGCTTCTTGGACGTCCGGATCGAAGTCAGGCACCGCATCGATCAGCGTCCTCGTGTATTCGTGCTGCGGCGAGCCGCACACTGATTCCGCGTCCCCGGCCTCGACGATCTCGCCGTTACGAAGGACCACCACTTTGTCGGCAAAGTAGCGAACGACGGGGATGTTGTGGGAGATAAAGAGATAACTGGGCTGGTGCGAAGCCTTCAAGTCGGCCAACAGATTCAGCACCTGTCCCTGGATCGACACGTCGAGCGAACTCAGGGGCTCGTCGCAGATGACCAGGCGAGGTGAGAGCATCAGCGCGCGAGCGATCGCGATGCGCTGGCGCTCGCCGCCCGAGAACTGCGACGGATACTTCAGTCGCGCGTCGGACGCGGAGCCCGACAAGCTCCAGCATCTTCGACGACTTTTCGATCATCTCCTCGCGTGACAACTTCTCTTGCGCCAGCACCGGCTCGGCGAGCGATTGCTCGATTCGCCTCGTGGGGCTGAGCGACCGATAGGGGTCCTGATAGACGATTTGCAGATCCATGACGAGCGACTTGCGCTGCTTGGCTGACCACGACGAGATGTCCTGACCATTCAGCAGGATCTGACCCGACGCAATACGTGCCAGACCGAGAATTGCTTTAGCGATCGTCGTCTTGCCGGAGCCGGACTCGCCCACGATGGCTACGGTCTCTCCGCGCATGACGGTGAAGTTCACGCCGTCCAGGACGCGATGCTTCGGGCGGAACCGCCCGTCTCGATAGTCGAGGACGACGTCCTTTAGCTCAAGGAATGGTGCTTCTTGTTCGGTCGTCATCCGGCCACCTCGGTCACCGTGCGCAGCTCTTCGTAATGCAGACAACGGGTTTCGCGACCCGAGGCGATGTCCTCGAGCGGGACGATCGCATCGGCGCACTCCGCGGTCGCAAGATCACACCTCGAGTAGAAACGGCAACCCGTGTTCCACTCCCCGATCCGCGGAACACTGCCGCGAATGGTAACGAGGCGTTGACCGTGAACTCCTCGCGAGGGGTTCGACATGAGGAGCGCTCGCGTGTACGGGTGAAGCGGCTCTTGGACCAACTGTCGGACCTCACCCTGCTCGACGACCTGGCCGGCGTACATGACGATGGCCCGGTCACAGATATCGGCGACGACGCCCCAGTCGTGGGTGATGAGGAGGATCGCCATCCCCTCTTGTCGACCGAGATCTCTCAGCAGGTCAAGGATCTCGGACTGCGTCGTCACGTCGAGGGCCGTCGTCGGCTCGTCGGCGACCAGCAGTTTGGGGTTCGTCGCCAGGGCCATGGCGATCTGTACCCGTTGAGCCATGCCGCCGGACAGCTGGTGGGGATAGCGGCGCCCAATCGCCACGGGGTCCGAGATCTGGACTTTCAACAACAGTTCATTCACTCGCTTGTTCGCCGCAGAGCGAGAGATGCGACCGTGACTGCGAACGATCTCTCCGATCTGTGAGCGAACCGTGAAGCAGGGATCCAAGCTGGCCAGCGGGTCTTGGGCGACGTAGCCGATTCTCGCGCCGCCGCCTTTTTTGTGGGATCGCTTCGCGTCGAGAAGGTTGTCCCCGTCAAACCAGCATTCGCCGTTGACGACTCGTGCGCCTCCCGACAACAGACCCAAAATTGCGGTTGCCGTGAGCGTTTTCCCACATCCCGACTCACCCACGATTGCGACTGACTGACCCGGCATCAAGTCAAAGGACACGCCGGTGGTGACGGGAATCGTCGCCTCGCCTTGCTCGACTGACACTGACAGTCCGCGAAGGCTCAGCATCGACGTGGCGTTCGGTACGGCAACCTCATCATCCAACACAGCCATTTCGGCCGCTGCAATTTGTCCCTTCGAGCTACTCGGAGCTTCAAAAGCCCACTTCTCGGCGAGCGAGTCACGAACGGCATCGCCCACCAGCACGAACGCGAGAATGACGAGTCCGACGGTCACCCCCGACGGCACGAGTAGCCAGGGCTGCTGTTGCAGATCCGTCAGGGCCTCGCCGATCATGCCGCCCCAGGAAGGGTTCGGCACGGTAATGCCCAGACCGAGAAAGTTGAGTCCGGTCAGAACCGTCAAAACCACGGCCGAGGTGAGGCTGGCATTCACGACCAGTGGCCCCGCGGTTCCCGGAAGAATGTGGCGCCACAGGATCTTCCAGGTCGAGACGCCCGACAACTTGGCGTTCGCCACGTACAGCGAGTCGCGCAGGGGCAGGGCGGCCCCGCGAACCACTCGAAACAGTCCGGGAACGGACAAGAGACCCAAGACCACCATGGCCTCATCGGTCGTTGCGCCCGGCAAGGAGAAGACCATCAACAGCACGACGATCCCGGGGATCGCCAGGCCCAACTCGGCCAGCCGCGACAAGAAGATGTCAGTCGTCTTGCCTCGGAACGCAGCGATCAGACCCAGGGGGACACTGAGCACCATCGCGACGCCAATGACGATCCCCACACTCTCAAAACTTGAGACGCCACCGTAGAGCAACCGACTCAACACGTCTCGTCCCAGTTCGTCGGTCCCGAGCAGGTGATGCCACGACGGCAGGGAGAGGACCGAGGTCAGGTCCTCAACGTTGGGTCCGTACGGCGCAATGAGGGGAGCGATGATGCAAAGAACGAGGACGGTGATGAGAAAGACCAGCGCCGTGACGCCGACGGGCCGGTGAAAGAAGCAGTGAGCAAAACTCTTCGGGCCGCCGCTGGGAGTTTCCGTACGTTCCTTGCGCTTCACGACGTCGACCTCACGCGCGGGTCAAGGATGACGTAGGCGAAGTCCGTGGCCAACATGATCAAGACCACCATGATCGTGAAGTACAGAGCGACGCCTTCGACAATCGGCAAATCGTGACTGCTGGCCGCGATGACCAACTCGCTGCCCAAGCCGGGCAGGAAGAACACCTGCTCGATGAAGACGGCACCCGACAGCGCCCCGACGAATCCGAGGCCGATCACCGTCACCACCGGAATGCTCGCGTTGCGCAGTGCGTGCTTGAAAATGATCGATCGGCGAGAGACACCGTTCGCGCGCAGCGTGCGGATGAAGTCTCGGTTGAGCGCGGCGAGTATCTGGTCTCTGGTCTGCTTCGCAATGAAAGTGGCGAGACCCAGTCCCAATGCGAAGGACGGGAGTATCAAACCTTTGAACCAACCACCGGGCGAGGCAGTGATCGCGGTATATCCCGTCGCCGGCAGCCAACGAAGCTTCACGGCAAAGATAAGCACGAGCGTGATCGCCAGCCAGAACGCGGGGACGGCGAGACCGGCCACGGATCCAATGTCGACGATTTTGGCAAAGATCTTTCCCCGTGTGGCACTCAACACGCCGAGGAGCACGCCTAAGACGATCGCGAAGAAGAGTCCGCCACCCACGATCGAAAGAGTCACGGGCAACCGAGGAGCCAACGTCGAGACCACGCTTTGACCGGTCTGATACGAGTTACCCAGATGCCCGTGGAGCAACCCGTCAAGCCATCCCCAGTACTGGCTCCAGACTGACCTGTCCAGCCCCATCGTCTTGGAGAGGGCCGCAACCTCGGCGCGAGTCGCGGTGGGGCCGAGGATGTTTTCGGCGATATTGCCCGGGGTGATCGCCTCGAAGAAGAACGTCAATGACGGGACCAGGACGATCAGCACGATCGACATCAGAAACCGTCGGATGAATACGCGACTCATTCGAACGAACCCAGTCGAAGCAGAGCACCGTCGGCGACACCGTCAACTGGGGCGCAGCGCGAAATGACAATGCAGCAGTCCTCAACGCAAGCGTTAATGGCTAGCCCCCCATCGATCCCGAGGACGCGTCTCCACGCCCCCACCCCGTAGTAATTCCCTCGTTACCGCACAACCGTAAAACTGTCTACTGAGGTTACAGTATCGGCCGACCTCCGAAGGAGTCAAGTTGAGAACATTCCCATCGAATGCGCGATTCGAAAACTGGATCGAATCTCTCGCCAACGCTCTCGATGCAGAAATCATCGCCCTATGGGCGCGCCGATGGATGGATGTTCAGGATTGGTTGCGAGCAGTGATCTCGACCCCAAATACGTGAAATACACATCCGCCCCCGACCAACTGGGGCCACGCTAGCAACGGCGGACTCGTCATTCTCGTCACCCCGATCGGTCGAACTGACGCTCGCTCACCGCGATATTTCGCTGCTCAAGCCGACCTGTGTTAGTCAAGCCGTTCGACGATCATCGCCATGCCCTGACCACCGCCGACGCACATTGACTCCATGCCAAAGCGTTTCCCCTCGTCCTCCAGGGCATTGAGCATCGTCGTCATGATTCTGGCTCCGGTCATGCCGAAGGGATGCCCCAAGGCGATCGATCCGCCACGGACGTTGAGCTTCTCCCACGGAATGCCTAAGTGCTTGGCACTCGGTATGACCTGGGCGGCGAAGGCCTCATTGATCTCGACGAGGTCGATGTCGCCGATCGCCATATCGGCCCGACGAAGAGCCATCCGGCAGGCATCAATTGGTCCCAGTCCCATGATCTCGGGGTTCAGAGCCGAGACGCCACTTGACACGATTCTCGCGATGGGCTTGATACCGAGTTCTTTGGCTCGCACGTCGCTCATCACGACCACCGCGGCGGCGCCGTCGTTGAGCGGACAGGCATTACCTGCCGTTACGGAGCCGTCTTCACGAAAAACGGGCTTCAAGCTCGCGAGTTTCTCGAGCGTCGTTCCGTCCCGCGGGCAATCATCCTTCGCGAAGAACTCACCACTGCTCAACTCGTAGGGAATGATTTCACGCTCGAAGAATCCGCTGTTCTGACTGGCGACGGCAAGTTCCTGACTGCGGGCCGCGAACTCGTCCATCTCGGTGCGCGACACGCCTTCTACCTGTGCGACGTTTTCGGCTGTCTGACCCATCGCGATGTAGATATCCGGCAGCCCAGGCTGTGGTGTCCACGTGGCCGATCCGGGCAGTGAGCGCTGAGCGGTCCTCTCCATCGCTGCGGCGAAATAAGGATTGGTCAGTTTCGCGTTCTGCGCCGGGGTGTCGCCGTAGCGCGACACCGCTTCGACGCCGGCCGCGACGAAGACGTCACCCTCACCGGAGCGAATCGCGTGGGCAGCCATTCGGATGGTCTGCAATGAGGAAGAGCAATACCGATTCACGGTGACACCGGGCACGTTGTCGAGACCCGCAAGTACGGCGGCGACGCGCGCAATGTTGAACCCTGCCTCGCCCCACGGGTTTCCGCACCCCATCATCAAGTCCTCGATCGAGTTCGGATCGAGTTGGGGAAGCTTCTTGAGCACCCCGGCGACAATCGACGCGGCCAAATCGTCCGGACGCACATCGACGAGCGAACCCTTATGTGCCCGACCGATGGCGCTCCTACCAGTAGCGACGATGACGGCTTCAGCCATGAGATCTCCTTGAACTGTTCCCTTAGGTTACAGTTTTGTCATTAGCTGAAGCACGGGGCGGTCGACGCGGTCGCCTACGCTCCCCGATCATTCACGCCACAATTGTGGGTTCAGGCTGACGGAAGGAATGAAGACATGAGCACGGTCGAGACGTCCGCAAAACGTGAGCCGTCGGGACCGCTCGATGGTATTTCCGTCATCGAGGTCGCCAACTGGGTGGCCGCTCCGAGCGCCTGCGCGATCATGTCCGACCTGGGCGCGGACGTCATCAAAATCGAGCCGCTGCAGGGTGACGCGATGCGCGGCATGTTTCGACCGGCTCGCTCCCAAACCCGTCAAGGCACCATCGATACCGGATTTCACCTTGACGATCGGGGGAAACGCTCGGTGGCGATCTCGATCGACAAGCCCGAGGGGGCCCAACTGGTCAAGCGCCTGGTGGCGGACGCCGACGTCTTCGTGACCAATCTGATGCCCAAGCGCCAGGCCCGTTTCGGTCTCGATGCGGCGGCGATCCAAAAGGTAAACGACCAGATCGTCCACGCCACGCTCACTGGCTATGGAACGGTAGGCCCGGATGCTGACCGAGCGGGATTCGACGTCACGGCGTTCTTCGGCAGGGGTGCGGTCATCGAATCCATGGCCGAAGAGGGCCAAGACGCCCCGTATCCCCGGCCCGGTCAAGGCGACCACATCACCGGACTGTCGCTGTTGGCCGCGGTGCTTGCAGCGCTGCGAATGGTGGAGATCGACGGGCATCGGTCAAGTGGTCAACGTCAGCCTGTTCGGAACGTCGACGTGGACGATGGCCACGGATCTCTCCGCGGTGTTGGTGGATGGGCGTGAACCGACGAAACGCGACCGTCGGCACATGACATCGGCCCTCGCCAATCGCTATCTCTGCCGCGACGGGCGCTGGATTTTGCTCAACATGCCCGATGCGCAATGGTGGGCGAAATTCTGCCAAGCGATATCGAACCAGTCTCTCGCTGATGACCCGCGGTTCCAGACACCCAAAGGTCGATACGACAACATGCCCGAGCTCGTCGACGCGGTCTCCGACGTGATTCGTGAGAAGAACCTGTCCGAGTGGCTGGAGATCTTCGATCGCGCTGGGCTCATCATGGCGCCCGCCGCGTCGCTGACCGAGTTGGCTGACGACCCTCAGGCGGCCGCGACCGACATGTACCCCTCGATCACCGTCTCGGAGGAAGAGATTCGAACGGTCGCCGTGCCCTTCAAGATCGAGGGCGCCAACATCTCACCCCGCGGACGCGGACCCGAGGTAGGCGAACACACCTCCGAAGTGCTGACGTCGCTCGGCGTCTCGAAAGAAGAGATCGATCACCTCGCGAGCGAGGACGTCATCTTCGACGCATCTCAACCCGCGAAGTAGCCGCTAGCCAATCGGCGCATGTCGCGAGCGCACCCGTGCTCTCCAACTCAGCGATGGCCGAGTCGGGCATCTCAAGGATTCCGCCGAGTACGAACTCGTTGTGCTCGCCAAAGCACGGTGCGGCGCGCGCCACCCGGCCGGGCGTTCTCTCGAGGCGATACGCCAATGTCGGATAGTTATGCGTTCCAGCTTCGCGATGATGCAGTTCCTGGATGAAACCGGTCGCGAAGAGCGTTTCGTCCGTAGCGATGTCCTTGCCGTCGAACACCGGCGCGGCGGCAATGCCAATTGACTGAACTTGTCGCGCCGCTTCGGCCTTCGAATGCTTGATGGTCCAGGCTTCGATGATGGGATCGAGAAGCGTTTCGTTCGCCATCCGATCCTCGAATCGGGCGAACTCGCTCGACTCAGCGAGTTCAGGACGGCCGATCAAGTCGGCCAACGCGCGCCACTGCTCGTCGGTCTCGACCGCGATGGCAACCCACTCGTCCTCCCCAGCCCGAGCGATACGCGTTGTGCGGCGCGGCGTACGCCACCGCGTTGCCGCGCGGCTGCCAGAAGTCCCCACCGTCAGCCGAGTTCAGGAACTGCTCGCCGATCCAGTGAGCGGCCGACTCGGTCTGCGGGATCATCACGTGAGCACCCAGGCCCGTCATGTCACGCCGATAGAGCGCGGTCAGAGTGGCCGCGACGGCGGTCAGTCCCCCGATGGGATCGACGTAAGGAACGCCGGTGAGTTTGGGTTTGCCGTCGCCATATCCCATCATTGACGTCATGCCGCTGGCGGCCTCCATCGTCTTGCCCATTCCCTGGTGATAGCTGTGGGGTCCACCCGGACCGAACGCCGGCATCTCGACAACGATGATCCGAGGGTTAACCGCCCGCAGTGTGTCGTAGTCGACGTCCAGACGATCCAGAACACCGGGAGCAAAGTTCGAAACCACGATGTCAGAGACGCGAACCAAATCGAGAAAGACCGCGCGCGCGCCCTCAACCTTGAGATCCAAGCCGATTGACAACTTGCCCTGCGCCTGGGTGTTAAAGGCGACGTTCCGGTTGAAGGGGCGTTCACCCGGATCAAGATCGGGGTACAGGTGCGACATGTACGCAACCGAGCCACCTCGAAACACATCGTTATGGCTCGGTGCATCAACCTTGATTACTTGGGCACCCAGGTACGCGAGACTTCGTCCGGCCAATGGCCCCGCCCACGCCGCCGTCATATCGACAACGCGCAGACCCTTGAGTGGCCCCTCGTCGTCTGCCGAGAAGTGCTTCGATCTTTGTGAGGTCTCGTGGGCCAACTCTGGCCGACGTGCGATCTCTTCTCCCATCGACGCCCACGCGGTCTCGGCCATCTCAGCCGCGCGCACGGCGTCGTCACCCGAGAGGAGCCCGGGACTGGGCTTAACCCCGACGTAGGGAACGCCCTCCACGATGAACGGCGGAGCAAGGGCTGACTCCTTCACTCCGCCCGCCGTCGTCGTGTGTCGCATCAGGTCTCGCGCTTGCCACTGCGGCGACGTGATTAGCCGGTCGAGAGGTTCAATGGCCTCTGCGCAGATGCGACAGTGCTGAATTGCTTCGGCCAAGTCTTCGGCGGTGAAGTCGAGGGCCTTCTTTTGTAGCCGTTCCCTCACTTCGGGCCAGACCGCCATGCGAGTCGCCGGGGTCATGAGGTCGTTCTCGGCCGACCACTGACCGAGACCGAAGACGTCCATCATCTTGTCGAAGTTGCGCACCGGCCAGGCAATCATCCACGCGTCGCTGCACTCCAGCAACAGCTCGATGCTCGCTTGGGGCGCACGGACGTCGTTGTGCCCGTTGTAGCTGTAGTGCGTCAACGTGTTTTGTTGGATCGACGCGGTCGATTCAAAAAGATTGGCTCGCACGACTTGGCCCTCGCCGGAGCTCACTCGTTCGTGCAGTGCCGCCATGGCGCTGGCGAACGCCTGGGTCCCGGCCGAGTAGTACGCGCGAAAGCCCACACCGTACAGCGGACGATTGTCGGGATCGCCGGTGGCGTGCATCGTTCCCGAGAAAGCCTGGTGGATCATTTCGGATCCCCGCCAGTTGCGGTACGCGCCCACGTCGGGGAACTCACTGATGCGACAGTCAACCGTCGTAGGTGGGAGTTCGAACTGGAGCGACGTTCCTTCGTCGCGGATCACGACATCGGCGAGTTGCGCCAGGTGCTTAATGCGATCCACATCGTCTATCGACGAGGCGTCAAACGAAACGTTGAGCTTGCCTTGATTGAGGTGGCGAAACAACGACGAGCGAGTGAGTTCGGACCCTTCGGGAAGAAACGGCGGCATCGATCGAGTTGGGGAGCCGCCCGATGGCTCGGCCAACACGGTGTTCGCGCCGTAGCTTGCGAATAACTTCGCGCAGTACTGTCCTGCCACTCCCGTGCTCAGATCGAGCACGCGAAGTCCGGCGAGTGCTTGGGCGCTCTCTTCCGATGTCGATACACCCGTCGCGTCGCTCGATTGCCCCACCGCGCCCATGTTGCTATCCCCCATTGGTTTCTCGAGTTACGGCGACGTCATCGGGCGCGCCACACCGGCGCGCGCTTCTCTACAAATGCCCTCGGACCCTCTTGTGAGTCTTCGCTCTGACGCAGCTCCACCCCTTCGGCTGCGTTACGTGCCCAGTCGTCTTCCTCGTCCGCGATGACGCCGTCCACGATTCCCAGGGCGATTCGCTTCGACGCTCGCACCGACAAGGGTGCGGCTTCGCAGATCGTCTCGGCCAAGCGAACAGCGGCGTCGAGGACGTCACTCGCCTCGACCACCAGGTTGACCAGTCCCAGTTCGGCGGCGCGTTGTGCACTGATCGGTTGTCCCGTCAGCAGCATTTCCATACCGATCTTTTTCGGTATCTGGCGCGGCAGGCGGATTGCTCCGCCCGCGGCGGCGTAGATGCCGCGGCGTACCTCGGGCAGTCCAAAGGTCGCCGTATCGGCTGCCACCGCGAGGTCACTAGCGAGTACGAGTTCCAGTCCCCCACCCAGCGCGAATCCATTTACCGCCGCGATCGTGGGCTTGGAAATTGGATGACGGACGTAACCACCGAAACCCCAACTTGCTTCGGGGGAGTTTGGATCCACTGCCTGAGCACCCTGAGATCGCGCCTTCAGGTCAGCTCCCGCCGAGAACGCTTTGTCACCCGCACCGGTGA
This sequence comes from uncultured Acidimicrobiaceae bacterium, assembly GCA_963791015.1. Lineage (GTDB taxonomy): Bacteria > Actinomycetota > Acidimicrobiia > Acidimicrobiales > RAAP-2 > RAAP-2. Next base: position 378,267 of record CAWBQX010000006.1, on the reverse strand, counting down.
GCACGATGACCCATACCGACTCATCGCTCTCCGCTTCGCTGAGCGCGCGGCCCAGTGCCAACGAGACGTCACGATTGACCGCGTTTCTCGCTTCGGGTCGATTGATAGTGAGAATCATCACGCGACCGCGTTGCTCGCTTAGCACCACCGACAAGGCGTCCTCGGATGACTCGCTCACTTCGTACCTTTCTCGCGGCGCCCGTGCTCTACTTTTCGGCCACTCACTCGCTCACCACGACACGAACGCGAGCAAGGTTCCGTGCCAACGCGTACGGAGTGTCCTTGTCGAGGTTGCGACGCGCGGCGACGCGAACGGCGACAAAGTGCGTTCCAGGAGTCGTGTAGGCGTGGGTCGTGTTGGCAGTGACCTTTGCTGCCGGTACGACCTCTGAGTGTTCGGAGTACTCCCCGTGCCCGTCAAAATCCCACATGACGGAGACAATTGATCCGGCGCCCGGCGGTGCTTCGGCGACCACCTCTAAGTTGACGGATTCGCCGACCCGCACATCCGCACGCGGAGCTCCGTTGACCGTCAGCGTGACGACCGGCTGGATCGACTTGCGCTCTTGGGCATTTTCGGCCAAGACGATCTGTCCATCGTCGACCCGGTAGTTCGTGCTCGGCGCGGGCGCGATGCCTTGTTCGGCCCACGCCGCGACGTCGCGGAGGGCCTGCTGCAACACACCCGAGTAACTGATGATGTGGCTGTCGACCCAGCTGGTTCCTTCCACCGTGGGACCACCTTCGCTCGGTGTCATGTAGTTGCTGGGGTTCACGTGCATGGCATTGTCGACGTACCAGAGTCGGAACTGATCGTCCAACTTGTCCCCGAGGGCGCCCTTGACTCTGTTGTGATACCAGTCGGCCTGCCAGGGATACGCTGCTTCGTCCATCATGGACTCCATGACGATCATCTTGCAGTCGAACTCGCCGCTTTGGAATGCGTACCCGCCCTCGGCTTCAGCGGTGTTGGGGACCAGCGGGCGCTGAGGATAGATCGGAGTGCCGTCAGGCCCGCGAAACTGCTCCCATACGTAGTACTCGGCGGGCGGGTTTTGGTGACGATGGAACGTCTGGGCCGCCAGGTAGATCGAGTTGTCGATCTCCACTTCATCGCCGATCTCCACCACGCCGTCGCGCGGGAAATGACCACCCAGTAGCAGCGTGTCCTCGACGCGGCCCGTCACCATGATCTTGCGACCCTTGGCCGCACCGCTCTTCATAATCAGATAACTGCCCTGAAGTCGACCCTCGGGCAGGCTCGACAGTTCAATTCCGGCCAGAGCGTCGGCTCGCGTTCCCGCGGCGATTGCGAGTGGGAAACCCAGCTCTCGCGCCTGGGCGGTGGTGATTGTTCGCGTGACCGTGGCCTCGTGTTGGATCCTCGCGCGCTGGAGTGATTCGGGCGGATTCGAGCCGAGGTACCCGGGTACCTGCCAAAAGTCCTCGAAGTATCCGGGATCGTTGAGGACAAGGTCCGGCATCAGGCTGGCGAAAACTCCCGTGTAGTTGACCGAGAGTCTCTGGTGAGCGAACCACGCGCGCGGTGGGAACCCGAACCTCGTGACCTCTTCGAGTGCCCCGCGCTCTTCCTCGTTGAGCCCGGCGTACATGTCGCCACTGCCACCGGGTTCGAGGGCGTCAACGATGCCGTCGAACTTGCCCTGCAGAATTCGCAACGCGTGAGCCTGCACGCTGAAGACATTCGGGATCGACTTGGGACAGCCGATGATGAAGGGAACCGCTCCATCCCAGACACCCTTGGCGTTCTCGACACACGCCGTGGACTTGAAACCGCCGCCGCTGCCTCCGTAGACGTATCCGTAGGGCCGACCTCCGCCGTACATTTCCTGAGCGAGGACACGGGAGTACTCCGCGGCCGCCGCACTCCCGCGAAAGTTCGTGATGTCGCCGGGTCCGCGCATCTCGAGCGAGCCCATATTCGACTCCACCATGTAGCCACCGCTGTCGAAGGCAAACCCGATCGAGTCGCCATCCATACCGGCTAACCGAGCACGTCCGGCATTCTCGTTGCCTGAGATGTGCATGACCGGGTGATAGAAGCGACCCTCGTATCGCTCGGCAGGAGGAAAATAGAACGAGAAGCGAAGTTCGGTGTCGGTAAAGCCTCCGTGCACGTAGCGATGAGGCTCCGGTTCGTCGCGCCACTCGTCGATATCGATGTAGGGGTCGGTGTAGAGCGGGTCAGTCCACGGCGCTTTGGCGTTCGGACCCTGTGCCGTTTCGGAAACTGAACTCATACGTCTCTCACTTTCGATTACGCAGCGATGATGATCACGTTTGCGTGCCCGTTTGTGAAACATACACCTTAGGGACGCCTTTTGCATCCCTCGAGTTCAGTCCGACCTGGCGAGGCCGAGCCTCGCACGAGTTTCAGTCCTGATAGAGCGGCGATGACGCTTTCATCCAACGGGATTGCATTCGCATCGACACCACGATCGCCCATTGGGGTCAGTCGCTCGAGAGTCGTACCAGCAGTACTCGGACTTGGGACTGTCGCCCACGCCAACCACCGTCCCTCTACGTCATAGGTGGTGTCGCGGAACACGGGCCCCGCGTGAAATCGGATTTCGATGGCGCCAAAAGACCAACGGCATCCTTTATGTGAGGCGTAAACGGCTCGCGAAATCGCAAGAGCTGCACGATACCGGAGGGGTTGGCGATCGGCCCACCCCACGGGGATTGATCTTGATACCAGTCCTCGTCACCGAAGATCGGAGCAGTCATCCACGCAGCGGCAGCGCCGAGTGCCTCGGTGTGGTGAAACGAAGTGCCGGGCTGAACGTTGTGCACGATGCGCAACGTCTGGGGTCGCCGAGGCGAAGATCCAAAGAGTGCAAGTACGTCGGCTCGGTGGGCTCGCCAACTGCGGCAGTCCCCTGGGCAACAGTGATGCCGCCGACGCCTTCGGTCCACGCGTTCACCTGTTCGTCGCTCGCGCCCGAGGGCGCGTCGATCACGGCCACGACTTCTTCGCCCTCGACGGTCGCGTTCTTGAACTGCAACGAGAGTGATCCCGTTTCAAACCAACGGGGTCCGAAGCCCTCCACCAGCAGAGGAGGAAACTGATCCATGTGGATCGATCCGGCGATGGTTCCCCCACGAAAACCGAGGCGCTGAGCCGTCTCGTCGTCGTGGATATTGGTCGCAGCAGGAATGTGGATCTCCTCGGGCTTTCGTCCGCCATAGACGGAAGGAGCTCGAACGGCGCTACGAAGAACGTCGCCCTCATTCGTGGTTGACATGGCTGGTTCCTTTCATTGGGAAAGTCTGGCCCCTCGGTACTTCTCGCGGAGGAGCTCGCCTGCGTGAGTGCTTTCGCTATCGCTCTGCATCCACCAACTCCTGCGCAACTCACTTGACCGTCGTCGTCGCATAGTACCGACTCGCACACGTGCACGCCAAACGATGCCGCGTCTCGTCAGTGTCGAGTTCACCGCCATGAACAGACCGCGCCAGTCGCGAGAGTCAGCACGCGAAAGACGATCGCTAACCCTTCGCTAATGTCAGGCATCTCCAATGTTGATCGCGAACAGAAAAGTCAGGCGTGATGAAAGTGAAATAATCCGGACATGTCTGAAGCACTAGATTCCCTCATTCAATTACTGGACCTCGAGTTCATCGAAGACGATGTGTATCGAGGTGGTCATCCCGAAAACGCGCGCAATCGAGCCTTCGGGGGTCAAGTCATCGCCCAAGCACTGATGGCAGCCGGACGCACCGTCGAGAGCGGCCGAGTGCATTCGCTCCACTCGTACTTCCTGCGACCAGGCGAACCCAGCACGCCGATTCTGTTCCGAGTGGATCGAATTCGCGAAGGCCGAAGTTTTACGACCCGTCGAGTCGTTGCCCTCCAGTTCGGCGAAGCGATTTTCAGCATGCAGGCGAGTTTTCATGTCGACGAGAGTCAGCGTGGAGCACCAGATCGACATGCCCAAGGTGCCTGGTCCAGAAACCGTCCCGCCCATGGCACCCATCCCGTGGACAACCCGAACGTCGGCGATTTCTTGCTTCGGCGCCGCCCAATTGACATTCGGTACCTGGACGGCGGGCCGAACCTGACCGATCGACCGAAGGTGCCAAGAGAGCCTCGTCGACAGATTTGGATGCGCGCCGACGGTGCTCTGCCCGATGATCAACTGTTGCACGACTGCATCGTCGCGTACGCGAGCGATATGGGCTTGGTCGAGATCATGATGAGACCTCACTCGGCGAGTTGGTACGACGGATCCTTCATGGTCGCCAGTCTCGATCACTGCATGTGGTTTCACCGGCCCGTTCGGGCCGACGAGTGGCTGCTCTACGACGCCGAGTCACCCGTCACTTTCGGCGGTCGCGGACTCGCGCGCGGATTCATCTTCTCCCAAGACGGCCAGTTGCAAACCTCCGATAGCCCAAGAAGGACTAACGCGACTCATCGCAAAGGAAACGTCCTAGCGCTGGCGCACTGGCACGCTGGCCAATTGCTCGCCAGATCTCGTGATGTACCGTGGACGAAAAATCGCGATGTCGAGCAGGTGGGGAGATCACAATGACGGATACGGTTCGAAGTCAGAGTTCCTCTGAGAACGAGGACGTAGTAGTTGGGGCAGTGCGTCGCCCGCATAATGGAGCGCTCCATTTCGCCGACAGCATCCACGATGACGCGACCGCAAATCGATTGGGGTTTCGCGGCGGCCTGGTAGCCGGCAGCGTGCACTTCGATCAGTTTCCACCGCTCGCGTTGGACATTTTCGGATCCAAATGGTTTGAGACGGGGTCGCTGTCGCTCTACTTCAAACACGCCACCACAGATCAGGAACCGGTGCAGGCGTTCATGGAGCGCCCGTCCCGTGTCGGCGACAACGGCCAAACACGGGCGTGGATGAAGACCGAAGACGGCACGGAACTCATCTCGGAGGGAACCGCATCGGTCGGTTTCGCCCAGTGAACCAACCGCGCTGTTCAGCCGCGACCTGCGCGGCGTGGACCCCAGTTCCCTGCGGATTCTGAAGAGTTTCATTCCGGGTGAAGAACTCGGTAACTGGGAGGTCACGGTCGATGGCGAACGCCAGAACGCGGCGCAGTCGACGATCACCGAGCCTCTCGAGTGGTACTACGCAGAGTCGCCGTGGGGTGGACCCATCGCCACTCCCTCCAGCTCGGTTCACCTGTTGGCGGGAAACGTGATCGGACTCGTCAACGACCGCACCGCCACCGTGGGACTCTTTGGAGCGGTCGAGCTTCGGTACTGGGCCGGTCCCGTCCTCATCGACCACACGTACGAGGTGACGAGTCACGTCGTGGCCGTGACGGAAACCCCACAGACCGAGGCGCTCTGGTACGACAGCCGCGCCATCGAAGACGGGGTGCTCGTCGCGTCAATGCGCATGATGCTGCGCAAGGTCAAAGCGGCGTCGCCCCTCTACGAGACGGCGGGATGAGAGCGCCGACGTTCTACTCGCCTTACGCCAACTCCCCCACAAAAGCCTCTAACTGACGAAGGGTGCGGCACTCAACGACCCGATTGCAGTACGGCGCGTACTGGCTAACGATGGAGTCCCCACTGTTCCAGTAGCTCGCCGGCTCCGGGTTCAGCCAGTAGACGGCCTTGGCCCGGTGACGTAGATCGGCGAGCAACTCGGCGTTCGCCTGGTGGAAGTTGTTGCGCGCGTCGCCGAGGATGAGCACGGTCGAACGTTTCGTGAGGTCTTTCGCGTAGAGATCGTGAAACGTCTTTAGCGCCCGTCCGTAGTCGGAGTGGCCATCAAACGCGATGACGTCTGCTTCGGCGTTGATGCGCGCGACCGCATCGGCGGGATCCTCCACCCCGTGGAAGAGTCGCGTGACCTCGTCAAGCCCGTCGACGAAGACGAAACTGCGGACCTTCGAGAACTGTGAACCAATCGCGTGCACCAGGTGCAGCGTGAAGCGCGCGAAGGAGGCGACCGAACCGGACACGTCGGCAATGACGAAGATCTCGGGTTTGGCCGGTCGCGGCGGTTTGAAGCGAAGGTCGATCGGCACCCCGCCGGTGGAGAGGCTCCGGCGAACCGTCGAGCGTAGGTCCACGGGGCCGCGGCGGCGTTTGCGGCGCTTGCGCGCAAGTCGCACCGCGAGTTTTCGACTGAGTGGTCGAAGCGCGCGCTGAAGCTGAGCCATCTCCTCGCGATTGGCGTGCATGACGTCGAGGTCCTCGGGGAGGGGCTTGCGCACTGATTTGGCCAGCGCCCGCGATCCACGATCTTCCACGAGTCGTTCTCGAATCTCGCGTTCAACTTCGCCCTTGAGTTGATTAATGCGCGCGCGCACCTCGTCCTGGGCCAGACGTTGCGCGAGTTCGTCCAGCGGCGCGCGCACGCGCTCGGCCATGAGCCGTTCTTCCAACTTGTCGAGTTCCAGACTTCGCAGCGTTCGAAAGAGGTAGTAGGTGCCGCCAACGGGACGGCCCGGCTCAACGCCGGCGTAGCGCGAGACTGCTTCACTGGCCCCTTCGCGCAGTGCGCCTGCGTCCCCGATTAACAGCGCACGGAAAAGCAACTCTGCAAGTTCACCGTCACTCAGCGAGCCAGCGCCGGTCCCGCGACCGCGCCCCGGACCAGAACCATTGGCGCCAGGCGCGCCGTCTCGCTCGAGTTCGTCACCCCCTTGATCCTCGAGCAGTTCGGCCGCGTTTTCCCACGTGCGAGTCGCGAAGAACACTTCGAAGGCGGTATTGAAGACAGGCAGGTGATCGCTGTCTTTCACCAGGGTGGCCGCCAACACGGTCTTCACCAGCGAACGGTTTCCCAGGTCAATCACTTCCACGGCATGGGCAGTATCGACGTGCTCGCTCATCGACACCGGTATGCCGGCGGTGCGCAACTCGCCGATGAAGTCGCCGAGCAGATTAAGCAACGGGCCTCGAGCGTCCGAGCAACTCTTTACGCGCTCGTTCGATATCGGACTGATACTTCAACAGAATGTGCAGCGTGTCCGCGGCGTCCTGATCGCCGATCTCGTCGCGTCCGAGCACCACCAGTGTGCGTGCCCAGTCGAGGGTCTCGGAAACCGAGGGCGATTTCTTGAGGTCGAGCGAGCGTAGGGAGCGCACCACCTGGGCGATCTGTTCGGCCAAAGCGCTCGAGATTCCCGGAACGCGTGAAAGAATGATGTCGCGTTCGCGCTCTATCGAGGGATACCCGATGTGCAAGTAGAGGCAGCGACGCTTGAGCGCCTCGGAGAGTTCTCGCGTGTTATTCGACGTGAGGAAGACCATCGGGATCTGCTTGGCCCGAATCGTGCCCAACTCGGGAATGGAGACCTGATACTCGGAGAGAATCTCCAGCATTAGGGCCTCGGTCTCGAGCTCCACTCGGTCAACCTCGTCGATCAAGAGCACCACCGGGTCAGTCGCCGAGATGGCTTCGAGGAGCGGACGGGTCAGCATGAACTCTTCGGCGAAGATGTCCTCCTCTAAGTGATGCCACTCCTCGGTTCCCTCGCCTTCGGGTCGACCGGCCTGAATGCGTAGAAGCTGCTTGCGATAGTTCCACTCGTAGAGGGCCTTGGACTCATCGAGTCCCTCGTAGCACTGCAGACGAATCAGTCGGGCCCCGATCGAGTCGGCCACTGCTTTGGCCAACGCGGTCTTGCCGGTGCCGGCCGGACCTTCGACGAGCACCGGCTTGGCCAGGCGATCGGCCAGATAGGTAACCGAGGCGATGGCCTCGTCACTCAGGTAGTCGTTCTCCGCCAGAAGTTTCTCCACCTGCGACGGTGAGTCGAAGCGCGGCGGCGGCACGCTCGACAATCCGAGCCGTCGGGCCAACTCTTCGCGCGGATCTAATGCACTCATCGAATCAGTTCCTCTCTTCGGACCTTCACACAGAGCCCGCGTTGACATTCCTGCCCCATCACGGCCCTCGTCTCGCTGGCATCGACTCTCGCGATCTCGATGGCGTAGGTGCGTTCGGTGCGCATGATGTGAGGGTCTCCGGAATGTGCGGACGTTGGTCACGTGGTTCGTGGTCCGTCGGTCAAAGATATCTCGCGCGACGAGGTACCTCATTCGTTGCGCCTCTGATCGCGACGAACTGGTTGGAACCAGTGATGTATCGTTCGGGGCCAATGGGCAGCTGCCCGTGTAAGGGGACACGGCCGTAGAAGCTCATTCGCACCACGTGAGATATTTCTCCATGGTTCGATCGTGGGAGGGAGATCACAGTGACAACTGTGGCGAAGTCGATAAGTGAGGGAAGAGTCGAACACAGTCGCGGCGCCCTCGCAGGCATACGCGTCGTGGAGTTCGGTGAGTACATTCCCGGTCCGCTGGCCGGCATGTTGCTCGCCGATCAGGGGGCGGAAGTCATCCACGTCGACCCACCGGGCGGCCCGCGCTGGGACACGCCGGCCAACGCGGTCTGGCATCGAGGTAAGCAACGACTGACGTTGGATCTCCATAGTCCATCGGATCTTGCGGTGGCGCAACGATTGATTGCTAGCGCCGACGTGGTGATCGAGAACTTCCGGCCGCGAGTGATGGAGCGACTCGGTCTCGGCGCCGAAGCCGTCATGGCAACCAACCCACGGGTCATCTACTGTTCGATACCGGGCTTTGCGTCCGACGACCCGCGCGCGGACATGCCGGGGTGGGAAGGAATCGCCGCGGCCGCGACTGGCGCCTACATCCCGATCATCCCCATGCGCGCAGCGCAAAGTACCCCTGGCCAGGGAGAACCGGTCTTCAGTGCTGTTCCCATCGCCTCGGTTTACGCCGCTATGTTGGCAGTCACCGGCGTCGCGGGCGCACTCAAGTCGCGTCTCTCGTCGGGGCTCGGTCAGAGGATTGAGGTGCCGCTGTTCGATGCGATGTTCGTAGCGCTCGGCACGCGGGCACTACGACTGCCTCCGATGCCCAGCGACTTCACGATCAGCAGCTTGTTTGGCATGTATCGCTGCGCGGACGATCGCTGGATCTTCCTGCACACGGGTAACAAGCGCGCCCAGGCTTATTTGGACGCGATCGGCGCGAGTGAGTGGATGGATGAACCAGACGCGCGCCAACGCGCCGAAGCCATCTTCGCCTCACGCCCGGCGTTGGCGTGGGAGGAACTCGGTGCACAGATCGGTACCGAAGTCGCAATGATTCGCACGAGCGAAGAGTGGCTACACGAGTCGCACGCTCTCGAGAGTCTGCTCGTCGAAAAGGTCGAGGACCCGCGTTACGGTCCCATGTTCCAGCCCGGCGTCGCAGTGACGATGTCGACGTCACCCGGCAGCATTCGCTTTCCCGCACGAGCGCTCGACGCCGACCGGGAGAGCATTCTTCGCGTCCTCGACAACAGTCCGCACGAGAGCGCTTCTACTCCACGAGCGTCGGAGGACGAGAGTGTGGGGGCGTTGTCCGGAGTGAAAGTGGTGGACTTGGCCATTGTCTTGGCCGGTCCCACCTGCGGTCGGACGTTGGCCGAGCTCGGTGCCGATGTCGTCAAGGTCGAGATGCCCGCGGAGTTGGACGACCGCGGGGTGGGTATGCCGCATCCCACATCGCCGGTGCACTCCAGTTCACGGGTGGACATCAACCGAGGCAAGTACAGCATCGTCCTCGACCTGCGCTCGAAGAGCGATCAAGACGTCTTGTGGTCATTGGTCGACGACGCCGACGTTCTTGTGCAGAACTTTCGCCGAGGCGTGATCGACCGCCTGGGATTCGGCTACGACGCACTTCGACAGCGCCGACCAGACCTCGTGTACGCCTCGCTCAACACCTACGGCGACCGCGGACCTTGGCGAGATCGGCCTGGTCACGAGCAACTCGCCCAGTCGGTGAGCGGCATGGCGGAACGTTACGGCACCGGTGGTCAACCCAAGCTTCAAAATATTGGGGCTCTCGACGATTACGGCACGGGCATCATGGGCGCGTACGGCGTCATCTTGGCGTTACTCGAACGAGAACGTACTGGCCAGGGTCAACTCGTGACGACGTCACTCGTCTCGACTGCGGGCACTCTGCAGTCCGCATTCCTCTACGACTTCGATGGAAAAGTCTGGGATGAGCCGCGCGGCGGTGCACTTGGCTTCGGACCGCTGCAACGGCTCTATCGCACCCAAGATGGCTCGTGGCTTTTCCTAGGTGTCGGAATCGGCGACGTCGATCGCCTCGCTGAAGTGATGGGGTTCGAAGAATTCGATCCGACCGATCCAACGCGCCTCGAGGCGCGATTCGCCGAGGCACCAAGCGACGTGTGGATCGAGCGACTTCGCGAATCGGGCCTCGGTGCGCACGCTGTCGTGTCAGTGAGTGAGCTATTCGACGATCCATGGGTACGCGCCCACGGCCTGATCACCGAGCGTTTCCACGAGGGCATCGGCGATGTGGCACATGCCGGCCCGGCTGTTCGGATGTCGCGCACGCCGGTGCGAGTCGGTCGACCAGCGCCGCGACCTGACGCGGACCGCGAGTACGTGCTCCAGGGACTCTCCTCCACTGCGTAACGCAGCACCAGCAAAGTGGCTGGAGGCCTCGACGCATCGTCAGCGATCTTCGAGCGTCCGTTTCGCCGTCTCGGCAAGTAGAGCGATGTACTTCGGATACTCGCTCACGCTGCTCGTGTCCCCGGCCGACGCGCCGGCGCGATAGCGAGCGAACACGCCCTGCATAATGCACGCCAATTTCCAGTAACCGAACGCCTGGTAGTAGGCAATATGACTGACGTCAAGTGACGAGTGCTTGGCGTACGCGGCGAGCACTTCGTCGCGGCTATAGAAGCCGTCAGCCGTAGTGGGCGCAGTGTCGCTGTTGGGACGAACAGCCGTGTCGCTTGCGTCCGCCCAATACACCAGTAGCAAACCCACGTCCGCCAGGGGATCGCCCAAGGAGCAGATCTCCCAGTCGAGTATCGCGCGAACCTTTCCCTGATCGTCGAGCACCGTATTGTCGAGGCGATAGTCGCCGTGCACGACGGACACCCGCTGCTGGGCGGGGATCGACTTGGCGAGTTCATCGGCGACGGCTTCGACGAGTCCGCCATAGTGCTCGCCATCGACGATCATCTGTTCGAACTGCCCTCGCCAGCGTCGGAGTTGGCGCTCGATGTACCCATCGTGGCGCGCAAGGTCCCCGAGACCTGCGCCCTCCACATCGACCTCGTGAAGTTGAATGAGTGTCTCGGCCAGATATTCTCCAATGCGAGCACGACTGGCTCGGTCGAATGCGGTCTCGGCCTGCGCGCGGTCTCGAAGTATGTGCCCGTTGACAAACTCCATGACGTAGAACGGGCGTTCATTCACCGACTCATCAGTACAGAGTCCGAGTGCCCGCGGTACTGGTATCCCTTGGGGAAACAGGGCTGAGATAATTCGGTGTTCGCGAACCATGTCATGTGCGGTGGGCAAGACATGACTGACGGGCGGGCGGCGCAAGGCGAACTCCGCTCCGGTCGTGTCGACGACCCGGTAGGTGAGATTCGAACGCCCACCCGCCACGAGATTGAAGGTAAGCGGTGCGGTCGCACCGACGTGATCGACCATCCACTTCGTTACCGACGGACTGTTAATTCCCACTACGGGATCGCTCACCTCCGCACCGCTATTGATTCATGCGAAAGTCCGGCTGACGCTTCATGATCTCGCGACGCGCGATCGTCATCTTGTGCACCTCGTCCGGACCATCCGCCAGGCGCAGTGTGCGAGCGTGCGCGTACATGTGAGCTAGTGGCGTGAATTGACTCACGCCGGCGGCGCCATAGACCTGGATCGCGCGATCAATGACTTTGAGCGTCATATTGGGGATGGCCACCTTGATACCGGAGATTTCGGTCGCGGCCGACTTGTTGCCAACGGTGTCCATCAAATATGCCGTGCGCAACACGTACTCGCGAGCCATATCAATTTCGATGCGCGACTCGGCGATCCAATCCTGGATGAGACCCTTCTTCGCCAGACTTGATCCGAACGTGCTCCGTTCGAGCGAGCGCGTGACCATCAGGTCGAGCGCTTGCTCGGCGACGCCAATGGATCGCATGCAATGGTGGATGCGTCCGGGTCCGAGGCGCGCCTGCGAGATGGCGAATCCGCCGCCCTCTTCGCCCAGGAGGTTGCCGACGGGTACCCGCACATCGCGGTAAATGATCTCCGGATGGCCCCCGCGGTCGACGTACCCGAAAACGTGCGGGTCGAGACCTAGTTCGACACCGGGGGTGTCCTTGGGTACGACCACCATGGACTGCTGGAGGTGACGAGAGGCCTCGGGATTCGTCTTGCCCATCACGATGAGCACTTTGCAGCGCGGCGAACGGGCGCCCGAGCTGAACCACTTTCGACCGTTCAAGACGTACTCGTCGCCGTCGCGCTCAATAGAGAGCTGGATGTTGGTGGCGTCCGAGGAAGCCGAATCGGGCTCGGTCATCGAAAAAGCGCTGCGGATGTCACCCTCGAGTAGCGGAACTAGCCAGGTGGCCTTGATCTCGTCGGACGCGTACTGGTTCAGAATCTCCATGTTCCCGGTGTCGGGCGCATTGCAGTTGAGAACCTCCGAGGCAAAGGAGATTTTGCCAAGCATCTCCGAGATGGGTGCGTAATCGAGATTGGACAGTGGCGTGCCCGGGTTGTCGGCATTGAGGTGCGGTAGGAAGAGATTCCAGAGGCCTCGTTCCTTGGCGGTCTCCTTCATCTTGTGAAGGATCGGCGGATAGCCGTCGACTCCTAACTCGTTCCAACTCTCGGTAGAACTCGCCTTCGTTCGGGACAATCGTCTCCTGCATGAACTCACGCACGGACTCTTGAACCTCGAGGCCGCGCGTCGTGAATTCGTAGGGCATCGGACATCCTCTCGTCGACGTTGAACTACTACTGGTTGACCGTTGCACTCACTTGGATTCTCCAGTGCGACTGGTCACTCGGCATCTCTGACAATACTGCGAGCACGAAAGTGCACTTTCGCCGACAACGAGTCAGCGTCTGCGCGGACATGCGCGGCGAAAGATCGGGCACGAGGACGGTGCGCTATGGACGGCGATATCCCGGTCCGACCTCACTCAAGTCCAAGGGCTCGCCGGACTTCACGACGCCGTCGGCCACGAGAGCCTCGATGTCACCTTCGTCGATGTCCAGCTCAGTCAAAATCTCTCGGGAATGTTCGCCCAGCCCCGGCGGTACAAAGGTTCGTTGGACACTGGTGCGACTGAAGTTCCCGACGCGTCCAGCCATGTACACGGGAATCTCGCCCGGACCCGTGTCGTGCCGATGAAAATACTCGGCGTTGATCATGTCGGCGTCGGCCAGGATCTCGTCCGCCGAACGAGCGGTGACGGCGGGAATACCGGCGCGAGTGAGCGTGTCCACCGCCTCAACCGCCGTCATGGTCTTGAGCTTCTCCGGCCAACTGTCATCGAACGACGTGGCAGTGTTCGGCAATTGCGCACCCCACTGGCCCGAAGGAGGGTTTCCAGCCGGGGCCACTCGTATCCACCCGTCGGTCACCTCGTAGTAGGAATCGTCAGGAGCGGAACCGCGCCGATCGCGCGCTCCACTGAGCGCGGGGGGTCGACCGGCGTACGAGACCATCTCGCCGGACTGCATAAACAAGGACGATTGCGCCAGACTCACTCCGACGTACTGGCCTTCTCCGGTCATTTCTCGATGCCACAAGGCCACCACGATGCCGAACACGCCGAGCGTCGCAGTCGACACGTCGTTGAGCGCGGAGGTCAGCACCACAGGTTCCTCAAGACCGCCTTGCCCGTAACTCATTCCGGACATGGCCTGGAGCACGGGATCAAATCCCGGATCGTCGGCGTACGGACCGACCTCGCCAAACGCCGTGATGCCATCGAAGACGATGTCCTCTTTCCACTGACGAACGCCTTCGTAGTCGAGTCCGAGTTTTCGTGCCCCGTCGCGACGTGTTGACGAGATGTACACGTCGCTGCGCCCGATGAGCTTGGCCAGGAGTTCCTTGCCTTTGGGATCGGTGAAGTTCACGCTGAGCGATCGCATGCCCCGGTTGTACGGTTCACCTCCGCCGCGAAATGGATCACCCCCGATCGTTTCAAGTTTGACCACGTCCGCGCCCAACTCGGACAAGAGAGAACCCGTCATCGGTCCGGCCACCATCGTCCCCGCGTCCACGACGCGAATGCCGTCGAGAGGTCCGAAGTGTTCAGCGTCGCGCGGACCTTCATCGAGGGTGGCCACGACAGAGCGCCAGTCCGCGTCGTCGTTGTGTTCACCGAGGCGAGGGGCGGGACCGCGAATAGATCCGGGCGATGAGTGCAGTGCGACGAACATTCCCGGCATGATCACCGTGCCACGCTCGGGATCAGTGACCTCTGCACGCAGCCCGGCCACGCGAATCGCCTCGTGGTTCAACCAGTCTTCGCGCCGTCCGACCGCCGCGCTCGGAACGTCATTGGCCGAGAGCCGAGCTAACCAGTGCGCGGCGGTGTCGGTGCGAAAGATCTCCTCGAGCGTCTCAATCACCCACAGACGGTTCGCGTCATTGGCCATCATCGACGCGGAGTCCGTGCGCGGATCGTCGAGCAGATCTTCTCTTCCAAGAGCCTCGTACACGAGCCGATGAAACTTCGCAGTTAGTGCTCCCAAGATCAGCCACTCACCATCGCTGCATTGATAGATACGGTAAAAGGGCGATCCTCCATGAGGAGACCCTCCGGGACGTGAAGCGAGTCGGACGCCCTCGCGCACCGCCTGACCTTGCATCGACGCCAAGAGCGAACCGTGAAAACCATTCACCTTGACGACTTGACCCTTCCCCGACGATCGTCGCTCGAGGAGTGAGGCCACCGCGCACGCAGCCGACCAAGCACCTTGTAAATAAACAAGCGCGGGCAAGACGAAGTCGATCGGCCCACCCGAGTAGGACGACTGCTTCACGGCCGCACCGCCATTGGCTTCCAAGAGTCCGTCCGACTCTTGATTGCCGACCCACGGAGCTCGATCTCCGTATGTCGGAGCGGTGGAGATGATCACCAGTCTCGGGTAGCGCGACGTAAGTCGTTCGTGGTCCAAGACCGACCCTTCGAGATCGGCCGCGTAGTTGGAGTGGATGAGAACGTCGGCGCCCGCGAGCAGGTCATCGAGATGCGCCTGATCCTCGGGCGATTGACTGAGCACGAGGCTGCGTTTGCCGCGATTCCAGATAGCAAAACCGGCATTCGATCGCGCCGGATCGCCCGAGCCCACCTCGACCTTGAGAACGTCCGCGCCGAAGTCAGCGAGGAGCATCCCCGCCACCGGCCCGGCGATGCCCCCACTCAAATCGAGTACGTGCAGTCCTTCGAGCGCCATCTTGCCCCCTGTATCGAAATGGTTCGCCTCAGGGCCACCATTCATCGTTCCAGCGAACTTAACGAACGCGCGGTCTCAGCGTCAATTCGTGCAGAAGGCGCAACTCGGACCGTAGTGCGCAGTTGCGAGCCGCCTTCGAGAAGGCGACCCTATCGAAATGCGGATAGTCCCGTTAAGGCATTGCCGATCACGAGCGCGTGGACGTCCGCGGTACCTTCGTACGTCACCACCGATTCGAGATTGACCATGTGGCGAATGACGGGATACTCGAGAGAGATGCCATTCGCGCCCAGTACCTGGCGGGCCGTTCGCGCCACGTCGAGTGCGTCGTTGACATTGCCAAGTTTTCCCATGCTGACGTGCTCGGGTCGAAGCAGACCTTGGTCTTTCAACCGCCCGATGTGAACGGCGAGGAGGTAGGCGCGATTGACTTTGAGCGCCATCTCGGCCAACTTCTGCTGTTGAATCTGGTACGACGAGACGGGCTTGCCAAAGACCTGTCGAGATCCCGCATACTCCAGAGCGGCTTCGAAGCACGAACGGGCTGCGCCCACAGCACCCCAGACGATGCCGTACCGCGCTTCATCCAACGATGAGAGTGGCCCGCGCAGCGACGTCACTTCCGGCAGCCGATTGGCATCGGGAACTCGAACATCGGTGAAGAGCAACTCGGCGGTAACTGAAGCTCGAAGCGACATCTTTCTCGTGATCTCTTGCGAGCTGAATCCGGGCGTGCCTTTGGGAACCAGGAATCCGCGAATCCCTTCGTCAGTGCGCGCCCACACAATCGCCACGTCGGCAACTGTTCCGTTGGTGATCCACATCTTTTGGCCGTTGAGTATCCAGTCCGCGCCGTCTCGTCGCGCCGTCGTGCGCATCGCCCCTGGATCCGAACCTGCATCAGGTTCGGTCAGTCCGAAACAGCCGATCACGTCGCCGGTCGCCATCCGCGGGAGCCACTCTTGTCGCTGCTCTTCCGAGCCCCATCGATAAATGGCGAACATCGCCAGCGAACCCTGCACCGAGACGAGACTGCGAATGCCGCTGTCGCCCGCTTCGAGCTCGAGGCAGGCCAGTCCGTAGGCGGTGGCGCTGGTTCCCGCGCAGCCATAACCCTCCAGGTGCATGCCCAGCAGACCGAGGGCGCCGAGTTCCTTCATGAGCTCGACGGGAGCACGACCGTCCTCGAACCAGTCGGCGACGTTTGGCACGACTCTCTCACGCACGAAGCGCCGCACGGTGTCGCGAATCGCTAGTTCCTCGTCCGAAAACAGGGAATCTACGTTGAGGTAATCCTGCGGACGAAGCTCGTTTTCCTTGGTGGTCGACGACATCTGATCTCCTGCCTGGGTTGCGAAAAGTGACTCTAGTCTCGACCCATGAACCTTCGTCGTGCGCCCACTGCCAAGGTCGAGATGATCGGTTGGCTCTGCCTGCGAGTCTCCGCGGCTGACGGAGACTCCGTTTCGATCTCCTACACTCTTGCTCACTCGCCCATCGATCCGAGGAGTTTTGATGACTGATCTACCACGCACCGCCATCGTCACCGGTTCGGCCCGAGGTATCGGGGCCGCCGTCGCCAAGCGACTCAGTCGCGACGGTTTCTCGGTCGCCATCCTCGACCTCGACGAAAACGCCTGCAAAGCGGTGGCCGATGAGATCAATTCATCCGGTGGCTCCTCGCTGCCGGTCGCTGTTGATGTCACAGACGAGGAGTCGGTCGAGCACGCAGTGGCTCACGTCGCCGAAGCTCTCGGTGCGCCGACGGTGCTCATCAACAACGCCGGCATCACGCGTGACAACTTGCTCTTTCGAATGACCACCGAAGATTGGGACGCCGTCATGAACGTCCACCTGCGAGGATCGTTTCTCATGAGCCGCGCCACTCAGAAGTACATGACCGAAGCGAAATGGGGACGCATCGTGAATCTCTCGAGCACGTCCGCTCTGGGTAATCGCGGTCAAGCAAACTACTCCGCGGCGAAAGCTGGCCTTCAGGGATTCACCAAGACGCTCGCCATCGAACTCGGCAAGTTTGGCGTCACCGTCAACGCCATTGCACCAGGATTTATCGAAACCGAAATGACGATGAACACCGCCACGCGCATGGGCATCCCCTTCGAAGAATTCAAGGCCGCTCGAGCCGAGCAGATTCCCGTGGGTCGAGTCGGTCAGCCCGAAGACATCGCCGCCACCGTGTCTTTCTTCGCGCGCGACGAATCGTCCTTCGTCAGCGGCCAGGTCATCTACGTCGCCGGCGGTCCGAAGGACTAACTCACCTTCGGTGAGATTCCACGGCGAACGTGCAACGGGGCGCCAAGTACCGCGGCGCTGATGTCAATGAAAAAACGAAAACACTGAGGGCGCGCTAGCACCCTCAGTGTCCGAACTGCAGTTAGATGACGCGAACGTTCTGGGCTTCTTCGCCCTTCTTGCCCGGCGCCGCGTCGAACTCGACTCGTTGGCCTTCTTCGAGGCTCTTGTAACCCTCGCCTTGGATATTGGAGAAGTGTACGAAGACGTCTTCACCCTGCTCACGCGAGATGAATCCGAAACCCTTTTCCGCATTGAAAAACTTAACTGTGCCTTGTGCCACGAATAACTCAATCCTAAATACGCCGGGCGACTAGTTCGCTCCGTGCGCTGTGCCAAGCGTACTTGCCAGCGACAATGTCGCCTGCGGTCCGACATGCTCGCGGCACCAGTAACCCTTTGTGCGCCACGAATCCATGAGTACTTCTGTACTGCAGCGGAATGCACGAAACGCTCAGTTGTGATAACGGCTCACCGAGACGAGGCTGGCGAGTTACTCGGGGATAAAACCCTTTTTCGCATCCTTCTTGGCGTGCTTCACGTTTCGCTTTTCCTTCAGCGACTTTCCGACTTTCTTCACATTGTGTTGATTCGGTGATTTATCCGCCATGGTGACTCCTCACAAGGGCGTCGCTACTGTTGGCGACGCGCAGATCTCATGACGCGGTCTACGACAAGGCAAATTGACTTGTCAAAACGCATGACCGCATCGATCTCCGCCTTGACTTTAATCGAAGTTCGTCGCGCAGGATGCTCCCAGATGCGACACACGGATCCTCTCGGTCATTCGAATTTCATCGCGTCGCTCTCGCGCTATACGCAGTTGACAGGTACGGCAGCACAATCGGCTCGCTCAGATCCTCGACCACCTCGCTGACTCGTTGCATCACGGCTTCGCGTTCTCCTTCCTCCATTGTGGAGATGTAGCTCGTGGAGAGGACTCGTTGGTAGAGCCCTTGGCGAGTGAGGGTCTGGGAGTGCTCAAACGCAACTCGCTCGACATCCGCGAATGGCCCACGCTCGATGATGGGGGTGAAGTCTTTGCCGACGTCGTACGGCTGTCGCGTGTCCCACTGCATCGCGTGACTCAGTGCCCGTACCCAATCGACCGACTCATCTCGCTCGTTCCAGATGAGACCCAGTCCGCCCTCATCCACCAACACACGATGGATCTCGTTCAGTGCGCGCGTTTCATCAAACCAGTGGAAAGCCTGGGCGACGAAGACGACATCGACGCTGTTGTCACTCACCGGTATATTGACGTCGCTCCCGTCGATCACCTCGACGTTGGGGGAGGACGCTCGCAAGGCGTCGCGCATCGACGCGGACGGATCAACTGCGATCATGGTTCCCACGTACGGCAAGATCTGTCGAGTGAAGATTCCCGTTCCCGCACCGAGATCAAGCGCGCGGGTTCGTTTGCCCGTGTCAAAGACCGAAACGAAGTAGTTGATGGCGGACTCGGGATAGTCAGGTCGGGCCGAGTCGTAGAGTTGTCCGTTCGCGAATCCCCTGACGCCAAGACCCTCGTCGCGCTGCACGTTCAACCTTCCTAGGACGTAATGAACTCCAAGAGGTCCTTGTTGATGACGTCGGCGTGCGTGGTGCACATCCCGTGGGGATAGCCCGGATACACCTTCAGCGTGCCGTTCTTGAGCAGCTTGATCGTCTTGAGCGACGCGTCAGCGATTGGTACCACTTGGTCATCGTCCCCGTGCATGACGAGCGTCGGTACGTCGATTGACTTGAGGTCCTCAGTTTGGTCGGTCTCGGAGAAGGCCTTGATCCCGTAGTAGTGAGCGTTGACGCCACCCATCATCCCCTGACGCCACCAGTTCCGGATGACACCTTCGGAGACTTTCGCGTCCGGACGATTGAATCCGTAGAACGGACCCGACGCCACGTCAAGGAAGAACTGTGCGCGGTTGAAGCCAGTTCCCTCTCGAAAACTGTCGAACACTTCTATTGGAGTGCCTTCGGGGTTCGACTCGGTCTTGAGCATGAGCGGCGGAACCGAGCTGATGAGGACCGCCTTAGCGACGCGGCCCTCTCCATGTTGCGCGACGTAGCGCGCCACTTCGCCGCCTCCAGTGGAGTGCCCGATGTGCACCGCATCACGAAGGTCAAGGTGGTCGGCCACGACCGCAGCGTCCGCGGCGTAGGTGTCCATGTCGTGACCCATCGCAGTCTGTGTGGAGCGACCGTGACCCCTGCGGTCATGGGCCACCACGCGATAACCGTGCTGGAGGAAGAACATCAACTGCGCGTCCCAGTCGTCTGAACTCAGTGGCCAGCCGTGGTGAAAGACGATCGGTTGACCGCTCCCCCAGTCCTTGTAAAACAGTTCGGTTCCATCATCGGTTGTGACAAACGGCATGCTGGTCGCCTCCTCAATGAACGCCGCTCAACGTCGGCGGTAAGCTAGTCGCCAAGCTCTCTCTCAACGTCAAAGTCGACCTGACTCTCCAACTATGACAAGCCGTCACGCACGTCGCAAGTAAAAACATGACGGTCGCGTTATCGACTTCTTGTAGAACAGCCGTACCGTGAATGGCGTGTGAACAGACCGACACGGGCCTCGGCCGATGAGTGCGCCGGCGCCGTAGAGGCACGAACTTCTCGCAGCGGGCATGTGACGGGCCGGGTAATACTTTTCACAACACCTCACTCTGTTGCTGAAAGGTATGCCATGACATCGACTCAACGCTCAAGGCATCCTCAGTGAGCGAACAAGCCCTTGGCAGCTCGCCTCGGGCGATCACAAACTCTCCAAATGGACTGCTCGCACTGCTGTGCACCGCCCAACTCGTCCTCACCCTGGACTTCAGTATCGTCAACGTCGCGCTCGCGACGATACAACGCCAGCTCCACTTTTCACCGGGCGATCTCCAATGGGTAGTGACGGGCTACGCGCTGACGTTCGGTTCTTTGCTACTCCTCAGCGGACGGGCGGGCGACCTGCTCGGTCGACGCCGGCTGTTGACCATCGGCCTCATCGTGTTCGTGGTGTCGTCATTAACGTGCGGACTCGCCCAGAACGCGTTGATGCTCGTCACCTCGCGCATTGTCCAAGGCATCGGTGGAGCAATGATCTCGCCCACGGCGCTGGCCCTCCTCACGATCAGCAACCCCGAAGGCCCCGCGCGAAATCGAGCAATTGGTCTCTGGCAGGCCGCCGCCGCGGGTGGCGCATCACTGGGCGTCGTGCTCGGCGGAGTGCTCGTCGAGTACGTCAATTGGCGCGCGATCTTCCTGATCAACGTACCCATCGTAGCGGCGCTGCTCTTCTTTGTCCCACGCCTCATCGCACCTAACCCGCGTCAGCGGGGCGTCAACCTTGACTACCCCGGCGCCACCCTCGTGACGTTCTCGCTGGCGTCGTTGATCTTCGGATTGAGCCAAGGCGAGGAGCGAGGATTCGGATCGGTGCAGTCGATGATTGCGTTGATCGCCTTTGTCGTGCTCGGCGCTTCGTTTGTAATTGTTGAGCGACGCGCGACCGATCCGATGATCCCCTTCGCTGTGCTCGCGGGTCGCAGCCGTCGGGCGGCCGACGGGGCGATGCTGACGATGGGATCCATCACCGTCGCCTATACGTTCTTTGCATCTCTCTATCTCCAACGCGTGCTGCATTTCGAGCCGCTGGTCACGGGACTGTGCTTCATTCCCGCCACCTTGACGGTCATGGGTACGTCGACCCTCCTCACGCGACGACTCCTCTCGCGCGTGGGGGTGAAGTCCTTACTCGTAAGTGGACTCGTCAGCGTCGGATTGGGACAGTTGTGGCTGTCGCACATCACAACCGGTGGGGCGTATTGGCCGAACGTCCTTCCTGGACTGCTGCTCACGGCCTTCGGGATGGGACTCGCCTTTCCCGCCGCCTCAATCGGCGCCGTCGCCGGAGTCGCCCCCAACCAGCAGGGCACGGCCGCCGGGCTCCTCAACACGAGCCAACAAGTGGGATCCGCCGTCGGACTTTCGATCCTCGCGACGATCGCGGCGGCCGCTTCGCGCGGGGCGGGCGCCACCCTCACTACGGGTTTTCGGCTGTCCTACCTTGTCGCGACCGGCTTTGCCGTTCTTGGCATCATCCTTGTCCTCTCGCTGCTCAATGGCAAAGAGTGCGAACGGCAACTCGCCATGCAACAGGGCGCAGCAGCAAAGGCGAGATCGTAAGTCAGCGCTCTACTTCGACTCCGAGGATCGAAGGAAGCCCTCGCCACTCGATATGCGCGCGGCGTAGGCGATGGGAACGATCGTCAGTATCAACACGAATACCACCACGGCGTTGACTTCGGGCAGTTCTTGGCCACGCAAGATGGCGCCAAAGATCCACAGCGGCAGTGTGTTCTGCGCACCCGCGGTGAAGGTGGTCACAATCACTTCGTCGAAGCTGAGGGCGAAGGCGAGCAGCCCGCCCGCGATGAGGGCGGTCTTGAGCATCGGCAGCGTGATCAACCGGAACGTCTGAACTGGTCCCGCTCCGAGATCGGATGACGCCTCAATCAGAGACGTCGATGTTCGACGCAGCCGGGCCACGACGTTGTTGAACACGACAACCATGCAGAACGTCGCGTGTCCCACGATGATCGTGTAAATCGAGAGGTCGATGTGCGTGAGATTGAACGCCGACTGCAGCGCAAGTCCCGTGACGATACCGGGCAGGGCGATCGGGAGCACGAGCATAAGCGAGATCGTGTCGCGACCGAAGAACCGAAAGCGATGGATCCCAAAGGCCACCAACGTGCCCAGGATGAGAGCGATCGCCGTCGCCGCGAGACCGGCCTTTACGCTCAGCCATAGGGCACTGCGCACGGCCGGGTCGTCGAAAGCGACCGCGAACCAGTGCGTGGTCCAGTGTTTGATCGGCAGCGACTGGACATTCGACTTGTCGAAGGCGAAGAGCACGATGACGAGCAGTGGGCCGAGCAGGAACATCACGACGAGCGCGGAAAAGACCGCCAACCCGGCCCGCGAGAGTCTGGACAGTCTCATATGGCGTCAAAGGCGCCGGCCGCGCGCGCCAAGAAGAGATAGACCGCCATGATGGCGATCGACACGAAGGCGAGCGCCGCGGCGAAGGGCAAGTCGCCACCATTGATCGCGCTGTCATAGATCGCGTTGCCGATGAAGTTCGAGTTCGATCCGCCAATCAACAGTGGCGTGATGAAGTCGCCCAACGTGAGTGAAAACGTGAAGATTGATCCCGCGACGACACCCGGCAGGATCAGGGGAAACAGTATGCGACGAAACGTGAACCAACTGCCCGCACCCAGGTCCGACGACGCCTCGAGGAACGAGTCGGGCACGCGTTCGAAAGCACCGTAGATGGGCACAATCATGAAGGGCAGCCACAAGTACGAAAAGACAATCCACATCGCGGTGTTGGTGTAGGCGACGTTGGTGATCGGTAGCCCCAAATGCCGCTCAAAATCCGGCAGCACGCCGTGGTTCGAGAGAATGTTGATCCACGCGTACACGCGCGCGAGGTAACTCGCCCACAGGGGAAGAAACACCAAGGCGAGAAACGCCTGACGCACCCGGCGCTGGGCGATCTTGGCGATGAAGAAGGCAAAGGGCAGCGCGATGACCGCGTCGGTCACCGTCACGAGCAACGCCATGATCAGCGTGCGCAAAATGATCGAGCCGTAGACCGACTGCGTGAAGATCTGAGAGAAGTTGGCCCACGTCCACTGGTAAATGATGTTGCCGGTGAGCGAGTTGACGCTGAAGAACGCGGTCACCAGCAGCGCCACGAGCGAGGCGATGTAGACCACCAGGAACCACATGAGTGGCGGCGTCAACATGAAGGCCCCACGCAACCAGGGGCGGCGCCACAGCGCCGCCCCCAGTCGTTGGCGATTTCTTGAGCTTGAGGACAAGCGTTATCCCGTTATCTGGGTCCAGGCCTGTTGCCACTGCGTAAAGTTCACACAGTCGTTCTGCCCGTTGTCGCACGTGGACAGTGGCGTCTTCCAGAACTTGATGGTCTTGAAGTAGGACTGGGGCGCGTTCGCGTGGTACGCGGCACACCCGCCCTTCTGCAACGTGTTCATGATGGGACAGGCCTGCGTGTTAGCCGGCGTCTCACCGTAGGAGATCGCGTCTTCGGCCTGGATCTTGGGTGTGGACATGTAGGCCATCCACTTGTACGCGCAGTTCGGGTCCGGCGCGTTGGTCGCGAGCATCCACGTGTCGGCCCAACCCGTGGCCCCTTGCTTGGGGATCGTGTCGTTGACCGGTGCTTTGGCCGCCTTCAGTGTCGAGGTCTGGTACGGCCAGGCCGCTCCCACGACGGCCTCGCCGTTCTGAAAGAGGGAGATCTCCTGACTGGCGAGGTCCCAGTACTTCTTCACCAGCGGGTGCTCCGCCTTCAGCAGATTGACCGCCGCGGTGAACTGCGGCTCAGTCAACTCATACGGGTCAGTGATCCCGAGGCTCGGCTTCGCCGTCTCCAGATACAGCGCGGCATCGGCAATCTGGATCGGGTTGTCGGGAATCGTGATCTTGCCCTTGTACTTATTGGAGTAAATGACGGACCAGGACGTGGGGGCCGTCGTAAAGGTCTTGGTCGAATAGAGCAGGACGTTCGGCCCGAACTCGAAGCTCACCCCGTAGTGATACCCGTTGATCGTGTTGAACGACGGGGACTTGAGGAAGGGCTGAAACTCACTCCACGAGGGGATCAACTTGATGTTGATCGGCTTGACGTCACCGCCGTAGATCAGGCGTAGGTCGGCGTCGCCGGACGCAGAAACGAGGTCCCACTGGTGACCCCCACCGTTGGCCATGAGCGAGACCATCTCACTGGATGATCCGGCGTACTTGACGTTGACCTGGCATCCGGTGGTGTTCTCGAAGGGCTTCACCCACTCGGGCTGCGTGTAGCCCTCCCAAGCAATGATGTTCAACTTGCCCTCGCCCTTACCAATGGACGTCGGCGGCTTCATGCCTTGGGTGGGCGGCGTACCTAACGAGGCTCCCGCGGTACCGCCGAGCACGATCGGCACCACGAATGAACCCAGCAGCGCAACACCCGCGGCCGCACTCGCCCACCTCAAATACCGTGATCTCTTCATTTCTCCCCCTGTTGTTTAGTGCGGCTGGGCTTCAGCAACACTGTGTGGTGCAAGTGCAAAGGCGTCGTCGGGGTCCCAGGTCAGAACCACAGGACTCTCGAGGTTGAGGCTATTCCGTTCTGCGCCGCCGGACCGATTCTGGCGAGCGACGGTCATCGTCGAACCATCGTTCAGGCGAACGGTGAACCTAGTCACCATGCCGAGGTACGCCACGTCCTCGATACGCCCCTCGGCGCCCGGACGACCCGCGAGGGCCGTACCTTGTGAGATCTCGATCTTCTCGGGCCGAAGAACCGCCCGTCCCGAGGGCGTCGCAATGACGTTCGATGTACCCACGAAGGACGCGACGAACTCGGTCGCCGGTCGCTCGTAGACCTCGGCGGGGGCACCGATCTGCTCGATCTGACCGCTACGAAAGACGGCCAGGCGATCACTCATGGTGAGCGCTTCTTCCTGGTCGTGGGTGACGTAGATAAATGTGATGCCGATCTGGCGCTGAATGCGCTTGAGCTCGACCTGCATCTCCTGGCGCAGCTTGAGGTCCAGGGCGCCGAGCGGCTCGTCGAGCAAGAGCACCTGGGGCTCGTTGACAATGGCGCGGGCAAGCGCCACGCGCTGGCGCTGGCCGCCGGAGAGCTGCGCCGGTCGCCGCTCGGCGAACTCGGTCATCTGCACCATCTCGAGGGCGTCGCCGACTCGGCGCGTGAGTTGGTCTTTGGGCGTGTGTCGAACCCGAAGGCCGTACCCCACGTTTTCGGCCACACTGAAGTGAGGAAAGAGGGCGTAGTCCTGAAAAACCGTGTTGACATCTCGTTGGTAGGGCGGGACGCCCGTGACGTCAACTCCCCGCAGCGAGATGGTCCCGGCGTCGGGTACTTCGAACCCCGCGATGAGCCGCAGCAGCGTGGTCTTCCCGGAGCCCGACGGACCGAGCATGGTGAAGAACTCACCACGAAAGACTTCGAGGTCGACGTCGTTCACTGCAACGCTCGAACCAAATCGCTTCGTGATGCCGCGAAGCAGGATCCCTTGACTTGAGTCCACTGACTCGCCGCTTCGTTGATCCATGCTCGCCATTTGGCAATCAATCATGCCAGGTGTTCCGATGAATCTTTGTTCTGGCAGTCCGAACTCGTTTCGTCGAACTACGCCTCGTGCACCGACTGTCCGCGACTGCGTTCAGTGAGGGTGGGTGAGCCCATCACACCTGATCCAAGCACGTGCCGGCGTTGGCAAGTCCGGTTCGTTGACGACCGGCGAAACTTGACCTAGTCGGACGACTCGGTGCCCGCGGACTGTGAGATGCCGGAGGTGTCGACCTTGGCGACATCCTTGACCGACTTCATTCCCTTTTCAAACTCACTCTTGGACTGACCCAGGTTGCGAGCGAACTTTGGAATCGCCGCTCCTCCGAAGAGCAGGATCGCTCCGGCAATGATCACGACCACGAGGTCGGGACCGAAAATCTCACTGATGAACATGGTGTTCTCCTTTATGCGTAGAAGTGTCGTGAACGAAGGTGATCTCGTCGAGTGTCACGTCGACTACCTGTCCACCTTGGACCGCGAGGCGCTGCGTGGAGCCTTCGATGGTGTAGTCGCCCTCTTTCAGCTGCGGATACACGGCGGCGAACGACGAGCCCTCCGGGGCCCGTCGTTCGCGTACCGCGCTGTGCACCTGGGGGGTGGACGCTTCGTCGGGGACAAGGTTGATCTCGTGCCCGAAGTACTCGCGAGTCGTTCGCAGCACGAGAGCGCCGATGTCGCCGCCGATGTCCAGAATGACGCTGCCACTCCAGCTCGCGGGCATCAACGTCTCGCTCACGCGACGCTCGCCTTTCCGGGCGTGACGCTGTACCCGCTGTAGGGCGTACCCAAGTAGGGGAAGGTCGACAGCAGTGTGATGCCGGTACCCGACAGTCCATCGCTCACGTCGGCGATCGCTTTGTCGGGCGTGAACGACTTGTCCACGAGCGGAATCGTCGCTCCGGCGACCGCGCGCAACTCAATCGTCACGACATCGTCGGTGACGCGCCGGCCGTTGGGGAAGCCGGCCACGTCGCCGCCGATAACGCCCAGGGCATTGGGTGTGGACGCGGGAGGAATCGCCAGGTTGAGGCGCAACATGTCGGCCTGCGTCGTTCCGGTGAAGGTCGAGAACGACGAGGACACCACGCCCGCGGGAATGCCCGTGAGCAGGATCGCCTCAAGGTCCGCGCGTGACTTCGTGTACGCCGCGAGGTTGGGGAACGCCCCCGGGTACAGGACGTTGAGCAAGCCCGCCAGCTCGGGGTGCGCGATTCCGGCCGCGTACTGGCTGTCGTCCTTGGGTGCGGACGCGTTCCAGTTGTCCTTCTGCGACAGGGGCACGAGGACCTCATTGATGAGAGGGTTCCCGAGACGCGAGACCTGGACGTAGGGACCGGTCTCCACACTCTTCTTGCCGGAGTCGAGTACGCGGGCCTTGCGGCGACTAGCCGTCGTCCACACACCCACACTCGCGCTCGCCGCAGATGACGTCGTCGGCTTGCTACCGCCGGCGGCGATGTCCGAGATGGGCACCTGGATCGCGATGCTGTGCACGTTCATGGCCGCGGTCGAGTTCACGCCCGGCATGGCCGAGAGTCCTGGCAGGCCGAACGTGGCGTGAAGGTTCGCGATCGGACGCAGACCGCCCAGGTCGAAGATCGAACCCAAGTCGACGTAGAACGCCTCGGCGCGCTGACCCGCGAACACTTTGCGTCCGCCGGACATCGAGTGAACCGCAGACTTGGCGAGGCTCGCGTAGTTCGGGGTCGACAGAGGTCCGATGTTGCACGGTGGGCAGGGCACGTCGCGGGCGAGAACCTCGCTCTTACCGTTGCCCAGTCGCGTGACGTCGTA
This sequence comes from uncultured Acidimicrobiaceae bacterium, assembly GCA_963791015.1. Taxonomy (GTDB): domain Bacteria; phylum Actinomycetota; class Acidimicrobiia; order Acidimicrobiales; family RAAP-2; genus RAAP-2. The sequence goes on along the minus strand of CAWBQX010000006.1, from coordinate 350,705 downwards.
GGTCTGACGTCGATTCCAGCTCTTGCTCGTGAGCGACTCGATCGGTCCGTCGTTGTACAGGAACGTGGACGGAATCGTGTTGACGCTGCGGAACTGGAACTGGTACGTGACGTCGGGTGAGCCGTCGCCGTTGTTGTCGATGTGAATCTGGTAGAGGACGTCGTCGCCGAACTCAAAGAAGTTCGGTCCCCCGTCGGGTGACTGCAGGGGGATGTAGTTCGCGATGAGCGTGACGGTGTCGGGATCGTCGGGACTGACGAACGCGTAGAGGTCCGTGCTGTCGGCCACGGGATCCTTGGCGATTTCTGGGGCTTCGCGGTGTGATGACATGACAGGCTCCTATCGCGCTGCGCGGATGAGACGGGCGGCGACCTTGCGGTCGTTGAGCGTCACTTCGCGTTGTCCGATGAACAGGCTGATCTCGCCGGTGCGCGAGTTCTTCACGTGTGCCACGAGGCTTTCGTCCTTTGCGAGCTCCTCGTGCGCTTCCAGAGGCATCTCCTCGTCGCGGCCCTCGCGACCAGAGAGCGTGCTCGCTCCCGCGCCCGCGAGGCCGAGCGGTGAGATGGCGCCCCCGGCCACGACGGCGATCGCGGCGGCTGAGCCCGCGTGCTTGAAGAACTGCCTTCTGCTTACAGGTTCCATACGTCCTCCGATACTGGTTTTGATATCTATTCGGAGCTCGGGGGACGGCGGATGTCGAATTTCGAGAAACTTATTTCGTGCGTCACTCCCCCTAGTGTCGTTGGGGATGGCTGCAGATCGACCCCCGCGATCAGACACCGACGAAAAGGTCGCGGAGTTGTTGCGCGTGGCTAAGAGCTCGCTCGGACTGAGCCTGACTTTCCTCAGTCGCCTCGACGGTGAGACTCAGCACCTCGAAGTGGTCGAGTCATCTTTCCCTTTCTTCAAGGACGGCAACACCCAACCCCAGGCCACGTCGCTTTGTCAAGCCATACTTGACGGCAAGCTCCCGAGCGTCATTCCGAACATCGCCAAACTCCCCGAGGCCAAGCGCTTGCCGGCGGCCAAGTTCCCCCGCATCCGCAGCTACGTGTCGGTTCCCGTTTCACTCAGCGACGGCAGTCTCTATGGCACATTTTGCGCGGCGGGATTCACCGCCGACAAGGAACTGACCAAACGAGACCGGGCGTTGATGGAAGTCCTCGCCAGCGCTGCGGCGACGTTGATCGAGCCGGGCGTTCGAGAGCGCCGCCGTGAGGCGGCCATCCGCGATCGACTGGACCCCGTGATGAGCGCCGGTGGACCCACGATCCTGTACCAGCCCATCGTGTCGCTAAGCGACGGCACTCGGGTGGGCTGCGAAGCGCTGAGCCGGTTTCCCGCGGAATGGGACAAGGCCCCCGACATCGTCTTTGGCGAAGCGGCGTCCATCGGCGTCGGCGCCGATCTCGAGATTCTCGCGGTGCGTTGTGCGCTGAGCTATCTCTCGAGTATCTCGGGATACCTGTCGATCAACTTCTCGCCCCAGACGCTCCTCGACCCTCGTTGTCTCGAGTTGCTCGACGACCTACCGCTGGAGCGCATTGTGCTCGAGCTCTCCGAGCATGATGCCGTTGACGATTATGACGTGTTGGCGATGGTGTTAGATCCTCTTCGCCGACGAGGAATGCGCCTCGCCATTGATGATCTGGGCGCGGGATTTTCGTCCCTGCGCCACATTCTGCTCACCTCCCCCGACGTGATCAAACTCGATCGCAGCATCGTGGCAGGGGTCGGCGAGGATCCAGTACTCAGCCGACTCGTGCACTCATTGGTCGACTTCGGGCACGGTGCGGGGGCAGTGATTGTCGCCGAAGGAGTCGAAACGATGCTCGACGCTGTCTCGCTGCGCGGGGCCGAGGTCGATTTCGCTCAGGGCTGGGTTTTTGCACGACCGGGGACGCCTGACCAACTAGCTGACTCCTACAACGTCGTTGAGACCGAGTCTGCGCCGTAACGCACGACGCGAAGGCTCACACCTCGCCGGTCGCCACCATCGGAGACGTCGGCGTTGTTGCGCCGGTCGCTGGCTCCACGGTCACCGCGAGAGCTGACGGTGCCGGCGAGCTCGCAAGGGTGAAGGCGACCTCTCGCGGATGCGATCCCATGACGCCAATCGACACAGCTTTGCCTGCGACGACACCCCAGAGTTGGTAGGTCTCATTCGACGGCAGTTCGGGCATCTTCGAACTCACCAAGTAGCCGGTTCCGTCTCTCAGGACCACGAACGTGGCGAGCACCTTGTTGTCGCTCCCGCTCAGGTCAACGAGACGGTGACCCGGCGTCACCAGGGCCTGATGAACGACGCCGGCACCCAGCGCGCTCTGCAGATTCGCCACCCGACCACTCTCGCTCGAGAGATTCAGTGCGAGTGCGACGATCGCTGCAGCGGCCGCGAGCAACGTCGCGCTCACGACAACGCGGACTCGACGAATGGGCTGACGATGGCGGCGCCCCTCGGTCGTGGCGTACTCGGTAAGTAGTGGCGGCAGTTCCGGCACCTCGCCGCGCTCGCCTTCGTAGAGCCGACCAGCGATCTTGTCCCACAGGTCCTCGGGCGGGGTTTCCAGTGAAGTGCCCAGCGCGCTCGCCACTTCGCGGAGCCCGTCGAGTTCGGCCTGGCACTCAGGACACGTCTCGACGTGTGCTTCGACGTTCGCGCGCACGTCCTCGTCCAGCGCATCGAGGGCCAGGGGCGCCAGAAGTTCGGACGCGTCGTCGTGGCTCATTGGTCCGCTCTTTCGATTCCCTGGCGCGAGAGTTCACCGCGCATTCGGCGCATCCCATTTCTAATGCGACCCTTGACGGTGCCCTCCGGTTCATCGAGAATCTGGGCGACCTGGACGTAGGTGTGACCCTGAAAGTAGGCCAGTTCGATGGCGCGACGCTCTTCGATCGGGAGTTCCTGAAGCGCCTTGAGCACTTCGGCCGACACGACGACGTCCCACGCCTCGCGGTGCACGTCGTAACTCGCGTTCGCGGTTTGGGCCGCCGCGTTCATCTCGCGACGCCGAGACGACGTCAGCGATCGAATGACGTCCACCGCGCGTGAGTGAGTTTGCGTGAGGAGAAAGGAACGCAACGTGCCTCGGGACGGATCGAATCGCTCGGGCTGATTCCACAGGCGTAGGAATATCTCCTGGGTCACGTCTTCGGCCTCGGTCTGATTGTCGAGGACCCGCCTGGCGAGTCCAAACACCGCCCCACCGTGGCGGCGATAGATCTCGGCCAGCGCGATCTCGTCGTAGCGCGCGACAAGGGTGACCAGCTGTGCGTCGCTGGCTTCGCCGAGATCACCCATACAACTCCTAGTACGGCGCCCGCGCGAGTTTGGATGTCGCGATTGCGGTGATTTCGACGTTACTGGGGAACGTTCATCGGCCAAGTGGCCGATTTTGGGCGCTAGCGGGTGGTGATCAGGTGCCGAGTACCCGGCCGACCATGGTGCGCGCACCCTCGGCCGAGACCGCGGGCGAGAAGAGGAATCCCTGGCCCAACTCACACCCGAAGCAGCACAGCCGGACGTACTGACCCTGGGTCTCGATCCCTTCGGCCAGCACCGACATGTTGAGGTTCTGGCCGAGCGAGACGATCGCTTCGAGCAGCGTGTCGTTGCGCGCGCTCTCGAAGGCGGGGCTGATGAATGACTGGTCGATCTTGATGACCCGCGGTCGCATAAGAGCCAGGTACGACAGCGAGGAGTATCCCGTGCCGAAGTCATCGAGGGCAAAACCCACACCGAGGCGATTCAGGTAGTCGATCACGTTCATGGTCTCAGCCACGTTGGCCAGCGCCACACTCTCGGTCACCTCAATGATCAGCCGCTCCGGACCGAGGTCGTTCGCGTAGAGCGCTTGTTCGATGGTGGTCACGAGACTCGGGTCGTAGAACTGCCGGGCCGACAAGTTGACACTCACGTAGGGCCAGTTCGCCGGATCCCCCGAACGTGACCAGGAACTGGCGGCCTCAATCGCACTCATGAGCGCGAACGTGCCCAATTCGAGGATGAGATCGTTCTGCTCGGCCAGGGGAATGAAGACAGCCGGGGGGACCATGCCGCGCTCGGGGTGTTGCCAGCGCATCAGAGCCTCGAAGCCCACCACCGTCGTAGTCGCCAGATCAACGATCGGTTGGTAGTGCATAGCGAACTGATCCGAGTGGAATCCTCGACGAAGGTCTTGGACCAGTTCAAAACGATCAACCGCCTGCTCGTGCATGTCGGAAGAGAAGGTCACGTAGCGGCCCTTGCCAGCCCGCTTGGCTTCGAAGAGTGCGACGTCCGCGTTCTGGACGATCTCGGCGCGATCGGTGCTCGACGCATCCCAGACGACTACTCCCATGCTCGCTCGCTGCTCGAGCATGGTGCCGTCGATCAAGAAGGGCTGAGCGAACACGTCGAGCATCCGCTTGGCGACGATCGCCGCCTCCTCGGGCGAGTTCATCCCCTCGGCCAAGTACAAGAACTCGTCGTCGCCCGAACGCGCAAGTGAGTCCGAGGTGCGCGCCACGACGTCCAGGCGATGGGCGATGGCGACCAGGAGTTGATCGCCCACGACGTGGCCGTAGGTGTCGTTCACCCCTTGAAAGTTGTCGAGGTCGAGGAGCAGCACGGCCCCGGTTCCGCCCTTTCGCACGGCTCTGGCCATCCCTTGGGACAGCCGGTCCATGAAGAGAGCTCGGTTGGCGAGCCCCGTGAGAGGATCGTGCAACGCCTGATGGGTGATCTGGGCCGTCAGGGCCTTTTCCTGGGTGATGTCGCGCTCGGAAAAGACGAAGTAGAGCAGCTCGCCCGTGTCGTCCCGGGCCGCTGAACGCAGCACTTCGACGAAGATGACCTTGCCGTCCTTGCGCAGGTAGCGCTTGATGTAACGCGACTGCTCGGTCTCGCCCGAGATGGCTCGCCGATGAGACTCCTCGGTAATGCCGATGTCGTCGGGGAAGGTGAAGCCCTTGGAGTCACGTCCAATCAGATCCTCTTTGGCGAATCCCACCATCTCGCAGAAGGCCCCGTTGGCCGCTGTGATCTGGTCGTCGAGATCGGTCACGGTCATGGGCGCCATGTTGCCTTCGAAGGCCAGGCGAAAGCGCAACTCGGTCGCGACGCGAAGTTGTTCGGCTGCGTTGATCAGTCGAGCGTCGCGCACCAACACGACGACCCAGCGTTCGGTGTCGAACACGAAGGGTGAGATCGCGGCCAGGACATCGATCTTGCGGCCATCGCCACAGCGAAGTGGCAGACGCACATCGATCGCCCCTGGTGCGGGGTGTCCCTCGGCCACCTCTCCGGATGAGGAACCCGCGTACCGGTCCCAGTTCGGAAAGAGATGCTTGGCGGGCTGGCCGACCAGCGCGTCGTAGGGCTGCACGGCGAGGTGAACCAGGTCGTCGTTGACGTGGCGCACCACGCCTCCGCCGTCGATCACCGCGACACCATCGGTCAAGACCGACAGCATCCGGTGCAACGAAGGTGGAAAGTCCCCTACTTCGCCTTGGTACGCGTCCGACTCAAGGCTCAGCACCGAGAGACTTGCGCCCTCGTGCGCCACGCCGTGCGTTGTCCGTCGCAGGATCGAAATCGCCATAGGCGTAAGTTTTGTTCGCGAGTTGCCAGATTATTAACGACAATCACACAACAACAGAGCAAATCTGCTGACCAGCAGTGCTCTCTCAACAATCGATATACAAAACGATCTACGACGCCCGCGCGATACGAAAGTCGCCCGAGACGGTCGAGACCCTGATCGTGACCGTTTCTTCGTCGCCGTCTTCGTCGCCGCTCCCGTCGAGCGGGATCGAGGAACCCATATCGCCCGACACGGTGGTTCCGTTGACGTCAATCACCAGGCCGCTGGCGACATTCACGCGAACATCTCCCGAGACCGCCTTCACCGAGATCTCGCCCGCCTGCTCGGCGGTGACCGTGACGTCGCCCGAGGCAGTCATCACGTCGGTGCGAGTAGCCGCACTCTCGCAGCGAATGTCCCCCGACGCGCTACGACACTCGAGCGACTCGACCACGCGACCTACTACCACGTCACCTGAGGCGGTCTTTACCTCGAGGTTGACGACCGGATCGCTCACGCGAATATCACCCGACGCGCTGTGTAGCTCCACGCTCTCCAACGGGCCGTGGCACTGCGTGTCGCCCGAGGCAGTCTTGACTTCGAGGGATGACTCCTCGGGCACCGAGATCATCACGTCGAGGTCCGAGCCAATCCATCCGCTCTTCTTAAAGAGTGTCTTGAGTCCGGTGAGTGAGTCGAACTGGTCGCGCATCGTGCGCACGATGAGCTTGTTCGTAGCCGCGTCGAAGTCGACCTCGGCGTTCTCGAGCACGGTGCTCGCCTCACTGCCCGTGGCAACGAGGCGCACCTGTACCTCGAGACCGGGCACTGCCTGGACCACCACATCGCCGCTCTTGGTCAGCACCAGAACGTCGACGGGTCCGCTCGCGGTGTAACTCTCGGTACGAATCTTGTTCTCACTTGCCATGGTCGATTACGCCTTTCGCTGTAGTCGAAGAGAGATCCGCGTCGTGGCGCGCAATGGAAACTGATAGATCTTCGCGAGGGGTCGAGCCTCGGCGTCGTGCTCGAAGTAGCGCTCGCCTCCTGTGGCTTCGAAGTCAATCGTCTCACGACGACGAGCAACGTAGGAGGAGGAGTCGTTCGAGGAGTAGTGAGTGGAAGGAAGGTATCGCATGGTGTGCCTTTCGGGTTAGGCGCGGCCCTTGCCGCGAAGTTGATTGCGGGACTTAAATGATGGTCCTGGGGTGTCACCCCTCACCGAGCGCTCCAGGTTGCGCACGATCCAGGTATTCACCGAGGCGCCCACGTCGGTCGCCAGGTTCTCGATGTTCTCTTTCAGCTCATCGCTCAACCGCAGAGCGATTCGCGCCGAGAGATCCTGCGGCGTCGACGTCGGCACGTCGCCACCGCCGGGAACCAGGCGGCTCAGGTGGATCTCGTCGCCCTCGAGGTTGAGGCCCAAGGGGGACGAGTCGTTCAGGTTGAACTCCTGAATGAGCTCATTCAGGGAGTCCAGGAAATGCTTTTGGAAGGCGGGCTCCAAGGCAACCCCCAAACGCTCGGCGATTGTTTGGGTCTCCGGCCCGCCCAACTCACCGAGGGTCCGAAAATCACTTCGGATACTCTCCATCAGTTCTGATATCAACATGACATCACTCTAACATCATTCTGATGTCGAAAGCAAGTGTTTTTTTAAACAACTCGGGACCAGGGAGTTCTCGCAACCATCGCTTTCTGCGCACAGGTTGGACACATTCAAGAAATGGACTCCTCCCAGAATCGAGGCTACGTTGGAGGCCGTGACTCTCAGCCCCGTGGATGAACTGCGCCAGCGCGGTATCCAGGCGACCGCTCAGCGACTCGCGGTCCTGCGAGCAATCTCGACTCATCCTCATGTCAGCGCGGAGCAGATCGTGGGCATCGTGGAACTCGACATCGGCACGATCTCTCGCCAAGCCGTCTACGACACGCTCGCGGTGTTGGTCGATAACCAACTCGTGCGCCGCATCCAGCCCGACGGTTCGCCCGCTCGCTACGAGGACCGCGTGAACGACAACCACCACCACCTCATCTGTCGGGTATGTGCGTCGGTCGTTGACGTCGACTGCGCGGTCGGCTCTGCCCCGTGCCTGAACGCATCGGACGATCACGGCTATGAGATCGACGAAGCCGAAGTGGCCTACTGGGGACTGTGTCCCGCGTGCCAAGAGAACTCGTCCGCACCCATCGATGACGACGTAAAGGAGAAAGCATGACTACTGAAGACAAGTGCCCGTTTCCCCACGGGATTAACACCCAGGCCCAACCCAACGAACACTGGTGGCCCAACCAATTGAATCTGCGCGTCCTTCGCGGCAACTCCCCCGCCGCGGATCCGATGGACGAGGACTTCGACTACGCCGAGGAGTTCGCGTCGCTCGACTTTGGCGCGCTAAAGAAAGATCTCGCCGCACTGATGAGCGACTCCCAGGACTGGTGGCCCGCTGACTTCGGTCACTACGGACCGTTCTTCATTCGCATGGCGTGGCACAGTGCGGGTACCTACCGCATTCACGACGGTCGCGGAGGAGCGGGCGCGGGAGCGCAGCGTTTCGCCCCGCTGAACAGCTGGCCCGACAACGTGAGTCTCGACAAGGCTCGCCGACTGCTTTGGCCGATCAAGCAGAAGTACGGCCGCCAGATCTCCTGGGCTGACTTGTTCATCCTCACCGGCAACGTTGCTCTCGAGTCGATGGGCTTTACGACCTTTGGCTTTGGCGGAGGTCGCGTCGACGTCTGGGAGCCGGACGAGAGCATCTACTGGGGGCCCGAGACCGTATGGCTGGGCGATCAGCGCTACAGCGGCGATCGCGATCTGGCCACGCCGCTCGGCGCGGTCCAGATGGGTCTCATCTACGTGAACCCCGAGGGGCCCAACGGCAACCCCGACCCCCTGCTCGCCGCGCGCGACATTCGCGAGACCTTCAAGCGCATGGCGATGAACGACGAAGAGACGGTCGCGCTCATAGCGGGCGGACACACGTTCGGCAAGACTCACGGCGCGGCCGATCCCAACGTGCACGTCGGACGCGAACCAGAAGGTGCCCCCATCGAGCTCCAGGGTCTGGGCTGGCAGAGCAACTACGAGTCGGGTGCGGGAACCCACGCGATCAGCAGCGGCCTCGAGGGCATCTGGAACCCGATGCCCACGACATGGAGTAACAGCTTCCTCGACACGCTCTTCGGCTTCGAGTGGGAACTCACCAAGAGCCCGGCCGGTGCGTCGCAGTGGAAGCCCAAGGACGGTGCGGGAGCGGACTTGGTACCCGATCCCTTCGACGCGAGCAAGAAGCACGCACCCACGATGTTGACGACCGACCTGTCGCTGCGCTTCGACCCGATCTACGAGCCCATCGCGCGGCGCTTCCACGAGCACCCCGACCAGTTCGCCGACGCCTTCGCGCGGGCGTGGTTCAAGTTGACGCACCGTGACATGGGACCTCGCGCGCGATACCTCGGCCCCGAGGTGCCCGACGAAGTACTCATCTGGCAGGACCCGGTGCCGGCCGCCGCACACGAACTCGTCAGCGAGTCGGACATCGACGCCCTCAAGGCAACGCTGCTCGCGTCGGGTCTCTCGATCTCCCAACTGGTCAGTACGGCCTGGGCATCCGCCTCGACGTTCCGCGGCACCGACAAGCGAGGGGGCGCAAACGGCGCGCGGATCCGTCTGGAGCCACAGAAGACCTGGGCGGTGAACAACCCGAGCGAACTGGCGAGTGTGCTCGCGAAGCTCGAAGGGATCCAAGCCAGCTTCAACGACGCGCACGCAGGGGGTGTTCAGATCTCCCTCGCGGACGTCATCGTCCTCGGTGGCGTCGCCGCCGTCGAGCAGGCCGCAAAGAACGGTGGCTTCGATGTTGTCGTGCCCTTCGCACCCGGACGCACCGACGCATCCCAGGACGAGACCGACGTCGAGTCTTTTGAGTACCTCGAACCGGTCGCCGACGGATTCCGAAACTACCTCGGTGCAAATCACGTTCTGCCCGCCGAGTATCTGCTCGTGGAACGAGCGCACTTGCTGACGCTGAGCGCGCCCGAGTTGACGGTTCTGGTCGCTGGTCTTCGCGCCTTGGGTGCGAATCACGACGGGGGCAACGAAGGGGTCTTCAGCGAGCAGCGCGACGCGCTCACGAACGACTTCTTTCGCAACTTGCTTGACATGGGGACCGTCTGGTCACCCTCGTCGCCCGACGAAGAGTTGTTCGAGGGACGTGATCGCACGACGGGCGCGTTGCGCTGGACGGCGAGTCGGGCTGACCTCGTCTTTGGCTCAAACTCAGAGTTGCGTGCGCTGGCCGAGGTCTACGCGAGCGACGACGCGCGAGCGAAATTCGTCAACGACTTCGTCGCCGCCTGGGACAAAGTCATGAATCTGGACCGTTTCGACCTGGAGTAAAGCCCGCTGGTCAGCACTTTTCCCAATGCCCGGTCGCGTTACAGTGCGACCGGGCATTGTCGGTCGTGGCGCCTAATTAGATTGCTTGCTGGCAGGCAACTAATGCTAAACTGGTGGCATGACTTCCACGTCCGCTCCCGTTAAAGCCCGTCGCGGCAACGTCGAAGGAGCCGAGCGGCTGCGGCGCGTGGTAGCGAGGCTTGGCCGGGCCCTGCGTCCAACCCACGTGGGCGCCAGTCTGTCGCCCAGCCAGCGCGAGGTGCTCAACACGATCGTTCGACGCGGCCCGCTTCGCCTGTCGGAACTGGCCGCCGAGGAGGGTCTCAATCCGACCATGCTCTCTCGCATCGTGGGCCATCTGGAGGCGGCGAAGTTGGTTACTCGTACCCCCGATGAAAAAGACGCTCGCGTCGCGCACCTGGCGGTCACCACAGCGGGTTCAGCCCTCCACCGCGAGATCAAGCGCGAACGTACCGAGGCTCTCATGATCGCACTCGAACAACTCACCAACGACGAACGTCAAGCGGTACTCGTCGCTCTGCCCGCGCTCGAACGACTCGACGAAAAACTAAGGACTCGAATTCAGTGAACCTGCACGCGTCCGCCCAGCGGACTTTTTCCTCGCTCTCCAACCCCAACTATCGCAAGTACTTCTACGGTCAGAGCACCTCGCTGATCGGCACGTGGATGCAGATGACGGCCCAGTCATGGCTCGTCTTCACCCTGACCCACTCCGCGACGCGCATCGGCTTCGTCGTTGCGCTCCAGACGCTGCCCGTACTTCTCCTCGGCCCCTACGGTGGCGTCATCGCCGACCGCGTCGACAAGCGCCGACTCATGATCTTCCTCCAGTCGATGATGGGTCTACAGGCGGCAGCCTTGGCGGTGCTCTCACTCACCCACGTCATCACGTACCTTGACGTCTGCGTGCTGGCCGTCGTGCTCGGCCTCAATAACTCCTTCGAGAACCCCTCGCGCCAGGCCTTCGTCCTCGAGATGGTGGGTCCCGACAATCTGCGCAACGCGGTGAGCCTTAACTCCACCTCGAACAACGTGGCCCGGGCCGTGGGACCGGCGGTCGCGGGCGTGTTGATTGCGGCCGTGGGCGAAGGGTGGTGCTTCGCGCTCAACGCCTTGAGCTTCATCGCTGTCGTGGCCTCGCTCATGGCCATGGATCGTTCGCAGCTAACGCCGAGCCCGCCGACTGAACGAGCCAAAGGACAGTTGCGCGAGGGCTTCCGCTACGTCGCCAAGACCCCCAAGTTGGCCATCCCGCTCGTCATGATGGCCCTCGTGGGATGTCTCGCGTATGAGTTCCAGGTGACTCTTCCGGTCGTGGCGGGCAAGGTCTTTCACGGCAGTTCGACCACCTACGGCGTCCTGCTCGCGGCCATGGGATTTGGCGCCGTCGTCGGCGGGCTTCGCACCGCGGCCCGCGGCAAGACCGGGTCGCGCGCGATGATGCGGGCCTCGCTCGCCTTTGGCGTGTGCATGACGTTTGCCGCACTCTCCCCTCTGCTCGCAGTGGAACTTCTCGCGATCGCGATGGTGGGTTTCGCCAGCGTGTCGTTTCTCTCAATGGCGAACTCCACGTTGCAGCTCGGCACCGACCCTCAGATGCGCGGTCGCGTGATGGCCCTCTGGGCGGTTGCCTTCATGGGATCGACTCCCATTGGCGGTCCGCTGATCGGTTGGATCACGAGTTCCTTGGGGGCGCGGGCCGGACTCGGCGTGGGTGCCGCGTCGTGCTTCGCCGCGTGTGCCATCGGTTGGTTCGCGTTACGACGTATCCACTCACGCGACGTCGTCGTGCCGGTCAATCTGGCTTTGGCCGAGACTGAGGACCGCTAGCCACCTACCGAGCGAGGTGGTCGGTTCCCTTGTATCCCACGGGTGGACCCTCTTGAGGACCGAGGATGCCTTCGAAGCGCTGTCGGTATTCGTCGAAGTGTGTCTTCCACGCGCTTGGTGCGACGGGGCGTCCGGCTAGTCGATCAAGGCAGTCGTCCCAACCCGCCGCGTTGCGTGCGGCCGCCGAAGGGGCGAGTTCGTTTCGTAGCACCAACGTCGTGGTCTCCTCTTCGTGGCGAAGTTCAAAGGTCAGTACGTCCTCGCCCCATGTGTAGGACAGTCGAGTCTGCTCCTCGCACTCCAGGACCTCACCGCGCAGCGTCATGTCGATGATTTCGGGCGGGAAGGGAAACGAAATCGTGGCCCCAACTCGCCACGCCCCACCCTTGACGATGACGTCGCAGGGAAACCAGGTCCGAAGTCGATCTCGGTCGGTGAGGTCGTTCCAGACCGTGGCCGGGTTCGCCTCAAGGTGACGCTCGAGACTCACCGTCGCACGAGTGCGAGCGGGATCGAACTGGATATTGGCCACGGACTTCCTCCTTTAACCACCCCCTCACCCAAAGATATGGGTCGCGAGAGTGCGCAATGGGTCAGAGAAGTTGGGCCTCTTGCAGTAACGCGATTGCCCGTGCACCAGTGCCGAGTTGCCCGACTCCGATGGGATAGGGCTGCAGATCCGAAAAAGGTGTCTCGTGCTGGAGTGTGGTCACGCCCGAGGCGATGGGGTACTCAAAGCTGATGGAGCGTGCAATCACCTCTTGTCCCTTCTTCGAGACCAGGAAGTTCACAAACTTCTGGGCAGCCGCCTGGTGCGAGGAGGACTTCACGACGCCCGCGCCCGAGACGTCAATGACGTAGCCCGGATCTCGTGGCTTGAAGTAGGTGATCAGTGAGTGCATGTTGGACGCTCCGATTTGGGCGCGCAAGCGGTACCAGTAGTACTGATTGATCACGCCAAAGGCGACGACGCCACGGTTGACCTCATTTGCGATCGTCTCGTTGTCGGCGTAGACGTGGCCTTGGGCGTTCGCCTTGATGCCATCGAGCCACTGAAGCGTGGCCGATTGCCCGTAGGCCTGGAGCACCGACGTCACGATGGGCTGGAAGTCTGTCTCGCCCGGAGCGAAGGCCAGTTCGTCGCGGTACTTAGGATTCGCCAGTTGCAGCACGCTCGTGGGCAGGGCGCTTTTCTTGATCAGCGACGGGTTATAGATGAGAACGCTCACGCGTGCTGACACGCCCACCCAGTCGCCCTGGGGCGAGTTGTACTGGGAGGGCGTCTTTGCGAGCGTCGCGGCATCGACTTTGGATAGGAGTCCCTTGTGCTGGAGGTACTCCAGCGCGGGTGAGTTCTCGGTGTAGATCACGTCGGCCGGCGAGCGAGCTCCCTCTTGAACGATCTGGGTCACCAGGGTGTCCTCGTCGTTGCTACGAACGGCAACGGAGATGTTTGGATACTCCTTCTCGAACGCGGTCACGAGTGCGTCGGTGGTCTGCACGTGCTGACCGTTGTAGAGAGTGATAGTGGTCGTGGTCGAACCCGAGGACGATCCACAGGCCGCCAGTGTCACCGAGGCCAGGGCGACGACCACCAGAGCGAGGCCGGCTCGCTTGATCCAGGCGTTCGCGAGCGGCGTTGACACAGAATCTCCTTGATGATGAGGGTCCACCCAGGTTAGTCCGAACTAATTAGTCGAGGCTAACTCGCTGAGATTCGGGAAGGTCAGCGCCGAGCCGCCCAAGACGTCGGCCCATCGTCGCTCAAGCGCTGCGTCGCGTCTGTCACTGAACTTCGTGACCCAAGCGCTCATAGCGTTCGAGCACCGCGAGCCGAATTATCTCTTGGCGAGAAATTCCTTCTGCCTGAGTGAGTGCTCTCAGAGCTTCTTCTAGCGCGGAGTCGGGCCGAGCAGTGAATGCCACCAGGCTCGCTATCGCCGTACCGTCCCGCCGCCGCCGCGAAGTCGCCCGAGGATATTGAGGATCTCGAGGTAGAGCCAGATGAAACTGATCAGCAGACCGAAGGCGCCGTACCAGTCGTACTCGCGGTCCGCGCGCATCGCGATGAGTTTGTCGATGCGATCGAAGTCGAGCAGGAACGTGGACGCGGCAACCACCGCGAGCACGAGGGAGACGCCGATACCGAGCACGCCGCCCGAGCTGTTGAAGTTCGGGCCTCCGAAGAGCGAGACGAGCAGAGTCACGCCGTAGTAGACCATCGCGCCGAGAACAGCCATCGTGATCACTCGCGTGGTGCGTGCGGTCACCTTGATGAGGCCCGTGCCGTAGAGGAACCAGACGCACAGCGCGACACCGAAGGTCGCACCAACTGCTTCGAGCACGATGCCGTGGTACTGCGCGTTGTACGCCGCCGAGATGACGCCCACGGCAAAGCCCTCGAGAATCGCGTAGACGATGCCGAGCGATTTGGCCAACTTGGGTCGCGAGATGATGACGAAGGACAAGACCAGAGCCGCGAGAATGGCGACGATAATCAGCGTCTCGGTGCGGTTGGTCACGTAGCCGCCCGCCCCCTCGTGCCAGCCAAACGCCGCGCCAATGATCCCGAAGAGACCCAGAATCGCCAGTGCGCTCGCGACGCCGCCGCGAGTCATGGCTCGTCCGGTGTCGTCGACTCGCTCAATCTCTCGTAGTCGTCGATCCGCTAAGGCAGGACTGGCCATCGATATTCCTTCTTTCTGCGCACGCGCAAGTGGTGATGACTTTACCGTCAGGACTTAAGAAATTGCGCAATCGCGCACCGCGAGAGGTCGACGTTCGTGGATGGATCCGGAGCCACGACGTCCCGGATCCATCCACGAACCCTTTCGATCCGCACGTTCTCGTCTCGGTCGCGTGTGGCAAGGGGGGTCACCGCTGCGCGCCACGATCCGAGCGGACCTGATTACACGCTACGAAGATATCTCCACTTTGTCAATAGAAAAAGTAGGTTTATGATGGATCTTCAAACTTGACTCGATTTTCGTTCGTCGGAATTACTTCGCGAACGAAGGATCCCCCTTGAAGGAAAAGCGAAAGAGGTGCGACGCGCCCTTGTACTGGTAGCGAACCGTGAGGAGGGAAAAGAGTGTTCCGTTCTTCGTGGACAGGGGTGCGCTGAAGTGCACCGAGCTGTTCGGGAAGTACGAGATCGGCGACGCCGCGCAGTAGGGCTTGCAGAAGTTCATGGCGAAGACCGTCGTGCCAATCGCTTCGCTCGCGTTCCACGTCGACCACTTGGTCTTGGTCAGTTGCACGCCCGCGTCGGCGCACGTCACGATGTAGTCGACTGGGCGAACGACTTTCGCACCCGTACACGTGAGTACCTTCGCACTGGTCTTTACGGCCAGAGGTGCGTCCCCGTTTGAGCTGCGCGGCGGCGATCCGCCCGCGCGATACGTCACTCCCACTAACACGCCGATCGCCACGGCGCCCGCGAGAGCAAACGTCAGCCACCGAAGTCGACGACGACGCTGACGCGCCTTCGCTTCTTTAAAGAGAAGTTCGAGCGCGTGGGTCGCCTCGAGTGAGTCGGGCGCGAGCTCGCGGGGAGTGTCGGTGTGGATGGTCATGAAGCCACTATAATTGTTTTCATGAGTGTCAGCAAGTCGGGTTCCGGCGAGGATGAAGCAACTCTCGACCTGCCGCGACTCGACCGCCGAGACCCTACTCTGCTCCACGAGCAGGTTGCGGCACAGATCCGACGAGCCATCGCCGACGGTGAAGCCGCGCCCGGCGAGAAGATCCCCCAGGCCCGCGACCTCGCGGCGGAACTGGGTGTCAACACCAACACCGTGCTGCGGGCCCTGCGAGTACTGCGCGACGAGGGCGTCATCGAGATGGGACGGGGCCGATCGATTCGCGTCACCGCTCAACCAGAGCGTGGGGTCGTCGCGCTCAAGCTCAAGGAATTAATCGACGTGGCCCGTCAACACGGGTATCACCGCGACGACCTCGTGGCCATGCTCGACGAACTACCCGGACGCTAAGAAGCGCCGCCGTCCGTGATGACGGCGGCGCTTCCGCGGATTCAGACCTCTTCGCCCGCGAAAACCAGCGTGCGCTCTTCCGCCGACGGGATCTCGGTGTGGACCGCCTGCGCGCGCTTGGATCCTACGAAGATCGCGGCCACTACTGCTGCCGCGGCAACGAGCAGTGCGCTCACCTCAAAGGCCGTGGTGTAGCCGTGCACGCTGGCCGAACGCAGCACGTTGGTCGAGGCCACGCGAGTGGCGAGAAACGCGGCGGTGGACGACGCGGCCACCGTGTTGAGGTAGGCCGTACCGAGCGCTCCGCCCACCTGCTGCGTCGTGTTCACGAGAGCACTCGCGACGCCCGCGCTGTCGTCGTCGACACCGAGCAGCGCGGTTGAGTTCATCGGCACGAAGCTCAGCCCGAGGCCGAAGCTCACGAGAAGTTCAGGACCCAAGATGTGCGTGAGGTAGGAACTGTCGGCGCCAAGACGCGTGAAGCCGATCAGGCCGAGTGTGGAGATCGCCAGACCCGCGACCATCAGAGCGCGCCCGCCAAATCGGGGCATATACCGACTGGCAAGACCCGCGCCCAGAATGATGCCGCCCGAGAAGGGCAAGAACGCAAAGCCCGCGCGCAGCGCGCTGTAGCCCAATATTCCTTGGAGGAAGTACGTAAGAAAGAGGAACGTTCCCAACAGGGCCATGCCCACCAACAGCGAGGAGAGAAACGCACCGCCCCGGTTCCTATTCAAGACCACCCGCATGGGCAGAAGCGGGTGCGCGACGCGCATCTCGATCGCCACGAAGCTTGCCAGCAGCGCGCCGGCGGCGGCAAGCAGCGCGATCACGAGCGGCGAGGACCAACCGTGCGAGGCCACCAACGTGAATCCATAGACCAGAAAGAAGAGGCCGCCGGTCGAGGTCACCACGCCCGGAATGTCGTAGCCGTGACGCTCCTCCACGCGGCTCTCGCGCACCACGCGCAGCGCCATGACGGCCGCGATCAATGGCGATGGGCACGTTAATCAACATTGTCCAGCGCCATGAAGCGAACTCGGTCAACACGCCACCAAGTACCAGACCGATGGCTGCACCACTACCGGCGATCGCGCTGTACACGCCAAAGGCGCGCGCACGTTCGTGCACGTCGGTAAAGGTCACTGTGAGGATCGAGAGCGCGGCGGGCGCCATCAGCGCGGCGAATCCGCCTTGGAGCGCTCGAGCGCTAAAGAGCATCGCTTGGTTCTGCGCGAGCCCGGCGATCGCACTGGCCGCACCGAAGCCCAGCAGGCCGATGATGAAGACTCGTCGGCGTCCCACGTAGTCGGCAATACGACCTCCAAGTAGAAGCAGACTGCCGAAGGCCAGGGTGTAGGCGCTTAAGACCCACTGGCGGTTGGCCACCGAGATGTGCAGAGCGTGCTGGGCCGAGGGTAGGGCCACGACGACGACGGACGCGTCGAGGACAATCATCAGTTGGGCGATGCCAATGACCGCGAGAGCCCAGTATCTCTTGGGGTCGAGTGATGAGACTTTGGCGAGTGATTCGTCCTTGAGTTCAGTGATGCTCACAGGACTCTCCTTTGCGTTGGGGGTGATAAGTAGCAATATTTCAGGGAAACTGCGGTACAATTCGGAGACCGGAGGTTTTAAACGGATTCGGAGTTCCGGTTCCGATTAAGATAATAGTAACGAGTGTTCCGGTTGTCAAGCGCTCGGTGGAGGAATTTTTTATGGTGCAGGTGACAGACAACTCACCCGACACCCCGACGCCTGACGGTCCGAAGAAGATGCGTGCTGATGCGCGGCGCAATCACGACAAGATCCTCGAGGCGGCTGAAGAAGTGTTCGCTCGTGAAGGCGTGGCGGTGCCGATCGACCTCGTGGCCGAACGCGCGGGCGTTGGCATTGGCACGCTCTATCGCCACTTCCCCACCAAAGAGGCCCTCTTCGAAGCCATCGTGGCTGCGCGCCTCGAAGAACTCATTGAGACGGCCGATCTCTACGTTCGTGACGCCGACACTGACCCCAAGGGTGCCTTCAACGCGTTCCTCCAAGAGTTCGCGCGACAAGCGGCCGCCAAGCAGCATCTCTTTGAAGCGCTCGAGCAGTCAGGCTTCGACTTCAAGGCCACGTTCGCTGACGGCGTTGACGTGCTCTTTGCGCGGGTCGAGGAACTCCGTCGTCGCGCTGCCGAAGCCGGAGCGATTCGCGCCGACATCCAAGTTCAGGACATCATGACCCTGGTGATGGGCTCGTGCAAGTTTGCGGGACATCCCGGATCGGACGATCAATCGTTGGAGCGCTGTGTGGGCATCGTGATCGCGGGCCTCCAGACTCCGAGCATCTAAGCAACGACGGCGCGCGTGAGTGACCGAAAGAAGCGCTGTGCGTGGTGCGGGGACGACGAGTTGTACGTCGCGTACCACGATCTCGAATGGGGCGTTCCCCTGCACGAGGACAACAAACTCTTTGAGCTGCTCTGTCTCGAGGGCGCACAGGCCGGACTGAGTTGGATCACCATCTTGCGCAAGCGCGAGGGGTACCGGCGAGCCTTCAAGAAGTTCGATCCCGCCAAGGTCGCGCGCTTCGGCGACGTCCAGATCGACTCGCTGCTCAGCGACGCAAGCATCGTGCGTCACCGGGGCAAGATCACCTCGGTCATCACCAACGCTCGCGCAGTCCTCGCGATGCAGCGCGAGCATCGAGACTTCAATTCCTACGTGTGGTCGCTCGGCACCTCTGACCGCGACGCGCACACGGCGGCCGCAGCGATGAGTAAGCAGCTGCGCAAAGACGGCTTCGCCTTCGTGGGTCCCATGACCTGTTACTCGTTCATGCAGTCCGCGGGAATGGTGAACGACCACGCTCAGGACTGCTTTCGCTTCAAGGAGATCGAAAAACTGCGTCGAGGCGACGCGTTGACTCACTCAACCGGAGGTTGAGCCGGCTCGCGATGGCGTGCCGCGACGACGGCGATCGCCGCGAGTCCAATCAGAACCCCCGTGATCTGCAGCCACGTCAAGGACTGACTCAAAATAGGTATGGCCGCGACCGACGCGACCAATGGCGACAGGCAGCTAATGGCCGCTGAAATCGAGGCGTCGACGTAGCGGTGTGCCCAGTTCATCACCAGGTGACCACTGCCCGGCACGACGGTGAGCAGCACAATCCAAAGCCAGTCGCCCGGATGGATACGCGTGAGGGACTGGCCGGCGATAAACACCACGGGGGTCGACAGAAGCGCGGCGAAGAACATCACGCCCGCGGTGTACTCGATCGCATTCGTGGCTTCACGAGCGTGCTTTGACACGAGCCAGTAGGCCGAAAAACTAAAGAGCGCGCCGGCCGCGAGCAGGTCACCGAGCACTCGATGCGGTGCGGTGCCGCCGGGACCGATCACGGCGATCGAGACACCCACCATGGCGAGCACGATCCACGACACGTCACGCCGACTCATCCGTTCTCCAAACAACGGTCGAGCAGCGACGAGCACGAGTGCGGGTTGCAGCGCACCGATCACCGACACGTCCACGATGCTCGTGAGGCGCACCGCGCTGTAGAACATCATCATGTCGCCGCCGAGAAACAGTCCACCAAGCCACGTCGCGCGCACCGTCGACCACGACAGACGCTTTCCGGTCAGGTAGACCAGTGCGCTCAGGACGACTGCCCCCAGCCACAAGCGATAGAAGGCCACCACCAGTCCCGAGGCGTAGGTGAGAACGACGAAGATGCCGCCAAACCCCCACAGAACGGCGGCGGCTGCGGATCCGCCCAGGCCAAGGGCGGCGCCCTTGGTCCCGAGACGCGAGGGGTGCGAGGGTTCTGGGGGCACGAGGAGGCGGAAGGGCTACTTGCCTTTCGCCGGCCGATCAGGCGTGGTGTTGGCGGGGAAGCTCAGCGTCGCGTGGTGCTGACCGATGTTTGCCCATCGACTCGTCACCGCCTTGCCCCGCGTATAGAACTTGACGCCGTCGGGTCCGTAGACGTGAAGGTCCCCGAACAGCGAGTTGTTCCACCCACCGAAGGAGTAGTAGGCGACGGGCACCGGAATGGCGACGTTGATGCCCACCATGCCGGCCTCAACTTCGGTCTCGAAGCGTTGTGCGGCGCCGCCGTCGCTCGTAAAGATCGCCACGCCGTTGCCGTACCCGTTGCGCTCGACGAGCGCGATCGCGTCGTCCACCGTGTCGACCCGCACCATCGAGAGCACCGGCCCAAAGATCTCATCCGTATAAACCTGCATGTCCTCGGTCACGTTGTCGATGAGACACGGCCCGAGCCAAAACCCGTTCGGGTCGCCAGCGATGTCGTGCTCGCGACCGTCGATCGCGACCGTAGCGCCCGCGGCTTCGCCGATACCCAGGTACGAGGCCACCTTGTCGCGGTGCTCCCGGGTCACCAAGGGCCCCATTTCGGACTCGGAATTCGTGCCATCGCCGACGGTCAGTCGATCGACGCGCGAACGGATGCGCGTGACGAGTTCGTCGCCCACGCCGTCCACCGCGACGAGAACCGAGGCGGCCATGCAGCGTTCGCCGGCCGAGCCAAACCCCGCACTCACCGCCGCTTCCGCCGCGTCGGCGAGGTCAGCGTCGGGGAGCACGATCATGTGGTTCTTGGCCCCGCCCAGTGCCTGGACGCGCTTGCCCTCGTGGGCCGCCGTCTCGTAGATGTAGCGCGCGATCGCAGTCGAGCCCACAAAACTCACCGCCTTGATATCGGGATGCCGGAGGATGCGATCGACGGCGACCTTGTCACCCTGGACAATGTTGAACACGCCATTGGGCACACCCGCTTCGGCGACGAGCTCCGCCAAAAGCAGTGACGCCGAGGGGTCTTTCTCGGAGGGTTTCAGAACGAACGTGTTGCCCGCGGCGATCGCCAGGGGAAACATCCACAAGGGCACCATCGCGGGGAAGTTGAAGGGCGTGATGCCCGCCACGACGCCCAGGGGCTGGCGCAGCGAGTGGACGTTGACCCCCGTCGACGCGTTCTCGGTGAACTCGCCCTTGAGAAGTTGAGCGATGCCGCACGCGAACTCCACGACCTCGAGGCCCCTCGCCACTTCGCCCGCGGCGTCGCTCTTAACCTTGCCGTGCTCAGACACGATGAGGTCCGCGAGCTCGCTCGAGTGGGCAACGAGCAACTCGCGCAGCGCGAACATCGCCGCACTTCTGCGGGCCAGTGAGGTCGATCGCCACGCCGGAAAAGCGGAGCGTGCGGCCGCGACCGCGGCGTCCACCTCGTCATCGGTGGCAAAGTCGACTTCACCGCTCTGCACGCCGGTGGCGGGGTTGAAGACCTTGCCGTGGCGCTCGGCGTCACCGACGAAGGGTTTGCCGTCGATCCAGTGGGTGATGCGCTTCATGAGTCCCCTCATTTCCCGTGGGTATCAAATATTCGTTCTCACTCCAGTGTGTCAGATCGACTCATGACCCACTCCCGCGAAATCGTCGCGCAAAGTCTCGTGGCGTAACGGGTGCGTTACGCCACGTCACCGTCGCTGAGCGTGCCGGTACGACGAAGTTCCTCGACGCGCTCAGTACTCACGCCCCAGCTCCCCAATGCGTCGCTCACGGACCGCGCCGGACGAATCGATCCGGGGGTGTGCGAAAAGCGCGGCGCGGGCGCGGGCTGAAGTTCAGGTTCGCGCACGAACACGTCGCGCTCGGTGTTGTAGGGGTGGGCGGCTGCCTCTCGCGGCGACAGCACCGGCGTGACGCACGCATCCAGGCCGTCAAAGACGCTGGTCCACTCGTCACGAGTCTTGGTCGCAAACACCGCGGCGAACCGCTCTTTCATCGCGGGCCACTGAGCGCGGTCCATCTGAGCGGGCAGATCCGCTGACGCCAGACCTAAGCCCTGCAGAAGTTCTGCGTAGAACTTCGCCTCGATCGCACCCACCGCCATGAACTGATGGTCACTGGTTTCGTACACCTCATAGAAGTGGGCCCCGGTATCCAGGATGTTGGTACCGCGCTCTTCGTGCCAGAAACCCATATTGAGAAAGGAGTGCAGCATCGACAGCATCGACGCGGATCCATCGACCATGGCGGCGTCAACGACTTGGCCCTCGCCCGTTTCGCGCGCCGACCACACCGCCGCGAGGATGCCCAGAGCGAGAAAGAGCGAGCCGCCGCCAAAGTCGCCGACCAGATTCATGGGCGGCGTCGGTCTCTCTCCCGCCCGCCCGAGCGGCCACAGCGCCCCCGAGATAGAGATGTAATTGATGTCGTGACCGGAACGCTGCGACAGTGGTCCGCTCTGGCCGTATCCGGTCATGCGTCCATACACCAGACGAGGATTCTGGGTGAGGAGATCCTCGGGTCCCAAACCCAAGCGTTCCATCACGCCGGGCCGGAAACCCTCGATGACGGCGTCGGCTCGTACCGACAACTCGAGAACGAGTGCTCGACCCGCGTCGCTCTTGAGGTCAACTCCGACACTCGTGCGCGACCTCGTGAGGATGTCGCCACTCGACGTGTTCGTTGCTGCATCAAGTCGATCGACGCGCAGGACATCAGCTCCGAGGTCCGCGAGCAGCATGGCCGCGTAGGGCGCGGGACCGAGACCGGCGAACTCGATGACGCGCAACCCCGCCAGTGGTCCACTCACGCGACGAGCCTAACGATGTCAACTATCTCGCTCACGCCACGTCCGGGGACAGTCGTTCATTAGCGACGCCGGCAACACCGCGATCGATGAGGGATGTGACCTCTTCACCCGAGTAGCCCAACTCATCGAGAATCTCTTGAGTGTCCTGGGCCACCAACGGAGCGGGACGGCGAACGGACGCGGGAGTCTTAGACATCGTGACGGGCGGGGCAATCTCGCGATACTCACCCACCACCGGGTGGGTGGCCGTCGTGATCACACCGCGATTCAGCACGGCGTTATTGACCACGTCATCGAGCGAGGACACGGCGCTCACCGGAATGTCGAGTCGTTCGCAGATCTCCAACCACTCCTCGGTTGTCCGCTCCGCCACGATCTCGGCCAGGTCAGCGAAGACGCGGTCCGCCTCGCGCGTGCGCGTTTCGTAGTTGGCGAACCATGGTCGCTCCAGCACGTCCAGTCGATCGATGGCGCGACAGAGCGATTCCCAGTTGGCGTCGGTGTAGGGCATGATCGCGACGTACCCGTTCAACGTTCGATGCGGGCCGCGCTTCGACGACATGATGCGCCCGTAGCCCGCCGCGCCGCCCTCGATGGCCGCGCGACTGAGGTGCTCCACCAGGTTGAAGGAGAGCACCGAGTTGAACATTGGCACTTCGACTCGCTGGCCTTCTCCCGTACGCTCGCGGTGTACGAGTGCGGCGAGTACGGCGTAGGCGATCGTGAGACCCGTAACCTTGTCGCCCACGAGCGTGGGGACAAACGCAGTGGTACCGAGCGCTTCTTGATTGAGCCACGGCAGCCCGGTCATCGCCTGAATGATGTCGTCGTAGGCGGGGCGGTCTTCGTCGACGCTGCCCGTAGCGAAGCCTTGGGACTGGCAGTACACGAGGCGCGGCATCGACGTCGCGAGGTCGTCGTAACTCAGCTTCAGCCGGGCCAGAGCGGCCGGTCGAATATTGGTGATCAGCACGTCGCTCGCCGCCAAAAGACGAACGAGAACCTCGTGCCCCTCGGGGGTCTTCACGTCCAGTCCGAGGGAGCGCTTGTTGCGGTGAAGATTGAGCGCGATTCCCGACAGCTCGGGGTGCGGTCCGCCGCCCATCAGGCGACTGTTGTCAATGACGTCGTGTTCCACCTTGATCACGTCGGCCCCGAAGTCACCCAAGATCTGTGCGGCGTAGGGCGCCATCACCACCGAGGCGAGTTCGACGACGCGAATCCCCGCGAGTGGACCGGAAGCGATCGTCAGGGGTGCGCGAAAAGTCAGTCATGGTGCAGTCTTTCCTACCATCGCCCGCGCTCGGGCCGCGACGTTACGGCAGCGCCTGGGGTTCGCGATCGCTCTCGAGACGAGACCACTCGCGCGCTTCGCTCGACAGTCCCGAGAGCAGAATCAGTTGGGCACTCACGATGAAGGGGTCGACGGGGGTACTACGACCCACGCGCCACGTGGCCACCAGCGAGTTGAGCCCGCCCAAGATCAGTTGCTGGGCCACCTTGGGGTCCACGTCGTCGCGCAGCAGTCCGGCCGCCTTCGCGTCACCGATGAGTCGCGTCCAGATCCTGTTGTACGCGCGCTCGTCCGCGCGGCACTGCTCTTGAACGTGATCAGGAGCTCCCCCGGCGATGCGGTGGATCCAGGCCCGCGTGTACTCCGGATAGCGAGCGCACTGTCGCAAGTGTGCGTCAATCGCGAGGGCGAGGCGCTCAAGGGGGTCCTCGACCTCGTACTCCTTGAGTACTCCGTCGAGGTTGGTCCGAGATCGCACGAGCCCGGTGACGAAGACCTCGACCGCGAGTTCCTCCTTGTTGGAGAAGTGGTAGTAGATGGCGGGGGCCTGAATGCCCGCGACCTCCCCGACGTCCGAGAGGCGCATCCCCGAAAAGCCTCGCTCGGCCAAGACCTCGGCCGCGGCGTCCAGTATTCGTTTCCTCGTGGCCGCCGCCTTGCCGCCAACTTCGTAGGTGCTCAAGGGCGTACGCGTCGCGCGCGGCAACTTGATTGACGACACCTCCGCCTTACCCACTTCATGCCCCTTGTTGGTTGCCCGTGCTGACTAACTTGACGTGCTCGTCGTTCATCGCGGGCGACGCCATTTTCTCTGATCGATTACATTCTGCGGCACGCGCAAGGGGCCAAAAGTTGTAATCGGCTTACAGATTTTCCCCGTTGCTGAGAACCGAGTGGCCTGAATGACGTGAATACTCCGGCGTCGCTCGCGCGACGGAGAGAAAGAATTCATTGATGCTTTCGGGCGAGTAGTGGTTTTTCTCTGAGTTCACGAAGATCGCCTGGCCGATCGATCCCGCCCAGCAAGTAGTCACTAAGGCGTAGGTATCGAGATCCTCTTTCACCCACCCGAGCGGCTTGCCCGCGTCGATGACGTTGACCCATCGTTCGACCTGCACGTCGAGGGCCGCGCGAAACTCTTGTCGCGTGAAGTCGTCGGCCCAGATGTCGATAAGCAAAGTCGTCGTCTGCCACTTGTCGTCGTGATGTGCGTACGACCAGGACAACGCCGTGTTCTCTCCCATGGCGCGCCAGTACGTCTCTTCGTCTCGCTCTTGGATGGCACGCTCGACGATCTCTAAGTATCCATGCAGCGGCGCGATGAGACGAAGGTAGGCCGACGCTTGGGCGCGGGCGATCAGTTGCGTGCGCGACTCGAAGTGGTAGTAGATGGTCTGCAAGCCAACTTGGGCCCGCTCGGCGACCTTGGTGAGGTGAAGGTCGCTGCTACCGATCTCGTGCAGCAGTTGTTCGGTGCACTCGATGATGCGTTGCCTCGTTCCGCCGGGCTCTTTGGCGACCGTCATTTCCTTGCACCCCCTGGGGTCCCACTATGGCACGCTCCGCCCGGCGATGACGACGACGCGCCGGTTGTCCGGTTCTGTCGGACGACGACGCTCGTTACGAGAAACTCCAACTCCGGCCTTGCTCGTAACGGTGCAGGACGTTCTTGGCTATCAATATTTTGTGTACTTCGTCGGGGCCGTCAGCGATGCGCAGGATGCGCGCGGTGAGGTACATCTGGGCGAGCGGCAGGTCGTTGCTGACCCCCGCGCCACCCCAGACTTGAATCGCGCGATCGACCACGCGGTGGTACGCCGCCGGCACGAAGACCTTGATCGCCGAGATCGCGGTGCGCGCTTCGGGATCGTTCGTCGCCACACTGTTGGCCGCGTCGATGGTCATGAGCCGCGCTGACTGGACGTCCATGAAACTCTCGGCGATGAAGCCCTGGATGAACTGCTTGTCCTTCAACAGTCCACCGTGAACTTCGCGCACGAGCGAACGCTCCACCATGAGGTCGAAAGCCCGGCGCATCTGGCCAATCGAGTTCATGCAGTGATACACACGACCTGCGCCGAGTCGGTCCTGGGCCGCCTGGTGACCCTGGCCAACGAGTCCCAACGTGTTTTCGATGGGCACGCGCACGTTCTCGTAACGGATCTCGCAGTGGTCGGACGTCGAGCGGCCAAAGATGCCGATGCCGCGAATGATGTTGACGCCGTTGGTCGACGATGGGCACGATGATCTGGCTCATGTGTCCGTTCGAGCCCAGTTCCCCGCTCGGGTCGTTCGTGCGGCACATCACGATGAAGAAGTCGGCCTCAATGCCGTTCGAGGTAAACCACTTGTGTCCGTTGATGACCCACTCGTCGCCATCGCGCACCGCTTCGGTTGAGAGTGACCGCGGGTCCGAGCCCGCGTGCTCGGGCTCGGTCATGGAGAAGCCCGACTCCATCTCACCCGCGATGAGGGGAAGCAGCCACTTCTCCTTTTGCTCCTCGGTGCCGTATTTCAACAAGATGCCGGCGTTGCCCGAGTTGGGCGCGGCGATGCCAAAGAGTGCACTGGCGCCGACCGCGTAGGAGAGGATCTCGTACATGTAGGCGAGCGAGAGGAAGTCGAGGCCGGCGCCACCGTACTCGTGGGGCAAGTGCGGCGCCCAGAGCCCGGCCGCTCTGACCTTCTCCTTGATGGACTCTTTCAGTGCTCGGCTCTCTTCGCGCGCGAGGTCACGCTCATCGTCGTTCGAGCCGGCGGCGTGCGCCGAGCGCCAGAGTGCGGCTTCATTGGGCAGGATGTCATCGTTGACGATCGCCGCGGTGCGCCGACGCACGTCGTTGACCTCATCGCTCAGCTCGCTGATGGGTGTAATGGTGATGGGCATCGCGACTCCTCGGGACTGCTGGGTCTCTCGATTATGTCCGACGATTCATCGCTCGATCTTCGTGGAGAAGATCTCAGGTAGACGAGACCTCGGCGATCGGCTCGCGCATCGCAACATGACACGACACAAAGTGGCCGTCAACCTTGTCCAGCAGTGTGGGTGCGACCTCTCGACAGTAGGGCTCAACCAGTGGGCAGCGCGGCGCGTACGGACAGCCCACCACGACCGCGGGGGCCGATTCGAGCGCCTCGGAGCGCAGCGCCACGTGGCGGGCTCGCTCGCGCACCGGATCAGGTATCGGGATCGCTTCGCCCAGCGCCACGGTGTAGGGATGCAACGGGTGATCCAGTACTTGGTCGTAGCGGCCCATCTCGACGATGCGACCTAAGTACATGACAGCGATCTCGTCACTCAAGTGACGCACCATGGAGAGGTCGTGGCTCACGAAGACGTAGGACAGGTTGAGTTCATCCTGGATGCGCACGAGAAGATTGACGATCTCGGCTCGCACCGAGACGTCGAGCGCCGAGGTCGGTTCGTCGAGCACGAGTACCTCGGGCTCGACGGCAAGAGCGCGCGCGATCGCCACGCGCTGGGCCTGGCCGCCGGAGAGTTCGTGGGGATAGCGCGTCGCAAAGCGACCGGTCAGTCCCACCATCGCCAGCAGCTGAGCCACGCGTTCGCTCTCGTGTCCGCGATGCAAATCGTGCACGCGCAGCACCTCGCGCAGGGCCTTTTCAACACTGAGACGCGGGTCGAGCGAGGAGAACGGGTCCTGGAAGACGAGTTGGATCTTGCGCGCCAGGGCCTTGTTGTGTTGGCGCTCGCGCAGCGTCATCACTTCGCCGCCAATCTCGAGTTGACCCGAGGTGGGGGCTTCCAGACCCACCAACAGGCGCGCCAGGGTCGACTTGCCGCACCCGCTCTCGCCCACGATGCCAAACGTCGTGCCGCGCACGAGGTCCAGCGAGACGTCGTTGAGCGCGTAGACCGGGTGACGACCGCGACGCCCGTAGACCTTGACCAGGTTGGTCGCGCGAAGGACGATGTCTACCATTCGGAGGGATCCCGCCAACACGCGGCGAAGCTACCCTCGCCGCGATCGATCAATGGTGGTTCTTCGATCTCGCACTCGGCGATCTTGTACGGACAGCGAAAGCGAAACGGACATCCCGCCGTGAGTCGCGTGGGGTCGGGCGGCGTGCCGCCAATCTGATGCAGGGGTGATCGATGCGGTGTCTCAAGACCCGGCAACGACTCGAGCAGTGCCTTGGTGTAAGGATGAGTGGGACGGGCAAAGAGCTCCTCGGTCGGCGCGGTCTCCACGATGCGCCCGGCGTACATGACGATGACCCGGTCGACGAGGCTCGCGACGACTCCCAGATCGTGGGTCACCCACAGCACCGCCATGCCCGTGGTGGCCTGCAGCGACGTCACGAGTTCCAGGATCTGACGCTGGATCGTGACGTCCAGGGCCGTCGTGGGCTCATCGGCGATGAGGATCCGCGGCGAGGTGGCGAGCGCCATGGCGATCATGACCCGCTGAATCATGCCGCCCGAGAGCTGGTGCGGGAACGAGGTGCGCACTCGTTCGGGATCGTCGAGGCCGACCTCTACAAGAACGTCGCGCGTGCGCGATTGGGCCGTTGCCATGTCCACGCCGTGGGCGCGCAAGGCCTCTTCGATCTGACCGCCGACGCGCAGAAGCGGATTGAGTGAACTCATTGGATCCTGGTAGACCATCGCAATGTCGCCGCCGCGTACTTCGCGCAGGCGCTTGTCGTCGACTCGTGCGAGGTCCTCACCGTCGAGGAGCACCTCGCCACTCAGAACGCTCAAGGGCGGACTCGCGAGCAGTCGCAGGACCGAGAGCATCGTGAGGGTCTTACCCGAACCGCTCTCGCCGACGATGCCGACCTTTTCGCCGGGCTGCACCTCAATGGTCACCCCGCGCACAATCTCCTCAGCGCCCTTGCGCCGTTTGATGCCGATGTGCAGATCCTCAATCGACAGCAGCGCGCTCATGGGAGCCGCCCATCGTGAAAGACAATCGCGTTCGGCGCGTCCGTGTGCGACAGCGCGCCGATCGCCTGGCGTCCGGGCACGATCGCCCCGAGCACGCTGGCGCGATGAGCTCCCGTCGCCGAGGGCACGATCGCGGGCAGCCCATGAACGCTCAGGAACCCGATGATCGCGAAGAGACAGGCCTCCTTGGCTTCCTCGGGAACACCGAACTCGTCAATGAGAGCAACCGGTACGCCCCACAGACGCTGGCGCAGTCCGTTCATCAGGACCGGATTGCGCGTCCCCCCACCGGCGACGAACAGCTCGGTGACGTCATACTCTTCGACGGCGCGCGCCACAGTCTCAACGGTGAGTGCCGCGAGCGTCGCCAGTAGGTCGTCGGGTGCAACCTCGCGACTACCCACGGCTCCTTGAAGATACGCCAGGTGAAAGTACTCCTTGCCCGTCGACTTGGGGGCCGGGGCGTCGTAGTACGGGTCGGCGAGAAGGAGTTCGAGCAAGTCGCCATCGACAGTGCCGCGAGCCGCACGCGCGCCCTCGCGGTCGAAGGATTCGCGACCCTCGGTGAGCCAGCCCACCGCAGCGTCCATGAGCGCGTTCGCCGAGCCGATGTCGAAGGCGATCGGATCGCTGTCCGGTCCCACGACGGTCATGTTCGATATGCCGCCGAGGTTGAGCGAGCCGCGCACCACGACCGGGTGCACACCCAGCAACAAGACGTCCAAGAGACTCGCCAACGGCGCGCCGTGACCGCCCGCGGCGATGTCGCGAATGCGCACATCCTCTACGACCGTGGCCCCCGTTCGCTCCGCGATCCACGCGCCCTGTCCGAGCTGCAACGTGCCGAGCGCGTGACCACCCTCCACCCAGTGAAAGACCGTCTGGCCGTGAGAGCACACGACGTCGGCTTTGCCGCCAAAGATCGCATCGGCCAGATCCCCCGCGACTTCGGCGAAGTTCTGACCGATCAACGTGTCGAGTTGGCAGACCTCGTCGATCGTGGTGGCGTGTCCGGGCAGGACGAACTCAACGCGACGATGCAAGTCACTCGAGTACTCGACCGAGTGATGAGCGAGTAGTTCGGCGCTGAGCAGGTGATCGGCGAGTGAGATATTCATCGCGACCGCCTCGATCGCGTCGAACGACGTGCCCGAAATCATTCCAATGACTTTCATTCCGACCTCGTTCGTGTACGTGGGTCTGACGCGTCGCGCAGACCGTCTCCGAGAAAGTTAAAACCGATGACCGCGATCACGATTACGAGTGAGGGCCCGGCCAACGTCCACCACGCGATGGCCGCCAGACTGCTCGAGTTACTCACCATCTCACCGAGCGACTGGGTGGGCGGAGGCGGCCCGAGTC
This sequence comes from uncultured Acidimicrobiaceae bacterium, assembly GCA_963791015.1. Classification (GTDB taxonomy): domain Bacteria; phylum Actinomycetota; class Acidimicrobiia; order Acidimicrobiales; family RAAP-2; genus RAAP-2. The sequence continues at coordinate 320,719 of CAWBQX010000006.1, read as the reverse complement.
CAAGGAAGCTCAGGCTCGCTTCGGCCAGAATCGCCCACGCGAGCGCGAGGCTGGTCTGGACCGCGATGACGCCCGTGACGTTGGGCAAGATGTGGTGAAAGAGCAGCCGAGTCCTGGAGTATCCGAGCACTTTGCCCGCGCGCACGAAGTCCGACTCGCGCAAGGCCAGCACCGGGGTGCGCACGACTCGCACGTAGATCGGTACCCACCCAACGCCGATCGCGATGGCGCTGTCGAGAATGCTCGGCCCGAGTGCGGTGACGATCGCCAGCGCAAAGAGCACAGTGGGAATCGCAAACATCATGTCGGTGACGCGCATGATGGACGCGGACGTCCACTTGCCCAGAAATCCCGCCGCGATACCGCCAAGCGATCCGATCACACCGGCGATCGCCACCGCCAAGACCGCGATCTCGAGTGAGACCCCGAGCCCTTGGAGAGCACCAGAAAAGACGTCGCGCCCAAACTGGTCCGTGCCCATGAGGTGCGCCCACGAGACTCCCTTGAGCACCGTGTTGGGATTCTGGGCCTCGGGCGGATACGGCGTCCACCCGGCGAGCCCGCAGATCGCGCCAATCACCACCAACGCGACGACGATCATGCCAAGGCGGCCGTTGCGGCTGCGCCACGTGGCGCGGATCCAGCCCCCGCGACGGGTGACCGTCTCTTCTTCCACGACGGGGTTCGCGGGCACTGGCTCAGTGAGTTCGATGGTCATCGCGGCCTCGTGCGAGGGTCGATGACGTTGTAAAGAACGTCAACCAGCATGTTCACGATGACGAAGCCCGCGGCGAAGATCAGTACTTCGCTCTGCACGACGGGAAAGTCGCGATTGTTGATCGACGTGATCAGCAGTCGTCCCATGCCGGGCAGAATGAAGATCTGCTCGATGATGACGGTTCCTCCGAGCAGGTACCCGAGTTGAATACCGCTCATCGTCGTCACCGCCGTGAGGGCGTTCAGAAACAGGTGGCGCCAGATGAAAGCTTGGCGCGAGACGCCCTTGCCGAGGGCCGTTCGCGCGAAGTTGAGGTTCGACACTTCGAGCACCGCGGCCCGAGTGGTGCGCAGGATGGCGGCCGCGATGCCCAGGCTGAGCACGAAGGCGGGAATGATGATCTGTTGAAAGTTGAGCCACGGATTGGTAAATAAACCTGCGAAGGGCAGCGACGACGGGAAGTAGTGAAACTTCGAGGACATGAAGACCACGAGCACCGTGCCGAGGATGAAGGTCGGAATCGCGAGTCCGATGACCGAGATGACCTGACCGATGTCGTCTTGCCAGCGACCGGGGTGCAGCGCACTCCACATGCCAAAACCGACGCCGATCAGAATGCCCAGCAACATTGCGAAGAACGCCAGTTCCAAGGTCACCGGCAGTGCCGTACCGATCAACGTGGAGACCGGCTCGCGAGAGACGAGCGAGATGCCGAGGTTCCCACTAAAGAGGGCATGCAGCCACGACCAGTACTGCTGGAAGGCGGGCTGACCGACGCCGTAGTAATGGTTAAGCGCGGCCACCTGGCCCTTGGTGAGCAGGCCGATGCTCACGCCCAACGCGGCCGTAACGGCGTTACCCGGTAACAGGCGCAGGACGACGAAGATGATGATCGACACGCCAATGAGCGTGACCACCATCGAAAGAATCCGCCGCACGATGGCTAAAAAGAAGCGCATCGTGCGGCGGACTCTCAGTAAGTCTTAATGACGCCTAGGAGAGGCTCGTGTTAGCCAAGCTCGAGAGCTGCGTCGTGTTTACCGGCGACAACGTGAATCCCTTGACCGACGGCGACAGGGCCGCGAAGTCGTTGGCGTCGAAGAGCCAGATCCACACCGCGTTACCGGTCAGCGTGCTATTGAGCTTCTGCCAGTCAGCCTTTTGACCCGCCGCCGTGGAGTTTTCGTCACCGGCCAGCAGTTCCTGCTGCAGGGTCTTGTTGCTATAGCCCGCGGGAACCCCGAGGGTTGCACCGGCACCGAAGTAGCGACCGTACATGACGTACGGGTCCGGGTCGGCTCCGTTCTCGGCGAAGGCGGCTTGGAACTTGCCCTTCAGCCAGTCCTGGATGTAGGCGTTGGAGGCGAGGTTCGTGATGTTCATCTTGATGCCGACCTTAGCCAACTCACTCTGCATCGCCACGGCCTGGGCCGCACTGGTCGAATCGAGGTCCGTGGAGGTGATCGCGTCGAACGTGAAGCCCTTGGACTTGCCCGCCAACTTCAGGTACTTCTTGGCCAGCTTGTCGTTCGTGGTCGGACAGACCGACGAGACGGGGCTCGTCGCGTACGGGCCGAGCGGCACCGGGCCGACGACTTTGCCTTCGCCAAAGACCGCGTCCTGGAGGATCTGCTTGCGGTTCGTCGCACACGCGATCGCCAGTCGAGCGTTCTTGTTGGCGAGGATCCCGTGCTTGTCCTGGAGCTGCAAGGCCCGGTACGACAGGTCCAGGACCTTTTGCACCTTGTAGGTCTTGGGCAACGTGTTCACGACGGTCGGCTGGTTGAGAAGACCCATCTGGATCGTTCCTGCTTCGAGTGCGGCCGCAATGGACTGCTCGCTCGGGATGGTCTCTAACTCAACGCTCGACAGAGACGGCTTGCCGCCCCAGTAGCTCGCATTGGCCGTCATCGTAAAGGACGTGTTGGCGACCAGTGACGAGTAGACGAAGGGACCGGTGCCATCGGGTTGAGTCGCGATGGTGCCCGCGGTGATCGCCGCGGCCGGCATGATCGCCATGTTGACGGTGGCGAGTCCTTCCAAGACCGACACGTCGGGGTGGCTCATGGTGAGCACCACGGTGTTGGGTCCCGAGGCGGCAATGTTGGTCACCGAGCCGATGAACGACGCGGACGGGTCGGCCGTGGCGGTCGCCTCCGCGCGGTTGAGCGACGCCACGACGTCCGCCGACGTCATCGTCGAGCCGTCATCGAACTTGACGTTCTGGCGCAGTTGTAGCGTCAGCGTCTTGTTGCCGTTCGAGAAGGCCCAGCTCGTCGCGAGGTCCGGCACGATCTGCAGGTTCGCGTTCTCTTGCACCAGAGTCTGGTAGATCAGTCCGAGCGCCTCGAAGTCGAGGAAGTTCGTGACCACGTCTGGGTCAATTTTCTGCACGCTGCTCACGGTGCCGACCACGAAGGTCGAACTCGCCGCCGACGATGAGCCCGAGCTCACGATCGCGGTCGAGAACAGGCCTACGCTGCTCACCGCTAAGAGTGCCGAGGCTGCGCCTCGTAATCCGATTATTCGCTTCATTGTTCCCCTTTGGATTGAAGTCAAAAGTTCTTTCCTGAGTGCGACACTATCGGCGACCTTTGGTCCAGTCAAGTCGCCACTTGTTCTATGTTGTACGGTGCCAGTGGGAAAGTCGTGCCTAAAATAAGGGAACTTTCGAATACTGGATGTATTAATTGACCGGACCAATCGATATTGGTAGATTGAGCCAAATCCACCGAATCAGGTGCAATGTCCCTTGCGGAGAGTGTCGTGATTGAAGAACCAGGCGTACTTGGAGAGACTGCCCTCAGCAGTCCGAAGTACCAAAGCGTCCACGACGCGTTGCTACTCGCGATTGAGGGCCTGCCTGCGGGAACGGCCATGCCCACCGAACGCGAACTCTGCACGACCTACGGAGTCTCGCGCGCGACGGTGCGCCAGGCGCTCGGACAACTCGAAATCGAACAACGCATTTTCCGCCGCCAAGGCAAGGGCACGTTCGTGGCCCGCGCCAAGATCGACCAGCGCCTCGAACTCACGAGCCACACCGAGGGGATGAAGGAGCGCGGCATCTCGCCAAGTTCCAAGCTCATCGACGTGCGCCGCATCCCCGCCGGGCTCGACGTCGGTGCCCAGCTGGACCTCTCGTCCAAGGCCGAGGTCTTGCGCATTGAACGACTTCGCCTCGCCGATGGCGAACCGATCGCCATCGAAGTCGTCTACCTCAACGCCGATCGATTCGACGGCATCACGGCGGCTCTCAGTGACAACGCGTCGCTCTACCAACTCCTCGCCACCAACTACGGCGTGGAGTTGGCCTCAGCCGAAGAGACGATCGAAGCGGTCGTCGCGGAGGGCCGCGAGGCCGGGCTTCTCAAGTGCCAGCCGGGCATGCCATTGTTGATGCTGTCGCGACGCACCCTCGATACCAGTGGTCAGCCCACCGAGTTTGTGCGTTCGCTGTACCGCGGCGATCGCTATCGCTTTCAGACGGGCCTGCAGCGTCCCCGAACCTGGGGCGCCGCGCCGGTGGCATCGAATGAGCTCATCGTGCGCCTCGCGCGACCTGACGACGCGGATCAACTCGCGACCGTGTTTGTCGAGGCGTGGCGCAGTTCCTATCGCGGCGTAGTCGAAGACGCCATCATCGACGCGCTGTATCACCCCGACGTCGCTAGTTGGCTGCGCAATCTCGTGGAGAACACCGCCGCGCGCACGGTGGTCGCCGAGAAGAACGGACAGGTACTCGGCTTCGCTCGATTCGGCGATGAGACGGGTAACGCCGCTCGCGGACACCTTTTCGCGCTCTACGTCGACCCATCGTCGAGCGGACACGGCGTGGGCCGGCGCCTCCTCGAACGCGCCATCGGCGAACTTGATCCCATGTCGACGCGCGACGTCACTCTGTGGGTCTTTGAAGAAAACGAACGCGCGCGCCGCCTCTACCAGGCGGCCGGGTTCGTGCCCGACGGGGACCGACGCGTCGAGGAACTCTACAAAGCCCAGGAGATCTCGATGACCCGTCGCGCCGCACGTGGTCCGCGTCACGCGCCGCCAAATCTCGACTCCCCCTTCACGCCTATCGCGTCATGAGCGCTCGCTCGCCGCGCCTGCACGTCGAACTGTCGCGCGCAACAGATGGGCTCCCTCGAGACGTGCGCGACGAACTAGTTGAGGCACTCTTCGCCATGACCGAGGATGGTTTCCCGGTCGGATTCAACCTTTCCATCGCGACGAAGAGCGCAACGCTTTTTCGTGCGTGGGGCGGATTCGCAAACTCACTCGCACCGGTCGTGGAGACCCAGAGCAACACCATCTACGATCTGGCGTCGCTCAGCAAGGTCGTCTCCACCACCACGATCGCGCTGTGGCTCGCCCAGACGCGCCAGTGGCGAATCTCGGATCCCGTCTCGACGTGGCTCCCCGACTTTCCTCGCAGCGACCTCACTCTCTACCAACTCCTCACCCACACCTCGGGACTGATCCCTCACCGACCTTTCTTTCACTTGGGTCGCGATCCGCGGACCATCCGTCGTGCCGTCTATGCCGAGGCGACGACAGGCGGTCCCACCGGTGACGTGATCTACAGCGACCTCAACTTCATGGTGCTCGGCTGGGCCATCGAACGTTGCACTGGTCAACCCCTCGCGCGACTCTTCCACGAGGTTGTCGCCGAGCCCCTGGGCATGAGCGAAACGCGCTATCGCCCCTCGCACCGCCAACAAGGTCGCATCGCCGCGACTGAGCGAAACGGAGACCAGCGTCTCACCAAGGAACTGGTGTGGGGTGAGGTTCATGACGGTAACGCGTGGGCGCTCGGTGGCGTGGCCGGTCACGCCGGACTCTTCTCGACCAGCGACGACCTCACCCGATTCGTACAGTCTCTGCTCGGCACGCGGGGACACCACGTGCTGAGCGCAGCAAGTATCTCATCGATCTCACGAACACCGGTCGGAACCCAGCCCGACGTGCGAGGCCTGGGTTGGCGCCTGGACCCGGCGGCGTGGGGATCCTGGCCCGCGGATACGTTGTGGCACACCGGATTCACCGGCACCTCGCTGCTCGTCGCCCCGAGCGCCAACCTGAGCGTTGTTCTGCTGACCAACGCCATTCATCCTCGGCGCCAGCTCGATCGCCACGACGAAATGCGCGAGTCCCTCCACTCGATCGTGGCGAAGAGCCTGGCCTGATGGAACCCAACGACCTCGAGTTTCTAGAGCAACTCGGCACCGAGCAAGTCCGCCACGAACTCGCGGACCTCGATCAGCTCTCCGTCGCCGATCTGGTTGACCTGATGTGCGCGGACGTACGACAGGTGCCCGACGCCCTCATCGCCGCCGAGGCCCAGATCACCAGTGCCGTCACCGACATCGTGCGACGCATGGAACAGGGGGGACGACTGATCTACGCCGGTGCCGGCACCGCGGGCCGACTGGGCATGCTGGACGCCGCCGAAGCGGGACCCACATTCAACGTCGCCGATGGTCAGGTCGTAGGCGTCCTCGCGGGCGGCAGCACCGCCTTTGGTGTACCAATCGAAAACGCCGAGGACGACTACGAGGGCGGCCGCGACGCCGTACGGTCACTCTCGATTTCGGACACCGACAGCGTGGTGGGAATTTCGGCCAGCGGGCGCACCCCGTACGTCTTGGGGGCCATCGACGAAGCGCGCGAAGCAGGTGCCCTCACGGTGGGGCTCGCCTGCAACGTCGGCACGCCCCTCGCTCTCAACGTGGATCGTCCGATCGAGGTCGCCGTGGGGCCCGAACTCATCGCCGGCTCGACGCGCATGAACTCGGGCACCGTGCAAAAAATCGTGCTCAACGTCATCTCGACGGCCACGATGGTTCGCCTCGGCAAGACCTACGGCAACTTGATGGTCGACCTGCGACCGACGAACGAGAAGTTGCGCGACCGCTCGGCGCGCATTGTCGCGCGCATCACTGGTGCCCCACTCGAAGAGGCGCGCGACACGCTCATCGCCAGTGACTGGCGAGTCAAAGTGGCGTCGGTCATGCTGGTCGGGCACGTCGACGCCAACGAAGCAAGCGATCGACTCGACTTCTACGACGGACGATTGCGCCCCGCCCTGGACTCCGTTCGCACGCCCTCGCGGGTGTCTCGCGATACTCATCACTGGACCAGGCTGGGCGTCGCGGCCGCGTTCGTGGGCGGTTCGGTGATCGAAGGCGACGTCGCCATCCACGACGGCGAAATTGTGGCGGTCGGACTCTCTCACCCCGGCAGTGGCATCGCTATTCCCGGTCTCGTCGATGCCCAGGTCAACGGGTACGCGGGCATCGATCTCTTGCACGCGGAGGTTGATGAGATCCTCGAGATGGGTCGCGCGCTCGAGCGCGACGGCGTCGTGGCCTACCAACCCACGCTGATCACGAGCGAGTTTGAGCAGACTCGTCAAGCGACGCAGCGCCTGCGAGTCGCGCGAGAGCACCGCGTCGATGGTGCATTCATTCTGCCTACCCACCTCGAAGGACCTTTCTTGTCGCCGCAGCGCGCGGGCACGCATCCGCTCTCACTTCTTCGCGCTCCCGACCTCGAACTGCTCGGCCGCCTCCTCGACCTGCCCGACGTCGGATTTATGACTATCGCGCCCGAGCTTCCCGGTGCCCTCGATCTCATCGCGGAGTGCGTTCGTCGCGGGGTGAGCGTCTCGCTCGGCCACAGTGCGGCCAACGCCGAGGAGGCCGAGCGAGGTTTCGCCGCCGGCGCATCCACTGTCACCCACCTGTACAACGCGATGGAACCGATGAGCGCGCGCTCGGCCGGCCTCGCGGGCGCGGCCCTCACCCGCTCTGACGTCACGATCCAATTCATCGCCGACGGTCTGCACGTCGAAGACGCCATGATGCGCCTCGCCTTCGCCGCAGCCACGAATCGGTGCGTCGTGGTGACCGACGCCCTCGCCGCCGCCGCCTGCGACCAGCCCGTCGTGCAACTCGGCGACGTCACGGTCACGGTGCGAGACGGCGTGGCGCGTCGCGACGATGGCACGATCGCGGGCAGCGTCGGTCGACTACGCGAGAGCCTGGTGCGGCTACGCGCGCTCGGGTTCTCTCACGTCGACGTACTCAATGCGGTCATCACTCGACCGGCGGCGATGCTGGGAGCGACGTCACTGGTCGCGATGACACCGGGTTCGCCCGCGCACATCTTCATCCTCAACGACGAGCTCGAGATGACCGATCGGGTCACGCCTGCGGGGCGCGACGCGACCTAAATCGTCCACGTAGGATGACCCGTCGTATGGCTCACAATCCTGAACGATTGGTCGTCAGTGTCGCCGACGCCAACTTGGCCGGCGCCCTCGGGGACCTCGCCGGTGTCGACGTCGTCGTGTGGGACATGAACGGTCCGCCACCGTTGCCTCACATCGACCTCGTGGTCCCGCCGTACCTCGGGGGAACGGATTGGACGAATCAGGTGGGCAGCGTGACCACGCGCCTCGTTCAAAGCACCATGCTCGGCTACGACGGCATTGCCGAGCTTCTACCACCCGGGATCGTCTTCGCGAACGCGGCCTCGGTGCACGAGACTTCGACGGCCGAACTCACGCTCGCGCTCATCCTGGCCGTGCAGCGAGGGATCCCCGACTTCGTGCGCTCCGCCGAACGAGGTGAGTGGAAGCGCGAGTTTCGCCAGAGTCTGGCCGATCGACGGGTCCTGCTCGTCGGTTACGGCGGGGTGGGCAAGGCCATTGCGCAACGCCTCTTGCCCTTTGAGATCGAACTCACACGGGTGGCCCTGCACGAACGCACTGATGAGTTCGGAACAGTCCACGGCTTCGACACGCTCCCCGACCTGCTGCCCGGTGCCGACGTGGTCATCATCGCCGTTCCGCTCAGCGACAGCACCACTCACCTCGTCAATGACGCTTTTCTCACGGCCATGCACGACGGGGCGCTACTCGTCAACATCGCGCGCGGCCAAGTCGCCGACACCCAAGCGGTGTTGGATCACGCTCGCTCGGGACGACTTCGCTTCGCCTTGGACGTGACCGATCCCGAGCCGCTGCCCGAGGGTCACCCGCTCTTCGGGCTCCAGAACGTCTTGGTCTCACCCCACGTCGGGGGAGCCACGACCGCGGCCATCCCACGGCTCATCCGCCTCGTGACCGCGCAGATCGAACGAATGCGCAACGGCGAGGAACCGCTCAACGTGGTCATTCGCACCTAAACAGAATCAACGTTCGCTGACGTTTCTGGTCGACGGAAACGAAAACTATCCTGCTGTAAAACGAGGAGGCGACGTGGCACGAGACCGACGCGACGTATTCGGCGAAGCCGTGGAGCAGTACGCGAGGGCGCGCCCCGGGTACCCCGATGCCATGGTCGAGGACATCCTGGCTTACGCCGATCCGGCCAGCGACGTTCTCGAAGTGGGCGCCGGAACGGGCAAGGCGACCGTCTCCTTCGCGTCGCGAGGCGTGAACATGACCTGTCTGGAGCCCGATCCGCGGATGGCGGCGCGCTTGCGAAAGGAGTGCGCGCCGTTTCCCAACGTCACTGTCGAAGAGAGTCGTCTCGAGAACTACTCGCGCCCACTCGCCTTTGACGCACTGATCGCCGGCCAGTCCTGGCATTGGGTCGATCGCCTGCGCCGTTGGGATTTGGCGTATGAGTCCCTGCGCGAGGGCGGCACCATTGCGTTGTTCTGGAACGCGTACGTCATCGCCGACGACGCCACGCGCAGCGAGATCAGAGCGATCGATGAGCGCTACTCGGTCGACACCAGCCACTACGGCGTCACGAAAGAAGACCTCGATAGTGACGAGATCGAGTTGGAAGAAGGCTGGCCCGCCTACGACTTGGTCACCGACTCGAGATTCGAAGACCTCGTCAGTCGTCGCTACCGGCGACACCTCGACTACGACGCCGAGACATTCATCGACCTGCTCGCCTCGACGTCCGCGTACCGCCTATTGGAAGAGAGCGATCGGGAGCACCTCTTCGACGACGTACGGGCCGTTCTGACCCGCAGCGATGATCCCGTCGCGATGACGATCGTCACCGACCTCTTCCTCGGCCACACGACGTCGCCGACTAGTGAGGACCCTTTAGATACCGAGTGAAGAAAGCGATGATGCGTTGACGCGCATCGGTCGCCGACTCTTCATCGGCGTGAACACCGATCAGCCGACCTGCGACGGCAAGGAATAGCGCCGTCTTTCCCACGTGCTCGTTCAGGAATCCGTGACCCGCGTTGGGGTACACCTTGACGTCGTGGGGGATGTCGTTCGCCTCGAGTGCGTTCTCCAGTCGAGCGACCTGTTTCACGAGTCGACGATCCCTGGCGCCGTAACTGCCCACCACCGGACACGCCCCGGCGAACACGCTCGCCGCATCGTTGGGCACGTCGCCGTAGTTGACCCCCGAGACGTCGTACTTTTCTCCCGCTGCCAGCAGGAGTGAGAATCCTCCACCGATGCAGTAGCCGATCACCCCAACTCGTCCAGTGCAGCGCTCGTCGCTCACGAGTCGCGCGCGAGCCGCCTCGAACGCGTCAAAGGTCGGTCCGCTCCTGGCCCGAAGATCCATCACGGTTGATCGAAGGCAGGCGAACGTGTTGGCGCGCGAGTAGAGATCCGGCCCGAGCGCAAGAAATCCCTCGCGCGCGAGCCAATCGCATTGAGAGCGCAGATCGGGGGTCAGACCGAAGATGTCGTGAATGACCACGACGGCGGGCCACGGGCCGTCACCGGTTGGCACGGCGAGATAGCCACGCAACTCTCGTGACCCGAAGGGAAAGGAGATGTCCGCCACAATTCCTCCTCAAATGTTCGTCGCTCCTGATGGTAGGAGGTCCGACTCGGTCAAGGCGCGGCCAAGTCCCGCTAATTTAGTTGTATTCCGAAAGCAACTTTTCCAGAACGCCCCGTCGTGGTGAACCTTGCCGAAGACCAACTCAAGCGGGTGGCCTCGAGCATGTCCATCCTCTCGCGCGCCTTTGGCGGTGCGCGCCCGCACGAAATCCTCCTCAAGGAGGCCGGCGTGCGACTGGACCGTGCGGGATCGGCCCTCCTGTTCAAGCTGCGCTCACTCGGGCAGTCGGCCCGCGTGAGCGACCTAGCGGAGCTGCTCGACGTCGACACCCCGGCCGTGACGCGAAAAGTGCAGCAACTCGAACGAGAGGGCTTCGTAGCGATCACGCCCGACGTCGACGACAAGCGGGCCAAGCGCATCACCCTGACCAGGTCCGGTGAAAAGATCATCGATCGCATCATGCTCGCCGTCAACCACCGCTTCGCTCGCCTCTTCGAGGGTTGGAGCGAGAAGGAGATTGCGAGCTTCTCGCTCTCCCTCGACAAGTTCGCCCAGGCAGTAAGCAATGAAATGGAGAATGACCGTGACTGATGACCTCGCCGACGTCGTCGCCGCCCCCGAGGACCACGAGTTCACCAAAGAGGAGCACCGCCGGATCCTGACGATTCTCGGGGCGTTGATGCTCGGTATGTTCCTTGCCGCCCTGGACCAGACCATCGTCTCGACCGCGCTCCCCACGATCGCGGGAGACCTGCACGGCCTCAACCACCTGTCGTGGGTCGTCACGGCCTATCTGATTACGTCGACGATCACGTTGCCCCTGTGGGGTAAATACGGCGACCTCTACGGGCGAAAGAAGTTCTTCCAGATCGCCGTCGTCATCTTCCTCATCGGTTCGATGCTCTCGGGCGTCTCACAGAACATGCTCGAGCTCATCTTGTTCCGCGCGGTTCAGGGCGCGGGCGCCGGTGGCCTCATGGTTGGTTCCCAGGCCATCATCGGCGACGTCATCCCACCTCGCCAACGTGGTCGGTACATGGGGTACTTCGGTGCCGTCTTTGGACTCTCGAGCATCCTGGGCCCGCTCGCGGGTGGATTCTTCACCCAGCACCTCTCGTGGCGCTGGATCTTCTACATCAATGTGCCCATCGGCATCGTCGCGCTCTTCATCATCGCCGCCGTCCTGCACATCCCCGTGAACCGCAAGCACCACAAGGTCGACTGGTGGGGCACGACGTTCCTCTCAGCTGGCGTGGTCGGCTGGATTCTCGCTACAACCCTGGGCGGCACTCCCGGTTGGGCGTGGGGGTCGGCAGCGATCGTGCTCATGATGATCCTGAGCACTGTCTCGCTCGCGATCTTCGTGTTCGTCGAGACCCAAGCGAAAGAACCGATCATCCCGCTGGGGCTCTTTCGTAACCGGACGTTCTCCGCTGCATCGGCCGTGAGCTTCGGGATCGGCTTCACGATGTTTGGCTCGATCGTGTACCTGCCGCTCTACCTGCAGGTCGTTCACGGCGCCACGCCCACCTCCTCGGGACTCGAACTGCTGCCGATGGTGGCCGGCATGCTGATCACGTTTGTCATCAGTGGCCGACTGGTGTCCAAAACCGGGCGATACAAGATATTTCCCATCCTGGGACTGGCCATTACGACCCTCGGCCTGATCCTGCTGGCAATGCTCGGCTCCCACACGTCCTACGGCGTCGCTGCTATCGACATGTTCGTAGTGGGCTTTGGCCTGGGCCTCGTCATGCAAGTCCTCGTCGTCGCGGTGCAGAACGCCGTGCCGCACTCACAACTGGGCACGGCGACCGCAACGGCAACGTTCTTTCGCACGATCGGTGGTGCCTTCGGCGTCGCCATCTTGGGCGCCGTGTTCAACTCGCAGCTCCTGAGCAACGTGCGCAAGGCCGCGGGTCCCGCGGTGTTGAAGGCCATCGGTGGCAACAACATCTTTTTGAATCCCCTGCAGATTCACAAACTCCCAGCGACGGAACGAAACCTGATCACGAATGCGTTCAGCCACACGCTGCAAACGGTCTTCATCGTGGCGATCCCCTTCGCCGTGGCGTCGTTCATCACCTGCTTCTTCTTGAAGGAGATTCCGCTGCGCGACCGCGCTCACATCAGTCTGGGTGACGACGCCGCCGCAGAGATGCCGAGCCTGTAGGCAGTACGACTCTCAGAGGCCCTGCGTCTTTGTAGGCTCCCACAGTGAGCGATGAACAGGGTCCCGCGCAGTCCCGGACCTCGTTGCCAAAAGTGGGTCGAGGCGAGATAGCACTCGCGTTCGCGGGCTTCGTCGGCCTGTGCGTCGCGGTGTTGGTGAGGGCGCCACAGTTACTCGAACCAGATGACTACGCCTATCGCGCGTCGATCGTGGCCCTCTCCCAGGGGCACCTGCTGTTAACGAATGCCCAGTACCTGCGCCTCAACGCGCAACTATCTGTCCACGGGCTGCCGGGGATCTACCAGTGGGTGCACCTGGCCAACGGCAAGTGGATCAGCCAGAAGAACCCGGGCTATCCGTTCTTCGCCGTGCCGTTCCAGTGGCTTCACGCGCTTCGTGTGACACCTCTCTTCTACGGCGCTCTAGCGTGCGGGGGCCTCTTCTACGGCGCGCGACGTTGGCTCGGAGCGTGGGGCGGGACCTACGCCGTGGTTCTGTACTGCAGCGCCGGCGACGCACTGATCTTTGCCTGGCGCGCAACGATGCCGACCTTCACCGATATGTCACTCGTCGCCGCGGCCGCCGGCCTTCTGCTCGGCGTTCTGCTGTCTCGAGAGAGCCCGCCGGCTCGACGACTCGTCGTGGGACTACTCGCCTTTCTGGCGCTCGATGGTGCCACGTTCATTCGCTACACCGACGTCGTGCTGCTCGGTGCCGCGCTCGTGAGTGTCCTTGCGTTGTCACGGCGCTGCGCGTTGAGTCGAGCCATGATCGCGAGTTGGCTCGGCGTCGTCGCGCTCTTCGCGATCGGGGACGCGGCCCTCAATCACTACCTCTATGGGGGCTACTTCTCGTCGGGGTACGGTCCGGGCGTCGTCTCGTTCAAAGCCAGCGCCATCGCTCCCAACATCGAGCGACTCCCCTGGCCTCTGATCCAAGGCGTACCGATGATCGCCCTCGCACTTGGCGCTCTGGTCTGGATCGTGTATCGACTCGTGCGTGCTCGTTGTACGTCACTGCTGCCGCGAGATCGCACCGACGCCGTCGTCGCACTCGTGCTGGCGGTCTCGTGGGGTGCGTTGTGGGCGCTGTATGCCAGCTACACGTGGACCGTCGGGCAGACGCTGGGTCACGTCATCGCATTTCACGTCGTGCGGTTCTACATGCCCGCACTTGGACTCATTGCCGTACTGGCGGCGTGGCTGCTCACCCGAGTGCCGCGATGGGTCGCGTCGGCGACGCTGGTGGTGGTTGCAACACTTGGCGTGTGGCTCTACGTGTCACCGGGCAGCGACGTGATCGTTCACGTTCGACCCACCATCTCAATCTCGCGCGCGACGCCGAGCGCATCGTCGCTCGCTCGCGCGACGGAGCGGCGAACGAACGCTTAGCGAGACACTGTCGCCACGCTCGGCGACATGTGAGCGGTGCGTGATTTGGCGAACCAGTTGCGAAGCGCGTAGTCGAGCGACAGTCGGCCAGTTCCCAACAGCGCCACGACTGCGGCCAGTCCCGCAAGGGCAATGTTGAGCTGGTAGCCGATATCGCCGGGGATACGGGGATTGCCCACGATCCCCTGGGTAAAGGTCACCGTGATCATGGCCATGACCATGTCACCGACGAGTCCGGCGCCGGCCAAACGGCCGAAGACGCCGAGTCCGATCGCGGCACCACCGAAGCACTCGATGGTCCCACCCAACAGGGCAAAAAGGGTTCCCGGGTGCAGGTGGGCGTAGTTCGCGTAGAAGACCGCCTCGTTGTGCAGTCCCGCTCCCCCGAAGGCGCCAAAGAGGGTCCCGGCCCCGTGGTAGATGAAGATCCACGCGAGACACAAACGCACTACCAGAAGGGCAAGATCGCGCGCGGCGACCGAGTGCGCGGTTGCTCGCACCTGTTCGTAGCGCGCCAGTGCTCGACTCATCGTGCTCGTTGCCATCAGCCGTCCGTCTTCGAATGTACCGCGAAGGGTTGGGCCAGTTGAGCCAAGACGACCTTCGGCATCGCCAAGACTGAACCCGACTGCTCCACGGGAACCGGCCGTCCGTAGATTCCTGTCGCGACGGGCGTGCCGCCGTTCGGGAACACCGCGCGGTGGATGAGCTGATCCCATCCGACCAAGACGAAGCCAAAGTTCACCGTGCCGCGCTCGTCAATGAACTGTGCGGCGTGGTGAATCCGGTGGTACGCCGGGCTCACGAACACCCGACCCAGCGGACCAAAGGTCCAGCGCAGGTTGGCGTGGGGCAGGGTGATCAGACAGCTGTACGCCACGATCGCCACTGCGGGCACCGTGCCACTCGCGCCCAGAATGAGGGCGGGAAAGAGTGATGGCAGGTACGAGGCGTGGACCAGGGGGTGCGTGCGAAAGGTCGACAGCACCGTCAGATCCTCTTGCGAGTGGTGCAACGCGTGCAGCCGCCAGAGTGTGAGCGAGCGGTGATTCGCCACGTGCGCGCCCCAGTTCATGGCGTCAATGCCAATCAGAATCAGTCCCGAGACGACGATCTGTGACCCGAGCGGGAGTCGACCGAGCACGAGAAATGCGGCGTGCTGACTGATCTCCTGGGCAAAGCCGGTTTCAACCAGCGTGAGCAGCGGCAGCACCACGATCGCAAAGATCACCAGATAGCCGGTGTCGACCACTTGAGCTCGCGAGAAGATCGGCCGCGGTACCGCGGGCCAAAATCGCTCGGCGATCAGAATCGCCGCGATGAAGATGATCAGCGCCGGACCGACGGTGCGCCCCCGAGCCGAGGACAACGCCGCTGAGACGCTGCCCTCGCCCGCGAGGACGCGATATCCCACGACGCCGAGCCAGGTGGTCACCCCACCGAGGAAGAGCACGCCGTACCAGGCCTTGGTGGGCCCGGCCTCCTTGAAGAGGATGAATCGTGCGATGGCGCGCAGGCGCTCGGCGACGCCCTTGGACGTCACGCTCGTTGACGAACGTCCTCTGGTGCCTTGGAAGGCGTAGTTCGAGTTGACCTCCGTCATGGCTAGTACGCGATCGGTGAGGTCGTGGTGGAACCGCTGCCTGACTTCTTCTTGGGCGGCGTCAAGGGGCTCTTGGGATTCATCGACCACCACTGGCCCCAGGTGTCTTTGACGTTGCCCGTGACCGCGCCGGCCTTCTTGTCGCCCGTGAAGCGGTAGAGCGGGATGCCTTCGTAGGTGACCTGCTTGGCGCCGCCCGCCCGGGTGAAGGATCCGAGGTGACTCACGCCCACACCGACGGGTGCGGTCTGACCGGCCGCGAGCACCACCGGTATCCAGATCGTGGCGCACTTGCCCGTACAGACACTCTTGTCCTTTGAGTCCTTGACCAAGCGGTACAGCGTGTCGCCATCCTTGAGCGTGAGAGTCGCTCCCCACGTCTTGTTCTGTGACACGGTGACCGTGATCGGTGAGGACGACGCGCCGCTGACGAGTGGCAGGGCGGCAACTCCGAGGAGTGACGAGGCGCCAAGGGCGACGGCCATGAACTTCGATGCCTGTTTCATGTCGGTGACTTCTTTCTGCGTGGCTCGGGGATGTGGCGCACGTCTTATGTACGAATACCAGACAGCGAGCAATTCGTTCACGGAACTTCGAAACAATTTTCGAATAGTCGTGAACATCGTGCGGAACGCCGAGGTATACGTCAGTGCGATGCCACTTCGCGCTCGCATTCACGCAGGAGAACAACCCCATGAATCCTTTGTCAGAACTGAGTCGTCGTACAACGACGTCACGAACCGCACGCCTCGCTCATGGTCGCCCTGGCGGCCAGTGCGCTGGGAGCGACCACCGTGGCGACCTTGTCCAGTGCGGCATCACCAACGGTCGAGTCGGCCAACGTGCCCCACTTTGCGGGCGCTCTGGTGAATCAGTCCTCACGCTCGCTCTACGTCTTGAGTGACGAACGCGGCGCCAAGCTCCACTGCACCACTTCGTGCCTCTCGTCGTGGCTGCCTCTCGAGGTCTCCACGTCCACCAAGACGGTCTCGCTTGGCGCTGGTGTGAAGGGAAAGATCGGCTTTGTCGCTCGAGGCAACTCGAAGAAGCAGGTGACCTTTAACTCTTACCCGGTGTACACGTTCGTTGGCGACAGCGGCGCTCGTCAGTCGCACGGCGAAGGCATCAAGGCGTTTGGCGGAACGTGGACCCTCGTCCACGCCACGGCGTCGACCCCCACGGCGACGCCCTTTTCGGCCGGCGTCAAGGCGAAGCCTCCGGTCACGACCACCACTAACCCACCCACCACAACGACCACGACGCCTGCAGGCGGTGGGGGTATCAGTTACTAATGACTCCGGTCCCTCGTTCGCTCACTGATGGCCGTACGACAGTCGCTAGTCGCGGGATTGACCGTGCCTAGCGACTGTCGTACGAACAGTGGTCAAATGAGTTCGATGCAATCGCGCGCCCCCGGCGACACCGAAGCCGCCGACGAGGCGGGACTTCGTGAGGCGTTCTTGGCCCACGGCGGTGAACTTTTCGGCTTCGCCCGCAGGTCACTCAACTCCAAGGAGTACGCCGAGGACGCCGTTCAAGAGACTTTCTCTCGAGCGTGGCGCTCACGATCTCGATTCGATCCGTCTCTCGGTTCGTTGCGCACCTGGTTGTTCGCGATCGAACGACGAGTCATCTTCGACATCAGTGCCAAGCGGATGAAGAACAACACCTTTCCCTTGGACCCCAGTCACGAACCCCTCGGCGATGATCACGTCGAGCGCGCCATGATGGGCTGGCAGATGGAGTCGGCCCTCGAGCGACTGGATCCCGAGCACCGCATGGTGGTGACCGAGTTGTACTTCAATGGTCGCAGCGGTAAAGAGGTCGCGGAGACTCTTCGGGCTCCCCGAGGGTACGGTGCGAAGTCGAGCGTTCTACGCGCTGCGAATGCTGCGCCTCCTGCTGGAGGAGTCGGGATGGGACCAATGAGCGACGCCGTATGCGAACAGTGGCGCGAGGCGCTCGCCATGCACCTGCTGGGTGACCAGCCGGTCGAAGAGATGACCGGTCTCTTGGCGCACCTGGATGGGTGCGCGGAGTGCCAGGCCATCGCCAGTGAGATGACCGAGACCGCGGCGATGTTGAAGTACGTCGATCCCTCGGCGATCGAGCCGACCGCCTCGGTACCTCCGGATCTCACCGCGCGAGTCCTCGGCGAGTTGCACAACGTCGGCGTCGCCCGCCACCGTCGACGTCGCGCGGTGGTCGCGGCGAGTGGCTTCGTCGGGGCACTGGCCGCGGCCCTCATCTTGGTGACGGTGTTCTCGACGTCACCGTCCTCAGCGCCCAGTCAGCGGGCCCTGGCTCTGGACGGCGCTCCAGCGGTGAGGGCCAGTGCACTGTTGGTCAGTCAGCCGTGGGGAACGTCGCTGCAACTGTCCGAGCGCGGACTACCCGGCGGCCAGGTCTACACCGTTTCCATGGAGACCAAGAGTGGCCGATGGTGGACCGCCGGAACGTATCGTCCGGCCAAGGGCCAAGCGGTCTTTGCCACGATGGCGTGTGCGGTGTCCCTGCACAAGATCACCGGCGTGCGCGTCGTCAACGCGGCGGGTGCCACGGTGCTCGACAGTTCACCGGGCGGTCTCAGCTACACCTAGGTAGCGACTCGTCGAGAGCTACGAACCGTGAGGCGCTGAGCGAGCGAGGTTCTCCAGAAAGGTGCGAACGGCGTTCTCGTTCGCCAAGTGCACGATGTCGAGCTTTCCTTCGAAGCGTGCCAGGGCGTCGGTGAGCTGCGGTTGCGAATTGCGAGGAAAGTTCCATATCCACTTCAGGAACTCGAAGTCGAAATGCTCGGGGCATCCCGGCGCTTGGGTGTCGCGATGCCAGTTCATGACCACACGCTTCAACACTCGATACAGGCACACGCGCCGGGGCGTCGACAGCACGATCACGGTGTCAGCTCGGGCGAGTCGAACGTCGACAGTGCGCCCATAGTTGCCATCAATGATCCAACGGGGTTCCTCGGCGAGGCGACGTTGCTTTGCGTCCCACTCCTCGTTGGGCGTCTCCACCCACCCGGGCGTCCAGAACTGTTCGTCAAGATGAATGAGTGGCAGCCCCGTGACCGCGGCGAGTGAGTTCGACAACGTTGTCTTGCCCGCGCCCGGAGATCCGACGACCGCGACGCGCTCCACTGACCCAGCGTACCGACGAGCAATCGCCGTTCTTTGAACGCCACGTGGCGTGAAGCACGGGACGAAAACGAGGCACCGAATATATTGACTCAATAGCAACCGACGTACCGGCTCGGCCGTCCAATCATCGAATCCGGACCGTGATCGCGGTCGTCGTCGCGGGGCTCAGTCTCTACGTGCTCATGCCCGGACTCGTGCACGTGATCGCCTCGTGGCCGCGACTCCTCACCCTCGAACCGTGGTGGCTCGTCATCGCTGTGGTGGCCGAGACGTTGAGTTTCGTCTGTCAGATGGCCCTGCTGCGACTGGTACTGCGCACCAAGAACTGGTTCGCCATCGTCACCGCCTTCCTCGCGGGCAACGCCGTCACCAACACGCTGCCCGGCGGCGACGCGGTGGGTGCGAGTGTGCAGTACCGCATGCTCGCCGGTAGCGGCATCGACACGGTTCAAGCGGCGGGCGGCTTGGCCGTGAGTTCCATCATCGGCGTCGGGGCCCTCTTCGCGTTGCCGATCTTCGCCCTACCCTTGCTGCTCGGCGGCGAAGCGGTGAGCCCGGGCCTCGTGCACACCGGAGAGCTCGGCGCCGTGGGATTCGTCTTGATACTGGCCATCGGGGTCATCGTCCTCACCACCGAAAAGCCCTTGCGCAAAGTGGCGGCCGTCGTCGACTGGCTCTTCAATCGGCTCTCCCCGCGGCACAAGAACGTCAAGCGAACGGCCCAAGAACTCGGCGATCGCCTGATCAACGAGCGCAATCAGGTCAAAGCCGACCTCGGAAAAAACTGGTGGAAGGCGCTGTTGCTCGTGGCCGGGCGCATCGGTTGTGACTTCGGGAGCCTGCTCGCGGTGCTGCGCGCGACGGGCGCGAAACCCGACCCCGCACTGGTCCTACTTGCCTACGCCGCCACCGCGGTGCTCGCACTGCTCCCCCTCACCCCGGGAGGACTCGGACTGGTCGAGGCGAGCTTGAGTGGATTGCTCGTCTTGGCCGATGTGCCGAGTGCAAACGCGGTGGTCGCCACACTCGCGTTTCGCCTCGGCTCGTACTGGCTGCCCACGATCGCCGGCGGTGTGTGTTACTTCCTCTATCGGCGTCGGTACGGGAAGCTGCGTCAGACCGAACGGGTCCCACCCTTAGATCCCTTAGCCAAATAGCGACGGCAGTAGCGTGAACGAAGTGAGGGAGGGTGATGTCGCTCGGTAAGTCCGACAACGAGGGGGTCCCCACTCGCCGTTCCATGTTGGTCAAGCGCGCCGAGGCCCGGGGTGTTCCCCTCATGACCATCCTGGTCACGATCGGCGTGCTCATCGTCGTGTACTTCTCCGGCAAGCTGCTGTACCGGCTCCGCGACATCCTGCTCGGCATGCTGGTGGGCGGGTTCGTCGCGCTGATCTTGAATCCCCTGGTGGTGTGGCTCCAGCACCATCACGTGGCCCGCCGCGGATTTGCCGTGACCATTGTCATGGGAATCGCAGTCTTGGCGTTTATGGGTCTGGCTTTCGCCTTCGGGTATCCACTCGTCAACTCGATCACCCACCTGGCTGACAACCTGCCGAACTACGTCAAGTCGGCCGAGCACAATCGAGGGTGGATCGGCCACCTCCTGCATCGCTACCACGTCCAACACTGGGTCGAGAAGAACTCATCCAAGTTGGTCTCCTTCGCGAAGGGACTCTCCAAGCCCGCCCTCAAGTTCGGCGAAGGGGCGGCCACGCTGGTGCTCGCCTTCGTCACCCTCTTTGCTTTCGTGATCCTGCTCTTGCTCGAGTCGCCCAAGATTCGCAAGTTCGGTATGTCCAACCTGGCGCCGGCCAAGAGCGCCTGGCTCGCTCGGGTCGGTAACGAGATCTCCAAGGTCGCCTTCGGCTACATGCTGGGCAGCCTCGTCATGTCGCTATTGGCCGGGCTCGTCATCTTCGTCACGCTGCTCGTGATCTCGGTCCCCTTTGCCTTGGTGTTCGGCCTGTGGGTCGCCCTCGTGGACTTTTTGCCTCAGATCGGCGGTGCGCTGGCCGGCATCCCGGTCGTGCTCTTCGCCCTCGTGCACTCCGTCTCGGCGGGCGTTATTACCTTCATCGTGTTCATGGTCTACACACAGCTCGAGAATCACGTCCTGCGCCCGATCGTGATGAGCCGGTCGGTCAAGATCAACCCACTCACGGTGTTCATCGCGATACTGGTGGGCGCCGAAGTCGGATCCTGGGTAGCCGGAGATTTTGGCGGCCTGGTGGGCGTTCTCCTTGCCGTGCCCGCGGCCGCGTCCGCCCACGTAATCTCGCGAGAGGTATGGAATCTCACGCGCGCACCGACGGGGTTCGTCGTGAGCACGGCCAGCGAAGAAGATCCCGCGGCCTCCGAGTAGTTAGCGGTCGAATTACATGAGCATGTTGTCTGACGACCAGTTACCGGCCTCCGTGCGCGAGTCCGCTCTCGCGCGCGCTCGCACTCTTATCGACGTGGCCGCTCGACCAGCCAGTCGACGCGAACGCGCGACGCGACGAAACCTGCGACGACTCTTCAGTGATCCGCGCGCGGTCGACGTCACGATCACCCTCACCGACGAGGTGATGCGATTCCACACCCCCGAGAGCACCAGATCGGCCCTGCAGGAAGCAGCCGGTGCCGCTTCGAGCAAGGGGTTCGGCGCGCTCAACCTGGTTGGCCTGCGCGCGCTCGCCCAGGCCTCGCGGCTCTCGGCTCCCGGCGCCCAACGCATCGTCGCCACCAAGGTTCGATCGCTGACCCAGAATCTGATTCTGGATGCCGACCCTCGCGAGCTCACCAAACAGTTCGCCCTACACGCGAGCGAGGGGCTGCGACTCAACGTGAACGTCCTCGGAGAAGCAGTCCTCGGTGAGGGCGAAGCCGACGAACGACTCGCCCGGGTGCGAGAGATCATTCGTCGACCCGACGTGAATTACGTCTCGGTCAAACTCTCGGCCATCGTGAGTCAGCTCGTCACCGTTGACCATGACGGGTCGCTCGCGCGAGTGGCCGAAAAGTTGCGTCCCTTGTATCGCGACGCCGACGCCCACAACACGTTCGTGAACCTCGACATGGAAGAGTTCCGCGATCTGCGCCTCACCCTCGACGCCTTCATGAGCGTGCTCGAAGAGCCCGAGTTCCTCGCACTCAGTGCCGGCATCGTTCTCCAGGCGTACTTACCGGAATCACATGAGGCACTTGAGGAGTTGATTACCTTCTCCAAACGTCGTCGCCGCGAAGGCGGCGGGGAGATCAAGGTGCGTCTGGTCAAGGGCGCCAACCTCGCGATGGAGCACGTCGAGGCCGAACTCCACAACTGGCAAGCCGCACCGTACGCCACGAAAGCCGACGTGGATGCCAGCTACCTGCGCCTGGTTGACGTGGCGCTGCGCCCCGAGCACGCCAGGTCCCTGCGCGTCGGCGTGGCGAGTCACAACCTGTTTCATGTGGCGTGGGCGCTGGAGCTCGCCAAGTACCGCGGGGTGCTCGAGCAGCTCGACATCGAAATGCTCGAGGGCATGGCCAACGCCGAGGCGCTCGCCCTCACCCGCAGCGGCCAGCCCGTTCTTCTCTATGCCCCCATCACGCGGCGCGACGACTTCGCTTCGGCCGTCGCGTATCTCGTGCGACGACTCGACGAAAACACCGCCCCCGAGAACTACCTGCGCGCGGCTTTGTTCATTGCCGACGATCCCGGCGTCTACCGCGAACAAGAAGACCGCTTCGTTCGTGCGCTCGAGGAGCGACACGCGGTTGACGTCACCTCGCGTCGTCAGGGTCATGAGATCAACCCGGCATACTTTGACAACGAACCGGACGGTGATCCCACGTCGCTCGCCTACGTCGCACGCGTACGCGCCAGCCTCACCGAGGTGCGTGACGCGCGCGACGCGACGATTGACACGTTGCGTCACCTCGAAGGTGACGGCCCCTATGAGTGGGAAGACGGCCACGACCCCAACGACGGCTTTCGCCCGTGGTATCGCTACCGGGTGGCGACGATCGAGCAGGTCGACCAGGCCCTCGAGTTCGCGAGTTCGGGTTTTGCCGCCTGGCACGGCCGGGACGTCGAAGAACGCCGGGCCATCCTGCTGCGCGCCAGCGACGTGATGGCTGAGCACCGAGAGCGCACGATTGCGGTGATGGCGCGCGACGGAGGAAAGACGGTCGCCGAAGCCGACCCGGAGGTCAGTGAAGGCATCGATTTCGCACGCTTCTACGCGAGCCACGCGCTGGGTGATGACGACTCGACGCCGGCGGGGGTAGTTCTGGTGGTGCCGCCATGGAACTTCCCCTACGCCATTCCCGCAGGTGGAGTTCTCGCTGCACTCGCGGCGGGCAATGCCGTTGTGCTCAAGCCCGCGCCCGAGACCGTGGCTGTCGCCGCGGCGCTGGTAAATCAACTCTGGGAAGCCGGGGTGCCCAAAGACGTTCTGCAGATGATTCCCACGCGCGACGACGAGACGGGTCGGCACCTCGTCACGCACGTGGGGGTGAGCGCGGTCATTCTCACCGGCTCCTTTGACACGGCCACCATGTTCACCTCCTGGAAGCCGACGCTGCGCCTCCTCGCCGAAACCAGTGGCAAGAACGCCATGATCATCTCGTCGAGTGCAGACATCGACCTCGCGGTCAAGGACCTCGTTCATTCGGCCTTTGGTCACGCGGGTCAAAAATGCAGCGCGGCGAGCCTCGCCATCGTCGAACAGTCCATCTACGAGGACCCCCAGTTCCGCGACCAACTCGTCGACGCGGTCTCTACCCTGCGCGTCGGTCCCGGATACGAGCTCTCGAGCGACGTCGGGCCCGTGATTCGGCTCCCTGAGGCCGCGCTGGAGCGCGCCCTGCACGAGCTCGATCCCGGTGAGTCGTGGCTTGTCGCACCCCAGCCGGTCGACCAGGCCGGCTTGCTCTGGCGTCCGGGCGTGAAAGTCGGGGTTCGCCCGGGCTCGTGGAGTCACCTGACCGAGTGGTTCGGACCGGTCCTCGGCGTCATGGTCGCCAAGGACTTCGACCAAGCCATTAGCTGGCAGAACCAGACGCCCTACGCCCTCACCGCGGGCGTGCACTCGCTGAACACAACCGAGTGCGAGCGCTGGATCGACGCCGTCCACGGGGGCAACTTGTACGTGAATCGCGGCACGACGGGGGCGGTGGTGCACCGCCAGCCCTTCGGCGGATGGAAGCGATCGAGTGTGGGACCCACCGCCAAGGCCGGGGGTGACAACTACGTCAACTGTCTTCGCAACTGGCCCCGCGTGCGCGACGTGGACGAAGCGCTCGCGGCCGCTTCGTCGTGGTGGCGCGACACCGGCGCCCAAGCACTCGATGCACCCGGTCTCGCGGCCGAACGAAACATCGTGCGCTATCGCCACTACGTGTCTCCGATCGTGGTTCGCCTCGACGACTCGACGTCGCCAGAGGAGATCGCCTACCTTCGCGGACTGCAGTCGCTCGCTGGATTCCCCTTGGACGTGAGTGCGGAGTCGCCCGTCGCTGGCTTTCTGGACGCCACCATCGAAAGTGTTGACACACTCATCAGCCGTGTACCCCCCACGACTAAGGTGCGCTGGCTGTCACAAGAAACTGCACCGACTCTCGCGTTCCTAGAACGCGGAGTCGGCGTTGACGTGCGCGAACTTGCCCAGGCGGGTGCGATCGAACTGCCGCGATGGCTGCTCGAGCAGAGCGTGGCGATTACCAATCATCGCTACGGCAACGTGCATGCTGGTCCGAAGCCCGCGTGTCGCGGTCTCGGAGGCTAAGGCGTGGCGCTCGCGTCCTTGGGTAGTCCGAGTACACGTTCCGCGATGATGTTGCGCTGAACGACCGAGGTGCCCCCGCCGATGGTGAGGGCCTGGGAGTACAGGAAACCCCAGTACCACGAGCGCCCCTCCTCACCATCGAGCCCGCTCGGGCCGTGGTCGGCCAACATGCCCGCGCTCTCGGCCAGTCGGTTCGCGAGCCCCATGACCTCCTGGCCATGGTCGTCGGCCAGAGCCTTGCGCAGCGAGGCGTCCGAACCCGTCGCGCGACCGGCCAACGCATTTTCGGTGAGACGCAGTCGCAAAAAGCGAAGGATCTCGCCATGCGACCAGCAACGTACGAGGTCGTCGCGCTCGCGACTCGTCAGGTGGCTGCCGTGCTTTCGCACCACGTCGACGAGGTCGTTGGCCGTGGGCCCACGGCCCCACAGAACGCCCTCACCTGAGAGCGCCACGCGCTCGTTGCCCAGCGTCACCTTGGCGAGGCGCCAGCCCTGGTTCACTTCGCCGAGTAAGTAGTCGTCGCTCAAGCGCACTTCATCAAGGAACACTTCATTGAAGGCGTGATCGCCGGTCATGTCGACGAGGGGGCGTATCGTCACACCCTTTGCGCGCATCGGCAGGATGAAATAACTAATGCCGTCTTGCGGTGCGCCCTCGCGCGACGTGCGAACAAGCAGGATGCCCCAGGTGGCGAGGTGGGCGTAGCTCGTCCAGATCTTCTGGCCGCTGATGACCCACTCATCGCCGTCACGCGTCGCACTCGCACTGAGTGACGCGAGATCACTGCCGGCGTCGGGCTCGCTGAACAGTTGGCACCAGAACTCCTCACCGCTGAGAAGGTTGCTGAGCCAGCGATCTTTTTGCTCGGGCGTGCCCGCCACGAGGATCGTCGGTCCCGCCCAGCCGATGCCAATGGGGTTGATGGGACGCGTGATGCCCGCGCGGCGCAGCTCGTCGTCGATGAGAAGTTGGTAGTCGACCGTCGCATTGCGTCCCCACGGCTCGGGCCACGACGGGGCGACCAGTCCGGCGTCGGCCAGCTCGCGGCCCGTCGGATGTGGATGCTCGGCGAGCCACCGGCGAAGTTCTTCGCGTCGTGGATCAAACTCGTCGATCTCGCTCATCGCCGGCGACGTCACCGGGGCCATCAGACCTCGGCCCTCTTCGTGCACCACGTTGTGCTCCGTTCTCGAACCAAAACTCACCGCCTAACGTAACCCTGAATCAGTCTGAGCGGGCTTCGAGAGGCCAACGCCCGCAAGAACAGCCCCAGACTTATACTGCCGATATGGCCGTGCTGTTCTGGTTGATCATCATCCTGGTGTGCATCTTCGCCGAGATCCATACCAATGCGTTCTTGGCCGTGTTCATCGGCGTTGGGGCGATCGTGCCCTTCTTCCTGGCCCTGGCGTCGGTTCCCTTCGCCCTGCAGGCAATTCTGTGGCTGGTGATCTCGGGCGTGCTCATCGGCTTTCTGCGCCCGGCCGCGCTGCATCGTTTTCACCACAAGGGCGTGACCGACCTCGCTGCACCCTCTAAGAGCACGATGACCAATCTCACCGGATACGTCGAAGACACGGTGGGCGACGAAGGTCATCCCGGACGCGTGCGCATCAAGGGCGAGTCCTGGCGCGCGGCCACCGAAGCCAAAGACACCATTCCCGTGGGAACGCAGGTGATCGTGCGCAAGACCTACGGCACGACGCTGTGGGTCGAGCCAGTCGCCTAACTACGTTGCGGGCGTCGACGGAACCCCGTCGAGCACGCTCCTGATCGCCTGAGCCGCACCCAAGAGGGCCGAGCTTTCGGCCGGAATGATCAACTTGGTGTTGGGGCTCTCGGCGAACTTCGACAGTGTGTCAAGTTGCAAGATCGCCACCAGCGTTGGGTCGGGCGCCTGCTCCTTGATCGCGGCGTAGATCAGAGCAATCGCCTGAGCGCGACCCTGGGCTTCGAGGATCTGGGACTGGCGAGCACCTTCGGCGCGCAGGATCTGTGACTGCTGGGAGCCTTCGGCCTCTTTGATGGCTGCCTGTCGCTGACCGTCAGCCACGTTCACCGCCGACTGCTGCTGGCCTTCTGACTCCAGGATGCGCGCACGCTTCTCCTGGTCGGCCTGCTTCTGGAGGGCCATCGCCTGAAGGATCTGATCCGGCGGGGTGATCTCGAGGACCTCCACGCGGTTGATGCGCACGCCCCATTTGTCTGTCGCTTCTTCCATCTGAGTCTGGAGAAGGGTGCCGATGCGCTCGCGCTGGGAGAAAGCGTCATCGAGCGTGATCGAACCAAACACCGCACGCACCGAGGTGCGCGCGAGGTTGTCCACGCTCACCTGGTAGTTGGAGTTGGTGAAGAGCGCGAGGCGTACGTCAACGACTTGGGAGAAGATCGTGGCGTTCACGATGACGGCCACGTTGTCGCGGGTGATCACTTGCTGGCGGTCACCGGTACGCGGGGTCTCGCGCACGTCGACGATCTTCATGGTTTCGATGAAGGGGACGATGAATGTCAGCCCCGGGTTCCGGATGTCCTTGAACTCGCCGAACCTCGTGACGACGCCCTCGAAACCCTGCTGGACGATTCGCACGGAGCGAGAAATCGTTACGATGACCAGGAGAACGATGATGGCCGCGATAATCGCGATGACAATGCCGGTGTTCATATAGGGCACCTCCGCGGAAGCGTTGGGGCAGTTGCCTTAACTGGACTCGTTCCCGGTGCTGTTGTTGCAGTGTAATTGAGGGGCATTCGCCGCTGGTGGCGAACCCGCGTTCACAACCCGCTCGCTCGGCTTGGTCGCTGAGTGACACGTCGTCACATTGTTCGGGTGAATTTTTCTCTGGAATTTCCCACAAAGTTCCTGGTAGAACGGAGTTGCAAGGCCTCGGCTCGAAAAGTTGAGAAGGGAGAGAGGTGAACGTATCAACCCTTGTCGCCACCGTCTTTGACAACCAACTCCCCTTTCGCGTCGAGGCCTACGACGGCAGCGTCGCGTTGCCGACAATCGACTCCGCAGCGAACACATTGACGCTCAAAATCCTGAATCGCGAAGCCCTTACGCGCATCGTCACGCGCCCCGGTGAGCTCGGATTAGCGCGAGCCTACGTGGCTGGCGATGTGGACATCGACGGCGATTTGGACCTGCTCTTTGAAATCACGCCACCGCCACTTCGCAAAGCCCTCACCCCTGACGTCGTCCGATCCCTGATCGCGAATGTCGGCGTCACCGGAATGAAGCCAATCGCGCCGCCGTCGATCGAGGCACGACCGCACGGACTCCTGCACTCGCGCGCCCGCGATCGCCAAGCGGTCACTCACCACTACGACGTGTCGAATCGGTTCTACGAGATGGTTCTCGGTCCCTCCATGACTTACTCGTGCGCGGTGTTCGCCACGGCCGAGGACACGCTGGAGCAAGCCCAGTCGCGCAAAGTGGATCTAGTCGCGCGCAAACTCAATCTCTCGCCCGGTGATCGACTGCTCGACATCGGATGCGGCTGGGGCACGATGGGCATCCACGCGGCCCAGCGCTACGGGGCGCGGGTGATCGGCGTCACGCTCTCGGAGCCCCAACAGCGCTATGCCACCGAGCGAGCGCGTCTCGCGGGCGTGGAGGATCTCGTGGAGTTTCGAATCCAAGACTTCCGCGACATCACCGATGCGCCCTTTGACGCCATTAGCTCTATCGGCATGGCCGAACACGTTGGTCGACGTTCGTTGCCGCGTTACACCCAGGTCATCTGGGACCTGCTCGCGCCCGGTGGACGATTTCTCAATCACGCAATCGCTCGGCCAGTCTCCTATGAGGACGACCCTCGACCCACCTACGCATCGGAGTTGATCCGTCAACTCCAGATCGCCGCGGGAGCACGCGGTCCCTCCAAGAACCGCAGTGCGTTCGTCGAGCGCTACGTCTTTCCCGACGGCGAGCTCCACGAAGTCGGCGCGTTGGTGTCGATGTTCCAGGCCCACGGGTTCGAGGTTCGTCACCTCGAGAGTCTGCGCGAGCACTACGGCATCACTCTTCGCCGATGGGTCGACAACCTCGTCAAGCGCTTCGACGAGGCGAGCGACGACGTCGGCGCAGAGCGAGCCCGGGCGTGGCGGCTGTACATGACCGGTTCGGCGGTGGGGTTTGAGCGCCACAAGCTCGAAATTCACCAAGTGCTCTGGCGTGCGGCCCGGATCACGGCGCATCAAGGTTCCCACTTCGCAGCACCTTCGAGCCTGATTTCTAATCGGCCCGTCGCGTTGACACCGGCCGGTTCACTCGGATAGGTTCCGCGATAGACACCCCCAACGCCGTATGAAAGAGGAATTCGTGCCCGAGATCCCCGCCTCCCACCGTGACCTGCTCCAAGCCATGGTCGCAACGTTCGCCACCGTCGGACCCGACGGGCGGCCCCAGCAGACCGAAGTCTGGTTCCACGAGGACGGCGATAGCGTCGCCCTCTCTCTCAGCACCACGCGACAGAAGACCAAGAACCTCATGTCTCGTCCCGCGTGCTCGCTGCTGATCGTGGATCCGACTACTCCGATGCGTTATATCGAGCTTCGAGGCGACGCCGAGATCATCGCCGATGACGACTACAGCTTCGCGGGCCAGGTCAGCGAGAAGTACTCGACGAATGTTCGCGAGTACGACGCGCCCGGCGACACGCGTGTCAAGGTCCACATCATCTTGAGCCGTGTCAACGCGGTCGACATGCGGGGCTAGAGCTCTCACCACGTGATGTCACCACTGCAGGACGAACTCGGGGTCGTGACGAAGCCAAGCCCGCGATCGGTGAGCGAGACAGTCGCACGATTTCTTGAGATCGCGAGTGCCAAGAACGTCAAGGTCTTCGCGGTCATTGATCAGCGCGAGGAAGCTCACAGCGTGGGCATGGAGTTACGCGAGACGATTCTTATCATCTTTGGCAACCCCCGCGCCGGCACGCCGGTCATGGTGGCCGAACCTCTCGCCGCGCTCGACTTGCCGCTCAAAGTGCTGATCTGGGCCGACGACGACGCGACCAAGGTGAGCTACGTCTCACCCTCCACGCTGGCCGCGCGCTACGACCTCCGCGACGATCTCGCTCATCAGTTCGGGGCTCTTGACACGCTCTCGGACGCGCTCGTCTCCCCGTAGGTTCGACCGCATGAGAGGAACGTCGAGTTTTCTTGGTCCGGGGAGAACCCGTCAGTATGATGCCGACGAGGTGGTGGAGCCCTGCTTGCCCGGTTTGAAGACGGCGGCGCTTACTGGGTGACATGGTTCAACACCGTCTCTGTCCGGATGGCACGATGAGCAATAAAGACGGAGGCAGTTGCTTGGCTCATTTATGAGCCGTCTCGTCTCTCACCGCGCGCGTCCGAAAGGTCTACCACCGAGTGTCACGTCGTTGATCGCTCGGTCACCGATCATCTTCACGACGAATTCAAAAGGTCTGTCGCGCGCCTCGAGAAGGACGCGCTCGAAGGTTCCAATTGGTCTGGTTCGTGGAGGAAATCGAACAGATCGCGAGTCCGCTTTTCAATGCCAGGTCCATCAACGCCCCTAGGGTGAGATCGTGAGTTTCACCACTTTCACCCTCGCTGTGGGGTGGATCGCAGTGGTACTCGGCTCACTCACCGCCTATCAGCAGTATCGGCGCATGACGCGCAGAGGTGTGGAGGGCGTGTCCTTCGTGACGTGGACGCTTCTGCTCTACATCAGTGCCTTTTGGGTCGCCTACGGAATCGATGCAAGGTCCTGGCAGATGATTATTGGCTGTGCCGCACCGATTCCCTTCCAATTGATGATCTGGCTGCGCCTTTCGCCGCGTGATCGCCTCGGCGTGTGTGTCGGATCACTCGTGTTTCTGTCCGCGTTCTGCTTTCTCCCCGCCATCGGGTGGGGGTGGGCGGGTGCGGTCATCGGCGTCGGCATTGCTGGCTGGGTCTCGCGCGGTCGCCAACTGCACACCTTGGTGCGATCAAAAACTGCCGTCGGCGTCTCGACCAGTTCATGGGTGACTGCCGGTGTCGTGAGCATCTTGTGGGTCATCTACTACGTGGGTGTGCATCTGTGGGCGGTGTT
This sequence comes from uncultured Acidimicrobiaceae bacterium, assembly GCA_963791015.1. GTDB lineage: Bacteria > Actinomycetota > Acidimicrobiia > Acidimicrobiales > RAAP-2 > RAAP-2. The sequence goes on along the minus strand of CAWBQX010000006.1, from coordinate 290,101 downwards.
GATCGTGACGGCCGTGAGCGCGAGTGTCAGTTTGTCGATCGCGACGCTGAGCGCACGTCGCCACCACCGAGCACATTCAACGTTCGTGGCCGCCGAGATTCCCGCGAACCTGGCCTTCGACGACTGACACTGCTACGAGCGGGCAAGGATCATTGAGCCGTCTCGTCCCTCACCCGGCACCGCGTGCACGTTGTGCGGACCCATCGGTGCCGCACACCACGAGCACGACCACACGGCGCGACCGGCGTGGCCACACGACTCGTGCACGACTTCGATGGGAGGTCCACTGGGCGCGGCATACTGATCGCCCCACTGGCGCATCGCTGAGATCACCGGCCACAGATCCCGACCCTTTTGGGTGAGCTTGTACTCATCACGCGGCGGGTGCTGCGAGTAGGGAACGCGACGCAAGACCTCGTTCTCCACGAGGGAGTTCAGTCGGTCACGCAAAATATTGCGCGAGATGCCGAGTCGACGTTGAAAGTCCTCGAACTTCGTCACACCGAGAAAGGTGTCACGAATGATCAACATGCTCCACCACTCGCCAATTACTTCCAGGCACTGGGCAACCGAACAGTCCATCCCCGAAAAGCTCTTTCGCTCCATGCCTGCATACTAGCCAGTTGCATCATGCAACGCAACTGGCTAGTCTTCGTTGCGTGACACAACTTACTCAGGGCGCGACGGTGACGAGTTCAAGGCGCCGGACCATATTCTTCGTGACCGCGTTGGGCGCGTTCATGGGATCGCTCGACCTATCGATCGTGAACGTCGCCTTCCCGGCGCTCGAACGAGCGTTCCCCCACGACACGGCGGCGTCCCTGTCGTGGGTCCTCACCGGATACGCGATTGTCTTTGGTTCGCTTCTGGTGGTGGCGGGGCGAACTGCGGATCGTGTTGGCAGTCGACGCGTGTTCTTCTTTGGACTCGGCGTGTTCTGTTTCGGTTCTCTGCTCTGCGGTGTGGCTCCGTCGGTCGTCACGTTGATTATCGGTCGTGTTGTCCAGGGCGTCGGAGCGTCGGCGGTCTTGCCCTCGTCGCTGGGACTGTTGCTCGGGGCGTACCCCAAGGAGCGCCGCTCTCAGATCGTGAGTCTCTGGGGTGGAATCGGCGCGCTCGCCGTCGCAACCGGACCGTCGCTGGGCGCGTTGCTCATTACCGGTTTCGGATGGCGCGCGGCGTTCTTCGTCAACCTGCCCGTGGGACTCGTCGCCTGGATTGCCGGCCGCAGGACCTTAGAGCGCACGCCCGGCACCGACTCTGCGTCTCGCCCCGACTATCCCGGCGTCGCGTTCCTCAGTCTCGCCCTCGGGGGGCTCGTCCTCGCTATCTCTGAAGGTCCGACGTGGGGTTGGAGCAACCCACGCGTGGTGGCGGGATTCGCCGGCGGTGTGGTGCTCCTAGCGATCTTCTTGGTGCGCTCGCGTCGCCACCCAGAACCGGTCTTGGACCTCACCTTGTTTCGTGCGCGATCCTTCAGCGTCGCGAACACTGCCGCATTCCTCTACTCGATGGGCTTCTTCGCCATGCTGCTCGGCAACATCTTGTTCCTTACGAGTGTGTGGCACTACTCGATCCTTCGCGCGGGCCTCGCCGTGACGCCGGGCCCGCTGGTCGTCGCCGTGGTCTCGGGTTCCGCCGGCAAGCTCGCTGCGCGCGTGGGGTTTCGCCGCGTGCTGACGGTCGGCTTCGTCGTGTTTGCCCTCGGAGTGCTGTGGTACGTGGCGCGTGTCGGACTGGGCGCGCACTACGTGACGCGGTGGCTGCCCGGCACGCTCATCGTGGGACTCGGCATCGGCCTGACCTTCCCGGTCATGAGTGCCGCTGCGGTCTCCAGTCTCGATCCGGCGCGCTACTCAGTGGGCAGCGCGGTCAACCAAACGGCGCGCCAGATCGGTGGCGCGCTCGGCATTGCGATTCTTGTCGTCGTTCTCGGCACACCCACGAGTGCATCAGCCGCACTGCACAACTTTCGGCACTTGTGGATCTTCATCGCGTCCTCGGCGGTCATTGCGGGACTCTTCTGTTCGCTCCTGCGTGGTGGCGCGAGTTCAACAATGCGCTCGAGTGCCGCGAGCGAAGAAGCCCGCGGACTCGAAGAGGTTCTCGACGGCGAGATCGTTCTCGACACCGAATAAGCGCGCGTACCTGGCGCGATTGTCGCTGCGTGGTTCTTCCCGTACTGTTGCAGCGTGGCCGTAGACCTAATGGAGCCGACTGAGGACGCCCCCGCGCCACCCAAGAAGCGTTCGCGCAAGCGCGGACTGACTGAGTGGCTCATTGTCCTTGTCATCGCGGTGCTCGCGTCACTTTTGGTTCGCACCTACGTCGTCCAGACCTACTTCATCCCGTCGAAATCCATGAAACCGACGCTCTACGTGGGCAATCGCATCATGGTGGACAAGTTGGCCGTGGAGTTCGGGCACATCAACATCGGCGACATCGTCGTGTTCAAGGCCCCGCCGGAAGTGGCGATCAAGTGTGGTGACACCGTCCCCGATCTGGTTAAGCGAGTCATTGGACTTCCCGGTGACGTCCTCACCTCCAAAGGCAACACGATCTACGTGAACGGCGTCGCGCTCAAGGAGAACTGGTCGCACTATGAACCGCTCGGGCCTGCTCTCGGAAAGGTCACCGTGCCTCAGGGGCAATACTTCATGATGGGCGACAATCACGCGAACTCCTGTGACAGCCGGTATTGGGGAACGGTGCCCCGCTCGGACATCATTGGCAAGGTCTTTCTGAAGTTCTGGCCTCTGTCACAGTGGCACTGGTTCTAGCCCGCGCTCGCTCGACGCGTCGCGGCGATCGTCGACGGTGGGCTCAGTGCATCGGTGTACTTGGTGCCCTCGTACTGTCCGGCGTCGTTCTCGCCTCGTGCGGATCATCGTCGCCCAAGAGTTCCACGAGCACCGGGCTCACGACGCCAGTGATCAAAGAGAACTTCACGCGCCTGCCGTGTAACCACTCCAACACCCTCGGGCTTGAAGGATGCGCCGAGACCCAGTTGCTTGAGGCTGACCATCGCATCGACCGCGAAGTGAAACTCCTCTTCTCACTCGTCCCCACCGATCAAAAGAAGAAGCTCGTCACGACCGAAAGCGAGTTCATCACGTATCGGCGCGACGCCTGTGCGACGTACAGCAGCGTCTATGAGGGAGGGACCTTCGCGCCGGTCGAGTACGCACTGTGCGAAGTGCGCGTGGACAACGTCCAGAGCAGTGTCCTTCACGGTTACTTCCAGCTCGCCGAGTCCGGCGCAAGCCACTCGTTGCAGTGGCCCTAGGGCCTACCTACGAACAGTCGAACGCGCTCAGCAGATCCCGTAGCTGACGCCCCATCTCACGGGGATTGCCGGCGACATCGGCAATGACATCGCCTTCAGCGTCCACGTCGTCACCGGGTTGATACCTCGAGACCCTCAGTCCCCGACCCGTCCTGGCCGCCACAACCACCCAGGGCATGCCGATCTCACCCGCCTCGCTCGTCGCCATAATCCGGCCCTGCCGGTCGAGACCCATGCTCCAGCCGGGTGTGCGCGCGGCACTGATTACCCGCTCGAGGTCGGACTGCGATGAAAGAGCGGGCACGTCTCGCACGCTAGAGCATGGCCGTCACGTGAACGTGTTCTCATCTGACGACGCCACACCTGTGTGCCAGGATGCTCTGATGAGCGAAGAAGACATCGAAAAAGATGCGCTGTGGCACTTCCTGGAGATCCAACGATCATCGGTCCGATCGATCGTCGAGGGACTGAGCGAGGAAGCCTGGCACACCTCGGTCGTTCCGTCGGGCTGGACACCCGCGGGCTTCGTTGAGCACCTAGCGGGGGCCGAACACCACTGGTTCCAGCAAGTGATCGCCGGGATCGAGTCCCTTCCCCCGGAGGGCGAAGACTTCGAGCCGTACGACCCCTACGCCGCCTTCACGTCCGACCTGTCCTCGAGCGAGGTTCTTCGGGTCTATCGCGACGAATGCGATCGGTCCGATGAGGTCATCTCGGGAGCCACCATGTCCACGAGGCCGCTCGGACGGCACGGTGATGAGGTCGTGCCCAGTGTGCGCTGGGTCATGCTGCACATGATCGAAGAAACCGCCACGCACTCCGGCCACCTCGAGATCGCCCGAGAGCTTCTCGACGGCCAAATCAGGCTCGGTAATCGCTAGGAGATCACCGAGAGCGAGCTCTAGCGTCAATTACTCCTCGACGCTGCTCGTCGGGCTCGGCATCGACCAGCCCCGCGGACGCGCCGTCGCAGTGGGCGCCAAGCCTGATGGCTGAAGAAGACGGACGCTGTCGCTACCGACGATGTACAGCCAATCAATGATTGACGACAGGACGTCGACCCGCTTACACTCGCCCCGAAGAACCTGGCGCCACGAGTTGGAAAATCAGTACCCGAGGACGATGGCGGAGATGAGGACAATGAGCACCGCGATGAAGCTGACTGCGGCCACGTAGCTTCGATGACGCGCTTGGTCGGACTGTGAAACAAGTTCGCCCCGAAGTGCTGTCAAGCGGCGTGGATATCTGCCGTGGGACATTGAAACGGCTAGACAGAAGCTTTTAGAGGCTTTCAAGGTCGAGTGCGGCGCGGCGAGCCTCCTGGTTTTCCCAGGTTTCGTTCGTCTCAGCGATGGGACTCGCTGCAGTGGGAGGACCGATCGGGCTGGAAACTCACAGGCTCTCATCGACTGAGGCTCCTGGGCATCGGCGAGATCAAGATGAACTACCACCGAACGCACCAGGGAACGCCCAAGGCAATAACGGTCAAGCGCGAGGGCCGGAAGTGGTGGGTCAGCGTGCGCTGCGCGGACGTGCCGGCGTCACCGTTGCCCCCGACCGGTCGGGAAGTGGGGATCGACCTAGGGGTGGTCAATATCGTCGCGTTGAGCGAGGGCGAGCCCCTTGTCGGCGAGCAGTTCGGATCACGGGCACGGCGAGGTTGGCCAAGGCCCAGCGTTCGCTCTCTTCAAAGCAACGCGGCAGCGCTCATCGCCATCGCCAAGTCGAAGTCGTGGCTCGGTGTCATCGCAAAATCGCCAACCAGCGTCGCAACGCTTCCCACCAACTGAGCCGACAACTGGTGAACGACTACGACTTCATTGCCCTGGAGGACCTCACGATCAAGAACATGACGCGGAGGCCGAAGCCGAAACCTGATCCGGATAGTCCCGGCTCATATTTACCCAACGGGGCCGCGAGAAAGGCCGGCCTCAATCGTTCCATTCATGATGCGGGGTGGGGAGTTCTCGTCTCCATGATCCTCGACAAGGCAGAGTGCGCCGGTCGAGAGGTCGTGACGGTGAGGCCCCACTACACGAGTCAACGCTGTGCCGAGTGTGGGCACACCGAACCCTCGAACCGCATCAACCAAGCAGAGTTTCGATGTTGCTCGTGTGGTCATGAGGACCACGCTGATCGAAACGCCGCTCGCAACATTCTCGGGGCCGGTAGAGCCCTGCGGGCTTCGGCCCGCGTAGGGTCCGACTGACCCAATCTACCCAGTACAGTTGGTCTTCGTGGGGGCTTGGCGAGTGGTTCACAGATGGGAACCGAATCGCCTGGTCGAAAGGAGTAGGCGTGCAACCGACGGACACCTCGTCGCCGGACTACTTTCACAAGGTCGTGGACTGCCAGTGGGCGTGTCCCGCTCACACGAACGTCCCCGGTTACATCCGTCTCATCGCCCAGGGACGCTTCGACGACGCCTACATGCTCAATCGCGAGTCGAATGTCTTTCCGGGCATTCTCGGTCGCACGTGTGACCGGCCGTGCGAACCGGCGTGTCGGCGCGAGCGCGTCGATGGATCACCCGTAGCGATCTGCCGCCTGAAGCGCGTCGCGAGCGACCTTCGCGGCGACGTCACCGATCGCCTACCCGAGATCCCGAGTATGAAGAACGGTAAGCGCATTGCGTGCATCGGCGCGGGCCCCGCGTCACTCACCGTTGCCAACGACCTCATGCCCCTGGGTTATGACATGGTCATCTTCGAGCAGTTCGACAAGCCCGGAGGACTGATGCGATCGAACATTCCTTCGTTTCGCCTACCCGAAGAAGTGCTCGAAGAAGAGACGGCCATGATTCTCGACATGGGAGTGGACATCCGCTACAACTCCCCCGTCACGAGCCTGCGCTCGCTGCTCGACGAGGGATTCGACGCCGTCTTTGTCGGCGTGGGTGCCCCCCGCGGCAAGGAACTGGACCTGCCGGGTCGCCACGACGAGGACGAGTCACACATATTTATCGGCATCGACTGGCTCGAATCCGTCGCCTTTGGCCACATCAGCGAGATCGGCGAAAACGTTCTCATCATCGGCGTCGGCAACACCGCGATGGACTGTTGTCGCACGTCCCGGCGCCTCGGGGGACGCGATATCAAGGTGATGGCCCGTCGACCCCGCCAGTTCTTCAAGGCTTCGCCGTGGGAACTGGATGACGCCGAAGAAGAAGGCGTCGAGATCTTGGTGAACTACGCGCCCACGCGCTTCGTGCTCGAGAGTGGCCGACTCGTCGGGATGGAGTTCGACGTGCTCGAGTGGGACGAGGGCGCGCGACACTCCACCACGATCGACAGCGTGGTCATTCCCTGCGATGACGTGATTCTCGCGATCGGTCAGGAGAACTCTTTTCCCTGGGTCGAGCGAGACCTAGGGATGACGTTCGGTGAATGGGATATGCCGATCGTTGACGAACTGACGATGCAGTCCAGTGTCCCAGGAGTCTTCTTCGGCGGCGACGCCGCGTTCGGACCCAAGAACATCATTTGGGCAGTCGCCCACGGGCACGGCGCGGCGATCTCCATCGACAACTACTGCCGTGACATCGACCTCCTCGAGCGCCCGGCCCAGGGCATGAATCTCATCAGCCAGAAGATGGGGATGAGCGAGTGGAGTTACCACAACGACTACAACCAGTCCTCGCGCCAGAAGATGACCCACGTCGAACTCACCAAGCGATTTGAGTCACTCACCCTCGAAGTCGAACTGGGATTTAGTGCGGAACAGACGGCGCGCGAGGTCCAGCGTTGTCTCAACTGCGACGTTGAAACAGCCTTCACTGCCCCGCTGTGCATCGAGTGTGATGCGTGCCTGGACATTTGCCCCGTCCAATGCCTCACGATCACGTCGAACGGCGACGAGGAGGACCTGCGCAGTCGCCTTCTCGCCCCGGCCACCAACCTGAGTCAAGACCTCTACGTTTCCGAACCGTTGCCCCAAACGGGCCGAGTCATGGTGAAGGACGAGAACGTCTGTGTGCACTGCGGACTGTGCGCCGAACGATGCCCGACCGCCGCTTGGGACATGGCGCTGTTCGATCTCGCGATTCCCTACGCCGGTTCGTCGAATTTCATCCCGGTTGCTGTGGGCTTTGGCGGAGCGGGGCGCTGATGACGATCACCCACCGTGGCGAAGAACGCGTCAACGACTTCGCCGTCAAGCTCGCCAACGTCAACGGCACCGGTTCGGCCAGTGCCAACAGCCTGCTCGTCCAGGCCATCTTTCGCATGGGCATTCCCGTGTCGGGCAAGAACCTCTTTCCCTCGAACATCCAGGGCCTGCCCACGTGGTACGAAATTCGCGTCAACGGCAACGGGCACACGGCACGCGCGATGGACTACGACCTGATGATCGCGATGAACTCCCAGACCTACGCCGAGGACATCGCCGATGTGCACGCGGGCGGATACGTGCTCTACGACTCGTCGTGGCCCCTCGCCACTGACCTCAAGCGTGATGACGTCACGTTCCTCGGTGTGCCCCTGGCCACTATGTGCCTCGAAAACTTTCAGAAGCCGCGCGAGCGAATTCTGATGAAGAACATCGTCTACGCGGGTGCGGTGGCGGCCTTGGTGGGTGTCGACGTGGGCGTCGCGGCCGACCTGCTCACCGAGACGTTCGCCAAGAACGAGGCACTGCGTGAGTCGAACCAGCGTGCTCTGCGACTGGGATATGACTTTGCGACCGAGAACTTCGAGTGCCCACTCGAGTTTCACCTCGAGCCCATGGATGCCAATGCCGACTCGATCCTGATCGACGGCAACACTGCGACCGCGCTGGGATGCCTCTATGCCGGAGCGACGGTCGCGGGCTGGTATCCCATCACACCTGCCACGGCGGTCATGGACAACTTCACCCGGCTGTGCGCCGCGTACCGGCGCGAGAAGGTGGAGAGCGACGATCCCGACGCGCCACCCACCTACAAGAACAACTACCTGATCATTCAGGCCGAGGATGAGATCGCCTCGATCGGCATGGTGCTCGGCGCAGGCTGGAGCGGCGCTCGCGCCTTTACCTCTACGTCGGGCCCGGGCATCTCGTTGATGAGTGAGTTGCTCGGCCTCGGGTACTACACCGAGATTCCCGCCGTCATCATCGACGTCCAACGCGTAGGCCCGTCAACGGGTATGCCCACGCGCACCCAACAGGGTGACATCTTGATGTGCGCGTACGCCTCGCACGGCGACACCAAACACATCCTGCTCTTTCCGGCCAACCCGCACGAGTGCTTCGAGTTCGCCGCGCAGAGCTTCGATCTGGCCGAACGCTTCCAGACACCGGTGTTCATGCTGAGCGACCTCGACATCGGCATGAACGACTGGGTCGTGCCCCGCCTCACCTGGGACGACAACTACGTCCCCGACCGAGGACGGGTCCTCAACGACAACGACCTGGCCGAGATCACCGAGTTCTTCCGCTACACCAACGAAGACGAGGAGTTCGTCACGCCGCGCACGCTGCCGGGCTCGGACTCCAAGGGCGCGTACTTCATTCGCGGCTCGGGTCACGACAAGTTCGGGCGCTACACCGAAGTGCCCGATCAGTACCAAGAGGTGATCGACCGGCTCAAGCTCAAGCACGCCTCGGCCGCGCCGCACGTGCCCACCCCCCTCATCGAACGACACGAGGGCGCCAAGGTGGGCATCATCACCGTGGGCAGCTGCGACTTGGCGGTGCGCGAGGCGATCGGGGATCTCGCCGGTCACGGCCTCGCGACCGATTTCCTGCGGGTGCGGGGCTTTCCTTTCGTCCCCGAGGTCCGCGAGTTCGTCGAAGCGCACGATCGCTGCTTCGTCGTCGAGCAGAACCGCGACGGCCAGCTGCGCAGCCTCATCGCCATCGAAACGGGCGTCGCTCCGGAGCGAATGACCTCGGTGCTCGCCTACGGCGGATTCCCTCTCAGCGCGAGCCAAGTTGTCAACAGCGTTCTCACCCAAATGGAGATTGCCTAATGCCTTCGATCGTCAAGCCCCTGATTCCTCTCAACCCGTTGCCGAAGAACGACCTCGGCCTCACGGTGCGCGACTACGAGGGCGCGATGTCGACCTTGTGCGCGGGGTGCGGTCACGACTCGGTCACCGCGGCCATCTCCCACGCTTTCTTCGAACTCTCCACGCCGCCCAATCGCATCGCAAAACTGAGCGGCATCGGGTGCTCCTCGAAGACGCCGACGTACTTCGTCAAGGGTGCTCACGGCTTTAACAGCGCCCACGGCCGCATGGCCACCATCGCCACGGGCGCCAACGCCGCCAACCGCGAACTCACCTACATCGGCATCTCGGGCGACGGCGACTCCCTCTCCATCGGTCTCGGACATCTCATGCACGCGATTCGACGCAACATCAACATGGTCTACGTCATTGAGAACAACGGCGTCTACGGACTCACCAAGGGCCAACTCTCGGCCTCGGCCGACATCGGCTCGGCGCCAAAGAAGGGTGATGCCAACCAGCTCGCGCCCATCGACCCGATCATGCTCGGTCTCACCCTGGGGGCGACGTTTCTCGCGCGCAGCTTCTCGGGCGACAAGGAGCAGTTGATCCCAATCCTCAAGGCCGCGGCCACGCACCGCGGCTTTGCGCTGATCGACGTCATCTCGCCGTGTGTCACGTTCAACGACCACGAAGGATCGACTAAGAGCTACAAGTTCGTTCGCCAGCACGAGGTCAAGGAAGTCGAGACTGACTTCGTGCCACTCGCCGTACCGATTCGCGAGAAGATTCCGAGCGACGAGGCCAAAGCCGTCACCATGCACGACGGGAGCGTTCTTCGCTTTCGCTCCGTGCCCGATGGGTACGACCCGAGCGATCGAATGAGCGTGGAAGAGTACATTCGCGATCGCCAGAGTCGCGGCGAAATCGCGACGGGCATTCTCTACGTCAATGAGTCGAGCGCGGAACTGCACGAACTCAATCACACGCCCGAACAATCTCTGGCGAGTGTGCCCTACGACAAACTCTGTCCCGGCAATGATGCACTCGCACAGTTGCAGGACGACTTTCGCTAATCAGCGAGAAGCGCGATCGCGATAACTTATCGATTTTTTCGACTGATCCAATCCGTGAAAATCGTGTGAAGTTTTTGCGTCACTCTCTTTTCGCGAGAAGTACCAATTCGAGTGTTCGATAGACCAACACAGGCAAGTTCGAACTGACATTCAAAAAGAGTGATGCGTACATTCGATCGAACAACATTCAAGCAACGCCGAGGCATTTCGAGCACTCGTCATTAACGTTAATAGTGATGGAAAACGTGTCGGATACGCCTACTCGAGTCGTCGTGATTGACGACGACATCGTGGTCTCAGAGATCATGGCCCTGTCCATCTCCAAAGAGAGGGGCCTCTCGCTCGTGGGGGTGGCGCATACCGATCGCGATGCCGCCAAGGTCGTACGCCGTGAGCAACCCGACGTCGTGCTCTTTAACTATCGCAAGGCCGACAGTCAGTACGTCAACATCGTTCGCGACGTGGTCTCCAAGTCGCCTCGCTCGCGGGTCGTCTTGGTCTCGGGTGAGCGAAACCTTGACCTCGGCCACGAAGCGCTAAACGTCGGGTGTTCAGGGGTGGTCGGTAAAGACAGTTCGATCGCCGAAATCCTCAGCGCCATCCGTCGCGCCGCACGCGGTGAGCTGGTCGTGAGTTCCAAGTCCATTAGCGCTCGTACCGCTGCTGCACTCATTAACTAAGAATTTCCTTCATCTGGCGCGTCCCGCGCTCCTCACGCTGACCGAGTGACCAAGCACGTCATTACGATGATTGTGAGACCGATTTGATGGTTCGGTGACCATTTTGTGGCCACCGTCAGGAAGATCGGGTCAGACATGGGAGGAAGAATGAACACAACGAAAGTTGCTCGCGTCGCATTCTCTGTCGCCGCGCTCGCATTGACACTCTCCGGCGCCCTCGGCGGCGCAAGCGCAGGAGCCGCGACACCCAAGCTGGTCGTCACTCCCGCAACCGGCCTGCACAACGGCGAAAAGGTCAAGGTCTACGGAACGGGCTTTAAGCCCGGCGATCACGTCTATATCGTCGAGTGTCTCGCCAAGGCCAGCGGCGAGTCGAACTGCAACATTCTGAACACGATTCCCGCAACGATCACGAAAACAGGCAAGCTTCCGCTCACGACCTTCAAGGTCACGACCGGCAAGATTGGGAACGGAACGTGTGGCACCAAGGTGACCAACTTGAAGAAGTGTGCGGTGAGTGCCGGCAACGCGGCGGGCGGCGACTCAGCCGTCTTTCCCATCGCCTTCAAGTTGAAGGCTTAGCAATAGTTTGAAGCCGAGGGCTCTCGCCCTCCGGCACGTCGTACCAGGCATCACCGTTCGAAGAACGTCACTGTGTGGAAGGGGCACATGGAGCACAACGGCGCAACGACCGCGCTCGCTAGCTCACTCGAGCGACGCCGCACCACGATCGTGCACCAACTCAAGGCGCACTTCAGTTTTGCGACCCTCCTCGCCATCCTCTTCCTAACCTTTCTCGACAACACCATCGCGAGTGCGGTCCTCACCAGTGTGCAGTCGAAACTCCACGCCGGGGTCTCAGAACTCCAGTGGGTCGTCGGTGGCTACGCGCTGGCCTTCGCCAGTTTGATGCTGATCTGCGGCTCACTCGGCGACAACTTCGGGCGCAAACGCATCATGTTGATCGGTGTGGCCATCTTCTGCTGCGGCTCGGTGGTCTGCGCGTTCTCCGATACGCCCACGCAGCTGATCATCGGTCGGGTCATCATGGGCGTTGGCGCCGCGGGTTCCGAGCCCAGCACGCTGTCGATGATTCGTCACATCTACCCTGATCGTCGTCTGCGAGCGCGCGCCCTCGGCGCGTGGGCGGCGGTATCGGGACTCGCTCTCGCGCTCGGTCCCGTCATCGGTGGAATTCTCGTCGGGCTGTGGACGTGGCGCTCGGTCTTTTGGTTCAACTTCATCTTCGGCGGCGTCGTACTCGTGGTGGGGACAATCGCCCTGCCCGAGAGCGTGAACGAGATACGCCGACGCATTGACATTCCGGGCTTCATCCTGGCGGCCATCGCGCTGGGGTGCGCCACGTTCGCCACGATCGCCGGGGAAACCTGGGGGTACTACTCCTCCAGCGTGCTCTCGCTCTACTCCATCGCGGGACTGAGCTTCCTTGTCTACTTCGTCGTCGAGTCACGGACCAAGTTCCCGATGCTGAACGTGCGATGGGTCACCAACCGCGCTTTCGCCGGCTCAACGGTGATCGCCTTCACCAGTTACTTCGCAATATTTTCCATCTTCTTCTTTGTCGCGCTCTACCTCGAGGTCGTCGCGTCGGTGAGCGCCTACTCCCTCGCGGTCGACTTCCTGCCGCTCTTGGGCGGCATGATCGCCGCCTCACTGTTCGCGGGGCGCTGGGTCGGCCGCGTGGGATCGCGCGTTCCCTTAACGGTGGGATGTCTGCTCGCCGGCGCGGGCGTTCTACTGACCGATATCGCCATCGGCCCCCACGCCGGACTGTCCACGCTCGGTTGGACCATGGGTCTCGCGGGCATCGGTTTTGGCATCATCGTCGTGCCGGTCAACGCCACCGCGCTCATCAGCATGCCCGCGGCGAACTCCGGTATGGCCGCGTCCACCATCAATACGGGCCGCGAACTTGGCGCGGTGACCGGCGTGGCCGTGCTGGGCTCCATCGTGAACGGCCAGTTGACCGTCAATCTGACACACAAACTCACCGCACTCGGCGTTCCGAAGAGCTTTCAAAATGAGATCATCACCGCGGTCACGACCGGCACCGCCGCCTCGCAGGCCAACGCGGAAAAGAAGCACAGCACCGCCTTTGTGCGCCACCTGATCAACGAGGTCGTGCGCGCGGCCTACGGCGCCTTTACCCACGGCCTGAACCTCGCCCTGACGGTCTCGGGCACGCTGCTGTTGGTGTCGGGAGGGATCGCCTACTTCACGGGCACGGCGGATCGGCGTTCGATGGTGAACGACGAGCCCGAGTTCAGCGAGACGTCGATCGCTTGAGCAGCATCTCCTGGACGCCGTTGTTGAGGCGCTGGAGCAAGATGGTGAGTTCGCGGACTTCGTCCGTGGTCCAGCCGTGACACAGGTCGCGCAGTAGCGCGCTGCGCCGTGCTTCTCGCTCTTCGAACTCGCGCCTTCCCGACGCCGACACTGAGATGAGCGTCGCGCGACCATCAGTGGGATCGGGACGCTGGATGAGCAGTCCCTCGTCCAACATGCCCTTGACGTAGCGACTAATTGACGTCTTGGTGACGAACAACTGGCTCGCGAGGTCCGACGCGCGGATCTCTCCCGCTTCAACGATGGTCCGCAACAGTTCCACCTCGAGTGGCGTGTGGGTGGACGTGCTCAGCGCGCGAACCTGCTGCATGACTTGGCCGCGACGAAGTCGACCCCACTCGCGTTCGAGGGTCGTACCGTTCACCGACGAGACATTGCGCTTGGCCATTGCGCTAATATTAGCAATATAGTTACTTTAAGTGACTAATTCCCTGAAAGCCCCGAGGTTGCCCCGCGGCAACGAAACGAAAGGATGCGCGTGACCCACAATCTTCGCGCCGACACGATCACCATCAACGGATTCAACGACGATGAGATCGAGGCCTACCTCGCCGTTCCCACCGACCTCGAGAGTGTGGGTTCGATGATCATCATCCACCACATGCCCGGCTACGACGAGGGCACCAAGGAGATCGCGCGCCGGTTCGCGGCCAACGGCTACGCCGCTCTCATTCCGAACCTGTACTACCGCGCGGCCCCCGGAGCCAGTCCCGACGACGCGGCGGCCACGCAGCGCAGCCTGGGCGGAGTGCCGGACGATCAACTCGTCGGCGACGCCCGCGGCGCGATGAACTACCTCAAGGCGCTGCCGATTTCCAACGGGAAGGTCGGCGTGATCGGCTACTGCTCGGGCGGGCGCCAGTCGTTCCTCGTGGGGCTGCGTCTGCCGGTGAACGCGGTCATCGACTGCTACGGCGCGTTCGTCGCGGTGGATCCGCCCAGCGAGTACGGGCTCAAGATGACGTCGTTGATCGGTGAGGTCGACCAGCTCCAGGCTCCCCTGCTCGGCCTCTTCGGCGCCGACGACCAGAATCCGACGCCCGAACAGAACCAGTTACTCGCCGACGCGCTCACCAAAGCGGGCAAGGAGTTCACGTTCCGCACCTTTGAGGGTGCGGGGCACGCGTTCTTCATGGTCGATCGGGTGAGCTTTCGCCCCGAGGCCGCCATCGAGGGCTGGAAGGACATCTTTACCTTCCTCGAACGCACGCTCGCCTAAGGAGTCATCGTGTGCACCTACCAAACTGAATTGATCGACGTTCGCGCCAGCGCCAAGACAACTGATGGTTGGACGTCGATGACGCGCGCCATGGTCTACGTCGACCACCCCGTCCACTACGGCGCCGGACACGCGCTGATGATCGACTTCCTCAACCCCGCGGGTGGCCCCTCCGCCCGGGCCGCTCTGGAGATGGACGCCGACAGTGCGCGCGCCCTCGCCCAGGCAATCTTGACGAGTCTCGATTCCGTTCCTGAGGGGCTGCTAAGCGAACTCGCCTCGTGAGCGTCGCGACCAGACCGACGCTGAGCGCGTCCAGCGCCAAGCCCGATCGCTACAAGTGGGTCGTGCTCTCCAACACCACGCTGGGCATGTTGATGGCCATGATCGACACGTCGATCGTGCTCATCGCGCTGCCCGACATCTTCAAGGGCATCCACATGAATCCCCTGCAACCGGGGAACACGTTCTATCTGCTGTGGATGATCCTCGGCTTCATGATCGTGACCGCCGTGCTGGTGGTAAGCCTCGGACGTCTCGGCGACATGCTCGGGCGCGTGCGCATGTACAACATGGGCTTCGTCATTTACACGTTCTTCTCGCTGATGCTGTCGATCACGTGGATGACCGGCACCGCCGCCGGACTCTGGCTCGTGATCATGCGACTCTTCCAAGGTGTCGGCGCGGCGTTCCTGATCGCCAACTCGACCGCCATCTTGACCGACGCGTTCCCCCCGCACGAGCGAGGCATGGCGGTGGGCATCAACCAGATCGCCGCCATTGCCGGATCGTTCATCGGGCTCATCTTGGGCGGGCTGCTCGGGCCGATCGAGTGGCGCCTCGTGTTCATCATCTCGGTGCCGATCGGCATCTTTGGCACCATCTGGTCCTACATGAAGCTGAAGGAAGTACCCGTCAAGCGCGACACCCACGTCGACTGGAGCGGGAACCTGACCTTTGCCCTCGGTCTCGTCGCCCTGATGGTCGGCATCACCTACGGCATCCAGCCTTACGGCGGCCACGTCATGGGCTGGACCAGCCCCTTCGTGCTGTCCTGCTTGGTGGTCGGGATCATCACGCTGTTCTTCTTCGCCCGCATTGAGATGCGTTCGCCCGATCCGATGTTTCGACTCAGCCTGTTTCGCATCCGCGCCTTCACGACGGGCAGCATCTCGACCCTGTTCTCGGCGATCGGGCGCGGCGGTCTGATGTTCACGATGGTCATCTGGCTCCAGGGCATCTGGCTGCCGCTGCACGGCTACAACTTCTCCAACACTCCTCTGTGGGCGGGCATCGCCTTGCTGCCCCTCACGGGCGGGTTCCTTGTCTCCGGTCCGCTGTGCGGGTGGCTCTCCGATAAGTACGGGGCTCGACCCTTCACCGTCGGCGGAATGGCCGGAGCGACCGTCTCGTTCTTCTTGTTGCAGTTCCTCCCCGCGGACTTCTCCTATCCGGTCTTCGGTCTGCTCCTGTTCTTGAACGGCGTCTCGATGGGCATGTTCGCCGCGCCCAATCGCGCCAGCATCATGAACGCCCTACCAGCCGAGCATCGCGGAGTGGGATCGGGCATGAACTCGACCTTCCAGAACTCGGGACAAGTGCTCTCGATCGGCATCTTCTTCACGCTGATGATCATCGGCCTCTCGCGTACTCTGCCCCACGCGCTGTACGTGGGTCTCACCCACGAAGGCGTGTCGAGCGCGGTCGCCCACCACGTCGCGTCGTTGCCGCCGGTCTCGACGCTCTTTGCCTCGTTCCTCGGCTACAACCCGATGGCGCACCTACTCGGCGCCCACGTCATCGCGTCGCTGCCCCACGCGTCGCGTACCGCGATCCTGGGTCGCAAGTTCTTCCCCCAGATCATCGAGAAGGCCTTCGTCTCGGGTCTGCACCCCGCGCTCGACTTCGCCGCGATCTTGTGCGCGTTGGCCGCGATCACCTCGTGGCTGCGCGGCACCACCCGCGCTGACGCGATGAGCGACCTAGTTATCGACGTCGGCGCGCCGGCGAACGCCGACTAGGAGCGCCACACGCAGTCCCATCTGGGAGCAACTCGTTGCGACTGAGCTGCACCCACGTCGTCGATCGGTCGTCCAGCTCGACGGTGACCTGGGCCTCGAAGCCGAGCGAGACGATCGAAGTGATGCGCCCCTTCATCGTGCCGTCGTAGACCGAGACCAGTTCCAGGTCGTGCGGTCGCGTGACGCACGCCCTCGAAGACAGTGGAGGGACCCAGGAACTCGTGCACGAAGTCCGTCGAGGGGCTCTCGTAGAGGGCGAGCGGGTTACCGGACTGGATCACGTGACCGGCACGCATCACGATGAGCTGATCGGCCACTTCCATGGCCTCTTGCTGGTCGTGGGTCACGAGCACGGTCGTGACGTGAATCTGTTCGTGCAGGACCTTGACCCACTGGCGTAGCTCCTGACGCACGACGGCGTCCAGAGCGCCAAAGGGTTCGTCGAGCAAGAGGACGCGTGGCTCAATGGCGAGCGCACGAGCGAGCGCCATGCGTTGGCGTTCACCGCCCGAGAGCTGGGACGGATAGCGATCGGCCTTGTCTTCGAGTTTCACCAGCGCGAGCAGTTCGGTGACGCGTGCGTTGATCTCGGTGGCGGAGCGCTTGCGAACCTTGAGGCCGAAGCCGACGTTCTTAGCCACGTTCATGTGGCGAAAGGGCGCGTAGTTCTGAAAGCAGAACCCGATGTCGCGATGACGCGGGTCGACGTCGGTCACGTCCTCGCCGTCGATCACGACGCGACCGGCGTCGGGATCCTCCAGGCCGCTGATGAGCTTGAGCAACGTCGACTTGCCCGAGCCCGAGGGTCCCAGGATCGCAGTGAGCGAGCCGTGGGGAATCTCGGCGCTCACGTCCGCCACCGCGGTCGTGGAGCCGTAGCGCTTGGTGAGACCGTTAAGCGAGATCGACACGCAGTCTCCTCTCTCTTTTTCGTAGCAGGGCGAGTATTAACAAGACGGCCATCGAGATCAGCGCCAGCAGCAGAGCACCCGCGTAGGCGCCCAACGTGTCGAAGCGCTGGTCCCAGTCGTCGTAGATGAAGATCGGAAAGGTCTGGGTGCGCCCCGAGATGTTCCCTGACACCACCAACACCGCGCCGAACTCTCCGAGGGTGCGCGCGATCGTGAGAGTGACGCCGTAGGCGACGGCCCAACGAATCGAGGGCAAGCGTGACCGAGAAGAACGCTCGAAATCGACCCGCGCCGAGGGTGCGCGCCGCATCCTCTTGCTCGGTACCGACCTCCAGCAAGACCGGCACGATCGAGCGCAGCACGTAGGGCAGCGAGACCGCCATCGTGGCGAGCACCAGACCCAGGGGCGAGAAGAGCACCATGATGCCCGCGCGCAGCAACGGTCCGCCGAACCAGCCGATGCGCGAGTAGGCCAGGATGAGAGCGATACCCAAGATCACGGGTGACACCGCAACGGGAACGTCAAAGATCGTGTCGAAGGCTCGCTTGCCCCAGAACTTGTGACGGGCGATCAACATGGCTGCGCCCACGCCCACGAGTGTGTTGATCGGCACGGCGATGGCCGCGATCTCGACCGACAGCTTCAGCGCGTCCATGGCGCCCGGCTGGGTCAGTTGGTCCCAGAACGCGCCGAAGCCGTGCTGGAACGCCTTGTAGACCATGAATACGAGCGGTAGTCCGAGAAGGATGCTGAGGTACGCGAGGACGACCGCGCGCAGTGGCCAGCGACGAGTCGCCACTAGTTCATCCTCTTGGCGAAGTGATGAGCGAACACGCTGGTGGTGACCAGCACGACCAAGCTCAACACGAGCAGTGCGGTCGACACGGCCGCGGCGTCGGTCCACAAGAAGCCCTGAGTGAGATTAAAGACGTAGTACGACGCGGTCGTGGTACGTCCGAGACCACCCGCGATGAGCGAGATCGAACCAAACTCGCCGATCGCCCTCGCAAAGGCCAGGCCGAATCCGCCGAGTACCGCCGGCCAGATCGAGGGCAGCACCACGCGAAAGAAGATGCGCACGTTGCCCGCGCCGAGCGTGCGGGCAGCCGACTCGCTCTCGAGATCCAGTGAGGCGAGCACCGGCTGGACGGCGCGCACAGAAAAGGGCAGCGTGACAAAGAGCAGTGCCACCATCAGACCCATCCACGTTTCGAACAGGTCGACGTGGATGGGACTGTCGACGCCGTAGATGGCGAGGAGCACGACGCCCGCCACGATGGTGGGCAGAGCGAAGGGCAGGTCGATGGCGGACTCCACCAGTCCCTTGCCGACAAATTTGTCGCGCACGAGCACCCAGGCGATCGCGAGGCCCATCACCGAGTTGATCGCCGCCACCGCGAGCGAGAGCCACAGGGACAAGAACGTCGCCTCTTCGGCTCCGGGTGCAGTGATCGCGGCCCAGAACGCGTGCCAGCCGACCGACACGTGCCAGCGCCAGAACTCCACGCCTGCCCCATTGGTCGAGACGGCCAGGTTGAGGCCGTGGCACACCAACGCGGCGATGGGGATGAGAACGATGAGCGAGAGGTAGGCAACGATGAGCGCCCCACCACCGCCTACGAACAGGCCACCCACCGCTCGGGTGCGAAGTCGATGCCAGCGAGAGTGCGATGTCGACGGTGAAGTGACAAGTGCCGTGGACATGTTCTCTCTCGTCGCGGGGTCTACAGGAGCTCGGTTCTACGGCGGTCGGGGCAGCCCGCGATAATCACTCAATTCCAATGGAAGTACTAGATAATACTCTTCCACCGCACGTCCGCGTGCGAAGCGCCTACTTGTCGAGCTCGGCTAACACCTCGCCAATGATCTTGGTCATCTTGTGCGCCGGGAGCGGTTCGCCGCCTTCGGCCTCAGCCACTTCTTCGGAGAACGCCTCGACCGAGTGAGTTCCTCCCACCAGTACGTGGCGCAACGCTTCGCCGCTCGCTTCTGAGTCGTGGACGTCCTTGAGGGCACCGGCGACGTCATGATTGGGCGACTCGGCCACGTTGTGCACCACGATCATGGCTTCTTCTCGTCCACTCGCCGTCGAGACGGCCGGTTCCCGATCGGGGTTTTGCTGATGATCCCACTCAGCCAGGGCCTCGTTGTAGCCACCCTCTCCGGGATGAAGCACCCGAGTGGTGGGCTCGGCCACCTCGTTCTCGCTGGCCTCACCCTCCACGTCAGCCGAGTCGGGATGTCGACCTTCGGGTATTGGTACCACCAAACTGCCGTCGGGGTTACGAATGATCTCCATATGCCCACACTCCTTTGGGCACCGATCGTGCCCGTTCCCCTCAACATACGGCAGCGTCGTGGTTCAATGTCGCCTTGAACGTCCTATCCCCGCAGTCGGTCACCAGTCATCCGAGGGTCGAGAAGATTCACATTTAATTCCAATCGAAGCGAACGCAGAAAGAGGGAGAAGTCAGTCCTGTTCTCGACACAGGCAAAAGGGATGACCCGCTGGATCAAAGAGGACGCGAACGTTGGGTTGGGGCTGATGGGAGGCGATCGTTGCTCCCAGCGCGAGCGCGTCGGCGACAGCGGCATCAAGGTCGTCCACTTGGAAATCAAAGTGCATCATCGGGCGCTGCTCACCGCTTTCCGGTGGCCACACCGGAGGTTGGTATCCGGACGCCGATTGAAATACGAGGTAGATCGGCCCCTCGGGCGCCGACACGATGGTGGTTCCCACTTCCTCGTGGACAATCGGCCACTCGAGCAACTGCGAATAGAAACTCCCGAGAGCCGCCGGATCGGGGGACTCAATTGACGTTCCCCACCACATGCCCGCTGAGCGTGTTCGCATGAGACAAGTTTGTCACGCCGAAACTGCGACCGCCGGCGGTCAGCGAGCGTGCCGTGCTCGCGGCGTACTTCGACCCGCGGGCGCCAGGCGAACCAATGAGTTGTACGTGATGATCGCGATGGCGATGTGCATCCAGATGAGCACGAAGACAGCCGTGCCCGACGCACCGTTGTGCCAGATGTAGGCGTCCGGCGCGAAGAGAACGATGGTGATCACGACGGCGGCCTGGAAATACAGTCGCCGAGGTTGCGAGGTAACGGCCGTGCAGAGCGGCCAACCCGCACAGGCGATCACGACACCGATGATCGTCAGCTTGGCGTAGTCGCCGAACTGAAAGTGAGCGAATCCGCGAGTCGACGGAAAAACGTGCACCCCGAGTTTCACGAGCAGCCAGTCCGCGAGCAGCGATCCCCCGAGCGCGACCAGCGACGCGACGAGAAGCCGTAACGGCGACGGAGGCGGGGGTCCGTCGAAGTCAATGTGGAACGCGCGCAGCAGCGGTTGGAGACGCGCGGGGAACTGTTCAGCCTTCACAAGAAATCTGTCTTTCGAATTCGGTGGTGATGCCCCGATGCCTACGGGACGTAGCGGTCGCGGGCGTCCTGGAGTATCTGGAGGGCTTCGTCGCGACCGGCATAGTTCTCCACCTTGACCCACTTACCCTCGTCGAGATCCTTGTACACGGTAAAGAAATGGCGAATTCTCTCGAGAATCTCCGCCGGTACGTCGCCGATGTCGTTGGCCGACTTCCACTTTTTGTCGTAGGACGGCACCGCGATGAGCTTTTCGTCGCGACCGTTCTCGTCGATCATGTTGCACACGCCCAGGATCTTGCTCTCGATGAGGCAACCGGGAAACGTCGGGAACTCGGTAATGACGAGCGCGTCGAGGGGATCCCCGTCGCCGCCCAACGTGTCGGGGATGAAGCCATACTCGGCCGGATAGCCCATCGCCACGAGGAGGTGACGGTCCAACTTAATGGTGTGGTTGTCGTGGTCGTATTCGTACTTGTTCTGGCTGAACCGCGGGATCTCCACAATGACATTGACCGTGTCCATCAACGAACTCCTTCACAAGATGAGATCTGCCCGACCATCGTAGTCATCGGCAATCGGCCGAAAACTGGGTCGGAGGACCGTTCTAAACTCAACCGCGACTCAACTCGCGTGCCAAGGAGGATCAAGTGAATCGCATCGGCGTCGTAGGTTGCGGGCTCATGGGATCGGGCATCGCCGAGGTCACCGCCGGGGCCGGCGCCCAGGTCATCGTGATTGAGTCCGACGAGGCCACACTCGAAGCCGGTCGCCAGCGAGTCGACAAGTCACTCGCGCGCGCCGTGGCGTCGCTCAAGTTGACCGACGAGGACGCAGCGAGGATAAAGAGCAACCTCACGTTCTCCACCGACGTCGGTGACCTCGCCGATCGAGAGCTGGTGATCGAGGCAATCGCCGAAAACGAAGCTCTCAAACTGGATATCTTTCGCCGCATCGACGAAGCGGTCGCCGATCCCACCGCCATCCTGGCGACCAACACCTCGTCCATTCCGATCATCACTGTGGCCATGGCGACGAAACGTCCCGAACAGGTCGTGGGAATGCACTTCTTCAACCCGGTGCCGGTGCTGCGCCTGGTCGAAGTGATCTCGTCGCTGCGCACGAGCCCCGAGACGACCCAACGCGCCATCGACTACGCCAGGGACATCCTGGGCAAGAAGGTCATCACGTCGCCAGATCGGGCGGGCTTCGTGGTGAACGCGCTGCTGATCCCGTATCTGCTCTCGGCGATCCGGATGGTCGAAGGCGGATACGCGAGTGCCGAAGATATCGACACCGGAATGGTCGAGGGTTGCGCGCACCCCATGGGACCTCTCGCGCTCACCGACCTTATCGGCCTCGACACCACCCTCGCGGTCGCCGAGTCGCTCTACGACGAGTTCAAGGAACCTCACCTCGCGCCGCCCCCGCTGCTCTCACGAATGACGGCGGCGGGACTGCTCGGTCGAAAGTCTGGTGAGGGCTTCTTCTCGTATCGCAAGTAGCTAGAGGCTCCGCACGGACTCGCGCAGAGCGAGTGCCACATCCCTCGGTTTGTCGTCTCTGGAGAAAGTAAGCGGCGTACCGATATGCACAGTGACTGTCGAATGGCGCTTGGGCCACCAGGCGTGCATCGGTACAGTGCCGTGGAGACCGTCGATTCTCATCGGAACCACCGGCGCGCCGAGTTTGATCGCCAGGAGTCCGATTCCGGGCTTGAACTCTCCTAGTTCGCCGTTCTCGCTGAGTTCGCCTTCGGGGGCGAGCAGCACATGGCGGCCAGACGCTACGAGTTCGCCGACGTAGCGCAGACTCGCTCGAAACGGCGGGACGCGGGAGAACGCAAATCCGGCGTAGAAGAACCGAGAAACGAAGGCGAGGATGGGATGATCGTCCATGATGTTGGCTCCAACCGCCACCGAGAGACGCCGACGGATCTTGGGTGGTACCGCCGCGTAAAGGATCGGCACATCAAAGTCGTCGGTGTGATTGAAGATGAACAGCGCGCTCGTCGTGAGCCCGTCGATGTTCTCCTTCCCATCGACGTTGAGGGTGACCCAGTGTTTGGCGATTCGAGTGAGAACCAGATCGCGCAGCGGTCCACCCACCGCCCGCACACCGGGCCGAAAGGGCCACGTCGGCGTCGGCGTGGCCCGGGAACCGCTCACGTCGCACTCCCCGCCACAATTTCCGCGAACCTTTCGCTGCGCCGCAGCGTCTGTATAGGTATGGGCGTCTCCTTCCCCGATCAGCCGATCCCTCTGCGTGTCAGGCTAACGACGTGAGCGACCTCGCCGCGTTGCTGGAAGAGAGCTATCCCCAGTCCGTTCGAACCGCGTACTTGATCCTGGGTAATCGCTCCGACGCCGAAGACGCCGTGCAGGAAGCCTTCCTTCGCGCCTGGAAGTTTCGGCACTCGATCGCTCAAGAATCCAGCGTACGCGCGTGGCTGTATCGAGTGGTGGTGAACACGTGTAACTCGAAGTTGCGTCGCGACGTTCCTCGTCGAGTCCATAGCGCGGCGGATCACGACCTCGACGCGACACCCGACTTCGAGGACGCAAGCGATCGTTTCGCTGTCGTCAACGACATGACCGATGCGCTCAAGGGCCTCCCCGTGCACTTGCGCGTCGTGGTCGTCCTTCGCTACTACGCCGACCTCAGCGAACGCGAGATCGCCATCGCGATCGGGCGTAAGCCTGGCACCGTGAAGTCGCGGCTCAGTGAAGCTCGACGGCGACTTGGCGAACACGCCGGCCTGCGAGACCACGCTCCGCACTCGTTCAACGATGAGGTGACCGGATGACCATGATTGATGAAGACACACTCCGCGCGGCGTTGCGCGAGACTGCCGATGCCGTTGTCGTATCTGGTGGGGGGTCACAGCACCTCTTTGAACAGATTCGCGACGAAAGCCGGTCCGAGTCGCGAGCGACGCGACTCGTGCGCGAGCCGAGTCGAACTCGCCGCGTGGCGCTGGGCGCAGCCGCCCTCGTCATCGCCCTCGCGGTGGGAGTACCGCTCGCCATCCACCAGAACGCGCCCGCGAAGATCTTCGTGCACGGCGAGGTGCCACCGGTGACGATCACCGGTTCGGGCTTTCCGGCGCCCGGGACGAAGAATCTGAGCGTCGGCGGCGCGGCCTCCGCGCGAGGGACAACTGCCACGGGGGCGCATTCAAGTCCGGCGGCGACCCCTCAGCGCATCGAGTCGACGGGCACGATCGCGATCACGGTGACGAAACACCACATTGAGACCGCGCTCAGCAACCTGACTGCCATCGCTGAGCGCGATCACGGATATGTCGAGAGCAGCCAGGCGGCCACCGGCGCGCGAGTGCCGCGATCCTTCACGACGGCCTACATCGTTCTCGAGGTACCGCAAACTTCGTTTCACCATCTCGTGTCCCAAGTTCAGGGCGTGGGCCACACCACGTCTCTGTCGACCAACTCCAACAACGTCACGAGCGAGTACGTCGACTATCAGGCGCGCATCAGTGCTCTCAAGGTGTCGCTGAACCAGTACCTCGCGATCATGACGCGCGCCACGACGATCAGTGCGATCCTCGCTGTGCAGGCCCAGATCAACCAGATTCAGAGCCAGATCGAGCAGGAGCAGGGACAGCTCAATGTCCTGAACCACCAGACGACCTACGCGACACTCACCGTGCACGTCGCCACGCCCCACCATCACACCCCCACCACCCACCGCACCGGCCTCAATAAGGCCTTTCACGACAGCGTGAGCGGATTCGTCACCGGGTTTGAGTGGCTGATTCGACTCGCCGGGCCGGTGCTCTTTGCCCTTCTCGCCCTCGGTGTTCTCTCACTCGTCGTGCGCTACTCGTGGCGCGGCATTCGTCGGCGCAGAATCTAAAAAAGGCCCGGGCCCTTTCGGGCCCGGGCCTCACGCAGATCGCCTTAGGCGCTGGGTGCGTCGTCCTCGCGCGGGGCGAGTGACTCCGCGAGCAGCAGGTACATCTGGCGACGAAGCTCCTTGAGCAACGCCTCCGCCTTTTCCTTCTGCTCGGTCGTGCCGGCTTCGGTGACTTGGTGCACCGCGACAACGACATGCTTCATCGCGGCGCGCAGCGCCACGTCGCTTTGGTCAGCGTCGTGCAGGATCGACTCCCACGGCGCGAAGGCTCGGGGACGGGCGTGCAACTCGACGCGCCCGGCGTCGGTCAGTGTGAACTGACGACGTCCTTCGGCGGTCTCCGATCGAACGAGTCCCTGGTCCTCCAGTAGCTGGAGCGCGGGGTACAGCGAGCCGGGACTCGGCCGCCACATCCCTCGCGAGCGTTCCGACAGCTCCTGCATCATCTCGTAGCCGTGCATCGGCCGCTCGCTGAGCAGGGCCAGGACGGCAAAGCGCACGTCGCCGCGTCGACCGCGACCCCGTCCGCGACCGCCCCGCTCAGAGAACTCGCTCTCGCGGCCCTCCTCGCGGTGACCGGCCCGGTGCGGTCCATGGCGGCGACGTTCGCCTCCGCGGACCCCGTTGGCCTCACTGCCGTCTGCGTTCCTGCCTCGCCGGAAGGGCGAGTGTTCCGAGTGTTCTCGGTGTGACATAAATGTCTCCTTTCGATAGATTTATGTATATAACGATATATCGTTATCAGTCGTTTGTCAAGGCCCGATCGAAGTTTCAAATGAAATACCTGATCAGATGGGTGACGAGATCGACTCAGGTGACGGCGCTGCGGACTCGATACGCCGGATCTTCGTAGGCGCGAGAGCCCATCACCTCGACCAGTCGCTCCACCGCGTCGTAAACATCGACGTAGCGAAGGTACAGGGGCGTAAAGCCGAAGCGCGCGACATCCGGGTCACGGAAGTCGCCAATCACGCCGTTCGCGATCATCGCCTGGACGATCGCGTAGGCCTCGTCGTGACGAAGCGCCACCTGACTACCTCGGCGATCATGCTCTCTCGGGGTCACCACATCGAACGCGCCCGGCAGTCGCGACTCCACCAGCTCGACGAAGAGGTCCGTCAAACCCAGGCTCTTTTCGCGCAGTTCGGTCATCGAGGTGCGATCAAAGACGTCGAGGGCGCCGTCGAGAGCCGCGAGACCCAAGATGGAGGGCGACGAGGTCAAAAAAGAGCGGATGCCCTTGGCCGCTTCGAAGGTCATCTCGAAGTCAAACGGTCGAGCGTGCCCGAGCCAACCCGGCAGCGGATTGCTCACCACCCCCTGCCACTTGGATCGCACGTACAGGAAAGCCGGTGAGCCCGGGCCACCATTGAGGTACTTGTAGCCACAGCCAGCCGCGAAGTCAACGTCCGCTTCCTCGACGTCGAGGGGAACCGCCCCGGTCGAGTGGGCAAAGTCCCAGAGCATCAGCGCTCCGGCGTCGTGGACCTGTCGGGTGACCCCGGCGAGGTCGAGCATCTCGCCGGTGCGAAAATCCACGTGCGTGAACTCGACCAACGCGACGTCATCGTTCAGGTGCTCGGCCAGCGTGTTGCGATCGATGGTCTTGACCGTGATCGGGCGCTGGTACCTCGCCGCGATCTCGTTGATGATGTAGAGGTCGGAATGAAAGTTGGCGGAGTCGGTGATCACCACGTGGCGATCAGGACGCTGATCGAGGGCGGCGCCCATGAGCTTGGCGATGGCGATGGTGAGCGTATCCGCCACCAGCACTTCGTCGGGCTTGGCTCCGATCAGGTGAGCCACACGGTCCCCCAGTCGTGTCGGCCACTCCATCCACTCGCCCCAACTTCGCACCAGACCCGTCGCCCACTGCTCGTCAAGCGCCGCTCGCACACGAGTAGTCACCGTCGACGACACCGGACCGAGCGAGTTGCCGTCGAGGTAGATCTGCCCGTCGTTCAGGGCGAAGAGCTCGCGCAGTGGTGCTAGCGCATCGGCGCGATCGCGGGCGAGACAGTCGTCGCGCGTTGTCACAGTACGGACCGCACTTCCCAGAGATCGGGATAGAAGCGTCGGGCGACCGTGGTCTCGAGGTAGGCCATACCCGCACTGCCTCCCGTGCCTTGTCGATTGCCGATCTGTCGGGCGGCCATCATCATGTGCTGATAGCGCCACAGGGCGAAATTGCCGTCGTGATCGACCAACAACTCGGCGACCGCGTGCAGGGACGTGAGCGGCGCGGTGTCGTGATGTCGATACAGGTCGGTGACCAGATCCAGGAGCGACTCATCGTCCTTGGCCTCGGTCGACGCGCGCAGGGACGTCTCAAATCCGGTCCAGACGTTGGGTCGCGCGGCGACCTCGGCGAGCCACGCGCGTTGTTCATCGTCAAAGAAGTCGAAGGTGAGCGTCTTGGGGTCGCCGCCGCCACTCAAGAATTCGATGGCTCGGTACTGCGCCGACTGGAAGCCCGAGGCCGGATCGAGCGGGTCACGGAACTGCAGAAAACCCTCGGGGGACATGGTGTCGAGGAGGCGCAGGTGCGTGAGCAGGAGTTTCTCTATCTCGATGGTGCGGCGCAAGTGGGAGATCGCGCGCCAGGGCTCGTTGGCGTGCAGCACGTCCGCCGCGCGCGTTAGTTCATCGATCATCACCTTGAACCAGAGTTCGTAGGACTGGTGCACGACAATGAAGAGCAACTCGTCGGGCGCATCTTCAGTCAAGGGAATCTGAAGTTGCAACAGGTCATTGATGCGCAGATACGTCTGGTAGTCGGTGCCCTTCGCCACGACGTAGACCTTAGGTCCCTTACCGAGTAATTGGCTTGTAGCGCAACCGGTGCGGCTGGTCAGCGTCGGTGCCCAGTCGCTTGTGTCGCTCGGCTTCATAGTCCGAGAAGTTGCCCTCGAACCACCGCACCACGGCGTCGTCTTCGAAGGCCAACACGTGGGTCGAAATGCGATCGAGGAACCACCGGTCGTGACTGATCACCACCGCGCACCCGGGAAAGTCCAGCAGGCCGTCTTCAAGAGCGCGCAGCGTATCGACGTCGAGGTCGTTCGTCGGTTCGTCCAGCAATAGGACGTTGCCCGCACTCCGCAAGACCTTGGCGAGTTGCACGCGGTTGCGCTCGCCGCCGCTGATCTCGCCCACCTTCTTCTGCTGGTCGCTCCCCTTGAAACCAAAACTGGCCACGTAGGCCCGCGCGTGAATCTCTCGCGAGCCGATCATCATGTGCTCCTGACCGCCGCTGATCTCGTCAAAGACTGTGGCCTCGGGATCGAGGTTGTCGCGGGACTGATCGACGTAGGCGAACTGGACCGTCGAACCGACGTCGATCGTTCCCGCATCGGGCTTCTCCTGGCCGACCATCATGCGAAACAACGTCGTCTTGCCCGCGCCGTTCGGGCCAATGACACCGACGATGCCCCCCGGCGGCAGCAGAAAGGTGAGGTCCTCGATCAAGAGTCGATCCTCAAATCCCTTGGTGAGACCCTCGGCGTTGACGACGACGTCGCCCAAGCGCGGACCCGGCGGTATCGCGATCTCCAACTTGTCGGCTCTACGATCCGCCGACTCGGCCTCGGCGACCAACTGGTTATACGAGGTGACGCGCGCCTTACCCTTGCTCTGGCGAGCGCGCGGCGACAAGCGGATCCACTCCAGCTCTCGCTGCAGTGACGCGCGGCGGGCGCTGTCGGCCTTCTCTTCGGCGGCCAGGCGCTCTTGCTTCTGCTCCAACCACGAGGAGTAGTTGCCTTCCCACGGAATGCCGTGCCCACGATCGAGTTCGAGAATCCATTGGGCCGCGTTGTCGAGGAAGTAGCGGTCGTGGGTGATGGCGACCACCGTGCCGCTGTACTCCTGCAAGAAACGCTCCAGCCACGCCACGGACTCGGCGTCGAGGTGGTTGGTCGGTTCGTCGAGCAGTAACAAGTCGGGCTTGGACAGGAGGAGTCGACAGAGTGCGACGCGACGACGCTCCCCGCCCGAGAGTGTGGTGACGTCAGCGTCGGGGGGCGGAACCCGCAGCGCATCCATTGCGATTTCGAGGGTCCGCTCCAAGTCCCAGGCGTTCGCCGCGTCGATCTTGGTCTGCAGGTCCGCCTGCTCGGCGAGCAGGGCGTCGAAGTCGGCGTCGGGGTCGCCCATCGCCGCGCACACTTCGTTGAATCGGATCAACAGGTCACGCTGCTCGGCCACGCCGTCGGCCACGTTGCCCACGACGTCCTTGGTCGGATCGAGTTGGGGCTCCTGGGGCAGATAACCGACGCTAAAGCCGGGCGTGAGCCGCGCTTCGCCGGTGAAGCCGTCGTCCAGACCCGCCATGATCCGCAGCAACGAGGTCTTACCCGAGCCGTTGGCGCCGATCACGCCGATTTTGGCCCCTGGATAAAAGGAGAGATTGATGCCGCGCAGGACTTCGCGATCGGGCGGATAGAAGCGACGAAGGTCTCGCATGGTGAAGATGTACTGAGCAACCATGCATCCAGTGTGGCCGATTTATCGGCGAGTCATTCACCTGTGATGCGAGGTCTCACGGTTCCCATACACTCTCGTGATGTCTGAGGAGACGCTCGTAACCGAAGCGCCACTGCGGCACGCTCCCGATTGGCTCATCCTGTCGATCGCGTGCATCGCGCAGTTCATGGTGGTCCTGGACGTCTCGATCGTCAACGTGGCTCTGCCCCGCATGGGTCACGACCTGCACTTCACCTACTCGAGCGCGCAGTGGGTGATCAACGCGTACGTCCTCACCTTCGCGGGCTTCTTGTTGCTCGGTGGTCGTGCGGCCGACTACTTCGGACGCCGACACGTCTATCTGGTGGGCATGGCCGTCTTCACCCTCGCGAGCATCGGCGCCGGCCTGGCACACAACGGCACCGAGATGATTACGGTGCGCGCAATTCAGGGCATCGGCGGAGCCATCTTGTCGCCGGCGACGCTCACCATCATCGTGACCACTTTCCGTGGACCCCGTCTCCCCAAGGCGATTGGGGCGTGGAGCGCGGTCGCGGGCGCCGGCGGTGCCGTGGGCGCACTGCTCGGCGGTGTTCTCACCGGCCTCGTGTCGTGGCGCTGGATTTTCTTCATCAACGTGCCTCTCGGCATCATCGCTGGCGTGACCGCAGCGCTCTATCTCCAAGAGATGCGCAACCGAGACGCCACCGCCAAACTTGACGTCACCGGCGCCGTCTTCGTGACCGCGGGTCTGGCGTCGGTGATCTACGCGGTGGTGAACACCACCACCCACGCCTGGACGTCAAGCTTCACTCTCGAGTGGCTGTTAGGCGGGCTCGTCTTGATCGCGATCTTTTTCTTCTGGGAGGCCAAAGTCGCCTCGCACCCCCTGGTGCCCTTTCACATCTTCCGCTCGCGGGCGCTCTCGGCGGCCAACGCGATCATGGTGCTGGTCGGCGGAGTCTTCTTCGCGATGTGGTACTTCCTGACGTACTACTTCCAGTTGGTCTTGGGCTACGGACCGGTGAAGGCAGGCCTGGCGTTCATGGCGCCGGCGATCGCCATCATCGTGGGTGCACAGATCTCGTCTCGCCTCATCGCGAAGGTGGGTGTCCGCCCACTGTTGCAGATCGGCGCCACCCTGGCCACGCTCGGATTCTTCTGGCTCTCACTCATCCAGCCCGACAGCAGCTTCTGGGGACACGTCATTGAACCAGCTTTTGTGACGGCCTTTGCTATGGGAATCTTGTTTTCTCCGCTGGCGATGTCGGCCACCTCGGGTGTCGACCGAGCGGACGCGGGGCTCGCCTCCGGTGTCCTCAACACGGCGCGTCAGGTGGGAGGGTCGCTCGCCTTGGCCGCACTCGCCACGGTGGCCACGGACCGAACCGCATCGGTTATGCACAGCGTCTCGCAGAAGGCGGCGCTCACTGACGGCTATCAGCGAGCGTTTCAGATCTCCGCGGTGATCGCGCTGCTCGCCCTCGCGCTCACCGTTCTCATACCACGACTGACCGGGCGAGCGACCGCTTCGTAGAGAGTTGGTCTGCTCGAGCGAATCCTGAATAATGGCCGGGGCGCCCCCAAATTGCCGGGACGTTCGGGGCTATTGTCACGTTTGACAAATCCACGGGGAAACATCGCTGTGTCGGGAGCGTGTCGCACCTGCGGACAACCTTCAGGTTGACAAACGAATAAGGGAGAGTTTCATGGGGAGATTTCGTCGCCTCGTCATGGTGGCTGGATCAAGCGCATTGGTCCTGGGCACCTTGACGGTGGGATTGGCAACGACGGGAGGAACGGCTTCGGCCGCGGGCAAATTCAAAGCCTGCGTCGTCACCGACACCGGCGGCATTAACGACAAGTCGTTCAACGAGTCAGCGTGGGACGGCCTGAAGGCCGCGGCGAAGGTGGATAGCAACATCACCCCGTCATACCTGTCGTCGACCTCGTCGTCGGACTACGCGCCGAACATCAACACGTTCATCTCAGAGAAGTGCGGCATCATCGTGACCGTCGGCTTCTTGATGGACACGGCGACCAAGAACGCCGCCAACGCGCACCCGAGCCAGAAGTTCGCAATCGTGGACGACGCGCCGGCGGTGAAGACCGGTACGAGCGTCCTGGCGCTGCAGTACGAGACGGACCAGGCCGGATTCCTCGGTGGCATTCTGGCCGCGGGCATGACCAAGACGGGCACCGTGGCGGAGTACGGCGGAGAGAACTTCTCGGCTGTCACCCTGTACATGAACGGCTACGTGGCGGGTGTTCGTTACTACGACAAGAAGTATCACAAGACGGTCAAGGTGCTGGGTTGGACCCCTGCGAAGGGTACGTGCAACCTCGCGACCTGCAACGGTAAGGGCACGTTCATTGGTAACTTCACCGACCAGACCGCGGGCAAGACCGACACCACGACCTTCTTCTCTGAAGGTGCGGACATCGTCTTCCCGGTGGCGGGCTCGGTGGGACTTGGTTCCGTCGCCGCGGCGCAGGCTGCGGGTGCTGGTCACTACGTGATGTGGGTCGACTCCAACGGATGTGAGTCGGACGCTGCGGACTGCAAGTACTTTGTCGGCACCGTTGCCAAGGGCGTCGAGCCCTCGGTAGAAGCCGCCGTGTTGTCAGCCGCCAAGGGCACTTTCAAGGCCGGCTCCTACATCGGCACACTGAAGAACAACGGCACGGCGTTGGAGTACGGCGGAGTCAGCGTTCCTGCTTCACTCAAGGCCAAGATCAGCGCAGCCAAGGCCGGCGTCATCGCAGGCACCATCTCGGTTAACCCGAACAGCTACCCGGCGACCCCGAGCTAAAGAGCACGTCGCTCGCCGCGACAAAGACCCGGGGATCTTCCCCGGGTCTTTGTCGCGGCATACGATGATTCCTCATGCAACTTGAGCTACGCGGCATTACCAAGCGCTTCGGTTCGCTGACCGCCAACGACCACATCAGCCTCAAAGTTGAACCCGGTCAAATTCACTCGCTGTTGGGCGAGAACGGCGCCGGTAAGTCCACGCTCATGAATGTGCTCTTCGGGCTTTTGCACCCCGACGAGGGCGAGATCCTCATTGACGGTGAGGTCGTTAAGTTCGCTGACTCCGGCGAGGCCGTGCGTCGTGGCATTGGCATGGTGCACCAGCACTTCATGCTGGTCCCCGTGTTCACGGTGGCCGAGAACGTCGTGCTCGGTTTCGAGCCGACCAAGTCGCTGAACCGCATCAACTACAAGAAGGCGACCGAAGAGATTCGCGAGCTCTCCCAGCGCTTCAAGCTGCAAGTCGACCCCAACGCGGTCGTCGAGAACCTCCCGGTGGGCCTCCAGCAGCGCGTCGAGATCCTCAAGGCCCTCAGCCACGACGCAGAACTTCTCATTCTCGACGAACCAACGGCCGTCCTCACCCCCCAGGAGATCGACGCGTTGATGGCGATCATGCGCTCGCTCGCCGACGCCGGCAAGTCGATCCTCTTTATCACCCACAAACTCAAAGAAGTGAAGGCCATCGCCGACGTTATTACGGTGATCCGACTCGGCAAGGTGGTGGGCACCGCCGAGCCCAGCGCGTCCGAGACCGAGCTGGCGTCGTTGATGGTGGGACGAGAAGTCCAGCTCGTCGTCGAAAAAACGGCGTACTCCCCCGGGGCGAACGCGCTCGAGGTTCGCGACCTCGTCGTCTTAGACGACCGCGGTCTCATCGCGGTCGACCACGTCTCGCTCGACGTCGCCGAGGGCGAGGTCCTCGCCCTCGCGGGTGTCCAGGGCAATGGCCAGACCGAGTTCGTCGAGGCCCTCGTGGGCATGCGGCACGTCGAATCGGGCACCATTCGTCTGCACGGAAAAGACATCACCCACCTCTCGCCGCGCCAGGCGCTGGACGCCGGGCTCGGCCACATTCCTGAAGACCGCCAGCGTGACGGACTGGTCCTCACGATGTCGGTCGCCGACAACCTCGTCCTCAATACCCCTCGTCGTGCCCCCTTCGCCAGTCACGGCACGAGGAACCTCGCCGCCGTCAACGCCAACGCCAAGAAACTGGTCAAGGACTTTGACATTCGCACGACCTCCATCCAAGCTCCCGCCGGATCGCTGTCGGGGGGTAACCAGCAAAAAGTGATCGTCGCGCGGGAGCTCTCTCGGGACCCCGTCTTTCTCGTCGCCTCGCAACCCACGCGCGGACTGGATGTGGGATCGATCGAGTACGTGCATCGCCAGATCATCGACTTCCGCAATCGCGGCAAGGGCTCGCTCATTGTGAGTTCTGAGCTGGACGAGGTCTACGCGCTGGGCGACCGTATCGCGGTGATGTACGAGGGCCGCATCAGCGGCGTCGTTGACCCCTCCATCTCTCGTGAGTCCATTGGGCTCCTGATGGCCGGCACCACCATGGAGTCGGCCGGTGTCTGACGAGGTCGTCACCACCGACGCAATCGAGCCCACCGAAATCAGGCCGTCGCTATGGAAGCGCTACTCCTCGGCCAACCCTTTAGTGATTGCCGCCCTGGCCATCGTGCTCGGCCTCATCTTCGGCGCCATCGTCATCGCGACCACCACGCCCGTGGTCCTCGATGCGTGGCGGGGCATCTTCGACCATTGGGACGGCTTTCCCCACGCGCTTAACGTCACCTTCAACAACGTCGCGGCCGCGTACCGCGATATCTTCACCGGGTCAATCGTGGACCCCGCGTCTTTTTGGCACTCCGTCACTACTGGTCAGAACTGGAGCGGTTCACTGACCCCGATCTCTGAGACGCTGACTTACGCGACACCGCTCATCATCATCAGCATCGGTGTGGGTATCTCGTTTCAGACCGGTCTGTTCAACATCGGCGCGAACGGCCAAGCCGTGATCGGCGGCATCGCCGGAGCGGTGGTGGGCTCGATGATCAATCTGCCGACCTTCATTCACCTGCCCTTCTCGCTGATCGGCGCGATCATCGGCGGCATGGTGTGCGGTGCCGTGCCCGGATTCCTCAAGGCGTACACCGGCGCGCACGAGGTGATCGTGACGTTGATGTTCAACTACGTCACCTACGCGTTCTTGTTGTTCGCCGTGCTCTCCACGCCGTTTCAGGAGCCCGGTCAGAGCAACGACATCGGACGAACCATCGATCCCACGGCCATCCTCTCGCCACTCTTCGGCACGAAGTCGGGCCTGCGGGTGAGTTACGGCGTCTTCGTCGCCGCGATTGTCGTGGTCTTTGCCTGGTGGCTGCTCAATCGCTCATCGCTCGGCTTCGACTTCCGGGTGACCGGGGCCAACCCTTTGGCGGCGCGCGCCTCGGGTATCAACGCCAAGGTCGTCGTCATCGTCGTGTTTCTGATCTCGGGTGGCCTGGCCGGTCTGGCCGGCTACGTGCAGGTCGCGAGCACCACCCACTACATCGACGGCGGTTTCCTCATCGGGACCGCGGGTATTGGCTTTACCGCCATCACCATCGCGCTGCTCGGGCGCAACCGTCCCATGGGGATCGTGTGGGCCTCGATTCTCTTCTCGGCCCTCGGCGTGGGCGGACGCAATATGCAGGCCCTCACCGGCATTCCCCTCGACCTCGCCACCGTGATCCAGTCGGCCATCGTGCTCTTCGTCGCGACGCCGGTTCTCGTGAAAGAGATCTTCCGGCTGAAGAAGGCGCCCACGTCCATGATCACTCTGTCCACTACGGGGTGGGGCTCATGAGCGTGATCGACGACGTCGCCGAGGTCCTGCGTCCGCGAGAGCCGGTCGCACGCAATCGCCGCACGCCGGTCATCGGTGCGATCATCATCGCGACTGGCCTGTTCTCTCTCTTCGTCTTCGGCCTCGGGACCCGCGCGGGCTCGCACTCGCAACTGACCTTCGACCCGCTCAGCATCGTGAATGCGCCCTGGCACACCGGTGCACTGACCTTCGACAGCCACTGGACGAACATCGCCATCGGGGTGGTCATGATTCTCATTGGCGTCGAGGTCCTGTGGCATCGGCCACGGCGCTTCGTGATGGGTCGATTCGGCATCGTCTCGCTGCTCTTTCTCTTCACGCTGCTGGTGTGGGCCTCGCGCGGACCGGGACCCTCGCCGATCAACTTCATCAACGTGACCTCGTTGCTGGTGGGCGCGAGTGCGACGGTCATGGTGCTTGTGTTCGGCTCGCTCTCGGCCATCATGTGCGAGCGCTCCGGTGTGGTGAACATCGCCATTGAGGGTCAGTTCATCGCCGGGGCGTTCCTCGGCAGCATGATCGCCTCGACCACCAGCAACTTCTTCTACGCCGCCGTCGGCGGCATTGTGATCGGTGGGCTGATCGGCGCGCTGCTGGCCTTTTTCTCGCTGCGTTATCAGACCGACCAGATCATCGTGGGCATCGTGCTCGTCACCATGCTCTCGAGCCTCTCGTCGTACCTCAACCTTCAGGTGCTCACGCCGTTTCCCCAGTTCAACACCGGCAACACCGCACCGAACCTGGCCATCCCGCTCCTCTACAAGATCCCCCTCATCGGACCGGTCTTCTTCAATCAGTCGGGCTTTTGGTACGCGATGATCGTGCTCATCTTCGTCGTCTCCTTCGCGCTCTTTAAGACCCAGTACGGCCTGCACGTGCGCGCGGTGGGCGAACACCCCCAGGCGGCCGCCACGGTGGGCATCCACGTGATTCGCCTGCGCTACATCAACGTGATCCTGGGTGGCGCCATCGCGGGTCTGGGTGGCGTCGCCTTTATGGCAACTCAAGGTCAGTTCCAGGTGGGCTACACCTCAGGACTGGGCTACATCGCACTGGCCGCCATGATCTTTGGCAAGTGGCGCCCCTCGGGCGCGCTCGTCGCCTCGATCATCTTCGGGCTCTCGGTGTACCTCTCCTACGAGCTCGTCACCTACCAGGTGCCCGTGTCGATCTACGTGCTCCAGATGTTCCCGTACTTGATCACGATCGCCGTGGTCGCGGGACTCATCGGGCGGGTGCGCCCGCCCGCCGCCGACGGCAAACCCTACATACCGGGCTAGTTCGCGCCCAGGTCCTGTACCGCCCGCGCGCCGGCCACCATCGCCGCAGCGAGAGCTTCTTCGATCGAGTCGCCGCGCAACCTCGCTGCGAGGTACGCGCCGGTCGCGGCGTCACCCGCCCCCGTTGTATCCAGCGCCACCACGTCGAGACCTTCTGCATCAGCGCGGATCGCACCGCGCGCGGCAATCGCGCCGGTCGCTCCGCGCGTGACGAGGACTTCGTCGAAGCGTCGAGCCAGGAAATCCAGCGCGCTCGCGGCATCGTCGTGGCCGCTCAGCACCAGCGCCTCTTCTTCGTTCGCGAACAAGTAGGTCGCCCCGTTCGTAACCTCGAGAAACACCTCGGGCGTCAGTACTTGCAGGGGCGCCACGGAACACACGTCGATCGACGTCGTGGATCCCCGGCTCGTCGCGTGCGCCAACGCTGACATTGCAACGGCGCGAGTCGACGGATCGAGCAAAAGGTAACCCGAGACGTGGAGATGCTCGAACGGATCCGTCAGATTGCTCATCACAAACGACTCGCTCAAGTGGGAGTTGGCGCCCCGGTCCGTGAGCATGGCGCGCTGCCCGCTAACTCCCACCATTGCGACAACGGTTCCGGTGGGCGCATCGACGAACTCAAAGTCGACGTGCACGCCCGCCTGCTCCAGCGCCGCGCGTACGAGCGCCGCCGAACCGTCATTGCCGGCGGCACCGAGAAAGCGAACGTCGTGGCCGATACGAGCGACTGCGACGGCCACACTCGCCGCGGATCCGCCCCGGCCGACACGAATGTGAGACGTCGTGTCACTGGTGGGCGCCAGCGGAGTCAGTGGACGTACGACCACGTCGAGCATGACGTCGCCGATCACGACGACGCGACTCGTCACAGCGTGGCGAGGGACGTGGCGATCTCTCCCGCGAGGCGAGCGTTATTGACGACCAGTTCGCGATTCACCTGCACACTCAGGCCCTGGGTGTGACGGGCGAACTCTGAGAGCAGGGTCGGCGTCACTTCTTTACCGGTGACGCCCCTCGCCCGGGCGACCGATAGCGCGTTCTCGAGGGCTTCGTCGTGCAGCGCGCGATCCAGTTCATGATCTTGAGGTACCGGATTCGCGACAAGGAATCCGGACGGCGAGAACTGGCGATGCGCCACGAACGCGGCCGCAGCCTCGTTTGCGCTGGCTAGCGCCCAGTCCAGGGCAAAGCCGCTCTCGCGTCGATAGAACCCAGGAAACTCGTGAGTCTGGTATCCGGCGACGGGAACGCCGAGGGTATCGAGACGTTCAAGGGTCGCGCCGATGTCGAGGATCGACTTCACCCCTGAGGCCACGACGAGCACCGACGTCCTGGCGAGCGTCGCCAGGTCTGCGGACTCATCGAAGCTGCTCGACGCGTCACGATGCACGCCTCCTAGCCCTCCGGTCGCCATCACCGAGATGCCCGCACGGTGCGCCACCGCGATCGTGCCGGCGACCGTCGTGGCGCCATCAGCGCCCGTGGCGAGCGCCACGCCGAGATCGCGAGCGGAGAGTTTGGCCGAGTGGCGCTGCGGGTCGGCGAGCTGCTCGAGTTCATCGATCGTGAGACCCACGACGACGCAACCGTTGAAGAGTCCGATGGTGGCGGGTGTCGCGCCGCTCGATCGCACCGCTGCCTCGCAGGCCCGTGCGACCTCGAGGTTCACAGGGGCGGGCAAACCCTGGACGATGATCGTGGTCTCTAGCGCGACGACCGCGCGATTCTCACTCAGCGCGGTGGCAACTTCTTCGGACGTGACGAGAGAAGAGCTAGACAAATTGTTCACAGAGCGCAAAGTGTACAGTGAGAAACATGACGGGCACCCTTGAGATTGACTGGGATACCTTGCGCGCCATGGCCCGCGAGGCGACGCAGCGTTCCTACGCCCCGTACTCTCACGTGAGCGTCGGCGCGGCGGCCCTGACGTCAAGCGGTGAGTTGATCAGCGGCTCCAATGTCGAGAACGCGAGTTACGGATTGACCCTGTGCGCCGAGTGTTCGCTCGTGAGTGATCTCGCCCGCCACCAGGGTGGACGCCTCATCGCTGCGAGCATCGTCGCCGGCGACGGCCAACCCATTGCGCCCTGCGGACGCTGTCGCCAACTGCTGTACGAATTTGGTGGACCCGACATGCTCATTGACTGTGGCGAAGGACACGAGCCGAAGCAACTGAGTGAGTTGCTTCCCGACGCATTCGGTCCCGACGACTTGCCGGTACGACGCAACCCGTGAGCGATTTCTCGGCGCTGGACGTCATCGCGACGAAGCGAGACGGGCATGAACTCACGGACGAGATGATCGCCTGGGTGCTCGGGGCATACAACGCCAACGAGGTGGCCGAAGAACAGATGGCCGCGCTGCTCATGGCGATCTTCTTTCGCGGACTCAGCGTCCACGAACTACGCACGTGGACCGATCGCATGATTGACTCGGGCGAGCGACTCAATCTGCGTGACCTCTCTCGTCCGAGCGTCGACAAGCACTCGACCGGCGGTGTGGGCGACAAGATCTCACTGATCCTCGCTCCCCTCGTCGCTGCGTGTGGCGCGGCCGTACCGCAACTCTCCGGTCGGGGCCTCGGACACACCGGCGGCACGCTCGACAAACTCGAGTCGATCCCCGGGTGGCGCGCTCAACTCAGTGTCTCAGAAATCCGCGAGCAACTCGAAACGGTCGGTGCAGTGATCTGCGCGGCGGGCGTCTCACTCGCCCCGGTGGACCGGCGCCTCTACGCACTTCGCGACGTCACCTCCACGGTCGAGTCGATCCCGCTGATCTCGTCGTCGATCATGTCCAAAAAGATCGCCGAAGGTACCGAAGCGCTCGTCCTCGACGTGAAGGTCGGACGAGGGGCCTTCATCAAAGACCGCGAGACCGCCACCACCCTCGCCCACACCATGGTGCGACTCGGGCTCGAGCACGACGTCAAGACGGTGGCCCGGCTGACGCCGATGGACGTTCCCCTCGGCCAAGCAGTCGGCAACGCGCTCGAGGTCATCGAGTCCGTCGAGGTCTTGCGCGGCGGCGGCCCGACTGATGTTCGCGACCTCACCGTCGACTTGGCCAGGATCATGTGCGAGCTCGTCGGGATCAAGGCCGATCCCTCGGCGCACCTCGACGACGGATCGGCGTACGCGGTCTACCGCGAGATGATTGCCGCACAGGGCGGCGACCCTGACGCGGTGCTGCGTCCCGCGGCGCTGCGCGACGAAGTCGTGGCGGAGCGATCGGGAATCGTCCACGACGTGGACGCGCTCAAGGTCGGCCTGGCCGCCTGGCGTCTGGGGGCGGGACGAGCCCGTAAGGAAGACACGGTCAGCGCAGGCGCGGGTGTGATCTGTCTCGCGCGCGAGGGAGAGTTCGTGAGCGCGGGTCAGCCGCTCTTTGAGATCTACGCTGACGACGACGCGCACCTTGATGCGGGACGCAACGCGATCGAGGGTTCGGTCGTGATCGAGGATGAAGCGTTCGCCGGGCGGGACTTCGACATCGCCATCATTCGCGATTAGATCGCTCGCTAGCCTTGGAACAATGACCAGCATCGCCCTCACCCCGGAGCTCATCCGCCGGGCCCCCAAAGTACTGCTCCACGAACATCTCGACGGCGGACTGCGCCCCAAGACGGTCATTGAACTGGCCCGAGAGGTCGGCTACGCGGGTCTCCCTACCCAGGATCCAGACGAATTGCGAGCCTGGTTCGTCGCCGACGCGTCGGGCGGCGACCTCGTGCGCTACTTGGAGGGCTTCTCACACACCACCGCCCTCATGCAGACCCGTGAGCAGATCGAGCGCGTCGCCATTGAGAGCGCGATCGACCTCGCGCGTGACGGCGTTGTCTACGCCGAGGTGCGTTTCGCTCCTGAACAGCATCTCGATGGCGGGCTCACCTTGCACGAAGTTGTGCGCGCCGCTCTCGAGGGATTCGCTCTCGGCGTCAAGGAAGCGGCGAACGAAGGTCACCGTATTGTCGTGCGCACGATCCTGTCGGCCATGCGCCAGGCCGCGCTGAGTGAGACCATCGCCCAGTTGGCCATCGACTTCCGCGACGAGGGCGTGTGCGGATTTGACATCGCCGGACCCGAGGACGGTTTCCCGCCCACCAAGCACCTACGCGCCTTCCACCTGATCCAGCGCGAGGACTTCCATCTCACGATCCACGCCGGCGAGGCCTTTGGATTGCCCTCGATCTGGGAGGCGGTCCAGTTCTGCAACGCCGAGCGCCTGGGCCACGGTGTGCGCATCGCCGACGATATCCACGAGATCAACGGCCAGTACCACCTCGGGCGCCTGGCCAACTACATTCGCGACCGGCGTATCCCCCTCGAGGTGTGTCCGACGTCCAACGTTCATACGAGTGCGGCGACGTCCATTGCGAATCACCCGGTCGACTTGCTCAAGCGCCTGCGTTTTCGGGTCACGGTGAACACCGACAACCGTCTGATGAGCGGCATCACCCTGTCGAGTGAGTTCGAAGCCTGTGCCGCGGCGTTCGGCTGGAACCTGGCGGACATGGAGTGGCTCACGCTCAACGCCGCCAAGAGCGCGTTCTACGAGTTCGACACGCGCCTCAACATGATCAACACCGTGATCAAGCCCGGCTACGCCGCGCTGCGTGAACTAGACGCTCAGTAGTTCGCGCAGACTTTCCAGTACCGCATCGGTGATCTTGCTGGCTTCATCGCGCTGCTCGTCGAGTGTGCCAACCCTCGGCGGCGTGATCTCGATATAAGCCTTCACCTTCGCTTCGGTACCCGAGGGGCGCACGACCACTCGACCGGCCTCGCCCAGCTGCAACCACACACCGTCCGTCGGACGCAGTCCGCGAAACCCCTCACCGAGATCGGCGAACTCGGTGACCTCACATGACCCCAGGGCTCGTGGCGGGTTTTTGGTCAGGTCGGTGACTTTCTGGCGCAACTGAGTGAGGCCGTCGGCACCGTCCGCGCGAATGGCCAGTTGCTTCGTCCAGTGCACGCCGTACGCGGCCTCGAGTTCGTCGAGCCGTTCGGCCAGTGACGAACCCCGGACCGTCAGCTCCCAGTCCAACCTGGCGAGAGCCAACGCGGCCGACATGCCGTCCTTATCCGAGACGCGCGAGTCGACGGCAAAGCCGAGAGCCTCTTCGTACCCGAAGCCCAACACCCCGTCGCCCGCCGCGCGAGCCAGCCACTTAAAGCCGGTCAAAGTGGTGGCAAACGCCACGCCGTGTTCCTTGGCCATCTTTCCCAGCAGCGTGGAGGAGACGATCGTCGTGGCCATCGTCTCGCCACGCTCCTGAATCCCCTCCACGAGCGACGAGGCGAGGAGCCAGCCGATCTCGTCGCCGCGCAAGACGCGCCAATCGTCACCTACTCGCACCGCGGCGCCGAGTCGGTCGGCGTCGGGGTCGTTGGCGAGGATGAAGGTTGAGTTCGCGGCCTCTGCCGTCTCGATCGACAGATCCAGAGCCCCGGGCTCTTCCGGATTGGGGAACGGCAGCGTGGGAAACGAGCCGTCGGGCTCGAACTGTCGGGCAACCGTGGTGATGTTCGCGTAACCGGCCTCGGCGAAAAGTTGCGTCATGGGTACGCCACCGACACCATGCAGCGGCGTATAGGTGATCGCCAGTTCCTCGCCCGGCGGTACCCCGAATCTGTCTACGAGGTGGCCTCGATAGTCCGCCAGTACGGAGTCCGCGACGTAGGAGTGCAGCGAGCTGGAACGCTCTCCGAGCGAGGCGTTGAGCGCGTCGCGCGCGCGCGGGTCACCCAGTGCGCGCGAGATCGCAAGTCGCATGTGCCGCTCGACGATCTCGTCGTCGGGCGGAATAATCTGCGCACCGTCGCTCGCGTACAACTTGTACCCGTTGTCGTTGGGCGGATTGTGACTGGCGGTGACCATGATGCCCGCCGCCGCGCCCAGTGCCTTCACGCAGTACGCCACGAGGGGCGTCGGCAACGGTCCGGGCATCTCAATGACCCGCACGCCGCCCCCGAGGAGAACGCGCACGACTTCGTCGTTGAACGATTCGGAGTGGCGACGCCCGTCGCGTCCCACGACCACGCCCTTGGTGGGATCGAGACCGGTCTCGCTGATCCACCCCAGCACCCCCAGGGTGGCAAAGCGCACGTTCGCGCGATTCATGCCGCCCGGGCCCGGTTGCATCGGACCGCGCAGCCCGGCCGTCCCGAACGTCAACTCGGGCGCGTCAAACAACTCTTCGAGATCAGCGTTGTCGTTCTTGTCGATGGCGGTGTCGCGCAGCCTGACTAGTGCAGCTTCATCATCGGGATCGGGGTCGAGGGCGATCCACTCGGCGACTCGGCGACGCAAGTCGTCGCTGGTCATAGGACGCGAAGGACGTCCGCCAGCAGCGCGCCCAGGGAGGCGGCGGCGTCCTGGCCTGCTTCGAGAACCTCTTGGTGACTCAGGGCTCCCTTGCCCACTCCGGCCGCGTAGTTAGAGACCAGGCTGAGACCCAACACCTCCGCGTTGAGGTGACGAGCTGCGATGGCTTCCAGCACGGTGGACATGCCCACCAGCGACGCGCCGAGGGTGCCAGCCATCACGATCTCTGCGGGTGTCTCGTAGTGGGGACCGCGAAAGCCCAGGTAGACGCCTTCGCTGAGCTCCTGACGAGCATCGAGCACGGCTTCACGTAAACGTCGGCTGTACAGGTCAGTGAGGTCCACGAAGCGCGCACCGTAGCCTTCGGGCGGCGGCGGCCCCTCCATGGGAGAGGTCGCGGTGAAGTTCAGATGATCGCGAATGACCACCACCCGGCCGGGCGGGATCGAAGGATCTAGTCCGCCCGCAGCATTGGTCAACACGACCGTGCGCGCACCGGCAGCAATCACGGTGCGCACCGGATGGACGACCTCGTGCGCGCTGTGTCCTTCGTAGAGATGCACGCGACCGGCGATCAACGCCACGTGGGCACCGTCGACGCGAACCGAGAGAATCTGTCCTCGGTGCCCGGCGACGGTCGGGGCGAAGAAACCAGTCAACGTCGAGGTATCGACCACGCTGTCGGGCTCACCGAGGGCGACCGCGCCCTCTTTCCAGCCCGAGCCGAGCACGACCGCCACGTCGTAGGCGTCGACACCGCTCTCTTCGCGCAGTTCGTTCGCGGCGCGTTCGGCGAGTTCGTAGGGGTTCGTCACTACTGACCGATCGTGTGCCAGACGGTCGACGTCTCGAGAAACGCGCGCAGACGTCGCAACGGGTCGCGGGAGTCACTCGGACGCAGCACGCGCTTAATCGATCCGGCAGCGCTGGCGGCCAGTTCGTCCCCGAACGTCTCGTCCACGCCCGCGAGATCGATGCCGTCCACGTCCTCGTGCGCGGCCAGCACCGGAGCGAGTTCACCCGTGAACCCGGTCACGATATTGAGTACGCCCGCGGGAAAGTCCGACGTGGCGGTCATCTCGCCCAGCAGCACTGCCGGTGTCGGGCGCGTCTCGCTGGGCACCGCGACGACGGCGTTACCCACACTGATCGCCGGCAACACGGCGTCCACGAATCCTTCGAGCGACGAGTCCTGTACACACAGCACGGCGACGACGCCACTGG
The DNA here is from genome assembly GCA_963791015.1 of uncultured Acidimicrobiaceae bacterium. Taxonomy (GTDB): domain Bacteria; phylum Actinomycetota; class Acidimicrobiia; order Acidimicrobiales; family RAAP-2; genus RAAP-2. Next base: position 246,353 of record CAWBQX010000006.1, on the reverse strand, counting down.
GCACGGGAACCGAGAAGTTAAAGAACGGACCGGCGACCGGATTCGACGAGCCAACGATCTGGGCAACTTTGTCGGTCCATCCGGCGTACCAGACCATGCGATCGATGGCTCGCGCCACGCTTTGGTGTGCGGCGTTGGATTTGAGACCTTCGGAGAGGGCCACGTGCTCGGCGAGTTCGTCGCGACGCGATTCGGCCATCTCGGCCAATCGGTAGATCACCTGACCGCGGTTGTACGCGCTCTGGGACCACCACTTGGACTGCGCGGCCCGCGCGGCGGTGACGGCGTCACGCACGTCCTTGCGCGATCCCTGCGCCACGTTGGCGAGGAACTCTCCCGACGCGCTCAGTACTTCGTAGCTACGTCCCGACTCCGAACGCGGGAAGGCGCCGTTGAGCAGCAGCTTGTAGGTCTTTCGAACGTCCAGGCGATCAGACATCGAGATACGCCTCAAGACCGTGGCGTCCACCTTCGCGACCGAACCCGGACTCGCGCACGCCGCCGAAGGGGCTCGTGGGGTCGAAGCGGTTGTATGTATTAGCCCAGATCACGCCCGCGCGAAGACGCTCGGCGACCCAGAGGGTGCGACTGCCCTTTTCGCTCCACACGCCGCACGCGAGCCCGTAGTTGGTGTTATTTGCCTTGGCGACGGCCTCTTCGGGTGTGCGGAAGGTGAGCACCGAGAGCACCGGTCCGAAGATTTCCTCACGAGCGATGCGGTGCGACTGGGAGACGTCGGCAAAGACAGTCGGCGCGAACCAGTATCCCTTTTCTGGCAATACGCACGAACTCGTATAGCGCGTCGCGCCCTCCAACTCCCCGTACTGGGTGAGTTCCTTGATTCGCGCGAGCTGGGCGGCGGAGTTAATTGCGCCGACGTCGGTGTTCTTGTCCAGCGGATCGCCCACCCGGAGTTGATCCACGCGACGAATCAGGCGACGCAACACCTCATCGGCGATTGACTCTTGGACCAAGAGGCGTGATCCCGCGCAGCACACGTGGCCCTGGTTGAAGAAGATGCCGTCGATGATGCCCTCGATCATCTCGTCGATCGGCGCGTCCTCGAAGACGATGTTGGCCCCCTTGCCGCCGAGCTCCAGGGTCAAGTGCTTGTGCGAGCTGGCGACACGCTGTTGAATCAGGCGACCGACCTCCGTGGAGCCGGTGAAAGCGATCTTGTTGACGTCAGCGTGCTCCACGAGTGCCGCACCCACCGAGCCGTCGCCGGTCACGATGTTGACCACGCCCGGGGGAAGTTCCGCCTGCTGGAGGATCTCGGCCAAGACGAGTGCCGTGAGTGGCGTGGTTTCAGCAGGCTTGAGAACACACGTATTGCCGGTGGCGAGGGCGGGCGCGAGCTTCCACGCCGCCATCAGCAGCGGAAAGTTCCAGGGGATGATCTGACCCGCAACACCCAGAGGCTTGGGGCTAGGGCCGAAACCGGCGAAGTCCAGCTTGTCCGCCCAGCCTGCGTAGTAGAAGAAGTGGGCGGCAGCAAGTGGAATGTCGACGTCGCGCGACTCTCGAATGGCCTTGCCGTTGTCGAGGGACTCCACGACGGCCAGTTCGCGAGCGCGCTCCTGAATGATCCGAGCGATACGGAACAAGTACTTCGCACGCTCGGCCCCAGTGGTCTTGGACCACACCTTGTCGTAGGCGCGTCGGGCCGATGCCACCGCCCGTTCGACGTCCTGTGCCGACGCCTGAGAGACGCGCGCGAGCACGTCTTCGTTCGCCGGGTTGAGCGTGTCAAAGGACTCGTGGCTCGGCGGGATCCGTGAACTCACCGTCGATGAAGAGTCCGTAGGTGGGGTGCAACCGCGCGGTGGCGATCGATTCGGGGGCTGGATCGTAGGCCAGCGATCCGAGCGGCGAAGTCAGTTCTTCACTCATTAGTCGTTGCTGAAATCATCGGGTCGCGCGTACGCGCCAGTGCGCTGCTTGCGACGTTGCATCAGAAGGTCATTCAACAGAGACGAGGCGCCGAAACGAAAGTAGTCCGGACTGAGCCAGCGCTCGCCGACTGTTTCGTTCACCACCACGAGGTAACGCAGTGCGTCCTTCGAGGTTCGGATTCCACCGGCGACCTTGACCCCGACCAGTTCGCCCGATATTTCGGCGAAGTCCCGCACCGCTTCGAGCATTACGAGTGCGTGGGGCAAGGTGGCGTTTACAGTCACTTTGCCGGTCGAGGTTTTGATGAAGTCGGCGCCGCCCAGCATGGCAATCCAACTCGCGCGCCGAACGTTGTCGTACGTGACGAGCTCACCGGTCTCCAGGATCACCTTGAGGTGCGCGTTTCGGCACTCGGCCTTCACCGCGACGACTTCGTCGAAGACCTGACCGAGACGTCCCGAGAGAAACGCACCGCGATCGATGACCATGTCGATCTCGTCGGCCCCCGCCGCCACGGCCTCTCGTACGTCCAGCAACTTCACGTTCATCGACGCACGTCCCGACGGGAAGGCGGTCGCCACCGAAGCGACTTTGACGGTGGAGCCTTTGAGTACCTCGTGGGCGTGAGCCACCAGGTCCGGGTACACGCAGACCGCGGCCGCACTGGGCGCGCTCGGATCCGAGGGGTCCGGGTGGTGGGCCTTGGCACACAGGCTGGTGACGCGGCCCGGGGTGTCGGCTCCCTCGAGGGTCGTGAGGTCCACCATGGAGACCGCCAGGTTCAAGGCGGCCAGTTTGGTCGACTTTTTGAGCGATCGGGTGGCCAGTTTGGCTGCCCGGGCGTCCGCCCCGACCGCATCCACACCCGAGAGTCCCCCGAGAAGGGCGCGCAACTGGGCTTCGGTTTCGACGACCGGACGTGAGGCGACGGCGGGGAGTCGCACTCCTCGCTCTTCGGGGGCTACGAGGCGCAGCCGGGTCGTACTCACCTGGTTCAGGCTAGCAACGTACCGCGTTGCTGGCTCAGGCTGATTCACTCCCAAAGAGTGGCAGTTCCCCTGACGAACGGCGACTTTCGAGGGACGGTGCGTTGGCATCCTTGTCACTCACAACGGGCGCGCCCGCGAGGGACCAGGGAACGTTCAAGGCCGAATCAAAGGGGTCGATCTCTAGCTCCATGGGGCCATTAAAGGGAGAGGACAACAGGTATGCGAGCGCGCCGATCTCACTCGTGACGCAAAATCCGTGCGCCAGACCGGCCGGCACATACACCGAGCGCTCTTCGTCCGCACTGAGATGCACGACCTCGACCGCGGCGAACGTCGGCGAACCCACGCGGATGTCAACGAGGACGTCGTCCAGTTCGCCATACGCGCAGGTAACGACTTTGGCCTGGCCCTCGGGGGCGAGCGAGTAGTGCAGTCCGCGCACCACGTCGCGCTTGGAGACCGACAAGTTGGCCTGCTGGATTGGAAAGTCGATCCCGTCGGCGTCGAAGTCCGATCGCTTGAACCACTCGCGGAAGAAGCCGCGGTTGTCGGGCCAGACGGTCGACTCCAAAACGAACGCCCCGCTAATCGAGAGCGGCGTCAGTTTCACGAAGCGGCGTCCTTGAGGGGCCGCCACCACGTCTCATTCTCGCGGTACCACTTCACCGTGCGCGCAAGGCCTTCCGTGAAGTCGACCTCGGGTCGATATCCCAACTCGTCGTGGATCTTGGTCCAGTCGACGCTGTAGCGCCGGTCGTGACCGAGACGATCGTCGACCAACTCGATCATCGCCTCATCGGCACCGCACAGCTCCAACAAGTAGTGGGTGATCTCGGTGTTCGTCAGCTCCGTGCCGCCACCGATGTTGTAGATCTCGCCGGGCGCACCGGCTTCGAGGACGCGCACGATCCCTCGACAGTGGTCGTCAACGAACAGCCAGTCGCGCACGTTGAGTCCGTCGCCGTACAGCGGCACTTTCTTGCCGTCGAAGAGGTTCGTGACAAAGAGCGGAATCAACTTTTCGGGAAACTGACGCGGTCCGTAGTTGTTCGAGCACCGCGTCACCATGACGTTGAGCCCGTAGGTGCGCTGGTATGCGAGCGCAGCCAAATCCGAGCCGGCTTTGCTCGACGAGTAGGGCGAGTTTGGCGAGAGCAGGTGGTCTTCGGGCCACGAACCCTCCTCGATCGATCCGTAGACCTCGTCGGTGGAGACGTGCACGAAGCGCTCGACCCCCGATCGTCGCGCGCTCTCCAGCAGTTGGTGAGTACCCACGACGTTCGTCTCGTAGAACACTCGCGCACCGGAGATGGATCGGTCCACGTGACTCTCAGCCGCCAGGTGCAACACCGCGTGCGTGTTCTTCAGTACCTCGTCGGTGACGTGTTCGTCGGTGATGGAACCGTGCACGAACGACGCGCGCGGGTCTCTGAGCGCGACCTCGAGGTTCTCACGCCGACCGGAATACGTGAGCGCGTCAAGGAATACGACGTCGTCGTAGCCGAGTCGCTCAGCATCGTCGAGGACGATCTCGGCGAGTCTCGAACCGATGAACCCTGCCGCTCCCGTAATCACCATGCGCATGACGAACCGGCCTTTAGAGAGGGATAACTGGCTTCCTATACTAATGGGGTGAAGGGAATCATCCTGGCTGGTGGGACCGGCACGCGCCTGCATCCCATCACCCGCGCAGTCTCCAAACAACTGCTGCCGATCTACGACAAGCCGATGATTCACTATCCCCTCAGCACCTTGATGTTGAGCGGACTGCGCGACATTCTCCTGATCACGACGCCGCACGACCAAGAGGCCTTCGTGCGCTTGCTCGGCGATGGCTCACAACTCGGTATACGTCTCAACTACGTGGTGCAGGACCAGCCCAACGGGCTCGCCGAAGCACTCATCCTGGGCGAGAAGTTCCTCGACGGTGACAAGTGCGCACTGATCTTGGGCGACAACTTGTTCTACGGACCGGGACTCGGTACGCACCTACGACAGAACACCGACGTCAACGGCGCGCTCATTTTCGCCTATCAAGTGTCGGACCCGTCGGCGTACGGGGTGGTTGAGTTCAACGACGCCGGAACGGTCCTCTCGATCGAAGAAAAGCCCGCGGTGCCCAAGAGCAGTTACGCCGTGCCGGGCATCTATTTCTACGACGAGCGCGCCCCGGAGTTCGCTCACCGCTTGGCACCGAGCGGCCGTGGCGAACTCGAAATCACCGCGCTCAACAACGCCTACCTCGAACTGGGCGAGTTGCGCGTCGAGGTGCTCTCACGCGCCACCACGTGGCTCGACACCGGCACCCATGAGTCGCTCTACGAGGCCGGCGGTCTCATACGTACTCTTCAACACCGCACCGGTATGCGTATCGGCGACGTCGAGCAGATCGCACGCGATCAGAAGTGGACGAGCTAGCTCCGAGTTCACTCGTCTCGGGTGCCCTAGGGCAATCGATAAAGTGACGCTAACGACGAGTTCAGGAGTTGCCATGTCCAGCATTGCCCTCGCCCCGCCCCGCCGAGTACTCGCCGACCTCGTGTCGCGCTCAGCCTTGGCCGAACTCACCCTCATCGTCGGCGGTGCAGTGTTGATGGGCGCGCTCGCTCAGATCTCAATTCACCTGAGCTTCACGCCCGTGCCCGTCACGGGTCAAACCCTCGGGGTGATGCTCGTCGGCACCGCTTTGGGTTGGCGTCGCGCCTTGGCGGCGATGGGCCTCTACGTCGGAGCTGGCCTCCTCGGGCTTCCTTGGTTCGCCGGACACGCCAGTGGCTACGTGGGTGCGAGCTTTGGATACCTAATTGGATTCGTCGTCGCGGGAGCGGCCTTGGGTTGGGTCGCCGCGCGCGGCGCCGATCGTCGCATCGATCGGGCCTTCGTCGCGATGGCTGTCGGCGACGCCATCGTCTTTCTGTTTGGCGTCACCTGGCTGAAGTACGACTTGAACGTGTCAGTCGCAACGGCGTTTGCCCTGGGCTTTACGCCCTTCCTCTGGGGCGAGCTCATCAAGGCGGGTATCGCGGGCGTCGCTCTCCCGTCGTCGTGGCGCCTGGTCGACCGCACCACCAAGCAGCGCTAAAGCCCCCGCACGCTCGCACCGAGGTGCGCCGCCTCTGATCCGTGCGCGAATACCTTGTGCTTGGCCAGCACCTTTCGATCCAACGTCGCGTTGCGCTCGGCGATCGCCATAGCCCGTGGCAACACTTCGGCATTGACCGCCGTCTCTTCGACGATGCCTGCCGTCACGGCGTCCGATCCCCCGTACCGCTCAGCGGTGAGGGCCGCGTGCACCGCAGTCGCGAAGGGTAGTCGGTGACGCAGTATCGAGAAGAGCTCTTCGTCAAGGGGCAGGCCGATCTCCACTTCGTTCATGCACCAGTACCCGCGATCCTCGCGCATGACGCGATAGTCGAAGCCCAGCGAGATCGCCGCCCCCGCCGCGAAGGCATGTCCGTTCACCGCGGCCACGGTGTAGGCCGGCAGCACGAAGATCCGACCCACGGTGCGCTTCAGCTCGGTGAAGGTCTGACCCATCTCATCGGCGTTCGACAGAAAGCGGTCCAGGTCCAGGCCGTTCGAAAAGAACTTGCCGGTTCCCGTGAGCACCACGGCGAGCGGGCCGCTGCGTCCCTCAATCTCGTCTAAGAGTTCGTTGAGTCGCGCGAGCGAATCGAGGTTCACTCGATTTTCCCCGTCGTTCCACGTGATGATCGCGACCGGCCCCTCATCGCGCAGGGTTATCTCCACCTCGCGACTCTATGGCACAAACAAGGACCGGGAGTAAGTTGAGGGCATGACTGACGAAGTTGAACTTCCCGAACCGGACGTCTCCGAAGATCACCCAGTCTCTGACAACTGGGTCTGGGTTGGCCCGCACCGACCGCCAAGTCCGCGAGTACTTCACGACCAGATGACGACCAACTGGGCGGTCGCCGAGATCTCGAGTGACGTGCATCCCGGCGTGTCGTACTCAGCCGCACGTCGCCTGCGTCTCGCCGAACGATTCGCTGACAAGACGCTCGTCATCCCAACCGGCAACTTCAAAGTCCGGGCCAACGACACCGACTACCGGTTTCGCGCGGGTACCGATTTCTTCTACCTCACCTCGTGCGAGGAGCCGGACGCCGTGCTCGTCATCTCGCCGGGCGAGACGCCGCACTCCACTCTCTACGTACCGCATCGTCGTGACTTTTCGACCCACGAGTACTACACCGACGCTCGCTACGGCGAGTTGTGGGTCGGTCCGCGTCGCGGGGTACTCGAGGCTTCGGTCTACTACGACATCGACGCAGCGCCGCTCGAGAATCTCGAGAAGGACCTCGTTGCGCTCGGCGGTGTTGACATCGTGACGCTGCGCGGCTTTGACTCATTTGTCGACGCCCTGAACGAAGAGTCGCCGCAGGACCAGGAACTCGCCGTCGCCTTAAGCGAACTGCGCCTGGTCAAAGACGATTTTGAGATCACCCAGCTGCAGGCAGCCGTGGACGCCACGGTACGGGGATTCCGCGACGTCGTTCGCGCACTCCCGAGTGCCGTTGAACGCGGCGAGCGCGTGATCGAGGGCGTCTTCAATCTGCGTGCTCGCGTCGAGGGCAACGACACCGGATACGACACGATCGCGGCGAGTGGTCCTCACGCGACGACCCTGCACTGGGTGCGCAACACGGGCGAGGTCCACGAGGGAGATCTGTTATTGCTCGACGCCGGCGTCGAGAGTCACAACCTCTACACGGCTGATGTCACCCGCACGATGCCGGTCAATGGAACTTTCAGTCCCGCCCAGCGGCGTATCTACGACCTCGTCTACGCCGCCCAGAGCGCAGGGATCGCGGCGGTGCGACCGGGCGTCAAGTTCATGGCGCCCCACGAAGCCGCCATGGAGGTTCTGGCTCAGGGTCTCTTCGATCTGGGCATCTTGAAGGAAGACCCCCAGTACGCGCTGCGCAAGGATCGACAGCTGCACCGCCGCTACACGCTGCACGGCACGAGCCACATGCTGGGCATCGACGTGCACGACTGCGCCAATGCGCGCAACGAGGACTACCTAGGTGACCTCCATGAGGGGTACGTGCTCACGGTGGAGCCGGGCCTGTACTTCCAAGAGAACGACCTCACCGTGCCCGAGGAGTATCGCGGCATCGGGGTGCGCATCGAAGACGACGTACTGGTCACGGCAGATGGCGCACGCAATCTCTCTGCGGCCCTGCCGCGCTCCTCGGCCGACGTCGAGGCCTGGATGGCCGAGATCTGGCGAGAGCCCACCACCAACCTCGATCTGTAGGTTCATCAGGGTCGTACGGGAGACTTTCGGGGTTCTCCCCTATACCTCAATTTTCCAGCGACTTCTAGCCTGAGGTCGTCGCGCAGGTCGCGCCGGAGACACGAGGTGTTGTAGTGAGTACTGAGGTTCTAGAACGCATCGAGCCCCCCGCCGATGAGTCCCTGGCTGTAGAGACCAGTGGCCTGACCAAGCATTTCGCTAAGAACAACGCCGTCGACGGCGTCGACCTGCGCGTGCCACGCGGTAGCGCCTTTGGCTACCTAGGGCCGAACGGCGCGGGCAAGACCACGCTGATTCGCGTCTTGCTTGGCCTCACCCACGCCGACGAGGGCACGATGTCGCTGCTCGGATACCGTGTGCCCCGGCACCGCGATAAGGCCCTCGTGCGGGTGGGGGCGATCGTCGACGAGCCCCGATTTCACGGACACCTCTCGGGTCGCGACAACTTAGAGATCATGGCGGCCGCCCGCGAACCCGCCGCTCGCGGCCGCATCGACGCCTCCTTGGAGCGCGTGGGCCTGAGCCACCGAGCGAACGACAAGGTCTCGAAGTACTCAATGGGCATGCGTCAACGCCTGGGCGTCGCCAGTTGCCTCTTGGGTGATCCCCAACTGCTCATTCTCGACGAACCGATGAACGGTCTGGACCCGGCGGGCATGCAGGAGATGCGCGAGCTGATCCGCTCCTTTGTCGCCGAGGGGCGCACGGTCATGCTCTCGTCGCACCTGCTTGATGAGATTGAGCGCACGTGTGACGCGGTGGCGATCGTCGACCACGGCAAGATCATCCGCCAGGGCGCGATCAGCGATCTCCTCTCGGGCACGGCCTTCGAACTAACCATCGAGTGCTCGACTCCCAGTGGCGCGCGCGAGGTGTTGAGCCCCCTCAATCTGCCCAGCACCTCCATCGAGACCTCCGAGTCCCAGATCAAGATCGGGCTTCCGCCCGACACGAAGCGCGACATGATCGCCGACATCAACCGCCGATTGGTCGAAGGTGGCATCTCGGTCTACCGGTTGGAGGCCAACCAGGCTTCCCTCGAATCGTGGTTCCTTGAAGTGACGAGTCGTCTAGGAGAGTCCGAATGACTACACCCACCGCTCTCGCCCGTCTCGGCGTCGACCGCGATCTCGCGCGAGACCACCGCGGATCTCCGATCCCGAACGGGGCAATGATCAGAACGAGAATCATGGAGTTGCGCAAACGCCGCGGTCTCATGTGGGCGCTCGTTGTCGTCTTCATCGGTATCCCGACGATCTTCTTGGCCGTTCGGCTCATCATGCACGCGGTGGACCCCAAGGTGTATTCGCCCGCCGGTGGCTACGACATCTTTACCAACCTCGTGAGCGCCGTTCTCTTCCTCCTGGGCTTCATCGTGGCCGCCACGCTGGGGTGCTTCGCCGGCTCCGTCGATCTTACGGACGGCATGTTCCGCCATCTAGTTGTGACCGGTCGTTCGCGCCTGGCGCTCTACTTCGCGCGCATCCCGGCGGGTCTGGCGATCTTGGTGCCCATCGTGGCCGCCGGGCTTCACCATCGTGTGCCTGGTTTGCTGCTTTGCCGCCCCGCCCAAGACGAACTACGACGGACTGACAATTCAAGGCGGTCTGACGCGCACGGAGTTCGTGCAGTATGCCGCCAGCCACCCCGACAAAGTTCTCTGCACGCTGCCCGCACGGAACCTCCCGATCAACGTGCCCTGCGGGCCTAACGGCGTCGTCACGAATCCCAAGCGGCTGCCACCGAACTTCAAGATGCCCTCGCACGCCTCACTCGTACGGGTCGCCAAGAAGATGGCCGAGCAAAACTACACGAGCTACAGCGAGATCTTTCGGGTTCCCCCCACGTCGCTGATGATTAAGACCGGGCTCTGGATCGAGCTCGAAGCCATCATTGGCTTCATTGTTGGCCTCGGCCTCGCGTCGCTCATGGGTCAGCGAACGGTGCCGGTCGTCATCTTGCTGGTGTTCTCACTGCTTCTTACGCCACTGCTCGTCCACTCGGTCATCAAACATCTCATCAACCTGCAGCGACTCATCGTGGGAGCGGCGATGGGGCGCATCGAACCGAGAGAACTTCCGCCCGTCTACGGCTCGAATGGACCGTTCCAACACCAGACGATACCGATGTCGGTCACCGTTGCCGTGCTGGTCATCGTCGGCTGGCTCGTGGTGTGGACGGCACTGGGTGCGTGGCGAATGGCCACACGCGACGTGTAGGGACGGATCGGTCTACAGGACGCGAAGAGGGATGGCGCGCGGTCCGCGCACCTGACCCGGCGCCCAGGTGACGGCCGACGGATCTGAGAGTTCGAATCGCGGAAAGCGCGCGATGAACTCCTCGACCGCGATGCGCAGTTCCATTCGCGCCAGGTTCGAGCCCGCGCAACGGTGGATCCCGAGACCGAAGGCGGCGTGACGGTTGATGGCGCGATCGATGATGAAGCGATCCGCGTCCTCGAACACCTCGGGATCCCGGTTCGCCGCGGGAAACCCCAGTAGCACCCAGTCATCCTTTTTCATCGGTGTCCCGAAGAAGTCGTAGTCCTCAGTAACGATGCGTGCCATGGTGACCGGCGCATAGAAGCGCAGAAACTCCTCGACCGCGACGGGGAGCAAGTCTGGCTCGTTCACGAGGCGCGCGAGATCCTCGGGGTGATGGGCCAAGTGCCAAATCGCGGAGCCGATCGCCGACCACGTGGTGTCGATTCCCGCGACCAGCGTGAGGACCATGGTGCCGCGCACGTGCTCGAGGGGCAACTTTTGACCGTTCACTTCGACGTTGAGCAGGTACGTCGTGAAGTCATCACGTGGGTGGCGCACGTGGTCTTCAATCTGGGCGTCGAAGTAGTCGGCAAACGGCCCGAACAGCGGCCCGCGTTCTTCGACCGGCAGGTCCACGAGGTCGAGCACGAGATGCACGAAGTCGCGAAAGAGGTCCTCGTCTTCTTCCGGGAATCCCAGCATCGTCGCGATGACGCCCGGTGGAATGAACTGGGCGTACTCGGTGCCCGCGTCGAAGGTCTCGCGGCCCTTGAGCGCGTCGAGATGCTTCTGGCACAGCGCGCGCACCTGGGGCTCGCGGGCGTTCACCGGACCGGGGGCGAAGGCCGGCAGGATCAGGCGTCGAGCGATCTGGTGAAAGGGCGGGTCCGAGGTGATGGGCGGCGCGCCGCCAATCGGGGCCACGGCGTTGGGCGGGAACTTATTGTTCGTGACCACCACGACCCGGGAGGAGAAGTGCTCGGTGTCGTTGGCGATCGCCGAGACCATCTCGTGCTTGGTGGGAAACCAGCCCCCGTCGTAGCGATCAGTATGGGCGACCGGGCAGTGTTGACGTAGGTCCTCCCAGATGGGGTAAGGATCGTTCGCCCATTGCGGATCAGTGTGATCCCAGTCCGTGGCGAAGTCCTCGACGGGTCGCTTCGCCTCGAAGTCGGTGGTCACTCGAGAATCCGAAGGGGCAGCTGGCGAGGACCGCGAATTTGCCCGGGCGCCCACGTGACCGCCTTGGGGTCGGCCAACTCAAACCTCGGGTAGTGCGCGATGAACTCCTCGATCGCCACGCGCAGCTCCAGTCGCGCGAGGTTCGAGCCAATGCAGCGGTGTATACCGAGCCCAAAGGCGACGTGACGATTCTCCGCGCGGTCGATGATGAACTGATCAGCGTCTTTAAAGGCGACCGGATCGCGATTGGCCGCGGGAAAGCCCAGCAGGATCCAGTCGTACTCCTTCATCGGACAGCCCAGGTACTCCATGTCTTCCTTGACGAGACGCGCCATCGTGACCGGCGCGTAGAAGCGCAGGAACTCCTCGACCGCCACGGGCATGAGGTCGGGCTCATTCACCAGGCGCTCGAGGTCCTCGGGGTGGTGGGCCAGGTGCCACAGCGAAGCCCCAATCGCCCCCCACGTGGTGTCAATGCCCGCCACCAAGATGAGCACCATCGTGCCAAAGACGTGTTCGGGGGCGAGTTTGTTCCCGTCCAGCTCCACGTTCAACAGATACGAGGTGAGGTCGTCACGCGGGTGCTCTTGGTGGTCTTCCATCTGGGCGACGAAGTACTCCTCGATCGGCGCAAAGTCCTCGAGGCGCTTTTCTTCTGACTCGTCGACCGCTTCGGTGATCATGTGCACGATGTCGATGAAGCGATCGGTGTCCTCTTCGGGGAAGCCCAGCATCTCGCGAATGACGTTGGGCGGAATGAGACGGGCGTAGTCCCACGACGCGTTCACCTCTTCGTCGCCGCCGAAGCGCTGCAGCAGGTCGCGACAGAGCTGACGGATCTGGGGTTCGAGCTTGTTGATCACCCCGGGGGCGAAGGCCGGCAAGATGAGCTTGCGCGCCATCTGATGAAACGGCGGGTCCGAGGTGATGGGCGGGGCCACGCCGATCGGCGCGGGCAGCGCGTCTTCGCCGGGACGCCCCTCTTCCATGATCACGGCGCGACTCGTGAAGTGCTCGGTGTCCTTAGCGATCGTCGAGACGCCCGCGTGGGTGGCCGGGAACCACGCGCCACCGAAGCGATCAGTGTGTGCAACCGGGCAGCGCTGGCGCAGGTCTTCCCAGATCGGGTACGGGTCGTTCACCCAAGCCGGGTCGGTGTGATCGAAGTCGGTGGCGAAATCGACGACAGGTGGCTTCTCGCTCATTCGTCCCCCTCGATGAAGATCGCGTGCTCGGGACAGTTCGCTTGGGCCAGTCGCGCGAGCGGCAACGTCTCGGCATCGAGAGTCCCGTCACCGAGTACGACGCCGTTGCCCAACTCGTCGAATCCGAACACGCCCGGCGCCATCGAAAAGCACCGTCCCTGTCCCTGGCAGAGTTCTCCGTCGATCACCACTCTCACGGTTCCCCCCGTCGTGCGTCGTTCCAGGCCTGACATTACTACGCGGTAACGAGTGCACAACACTCAGAAAGCCGGGCTTAGACGTCCTCAATTTCCTCGCGACTGATCCCCAAAAAGTAGAGCACGGCATCCAGGTAGGGCACCGACAGAGCCGTGTCCGCGTGAGCCTGCACGACGGCCTTGGCGTTGAACGCGATGCCCAGACCGGCCAGTGAAATCATGTCGATGTCGTTAGCCCCGTCGCCCACAGCGACGGTCTGATCCAGTGGCACGCCGACCTCGGAGGCGAAGCGCTTGAGCGCCTCCGCTTTGCCGGCACGATCCAAGATCTCGCCCACGACGCGACCGGTGAGCACGCCGTTCTTCACCTCGAGGCGGTTTGCCGCGACGTGGGTCACGTCGAGTTCTTTGAGGAGCGGCTCGAGCACCTCCAGAAACCCACCGGAGACGACGGCGGGCACGTACCCGAGTCGTAGCAACGTGCGCAGCAGCGTGCGCGCACCCGGGGCGAGTCGAAGAGAGTCGCGGATGTCGTCGAGCACCGTGACCGGCAGTCCTTGGAGCAGCGCGACGCGCTGTCGTAGCGCGTCGGCGAAGTCGATCTCGCCACTCATCGACGCGTGCGTGATCGCACTCACTTCCTCGGCGCGCCCGGACGCTGCGCCCAGAAGGTCAATCACTTCGTCTTGGAGCAACGTCGAGTCGGCGTCCATGACCACTAAGTGCTTAGCTCGGCGGTGCAGCCCGGCCCGCTGGACCGCCAGGTCAAGTCCACTCCCCTCGGCGACCGTCGTCAGGTTTTCGCGCAGCGCGGCGTGATCGGGTCCCATGACGATGAGCTCATAACAGTCGACGGGATAGTTCGCGAGGTGCACGATTCGTTCGCACGTCGCATCGGACAGAGCGATGGCGTGAAAGATCTCTTCGAGTTGACCCGCCGAGATGTTGGGGGCAAGCAACGTCACCAACAGACGACGACCGCGACGTTCGTCACTGGGCGTGACGACCTCGACTGACGAGGTGATGCCCTCGATCCCAATCGGTCGACTCGCCAGCGCCGCGAGTAGATCGTCGCGCGTCGTCGCGGCTTCGCTGGAGACTTCCGCGCAGAGCACCAGAGTTCCCCGAATGGTGATCTGGGCCACGTCCATCAAACGCACGTCGTCGCCCTCGAGCGCGTGTAGCGCCCCGAAGAGCTCCGCGCCCACGCCGGGTCGGTCGGGTCCGCTGACCGTGACGAGGTAGGTCGTGCGAAACATGACTCAAAGCGTACGGGGTGCGCGAGGCGCCCTAGGTTCCCTCGGCCTCTCGCAACGCACGAACCTCGGCTACGTGCACGTCGCTGCGCGCGTCGAAGCGCCAGAGTGAGGGCAGCGCGGCTCCCACCACGGCCACCGAACCCGTGCAAGCGAGGCCGCCGAAGGTGAGTGAGAATCGCAGCGACGTCCACGCGGCCATCACGCCGGCGCGGAACTGGCCGGCCGTGGGTCCGAGCGAGTACGAGATCATCTCGATGCCGGCCATGCGACCACGAACATCCGGCGGAACGGATTCGTTCCACATGGTGTTGCGAAAGACGCCGCTGATCGCGTCCGCGCCGCCCGCGATCACGAGACCCGCCAGGACCAACCAGAGCAGCGACGAGGCGCCGAACAGAGCGATGCCCAGTCCCCACAGCGCCGCGGCGACGACAATCGCGCGACCATAGCGATGAACGTGGCGCGTCCAACGCGACGTCAACGTCGCCACCAGCGCGCCAAAGGGCAGACCGCAGTAGAGCAACGACAGCGCGTAGGACTCGTGAAAACGCACCGCAACGAAGGGCAGCATGACCACGGGGAAGGCGAGAATCATGGCCAACAGGTCGATGATGTACGTTCCCACGATGTCCGGACGACTGCGGGCGTAGCGCACGCCCTCGCGCATCGACTCCATCACGCTTTCGGTCACGTCGCCTCGCTCGGGCGACGCGTGAAGTCGCGAAAGCAAGTAGAGCGAGAGCGCAAAGGTGACGAGGTTCGCCAAGTAGACCGAGCCCGGACCGAAGGCGACCGCGGCGAGTCCGCCCAGCGCGGGTCCGACGATCGAGGCCGTCGTGGAACTCACGTTGCCGAGGATCGACGCCGAACGCTGAAGGTCGGGTGCCACCAGGACCTGATTCATCGCCGAGATGCTCGGAGTCTGCAGACTGGACGCACCCGCCACGATGGCGGCGTCCAGGTAAAGGATCCACGTGACGGGGTGCGCGAAGAGCGCGTTCGCGAACAACAGGGCCGTAGAGACCATCACGACGAACTCCATCGAAATGATGAGACGACGACGGCTGATGCGGTCGGCCAGAACCCCGCCATAGAGACCGAAGATGACCAGCGGTGCGAGCTCGACCAGGCCGATGGATCCCACGGCGAGAGTTGAGTGGGTAAGTTTGCGCAGTTGGAAGGGGACCGCCACGTAGGTCGCTTGAGAGCCCAACATCGAGATGAATCCCGCGACGTAGAGACGCCGAAACTGTTGCGAGTTGCGCAGGGGCGAGACATCGAGCCCAAAGAATCCTTGGCTCACGCGGGACCCGCCACCCAGCCTTCTGACTCGTCGTAATGGCGCAGGACCTTGGCGGGCACTCCCCCTAAGACGACGTGATCGGGGAATGACCCCCGCACGACCGCCCCCGCCGCCACCGTGGTGTTGCGACCAAGCGTGGTGCCGGGAAGAATCACGACGTTCGCCCCCAGCCAGCTGCCCGAGCCGATCTTGACGGCGCCTTCCGTGGGCGTCTGCCAGCCAACCGGCACGTCCAGGTCTTCGTACGCGTGGTTCTGATCGGTGATGTAGACGTAGGGACCGGTTTGAATCTCGTCACCGAGTTCGATTGACCAGTGGCCCACGATGTGGGACCCGCGACCGATCACGCAGCGCCGACCGATCGTCACGGTGGGCGTAGCCAGCATGATCTGGTCGCCGTTGATACCAGCCGTGAGGCACACGTTGGGTCCGATCAGCGTCTCATCGCCGATCGAGAGGTAACGCTCGTTGTAGATGACGCCCTGGGGCGCCATGAGAGCCGCGCGCTGTCCGAAGTAGTGAAACTCCTTGGCGTAGTTGTCGTCGGGACCCACCGTCGCGACTTCGTTGGCGTACCGGCGCCATCTGCGAATGCTCTCACCGAGGTACTTTCGAAAGGTCAGTCGCCGACTCACCTGAGTCACGCTACCGTGCCGGATTTTCAAGGTCGTAAGTTAGAGACGTCATGGTGGATGTCGCAATCATCGGTTCGGGATTCGGGGGGCTGGGCGCCGCTGTTCGGCTCCGCCAACAGGGCGTGCGCGACATCGTGATCTTCGAGCGCGCGGGAACCCTCGGTGGCACGTGGCGCGACAACGTCTATCCGGGGTGTCGCTGCGACGTGGCGAGCGACCTCTACTCTTTTTCCTTTGCCCCCAATCCCACCTGGTCGAACACCTACAGCTACCAGCCCGAGATCCGCCAGTACTTAGAGGACGTCAGCGACGGCTACGAACTGCGCGAGCTGATTGAGTTCAATCACGACGTCGCTGACGTGTCCTTTGACGAATCGATTGGCCAGTGGCGTCTCGCGACCAACCACGGCGAGTTCCTCGCTACCTGCGTGATCCTGGCGACTGGCGCGCTGGCGGAACTCAAACTGCCCGACATTCCCGGACTCATCGACTTTGGTGGCTCCATCATGCACACGGCGCGCTGGGACGACCGGGTCGATCTCGCCAATAAGCGAGTGGGCGTCATCGGCACCGGAGCCAGTGCGATACAGGTCGTCCCTGAAATTGCCCCGCTCGTGGAGTCGCTCAGCGTCTTTCAGCGAACACCGTCCTGGGTCCTGCCGCATCAAGGCCATACGGTCATGGACCGCACGCGCCGACTCTTCGCCGAGGTCCCGCTCGTCCAGCGAGCGATGCGCTACTGGCGCTATTGGCGCAACGAAAAGTCAGTGCTCGGATTCGTCAAGGACCCGCGCCGCATGGAGGTGGCCGAGACCATGTCGCGAGATCACCTCGCACGCCAAGTCGCCGATCCGGCTTTGCGTGAGCGACTGACCCCGTCCTATCGCATGGGCTGCAAACGCGTGCTCATCAGCAACGCGTACTACCCCACCTTCGAACGTGACAACGTCGAACTCGTCACAGATCCCATTGAGCGCATCGAGCGTCGTGGCATTCGCACCAGGGACGACCGACTGCACGAGCTTGACGTTCTGATCTCTGCCACCGGCTTCTACGTGACCGACAACCCGATGGCCCAGAAGGTTCACGGTTTGTCCGGCGTCTCTCTGGCCGACACGTTCCGCCGCGACCTCCCGCACTACAAGGGCACGTCGTTTCCGGGTTTTCCCAACCTCTACATGTTGGGCGGTCCCAACACCGGCCTCGGTCACACCTCGGTCATCTTCATGATGGAAGCTCAGCTCAACTACGCGGTTCGCGCGATCAAAGGTGCGCTCGCCACCGACACGCTGATCGAACCCAAACTGCACGTGGCGCGCCGTTGGACGCGTGACGTGCAGTCGAAGTTACCCTCAACCGTGTGGGGCACCGGGTGTTCCAGTTGGTACGTCAACTCAGAGGGACGCAATACCGTGATCTGGCCCGACTTCAGTTCACGTTTCGACTGGCCACGCGTCGCTTTGCGAGACGAGATCACCTCGTCCAGGCCGCGCCGGTCGTCAGTCGAGACTGAGTGGCGCGTCGATATCGATGTCGTCGGCCACGCCGACAACATCGGGGATCAGCGACTCGGCCAGGTGTGTACGGACACGCTCGTCGATCTCGGCCATCGTCTGGGGGTTCTCGCGCAGGAACGTCTTTACGTTCTCGCGGCCCTGGCCCATCTGCTCACCTTCGTAGGTGAACCAGGCACCGGCCTTCTTCACGAAGCCCAGTTCGACGGCAACGTCGAGGATCGACCCTTCGCGACTGATGCCCTGGCCGTACATGATGTCGAACTCGGCCTGGCGGAAGGGGGCCGCACACTTGTTCTTGACCACTTTCACGCGTGTGCGGTTGCCCACCACTTCGGTGCCATCTTTGATGGACTCGATGCGACGAATGTCGAGGCGAACCGAGGAATAGAACTTCAGCGCGCGGCCACCAGGCGTCACCTCAGGGTTCCCATAACTGATCCCGATTTTCTCGCGAAGTTGGTTGATGAAGATGGCGACGGTGTTGGACTTGGATAGACCGCCCGTCAACTTGCGAAGAGCCTGACTCATCAGGCGAGCCTGGAGACCAACGTGGGTGTCGCCCATGTCGCCTTCGATCTCCGCCCGCGGTGTGAGAGCCGCGACCGAGTCAATGACCACAACGTCGATGGCACCCGAGCGAATCAGCATGTCGACGATCTCGAGCGCCTGCTCACCGGTGTCGGGTTGGCTAATCAGAAGGTCATCCACATTCACACCAATGGCGCGTGCATAGACCGGGTCCATCGCGTGTTCGGCGTCGATGTAGGCGCAGACACCGCCGTTGCGCTGGGCTTCGGCCACCACGTGCATTGCGAGGGTGGACTTACCCGAGGACTCGGGACCGTACACCTCAACGATGCGTCCCCGCGGCAGACCGCCGATTCCGAGGGCCATGTCGAGGGCCAGGGCTCCCGTGGGGATGGACTCAATGGCGAAGTTCGTAGCCTCGCCCATGCGCATGATCGAGCCTTTGCCGAACTGCTTTTCGATCTGGCCGAGCGCGGCGTCAAGTGCCTTGGTGCGATCGTCGGATGCCATTGATGTCTCCTTCTTTGCGGTCATCACAGGCACGCTACGAACCTGCTGTCACATCGGTTGGTCACCGTTGGATCCAACGTACTACGAACAAGTGTTCGTAGTTGGTATTGACAGCCCACCACTAAATCCATGCCCGACCCTGCAAAATACTCGCCATTAGAGTGATTTTCGTGGCACACAACGACGACGACAAGCACGACATCAACGAGGTTTTCAGCCCCGACATGGACCCCGAGGCCGCCATAAAGGAGGTTCTAGATGACGCCGACGGAACGGACGAACATCGCAAAACCGAGCCCGACATCATCAGCGACCCAGGAGTTGAGGGCGGCGTGGACGAGCCTAACGAGAGCACCGAGGAGCCCGACAGCGAGTCTTAGTCGGTGAGCGCTTGGTAGACCAGGGCTTGGAGCCGGCGCTTGATCGGGTACGTGCCACTCGGCAGGAGTTGGGTGAAGAAACTCGCAGTGAGATCTTCAACCGGATCGACCCAAAACGTCGTGGAGGCAGCCCCGCCCCAGGAGTACGTGCCCTCTGAGACCAGCGACTTGTTCCGACGTCGGTCGTTCAACACCGAGCCCCCGAGACCGAAGCCCAGACCGGCGTACTCCGTTTCGGAGTAGGAGTCGGCCGCGAACTCGGTGAGGTCCGAGTCACCGGGCAAGTGATTCGACATGATGAGATCGACCGTGCGACCCGAGATCAGACGCTCGCCGTCGAGTTGGCCGCCACCGAGCAACATGGCCGTGAAACGGTCGTAGTCCTGGGCGGTCGAGAGTAGTCCGCCGCCGCCGCCCAGTATGCGCGGCGGGTGCAGGGAGTACTTGGCCCAACTCTCCTGGGGCGCCGATCCTCCCGCCAGGGGAAAATACAGCATGGCCATTCGATCGGCCTTGTCGGGTGGGCACCACCACTCGGTGTCGCTCATGCCCAGTGGATCGAAGATCCGCTCCTTTAAGAACACGTCAAGCGACTGTCCACTCCAGATTTCGATGAGTCGACCCAGCACGTCGAAGGCGACCGAATAGTTCCACCTCGTTCCCGGTTGAAAGACCAGTGGACTCGTGCACCAGTCGTGCACCGCTTCTTCGAGGTTGGCGCCGGGCTTGAAGAGAAAGTCGTACCCCTTGTTGCGATAGATCTGGTCGACCGGATGGTTGTACTGAAACCCGTACGTGAGACCGCTGGTATGGCTGAGGAGGTGGTGTACGAGTACCGGTCCCTCGGCCGGAACGGTCTCGGGGTCCTCGGGAGTACCCCCGACCAGACTCTTGGTTCACGCAGCTCCTCGATCCAGCGACCGACGTCGCTGTTGAGATCGAAGCGGCCCTCTTCGAAGAGCATCATCGTGGCGACCGCCACGATCGGCTTGGTCATCGAGTAGATGCGCCAGATCGTGTCGTCAGTGACGGGCAGGTCGTTCTCGCGGTCGCGGTGACCACCCTTGGCACTCCACACCAATTGACCGCCTCGACGCACCGTGGCGAGCCAACCGGCGAGGCGCGCGTCCTCGACGTAGCGATCAAAGTACGTCGCGACGCGCGAAAGTCGATCCGGGGAAAAGCCCCACTCGCGCGGGTCAACTTCAACGATCAGATCTGACATACGACCTCCTGAATTGAGGTTAGAGGAGACGAAACGTTTCGTTGGTTCTAGAGGACGCGGCGAAGAACGTCGAGCGCACTGATCGCCGAGTACGCGCGAACGCGCGGACGATCCCCTGGGAGATGCAGGGCCGCATGCGTGACGTGATCACCCAGGGAGAGTCCCACGAACACCGTGCCCGCGGGTTGTCCCTCTTGTTCTTCGGGTCCCGCCACTCCGGTCACGCTCAGTCCGACGTCACTCTTGAGCAGGTGCCGTACGCCATCGGCCATGGCTTCGGCGGCGGGTCCGCTCACTACCGGGCCCTCGGGCACGCCCAAGACGTCGTACTTCACGTCCGACGCGTAGCTCACCACGCCCCCGCGAAACCAGTTCGAGGCACCGACGACATTGACCAGCCGGCTCGCGATCAGGCCGCCCGTCAGCGACTCCGCGACCGCCAAAGTCAGTGATCGTTCCACCAACTTCGCGGCCACGACCGCTTCCATCGTCTCGTCCTTGACGCTGAAGATGATGTCGCCGAGCTTGTCTTCGATGAGGGCCGTCACGGCGCGCTCTTCTTCGGCGAGCAACGCCGTCGCCTCGGCGTCGTCACTTCCTTTGGCCGTGAGTCGTACCTTGATCCCCTCGATGCCCGAGGCCAGAAACGCGATGGTGACGTGCCCGCCGAGGGCGAGCTTGTCGAACCGCTCGCTCACCGCCTCGGCGAGCCCGGACTCACTCGCGCCCCAGGTGCGAATCACCGTGCTCTTGATTACCCCGGACTCACCCGCCTGGCGTTGGCGTTCCATCAGATCGGGCAGGATGGCGCGCTCGAACATGTCGGTCATCTCGTAGGGCACTCCCGGCACCGCGTACATCACCTTGAGACCCAAAGGGCAGATGAGACCCGGAGCCGTGCCCCGCGTTTGAGGAATGATCGTCGCACCCTGGGGCACGTCGGCCTGGAGCAGATTGTTCTCGGGCATCTCACGCCCGCGCGAGCGAAACGCTCGCTGAATGACCGCGATGATCTCCTCGTGGCGCTCGAGGGGAACGTTCATCACCTCGGCCAGCGCGGCGCGGGTGATGTCGTCTTGGGTCGGCCCTAACCCGCCACAGACGATGACCGCGTCGCTTCGCGCCAGCGCGGTACGAAAGGCGAGCACGATGCGCTCGTGGTTGTCACCGACGTGCTGATGAAAGTGCGACGCGATGCCGTGGGCGGCGAGTTGCTCGCCGAGCCACTGGGAGTTGGTATCGGGAATCTGGCCGAGCAGCAGTTCCGTGCCGACCGCGACGATTTCAACGCGCACCGGCCACGACTCTCCTGCCCCCCTCGAAGTACTGCCAACCGGTGTAGATCGTGAGGGCAACCGCGATCCAGATCGTCACGAACGCAAAGACCAGGTGATGCCCGGTGAGCGGTAGCACGCAAAAGCCAATGCCCCAGTCCTGGGCGAACGTCTTCCACTTAGCCAGGCGACTGGCCGGAATCGAGACGCCGTGTCGTGCGGCGCGGCTGCGAAACGCACTCATCCACACTTCGCGCACCGTGATGATGATCGCCGGAATCACGAAGAAGTGGATCCCGTGGGGGCGCGAGATGATGATCGCGTACAGGCCGCCGAGGACGATCACCTTGTCGGCCAGGGGATCAAGGAACGCGCCTGACGTGGTCGGGCCGTGTCGGCGCGCCACGATGCCGTCGAAGTAGTCCGAGGCGGCAACCGATAGGCCCACCACGGTCGTCCACCACGAGATGCGATCAAAGACGATCAGGTAGATGAAATAGGGCGCCACGCAGAGGCGAAACGCCGTCATCATGTTGGCCGGAGTGAGCAGCGCGGTGGGCCCGTAGGTGCGCTCGCTACTCACGCCACCACCGCCTCGAGGTCGATGCCCCGGCTCGCTACGATCTCCCCCTTGACCACGGAACCCACCCTAAGGCTCGGTGCTACGTGGATGACACCATCGATCTCGGGACACTCGCGCACGCTGCGCGCCACCCCCGAGGAGTCGATGAGCAGTTCCGCCGTCGTTCCCACCAGCGCGTCGCGCTTTCGTGCCGTGATGCCGTCCTGGAGTTCTGAGACCTCGCGCAAACGCTCGAGGGCCAGCTCGTGGGGCACCGGCGCATCGAGATCGTTCGCGTAGGTGCCCTCTTCCGAGGAGAAAGTAAAGAATCCGGCCCAGTCCAACTGGGCCGCCTCGACGAAGTCCAACAGCACTCGCTGATCGTCCTCGGTCTCACCGGGATATCCGAGGATGAACGACGAGCGAAACGTTGCCTGAGGCTCGACGGCGCGAATGGCCGCGATTCGCTCGAGGAAGCGCGCGCCGTCACCCCAACGACGCATACCGCGCAGCAGCGGACGCGACGCGTGCTGCAACGAGAGGTCGAAGTAGGGCACCTTGGTCGCGAGGATCGTCTCGATGAGTCCCTCGGTGAGCCCCGACGGGTACAGGTACAACAGACGCACACGCTCGACCTCGTCCGTGAGGGCGCGAGTGAGTTCGATCAGTGGTTGCGTGCCGCCCTCGTCGAGCACCTCGAGCGCGCCGCCACGTCCCACGCGGCGACGATCGTGTCCCCAACTCGCGAGGTCCTGGGCGATGAGCACAATCTCCTTGACGCCGCCCGCAACGAGTTCACGCGTTTCCGCGACGATGTCGAGCGTCGAACGCGATCGTTGGTCACCGCGAAAGGTCGGAATCGCACAAAAGCCACAGCGCCGGTCGCACCCCTCGGCGATCTTCACGTACGCCCAAGGTGCCTTGGCCGCCGGGCGCGGCAGATTCAAGAGGTCAAAGGAGGGACGCGACACCGCGCGCAGGGTTACCGGTGTCGACTCGATGAGGCTCGCGCCAAAGCCCGCGACGAGATCGACCTCGGGCAGGGCGGCGGCGAGCTCGTCGCCGTAGCGCTCGGCCATGCAGCCCGTCACCACGAGGCGCGCGCCCTTGGTCTTCACGTCGGCCAACTCCAGCACCGTCTCGATCGACTCTTCGCGGGCCGCTTCGATGAACGCGCATGTGTTGGCGACAACCAGATCGGCGGTGCGCGGGCTCGTGGCCGCGACGTAGCCCTGGGACTCCAAGAGCCCCGACAACTTGTCTGAGTCCACGTGATTCTTGGGACAGCCGAGCGTCTCGATCCAGTACTGCACCACGATTCCCTTCACAGTGCAACACCGAGCGCGGAGCGCTCGGTGTCACTTGGCGGAGAGGGAGGGATTTGAACCCTCGGGCCCACTTTCGCAGGCCGCATTCTTAGCAGGAATGTGGTTTAAACCGAACTCACCCACCTCTCCAAGTTCATCAATCCTACCGAATCTCCAATCTTTCGACCTTTCGCTCTTCCATCTGCCCACCATCCATAGCGAAGGCTCTTGTGAACGCAAGTGCATTGAGTAACCGGCGGTCGTGACTCGTCACGAGCAACG
This sequence comes from uncultured Acidimicrobiaceae bacterium, assembly GCA_963791015.1. Classification (GTDB taxonomy): domain Bacteria; phylum Actinomycetota; class Acidimicrobiia; order Acidimicrobiales; family RAAP-2; genus RAAP-2. Next base: position 222,554 of record CAWBQX010000006.1, on the reverse strand, counting down.
TGCCGCCGAAGTTCGCCAGTGCGCGTTCCAGTTGCTCGATGGCGGCCAAATCGAGATGGTTGGTCGGTTCATCGAGCACCAAGAAGTTGACGCCCAGGGCTTGGAAGATCGCGAGCTCCACGCGCGTTCGCTGGCCCGGCGAGAGGGTCTGTGCGCTGCGTGTCACTTCCAAAGTGCTGAGGCCGAACTTGGCCAGCAACGAACGCGTGACCGACAGTGTCAAGTCGCAGCGGTCGCTCACGTAACGCACGACATCGCGGTCCTCACTCAGCGCGCGACGATCTTGGCCCAGTGTTCCCACGATCACACCGGGACCGACGATCCGCGTGCCTGAGGTCGGGGCGAGGTTCCCGAGCACGACGTCGAGCAGAGTGGACTTGCCTGAGCCGTTGGCGCCGGTGAGCGAGACGCGGTCGGCCCAGGCGATCTCGAGTGTGATCGGACCGAGGCGAAACGTCCCACGCTCGACCACCACGTCGTCCAGGCGCGCGACAACGTCACCCGCGCGGTGAACTTCGTCGATGTGAAACTTGAGATCCCAGCCTTCGAAGGGCTTCTCGACGTCCTCGAGGCGCTCGAGAGCTCGCTCGCTCTGGCGTGCCTTCGACGCCAGCTTCTCGGTGCGATTGATTCGAAAGTCCCGCTGGGCGGTGTCATGATCCTTCGGATTTCTCTTCTCCTTCTTCACCCCGACGACCGCCCACTGACGCTGGCGCTCCGCGCGCGCTCGAAGTTGCTGACGTTGATCAACGAATCGTTCATACGCCTCTTTGGCCAGGCGCAGCGCGTTGGCGCGCTCGTTTACGTAACCCGACCAACCCCCGGAGTACTCGACGGCCGAGCGCGAATGTTCGTCAATCTCGAGGACCGAGGTCACCGTGCGCTCAAGGAACTCACGATCGTGCGAGACCACGACCAGTCCGCCTGCTCGATGGCGTATCCACTCCTCAAGGCGCGCGAGTCCCTCGAAGTCGAGGTCGTTGGTTGGTTCGTCGAGCAGCACGACGTCAAAGCGCGACAGTTCGATCGCCGCCAAGGCAACCTTCGCCTCTTGTCCGCCCGACAAACTCGATGTCGGCACGTCGATCACCGCGGCCACGCCCAACTCGGCAAGGACCGTCTCGGCGCGCGCGTCAAAGGTGGACGCGCCGATCGACTCAAAGTGCGTGAGAGCGTCGTCATATTGTTCGACGGCGTCACGCGTGTTCGCTGCGAGCTCGTTGGCGGCGTGACGAAGGCGGTCATCGGCGCTCGTGACCCCGGTGCGGCGCGCGAGAGTGGCGCGCACGCTCTCATCGGGATGTCGCTCGTGCTCCTGGGCGAGATACCCGACGCTCGCACGAGGTGGCTCCAACGAACGCGAACCCGAGGTTGGGGCCAGGAGGCCTGTGAGCACCTGCAGAAACGTGGACTTGCCCACGCCATTGGGACCGATGACGCCCACGCGGTCGCGAGGTGCCACCGTGAGAGTGACTCCGTTGAGGACGTTGACGCCGGAGCGTTCAACGACGATGTCGCGCGCGACGAGCACGGCGCTGTCGGCAAGGGGGGAAGAGGAAGGGTGACGCATACGAGATCTCCATGAACGAGGGTTGACAGTTCGAAAGGGATCTCAAAGCGACACGTCGCAATGGTAGTGCGAACGACGTTGGAAAGCGTGAGTGCCCCTGGCGGGGCGACGCCAGGGGCACTCGGGAAAAGAACTAGTGAGACTTAGCTCGTGTACCCGTGAGCGTTCTCGATCTTGGTGACGATGCCCGTGGGCGAGAAGAACTTGTCGGTGACCTTGCCCCAGCCGCCGAGTGACCCCACAGTCGCGAGGCGCGCCGGCTGATAGAAGACGCTCTTCTTCAGCGACTGGACGAAGGGAATCGTTCCGCGAAAGTTCTGCTGCACCCAGATCTGCTGGCCGGCGCGCGAATACAAGAAGTCGTAGAAGGCGACCGCCGCGGGACTCTGGGAACCCGTCGTGGTCAACGCCCCCGGATTTTGGATGAGGGTGTTCTGTGCGGGATTGACGATTGTGATGGCTCCGCCCGCCGCCTTCGCAGCTAACGCATCGGACTCGTACGCGAGCAGGACGTTGCCCGTACCGCTCTCGAAGGTCGTCAGTGCCTTGCTACCGCTCGAGGGCTCTGAGACCACGTTGGCCACGAGTGAGTTCACAAAATTCGTTGCCTTGGTCGCGCTCTTACCCTGTTGAATCTGGGACTCGTACGCCGCCAACAGATTCCAGCGTGCGCTGCCCGAGCTGATCGGGTCGGGCGTCACGATCTGGACCCCTCTCTTAGTGAGGCTGTTCCATCCGGTGATGCCGAGTGGGTTACCCGCTCGCGTCACAATCGCCACGACCGAGTCGGTCACGAAGCCGTTTGTCGACGACCCCGCGCCGGTGGTGGCCCAGTTCTTGGAGACGAGGCCAGAGTTGACGAGGAGGTTCAGGTCCGGCACGTCGGAGAACACCACAACGTCGGCCGGTTGACCGGCGACGACGTCTTCGGCCTGGGTCGTCGACGCCCCAAAGGAGTTCGTGAAGGTGATGCCGTTGCCGTCGTGGGTCGCCTGGAACGCCTTCTCGAGGGCGGTAAAGGCGTTGGAGACAACCGAGTAGCCCACGACATTGACATTCAGTCGGTTGGCCGCGGACGATGGGTTCGCGACGGCAAGCAGGCTCAGCGGAAGTAGGGCTACGACAAGCCCCGCTAGACGTCGGGTCATGGGCATTTTCATTGATTTTCCTTTATTTCCATTAATTACAATGGATTTAGTAGAGATTAGGGTCCAGGCTAACGGATAGCTCTAGAGAGAGTCAAGTCAATGCGCTGCGAATTCGCGAAAAATGTGCTGAGCTGCGGCGCTCTTACGAGGCGAGCGCGCGAATCTCAGGAAGTCCAGAGACAATGTCAAAGAGTTCGCGGTCGCGGTCCCACGTGAGGTGGGACTTCACTTGCTCGACCGGCAGCCACACCAAGACGTCCACTTCGTCGTTGGGTTGGAACTCACCGATGTCGGCAGTCATGAGGTAATAAGCGACGATCTTGGGCTTGCCCTTGCGGTGCACGTAGTTCGTCGTGCCGACGAATCGCACCACGCGACAGTGCAGTCCGATCTCTTCGTACACCTCGCGTAATGCGCCTTGCTCAAAGGTCTCACTCGCCTCGAGCTTGCCCTTGGGAAACGTCCAGTCGCCACGAGCTTCGCGATAGATGCATGCGATCTCAACCCGACCGTTCGAGACAAATCGCATCACGATTCCACCGGCGGCCCGAATCAGGTCGTCGGGGGCGTCCCGAGGAATGATGAGTTCGCCACTCAAGAGGTACACGTCGCTAACGGTAGATGACGGAGGCAACGAACTGGCGGATTGTTCTTGCGCTGAGGCGAAAAATCCATCAAACGTAGAGTAGTGAGAATGTTTGTCGGCGCCCTCGCACTGTGGTGGCGCGTCAGTCTGGTCTTCGCCGCCGGCATTGCCGCGGGCGTCGTGAACGGCATCGCCGGCGGGGGAACCTTCATCACGTTTCCGACGCTCCTCGCCCTCGGGGTACCGGCACTCAAGGCCAACCTCTCCACGACGGTCGGCGTAGTGCCAAGTTACCTCGGATCACTGCGGGTCTTTCGTACTCATCTCGTTGCGCATCGTGGACTCATTGTCTCGCTGGTTCCCTCATGCGTGCTCGGTGCGGCCGGTGGCGCGACGCTGCTGCTCGTCGGGTCGGCCGCCACGTTTCGACTCGTCGTGCCCTGGCTCGTGGGCGCGGGCACACTGCTCTTTGCCGCCTCGCCGTTCATCTCGCGGCGTCTCGAGCACATCGACCGAGATCACGCGTCGCGTCAGCTCGCGATGGTGATCGGCGTGTTCTTCGTGGCCATCTACGGCGGCTACTTCGGCGCGGGACTGGGCATCTTGTTGCTGGCCGTGATGGCTGTCGCCCTACCCCTCGACATCAAAGAGATCCAAGGTTTGCGCAACGTGATCTCACTCGTGATCAACGTCACCGCGGCCCTCATCTTCGTCGTCCACGGACATCTGGCGACCTCCGACGTCTTCGCGCTGCTGGCGGGAACATTGATCGGCGGTTACCTGGGCGCGCTGTTGATCCTTCGGCTGTCACCGTCGATCATTCGCGCGCTGGTGATCGTGATCGGCGTCATCACGACCGTCAAACTCGCCATAGGCGCCTAACTGCGACTTCTTCCATAAAGTAAGTATGTGAAGAGTTTCTTCTCGTTTCCGAACCCCGTCAACGACGCAGCCGCGCGCAGCGTGGCCCTCGGCGTGCTGGCCCTCAGCGTGCTCACTTTCGCGACGGGTTGGGCGTGGCTACTCATTCCTTTGACCTACGGCTTTGCCGCTCGCGTCGCGGCCGGTCCGAAAATCTCCCCGTTGGGACTCTTTGCGACCCGCGTCAGTGGACCGCGCCTGACGAGTTGGGAAAAATATGTTCCCGGACCGCCCAAGCGCTTCGCCCAGGCGATGGGTCTCGCGTTCTCCCTCGCCGCACTACTCACGTGGGTGAGCGCGGGGTGGCTCGACGCTCGCTGGATTCTTCTACCCCTGATGGGCGCCGCAACCCTTGAGGGATTCTTCGGTATTTGCTTGGGTTGCACCGTCTTTGGCTGGCTCATTCGCGCGGGCCTGGTGCCCGAATCAATCTGCGAAGAGTGCGGCGATCTCACCGAGCGCTATCGGCGTGCCGGCTACGACGTCCGCTAGCCCCACATAAGAATCTCAAGCGCCGTAGTCCTTTTGTTGAGGGGTCTTTCGTAGGCTGGGCGCAATATGAAACGTCGCGTCGTCCCCCGTGGCGCGCTGGTGATGATCTCGGCGTCACTGGTTGCTCTCGCGCTACCCCTGGTGGCGTCGTCAGCCAACGCCACTCAGGCGCGCGTTCGGATTTCCGGGCTCGCGCCGGTCCCCACCAAGGACGTCGTCGTGAACTCGGTCATCACGACGTCCTTCGACCTCGCGCTCACCCAGCGCCACGAAGCCGCGCTCACCAACTACATCGCCAATCTGTCTAACACCGGCTCGCCCGAGTACCACCGCTACCTCACGCCCGCCAGCTACGCCGCGACGTACGGCGCGACCTCGAGTGAGGTCGCTGCGCTGCGCACCTACTTCGCGCGCTACGGCATGAGCCATACCACCCTCAGTGCGGGACGCGACATTCTGCACGTGCGCGGTACCACGAGTGAGATTGCGCGCGCCTTCGACGCGCCGGTGGTGACGGTGCGCCTGAGCACGGGTACGCTCAGCGCGCACTTCACGAGTAACGGGACGTTGCCCACCTCGATCGCCAAGGACGTCACGGCCATCGCGGGACTCGACACAGTCGTACCGCTGTCCACGAGTCTCAGCCTCGCCCACGCTCAACCGTCGGTCACTACGCCGGGCACGTGCCCGTCGGCGGGCTCGTCGACCGGCACCCAGCCCAACAGCCTGGGCGGCTATACCGTGCAACAGCAGGCCGAACTCTACGGACTGAACACGGAGTGGGCCAAGGGTGACACCGGAGCGGGCCAGACGATCGGCGTCTACGAGTTGGCCAATTACGACACCGCCGATGCCCAGACCTTCTTCACCTGCTACGGACTCTCGCCCGTCGTCACGTCCTCTAACGTCGACGGTGGACCGACGTCGGGCGACAACACCCAAAACGCCCCCGACGAAGCAACGCTTGATGTCGAAGAGGCCGCGGCCCTCGCTCCGGGGGCCGCGCTCGAGGTCTACCAGGGCACCAACAACGGTTCGGGCCCTACCGACATCTACTCCCAGATGGCGAGCGACAACACCGCCACCATTATCACGACGTCCTGGGGCATCTGCGAAGCCCAGACCGATGGCAGCGCGCAGACCGAGCAGACGATCTTCCAGCAGATGGCCGCCCAGGGGCAGACGGTCGTGGCGGCAGCCGGTGACGACGGCTCCTCGGACTGCGAAGACACGCCGAGTCCGTCGCCGAACCTGGCCGTCGACGACCCCGCTTCCCAGCCCTACGTCACGGGAGTGGGCGGTCTCGCGGTCAACAACATCGACCCCGTGAATGAGATGGTCTGGAACGACCAGTGTTCCCAGTCGAACTGCGGTGCGGGCGGCGGCGGCACGTCCTCGCTCTGGAGCCGCCCCTCTTGGCAGGTGGCAGCAGGCATCAACACCGCGACCGACACGATGCGCATGGTGCCTGACCTGTCGGTCATGGGCGATCCGACGACGGGATTCATCCAGTACTACACCGGCCAGGGCCAGGGCTTTTGTCATCACAACTGTTCGGGCGGGTGGGGAGCGATCGGCGGAACGTCAATCGGCGCGCCCATCGTGAGCGCGCTCATCGCCACGGCCGCCCAAGCGTGCGCGCCCACCGGCGGCCGACTCGGTTTCGTGAATCCCCTGCTCTACGCGATGGCGGCGACCGGCTACGTCGACGTCACGACCGGCACCAACGACCTCTTCAACGTCGGCGAGTACCCAGCCGGTGCGGGCTACGACATGGCCTCGGGCCTGGGCAGCCCGGATGGGGCGGCGTTCCTCGCCGGTCTGTGCACCCAAGACGTGTCACCAAGTGAGAGCTCCTTCGATCTCTCGTCGACCACCGGCGTCGCCAAGACGGCCGGCCCCACGATCACGGTCACCCTTCGCGACGCCGCGGGTGGCGTCCTGGCCAACGCGCAGGTCGACGTGAGTGCGACCGCACCGGGCGGCCAGCTCAGCATCAACAACGTCTACGACACGACCGACGGCGTCGGCAAAGCGCAGAGCACGCTCACGACTAACTCATCGGGACTGGTGTCCTTCAGCGTAGGATCCTCCCTCGCTCAGGACGTCGCTCTCACACTGAGCTACGCCAGCCAAACGATCTACACGTCCACTCTCACCTTTAACGCCGCCGCCGCACTCACGCGTCCCGAAGCACCGACGATCATCACGCTCGCACCACTCGTGGGCGGATTCACTCTCGTGCTGCGCGCTCCGAGCATCACGGGCGGCAGCGTGATCACCGCGTACCAGTACTCCATCAACGGTGGACGCACGTGGGCCGCCCTCGCCAAGGGTGAAAAGAGAATCAGTGTGACGAAGTTGGCCAAGCATCGCGCCTACAGCGTGACCGCACGTGCACTCAATGCCCAAGGGGCGTCAGTCTCTTCGAGTGCGAGACGCGTTGTAACACGTTCTTAAACGCATTTGACGCCAGACTGGAAGGAGTTCAACGAACTCCCCCTCCTAAACTTTTTATCGTGAGGGTCCGTATCTGATGGGTCGTAACGCCCACGCGAGGACGCCAGTGAAGTTTCCCCGACTAGCAGTGATCGAGCGTGATACTGGTGGCGAGCACCGTTCTCGTGGCCACCCAGTCCCACGCCGTCACCACGGCTCCGTCGAACGGTCAACCCCTCTATCAGTTTGCCGAGACCGGTACCGGCACGTTTCCCTGGAGCGCCGCGTCGCTTGAGGCCAAGCTCAACTCCACGACGATGCTGGGCGGACCCCACGGCGCGACCAGCTCAACCGAAGGCGTGCTCGCCTATCGCACCAACGCCAATCAACTCGCCCTCTACGTGCAGACCAACGCCGGGAACACCGCGTGGCGCAACTACTCAACGGGCAACGACGTCCCGGTACCCGCCGATGACCCCGTCCCGTTCTTCGACCCTTCGGGCAACGTCGACATCGTCTACGTGGACACGGACGGACAAGCGATCCTCGTCGTTCCGAACGAACCCGACACCACCGCGTGGGCCAAAGCGCACTACGGCACGCCGTGGCGCAAGTACGTGTCAATCAGCCTGAGCGCCTTGACCAACGTGAGTGCCGCCACGGGTCTACCGAGCGCACAGGTCGTGGGCGACGACGCGACGCTCGCGTACCGCACCACGACGGGTGAGATCGAGGTGGTCACCATGACCTGGACCTCCAGCGATCCCATTCCCATCTACGACCAGGCCTCGGCCACGGTGAACTACCAGGGTCTCGCCACCTCGGTCTCGGTACCCCAAGTTCGCTCCGCCAACCTGTCTCCCCGGGCAACGACAACGACCACGACGACCAAGCCCACCACCACGACATCAACGACGACCACGACGACACTCCCGCCGACCGTGGCCACGGCCTTTGCCAGCGATCCCGTGGTCGTCCCAGGAGCCACGCCCAGCTTCGCTGCCATCTTGAACAACGGCGACGTCGTTGTCGACACCGAAGAAGGTTCACTGGTGGCGTGGTCGAGTAGCAACCTGACACTCACCTTGGGTACACCCGTGGCCAGTGGAACGCTGGCCCTCGGAGCTAGCACCGCTCAAGTCGACCTCGCAGCACTCACCACGGCCGGCAGCGTCGAGCTCTTTACGAGCGGCTACGCGGGTGGCGTCTGGAATGAGTCCAACGTCACGACACTCGCCGCAGGCGCGCCACCACTCAGCGGCGCCCTCTCGGTGCAAGTCACCCCCAGCCAAGTCGCCATCGCCGGTCAGGCCGCCAACTGGGGCGATCTCTACGTTCTCACCAGCCCCACCGAGTCTTCGTCGTGGACGGCGACCAACGTGTCCACGACGGCCGGTAGCGATGCGAGAACGGTCGGACCCAGCGTGACGGGCCTGCAGATCAACGGGACCCTCACCTTGTACGCCGCGGGCGTGAACTCACCGCCACCCCAGGGCGTGGGCGTCTACGCGATCCCGAGCGCGGACTGGACCAACGCCATCACCGCGGGATGGCCGATCTTGTCCGAGACGGGCGGACTCGGCACACGAAGCGCCCCCTGGGTCGGCTTCACGGGATCGCCCAACGTGGATGTGTCCCCCGACTTTCTGATGGGTCAAGCGATCTACAACGCGCACAAGCGCGTCACCTGGCTCTCGTTCTGGACGGTCAGCGGTCCACTCAAAGGCCAGCCGCTGACGACGTCGAACTACTACTCCCACGGCTTTGCCGCAGGGGTGTGGGTCGCCACTCAGATCGATACGTACCGCAGCCTGGGCGTGGGCATCAAGCCCGATTGGGTGATCTTCGACCCCGAGGGGTATCCCGACAATCACTCGGGGCTCGACGCGCCCGGTGGCGCATCGCCGGCGACCCTGGCCACGTACGCGACATACTGGACGGCCATGCTCTCGGGTTGGTCCGCGGGCATCGACTCGGTCGACCCTTCGCTCAACGCCGGGGTCTACGCCTCGCAGTCGGAGTACCGCAACTACCAACTCGCCTCGGCCTCGCTGCCGGTCTTCGTCGCCCTCGCCTTTGGCGGTGGCGGTCCGGTGCCGGTCACTGGGGCAACCGGGGCCAACGTGCGCGGCTTCATTACGTTCAACGCGTCGTGCTCGCCCACCTCCACACTGGCCAACGAAGCCGCCACGTTAAAGGGACCGCCCTGGAGCGGCCAGTTCAACACCCTGCAGTTCAACCCCGGGGTCTACTGCGCGCCGCCGCCGTCCTAATCTGGACCCATGAGCGACAGCCCCAGCGAGGACGAAGGCGCCAAAGCCCAGGACTTACGAGCTCGCATCAAGCAGATCACCCAGCCCCTCGTCGAGTCACTCGACGCCCGCCTCTCGGCCCAGGTCGACAAGCGCGTCGACCAGCGGGTAGACGAGACCTTCAAGGATCGACTCTCCGTCATCGAACGGGCCATCGCGGACCTCGATCGCGCCGTGCATGAACTCCAGAACAGACTTGCCGATCCCGGGCCCGGTTCAAGCTCCGACTAGCGACGACGCGAGCGGTCGCGCTGAATGGCCCAGCGCAGCGTCAACACGCACAGCGCCACCAGCGCTACCACGAAGACGGAAAACACGGCGATGAACACGCCACCACGCTAGGCCGTCTGTCACACCGCCTGGTCACACTGGATCAATGACTTCTTTGCTGGACGACTCACCACGATGCGTGATGGACGTCCTGCGCGGAGAGCGTTCGACAAGACCGGAACCTGACACCTCGAGCGCCGCGCGCGTGCGCGTCGTCTTAGAAGATGCACTGGCCGAGCTACTCGGAGAGGACCTACGCGACGAGCCGATCACCGTGCGCGCATCGTCGCTGCGCCAGGACGGTCCAAGGCCGGGGAGCGCGTCGCCACACGGTCCGGTGCGCGGAATACTCGTCAATCAGGCTCTTCGCCTTCTGTGCGCTGGCGTCGCGATCGACGACGTGTACCGCGACGCGCTGTGCGCGTGGCGCGCCGAGGCGGGTGAGAACTACCTCACGGGGTACGTCGATCAACTCGACGGCGACGACGCAGCGCGACTGCGCGCCGACGTCGAAGCGCACTGGGTCACACTCAAGCGATCCTTCGGGTCTCTGTCGAACTGGTGGCTCCCACGTACGTCACTGCGCGCCTACCAGCGACTGGCCGGCGGCAACGTGATCTTGCGCGACATGGTGGACCTGATGGTGGGTACGACCTCAAGCGACCTGGCGTCCGTGGCGATCCTCGACGTCACCACGTCGCCACTCGACGAGGGAGCCGAACGCGTGATGCGGTACCACGCCCTCGTCCAAACCCTTCGCACCGGTATCGTGCCACTGCGCACGTCGATGTTCTCCACGGGCACCGGTGAACTGTGGAGCGTGGACGTCGAGAGCGAGTTGCTCACGCGCTCGGTCACCGACGTGCTGCACGTCATCGAAGATCGCGCGTGACGACCCTCACCCACCACCGCTTGTCCTCACGAGTGATGAACCGGCTACTCGACGAGGCGTCACTCGAGCCCGCGGTTCTCACGGACGATCACCGTCGCTCGCTCAGCGCACGATTTCGTGCCGTGCCCCACCTCGACCACCGACGCCTCGACGCGTGGATGGTGGAGCGCGCGGGGCGCGCAAGCAACCCCTTTCGTTGGTCACCGGCGACCGCGCGTCGCGTCCTAGGCAACGCCGCCTTACGGCGCAGCATCACCGAGCCCTCGCTCACGCGCCTGGGTGCAGTGGAGAGCGAACTCGACGGGCAGCTGTTGCGTTACGTGGAGGGCTACGCCCGTCCCGGCTCACTGGCCTCGTATCTCGCTGCGTGTTCGAACGCGGAGCTGGGACTCGTGCGCAGCGAAGCAGCGAACTGGACCACCCAACTGGCCGAGGTGACGGACGTGATCGACCGACCCTGGGAGGTCGCAGCGAGTGACGTCTACTACGACGTGGCTCGCGCTCGCACCACGCTGCGTGGACGCCGTGACGTGATCGTGACCAACGAGGAAACGCGCGTCCTGGTGCGCGTGCGTCTCGGCTCACCGGGCAAGAGTGCAGGACCCGGGCTGCGCGCCGATCTCACCATCGATGCACTCGCACACGCCCAGGGAGTTAGCGCGTCACGAATTATCGGCGTCTGGCCCGAAGCAGGAGTTCTCTTGAGCGTGGAGGGCACGATGGTCGACATTCGTGCCGGAGCACGTGACCTCGTGCGAACCGCAGTCGTACGTCAGCGACCTCACGCGCGACTCGCCGCGTAGTTCGGCCAAAGGACCTCACCTAGTAGCGTGGTAAGGCTATGGCCACCCGCTCCTCCCTTCGTAATATCGCGATCATCGCCCACGTGGACCACGGAAAAACCACGCTCGTGGACAAGATGCTGCGCCAAACGGGCTCTTTTTCGGCCCATACCGAGCTCACCGAGCGGGTCATGGACTCCGGCGACCTCGAGCGCGAAAAGGGCATCACCATCCTCGCCAAGAACACGGCCGTCAAATGGCACGACCTCACCATCAACATCATCGACACCCCTGGTCACGCCGACTTCGGCGGCGAGGTCGAACGAGGACTGGCGATGGTCGACGCCGTCATCTTGTTGGTGGACGCCGCCGAGGGCCCCCTTCCCCAAACGCGCTTCGTCCTGCGCAAGACCTTGGAGAAGCGACTACCTGTCGTTCTGCTCATTAATAAGGTCGACCGACCCGATGCTCGGGTCGCCGAGGTCGTCGAAGAAGTCGAGAACCTGTTCCTCGACCTCGACGCGGACGAACATCAGATCTCCTTTCCAATCCTCTACGCGAGTGCGCGCCAGGGTTGGGCCTCGCTCGATCCCAATGACACGTCGGGCGACCTCACACCGCTTTTTCAAACGATCGCGGACTTCGTGCCCGCGCCGGAGTACGTCGAGGGTCACGGACTCCAGGCTTTGGTGTGCAACCTCGACGCCTCGCCGTACCTCGGACGACTCGCCCTCTGTCGCGTGGTGAATGGACACCTCGAGCGCGGCCAGCGCGTCGCGTGGTGTCACATCGACGGCTCCGTGGAGTACGCCAAGGTAACGGAGCTCTTTATCACCGAAGCCCTTGAGCGGATCTCGGCCGAGAGCGCCGGTCCCGGCGACATCGTGGCCGTCGCGGGCTTTGAGGACATCACCATCGGCGAGACCCTGGCTGACGCCGAGGACCCTCAACCCCTTGAGCCCTTGCACGTGGACGAGCCCAGTCTCTCGATGACCATTGGCATCAACACCTCCCCGTTGGCGGGCACCGAAGGCAAACTGCTCACCGCGCGCATGGTGAAGGACCGCCTCGACCGCGAACTGGTGGGCAACGTGGCGCTACGCGTCCTGCCCACCGATCGTCCCGACGCGTGGGAAGTCCAGGGTCGTGGCGAACTGCAACTGGCCATCCTCATCGAGACGATGCGCCGCGAGGGTTTCGAACTCACCGTGGGCAAGCCCCAAGTGGTCACGCGCATGATTAACGGCAAGGTGAACGAGCCCATGGAGCACGTCACCATCGACACGCCCGAGGACTTCATCGGTCCAATCAATACGCTGCTCGCCACCCGCAAGGGCACGATGGTCGACCTCGTCAACCACGGCACTGGCTGGGTGCGCATGGAGTGGCGCATCCCCGCGCGCGGACTGGTCGGGATCCGCACGGAGTTCATGACTGAGACGCGCGGCGCGGGCATCATGCACTCGATGTCCGATGGTTACGAGCCCTGGTACGGCGATATCCGGCTACGCCAGAAGGGCACACTGGTGGCGGACCGGCGCGGCGACACGACGGCGAACGCTCTGCTCGACCTCGAACAACGCGGCGTTCTTTTCGTAGGTCCGGGCGTCGAGGTCTATGAGGGAATGATCGTGGGCGAGAACACACGCCCCGACGAGATGAACGTCAACCCGACGAAGGAAAAGAAGCTCACCAACATGCGCGCGTCGGGCAGCGACAACACCGAGCGAATCGCACCGCCGACCATCTTCTCTCTCGAGCAAGCTCTTGAGTTCATCGCCGATGACGAGGCCGTCGAGGTCACGCCGAAGTCGGTGCGACTGCGCAAAGTGGTGCTCGACGTCGCCGCACGACACCGCGCCAACAAAAAAGCCACATCAGTCGCCCAGTAGTGTTGTCCCCGGAGGGATGACAGAGCGGCCGAATGTACCGGTCTTGAAAACCGGCGTGGGCTTGCCCACCGTGGGTTCAAATCCCACTCCCTCCGCGGACTGGCCCGAACTTGGTTCCATATCTCTCACGTCGCCGTGCAGAGGTACGCGAGATCACTCTCGTTCAGCCTCTTGGTTGGGTCGATCGAACGTAGCGGCTCGCAATGTAGTCGTGGACCCAACGAACCGAACTTCGCCAGTTGCCATTCGCTTCTTGCACCGCTTTGAGCCGACCTCGCTCGATCGCCGCACGAAGGGCCGGTACTTCGAGACCCTTGCGGGCTAATGCCGCTAACGGCAACAACTGGTCCGGCGCGGCCTTCGCTGGCAACACGAATTCGTAGACGCTCGCGGTCACCGCTCTGGCGAATATCTCAGCCAGCGCGCCCATGTCGCCCGCGTCGGCTCGACGCAGAGCAGTCAAGTATCGCTCGCGATCTCGACGGAAGATGACGGCCGGCGGCAGTCCCGCGCGCACGAGTAGAAGGTTGGTCAATAGTCGACCGGTCCGCCCGTTGCCGTCGAGAAACGGATGAATCTGCTCGAACGCGACGTGCGCTCGCGCTAGATCCTCCATGGGAGATTTTGAGGTCGACAAGAACGGTACAGACCCGGTCCACTCCGCGAGAGCGGCGGGCACCTCTACCCACGACGGGGGCTTCATTCCCTTTGGAAACGGTCTGATTTCGTGGTGCCGGAAACTTCCCGGCGCCTCTTCGGCAAGCGCGTTGGGGTGCGGCGCGGCGCCCCACACCGGACCCAGCGCCAGTTCGTGGACGTGACGAACTTCGGTCAACGTAAGCGCGCCATCGTGCACCCATTGGCCGACCGCACTCGCTTGGGCGTAGACCCACTTGGCTGCGGTGGCGTAGCCCGAGACCTCTAAGTATTGAGCGAGCTCCTTGTTGCCGGTGACCCGACCTTCTTCCAGGAGCGTCTTGACTTCCTCGAGAACCAACGTGTTCCCCTCGAGCGCCGTGGAGTGGTGTGCCTCATGGACCCAAATCCCTCGCCAAATAGAGTTGGCTTCACTAGGTTCGGGGAGGCCGCCCAACAAATCGCGCATCTCGCCCACCGAGTCGGAAAACCGCTCAAGGACCTCGTCACGCGACGGCCGACCGGGACCTAAAGTATTACGCTTCACGTGAATTTATGATAACACGACACTTTCCGGCGGTTGTCGTGCGGAGAAGGCTCAACAATCCTGGTCACGACGTAATTGGGCGCTAGTACCCTCGCGAGCGCTGCGCCAGGCTCTTTGCAGATTTGAGTCTTGGGCCACGTCGATCACGTCTTGGGCTTGTCGCCACCCGCTCGGCGGTGGCGTGGCGTGAAATCCTCCGAACTGGGCCACCGGACTCCAGGCGACTGACACCGGTGATGACTCTGGCTCCAAGCCCTCGAACGGACCGGCCCCATAGACAACGTTGCCGCCCACGAGCGTGAGGACCGATTCAATGTGCGAGATGTCGTCATCGGGTACCGAAAAGAAGTCGTCCGAGAGAATCAGGAGATCCGCGAAGAATCCCTCCTTCAATCGTCCCTTCACGTCGGCTTCTCCCGTGAGAGCGGCTCCGCCCGAGGTGTAGAGCGCCATCGCGGTTGCTCGATCGACTCGATTGGCGGGCGGTGTGAGCAGGAGCCCGCCAATGTCCCGTCCTCGCACCAGCCACTCGAGTGAGAGCCAGGGGTTGTAACTCGAGACCCGTGTGGCGTCGGTACCGGCCCCGACCGTCAGCCCTCGCTCGAGCATCTTGACGACGGGCGGTGCCGTCTCGGCGAGCGCGGGACCGTAGCGATCGACGAAGGCTCGCCCTTGGAACATCATGCGATTCTGAATCGACACGGCTCCGCCCAAGTCGGCGATGCGCTCGAGGCTCTCGTCACTCACGGTTTCGGCGTGGTCGAAGAACCACCGCACGCCGCGGGGGAATCCGCCATCGCCCGCGATCTTGGTGAACACGTCGAGATCCGAGGCGATCGTCTCGCCGTAGGTGGCGTGGAGGCGAAAGCCCCAGTTCTTGTCGAGGAGCAGGCGCACCGCGGCTTCGAGTTCACCGGGCGCCTTGGCCTCGAGCTGGGGTCGAGGCTCGGTGAAGTTCTCGAAGTCCGCCGGCGACCACGCCAGGTTCTCGCCCGCGCCATTTACCCGCAGCCACTCATCGCCCTCGTTGGGCTTGACCATCTCGGTGAAGCGCTTGAGGTCCGCGAGCTCCTGGCCCGCCACCTGTGGGAAGAGGTGATACCCCACGCGCAGCGTCATCTCGCCCGCCTGGGCCAACGCCATGACCGCGGCGTAGTTCTCCGGAAAGCTCTGATACCCCCCACCCGCGTCGATCGCACTGGTGAGCCCAAAGCGATTCAGCTCACGAAAGAAAAAACGCGTGGACTCCACCTGCTCGTCCGCCGTCAAGTGGGGTCCCTTGTCGAGTGTGGCGTAGAGCAGACCAGCCGCGGGCGCGGCCAGCAGCAGGCCGGTCGGTTCGCCGTTATGGCCTCGCACGATCTCACCGCCGAGCGGGTTGGGCGTGTCCTTGGTATAGCCCACCGCTTTCAGCGCGGCCCGATTCAACATGGCCGACTGGTAGAGGTGCAGCACAAAGACCGGCGTGTCGGGCGCGGCAGCGTTGAGCTCACTGAGTGTGGGTAGGCGGCGCTCGAAGAACTGATCGCCGGTCCAGCCGCCCACCACCCGCACCCACTGACCGGCTGGAGTGCGCGCAACTTGTTCACGCAGCATCGAAAGGGCGAGCGCGAGTGAGGGCACACCGTCCCAGCGCAACTCGAGCAGATAGTTGAGACCCCCGCGTATGACGTGCAGGTGCGAGTCGTTGAGCCCGGGAATGACCCGGCGGCCCAGCGCGTCGATGACCCGCGTGGACACGCCGATCACGCCGTCCACGTCGGCTTCGCCACCTACGACCGTGATGCGCCCACTACGCACCGCCACACACGTCGCGTCGGGTCGATGCGGGTCGTTCGTAAAGACGCGCGCGTTGCGCACCACGAGATCCGCACTCTCGTTCGCGCCGGCGAGTCGGGGAACTCCAAGGACGGGCATGGTCTCGGGCATCGTCGCCTCCTGACAGATCAGCGGTCTCTCCTTTCTACTATTGGCAATTCGCCTGGCCAAGGCTGAGAAGTGCGTGTGAATACCCTGAGGTGGCCCTCGGGTGGCTGCGAGGCTGATCGACGCTGTCGTCTAAAATCAACTGGGAGTACTGCGCCGCTGGTTGCAGACACCTGGGTGGTTACACGAGCCACGAGGCGACGGAGGTGCAGTGGCACGTAAATGGAAGTATTCCCTCACGGTGGTCGTCGCGGTCGCCCTTATCACCACGGCGTTCTTCTTCGGGCGCAATAGTGCCTCGACCAATGGTGGCAGCGCGAGCGCGGCGACCTCCCTCACCCCCAAAACCTCTACCTCAACCAGCGTCTTCTACCTGGACATCGGCGCCTCGGAGTCTCTGGGCTTTCAGCCCACCGGGATCAAGGGCCACAACGGCGCTCGTACCAACACCGGCTACGCCAACGACCTCATCCACCGCGAAGCACTCGCCGGCGTCACACTCACCCTCGACCAGGTGGGCTGTCCGGGCGACACGCCCCAGTCCATCCTCGACACGACCGAGAAAGACGCCTGCTACGAACCACCCGAGACCCAACTCACCAAAGCCGTCGCCTACCTGAGAGCCCAAAATGGTCCGGGACTGGTGACTATCGACCTCGGGTTCAACGACGTGCGCCCCTGCATGGAACAGAATCCCGTTAACCAGATTTGCCTGGCGGCCGGTATCGCCGCGGTAGGCGTCGACCTGCCCAAGGTGATCGCCCAACTAAAGGCAGCCGCCACTTCCAGCGTGCACTTCGTCGGCATCGAGTACGCCGACCCGTACCTCGGCTACTACATGCGCGGACCCGGCGGACCGGCGCTCGCCACCTCGACGCTCGTGGGCATGGATCAGCTCGATGAGATGCTCGGCTCGGTCTACACCAAGGCCGGCATACCGGTGGCGAATGTGCCCCAGGTGTTCGAGATCAACGACAACGCCCCCGAGCGACTCGACAACATCGGCCTCGTGCCCACCAACGTCCAGATGGCCTGCCAGCTCTCGTGGTTCTGTTACGGCACGCCCTTTGGACCCGACGACCATCCCAACGACGCGGGCTACTCACTCATCGCGAGCGCCATCCAGGCGGCCCTGCCCACGAAGTGGTAGTTGGTGGCGCCACGCCCCCTCGACTACTTCCTGGGCACCTGGCACGTTGAACGCACCATCGCCGATGCGCTGAGCGACGACAACGGGTTCTTCGAAGGGACCGCCACCTTTAGCCATGGCACCGACCGCGTGGACTTCGAGGAGGTCGGGGTCATGCGCCTGGGTGCGTACCGCGGACCCGCGCGGCGACGCCTGTACTACTACCAAGGTCCGGGAGACTCGATCGACGTGTCATTCGTCGACGGCCATCACTTCGTCTCTCTCGATCTATCGAGTGGCGTCTCGCGCGACGTACACCTGTGCGAGAGAGATCGCTACGACATCACGACGCTGGTGCACTCGCACGATCGATTCGAGGAGAGTTGGCGGGTGAGTGGACCGTCGAAGGACTATGAAGCGGTGACGCTCTTCGAACGACGGGCCGAGACCTAGCTCGACCGCACGCGCGCGCGGATCTCGTCGATCCAGCGGGCCGCGGCGAGTCGCGCTTCGCCCACCTCGACGCGCCGATCCGCTGCTCCTTCGCCGGTCACGGGATACGAGCCGAGGAACTTCACGGTGGCCAAGTGCGCCTGAAGGTCAGTGAGACAGTCCGCCACCACCTCGTCGGCTACGTGACCCTCGAACTCAATGACGAAGCAGTAGTCGCCGAGTCCGCGCTTGGTCGGTCGGCTCTCCAATTTGGTGAGGTTGATCTCGCGCGCGGCAAATCGGCCGAGCATGGCGTACAGCGACCCGGGTCGGTCGGCGTCTTGAAAACACACGATCGTGGTGCGGTCGTGTCCCGTGGGCGCGGCGATCGAATCGCGCCCGACCAGCACGAAGCGCGTCGCGTTCTCGGGGTGGTCTTCGATATCGGGTGCCACGACGTCAAGTCCGAAGAGCTCACCGGCCAAGGCCGACCCGACGGCCGCCCACGGCTCGATCGAGTCCGCGACGTCGGCGGCGGCTTGGGACGTCGAGGTGGTCTGTATGGCGTCTAAGCCGTGCTGGTGAAGGAATCCTCGTACTTGGGCGAGCGCGTGGACGTAGCTGCGCACGCTCTTGATGTCACTGAGCGCCACCCCCGGGCGAGCCAAAAGATGGAGGTGGATGGGCAAGACGATCTCTTGGAGAATCACCAGGTCGTGGGCGAAGACCAGGCCGTCGATGGTGGCCGAGACCGTTCCCTCGAGCGCGTTCTCAATGGGCACGAGGCCCAGTTCCACGCTGGCGTCGTCCACGGCCGCGAGCAGGTCCTCGATGGAGGCGTAGGAGATCGGGTCCAAACCCTCGAGGGTGGTGACCGCCTCGTGGGAAAATGAGCCCTGGGGCCCGAGATAGCCCACGCGGTCCTGTGTCATAGCGGGATGTTAGTGGAGCGGTGATCAGGCCTGAAGCGACGAGACGTTGGACTTCGTTTGAGGCCGTACGATAGCGAGGGACCAATCGCGAAAGGGAGTGCAATGGGGCACCAGATGTTTGAGTACGACGCGGACCTGGCCGAGGCGGTTTTTGACTACTGTCGCGAGCGCCTCTCGATGTCACCCGTGCCCCTCGACTACGGCAGTCAGATGGACATTCCCGCTGACGCACTCGCCGGCCTGATCCGACCCGAGGGCCGCAAGCCCGACGAGATACTCGAGTTCTTCAAGGAGACCCTCGCACCCGCGGTGGTCTCGATCGACTCACCCGGGTTCTTAGCCTTCATCCCCAACGCGCCCACGAAGAGCTCGCTGCTCTTTGACATGGTGGTTGCGTGTTCGGGACTCAACGGCACCAGTTGGCTCGAGTCGAGTGGCGTCGTGGTGGCCGAGAATCAAGCCCTGGACTTTCTCGCCGACACCGCGGGCCTGCCCGAAGCGTCCGGCGGCGCCTTCGTCTCGGGCGGGTCGATCGGCAACCTCTCGAGCCTGACCGTCGGGCGCGACGTCGGCCGCGCCAAGCACCCCGAACTCGATCCGCACCGTGTGCGCTTTGCCATCTCGAGCGACGCGCACTCCAGTGTGGGCAAGGCCCTGCACGTTCTCGACGTCGAGGCCCTCATCGTCGAGAGTGAGGATCATCGCTTCACCCTGAGCGCTCTTGAGGCCGCGCTCGCGAACGACCCGCACCCCGAAACGGTCATCGGCATCGCCGCCACGGCGGGCACCACCAACGCAGGCATCGTCGACGACCTCGAAGGACTCGGCCGCTACGCGCGCGAACACGACCTGTGGTTCCACGTCGACGGCGCCTACGGCGGGGCCGCCATCTTGTCGTCGACCCATCGTCACCTCATGTCGGGCATTCGCCACGCGGACAGCTTCATCGTCGATCCCCACAAGTGGCTCTTCGCGCCGCTGGACTGCTGTGCGCTCATCTACCGCAACCCAACCGTGGCGCGCAAGGTGCTCGCCCAGCAGGCCAGTTACCTCGACGTCCTACACGACAGCGACGACGAGAACTACGAGTGGAATCCCTCGGACTTTGGTATTCACCTCTCGCGTCGAGCGCGCGGCTTGCCCTTCTGGTTCTCCCTGGTCACCAACGGTTCAGCCGCGTACGAGTCGGCCGTCCAAGTCGCCATCGACCTGGCCCAGCGCACCCAGAAACTCATTAACGACAGCGACTACCTCGAGATGGTGCGGCCCTCGAGCCTCTCGATCGTGCTGTTTCGCCGTCTGGGCTGGGATGCCGAGCACTACAACCGTTGGAGCCAGGACCTACTGGCTCGCCAGATCGCCTTCGTCACGCCCACCAAATGGGAGGGCGAGACCGTGGGACGAATTGCGTTCCTGCACCCGAACACAACCGACGACATGGTGCACGAGATCCTGGAGTCGATGCGCGACTAGACCGCCCTGGTCACATTCGCAGTGCGTTGCGCGCTGAGGCGCGCTACCAGAATGCTGCTCGCGAGAAGTATGCCCATCACAATGCCCGTGGCGAGTTCGGGTTCGGATAGTGCGCTCGACGCGACAATCAGCACGATCGCCGACAGCGGGGCCACGTCACGCCACGGTCCCCTGCGTTTGTACGTTCGATGCACAAACCACACCGATAAGACGTAGAGAGCCACGGGAATGGTCTCGACGAACCCTGCTTCGAGGTTCGTGAGATCCGATGAACCGCGCGCCTGATAGATGGCAAAGCTCAGACTCGCGCCCGTCGCGGCCACGCTCGCGAACACCAGGTAGTGGCCATATCCCCACAGAAAGGCTCCCACGGTGCTGCGCGAAAATTGGTCATGAACTTTCTCGGCGATGGCATCAGAGGGAAGGTCAAAGTAGATCCACCACATCGAAAAGACGCTGAGCAGACCCCCGACGACGACGGGCAACAGCTCGTGCAGGGACGCGCGTTGCGTGAGGGCGGTGCGCAGGCCTAGCGATGCGGCGAGCAGCGCCTCGCCGAGCACGATGTTCGTGAAGAGTCCTAGACGCTCCGCAATGTGGCGCGGATGCCAGGACGTGCGTCCCGCAGACTCCGCAAAGATCGGCACGCCGAGCTCACCGATCCCCAGGGCGATGAACAGCGGTGCGCGAGCGCTCAAGGGCACCTCGAGCGACACGGACCAGCCCACTTGCACCACCGCGATGCCCACGGCGTAACGGACCGCGGTGCGTCGACCGGTCACGTCCGAGACCGCCGCACGAATCCACAGCGCGACCATCGCCAGTCTCATCACCACGTACCCCAGTACCGTGAGCCCAAAGTCCCAGTGCGACATCGCTCGAGGGATGCCGGCCGCAAAGATGAGAACACCGGTCATCTGCACCAAGACGGCCAACCGGTACGGAATATCGTCCACGTCGTACGCCGAGGCGAACCACGTGAAGTTCATCCACGCCCACCAGATGCCAAAGAAGAGCAGCGGGAAGGTGACGAGCGCGCGGCCCGCGTTCCCATCGCGCAAACCCTGCTCGAACGCGGTGCTGGCCGCCGCGACGGCCACCACAAAGGTCAGGTCGAAGAACATCTCCAAGGGGGTGGAGGCGCGATTCGCTTCGTGGGGGTCGCGCGCCACCATGCGCAAGTGCGTTTGACTCACGCGCCGACGATACCTTCGACGTCGCTCGTTGAGCGACGATTGCTAGCGATCGAGCAGGGGATCACTCGGATGGCGCACGTCGCGCCCGAGCGACTGGTTCGCGCGCCAGGCGATGCCGCCGAGAGCTTCAAGCACGACGCGATTCGCAAGATATGCCGTGATCTCGGCGTGGTCGTACGGTGGGGCGACTTCGACGACGTCCACTCCGGCGATCGGCACGCTCATGGCGATGCGCCGCACCGCATCCAACAACGCTCGACTCGACAGGCCCCCGGGCTCGGGTGTACCAGTGCCCGGCGCCGACCCGGGATCGACGACGTCGACGTCAATGGAAAGAAACACCGCGTCGCAATCGTCCATAGCGAGATTCAGCGCTTCGCTCAGCACGTCGTCGA
Source organism: uncultured Acidimicrobiaceae bacterium (assembly GCA_963791015.1). Lineage (GTDB taxonomy): Bacteria > Actinomycetota > Acidimicrobiia > Acidimicrobiales > RAAP-2 > RAAP-2. Next base: position 200,584 of record CAWBQX010000006.1, on the reverse strand, counting down.
GACCGCGCGCCACGATTTCGCTCATCTCGAAGGAGCGCATGTTCTGAGCCGCCATCCAGTCCAGAGTCTGGGGTTCGGGCCAGTAGCCGCGCAGACCAATCTGGATAAATCGGTCACCTCGGCACGCCCCGGACTCGATCAGTCGACGCATCGGCGTGCCGTGCCCGTAAAGGACCCCAGTTGCGTGTCGCCGGTGTCGGCGTGGGCGTCGAAGTGAACCACGGACGCGCGCCCGAAACCCAGGTGGTGGGCGACGCCGGTGACGTCGGGCAGCGCGATGGTGTGGTCGCCGCCCAGCATGATCGGAATCACGTTGTGGCGCGCCACCATCGCGACGCGGTCTTCGAGTAGCCCGAGTGATCGTTCAGTCTCGCCCGACGGCATCTCGACGTCGCCTAAGTCCACGACGCGCAGCTCAGTTAGCGGATCGAGACCAAGAGCCAGCGAGGGTCGCATGCCGTCGTGGGGCAGATAGTCGGTGGTGCGAATCGCCAGAGGGCCAAAACGCGCCCCGGGGCGGTGCGAAGTGCCTCCGTCAAACGGTGCGCCGATAATCGCGGCAGCGGCCTTCGACCACTCCTCTACGTCGTCAGGATCAACGGCGGGCACACCGAGAAATGTCGCGTCGGGTCCGTAGAGATTGCCGATTCGTGTCACGGCAGAGACCTTAGGAGGTAGTGGTTGTCGTCGTTGTCGAAGCGACCGGTCGAGTAATGCTGAGCGGCACGCCATCGTTGAGCAGTTCGACCCACGTCTGGCCCGGCGTCAGTTTGATGATCGCCCCACTGGACGTCTTGTACTGGATGATGTCGGCCTTGGAGGCCCCGCGCGACCACGAACCCACGATCTCCTTGCCACCGCTAAAGACCATGGCGGTCCCCGAGCCCTGCAGGTCGGCGTAGGAGTTGAGCGTCCCGATGCCGTTGACGTAGTTGACGTACATGACGATCACGTTCTTCGGCGATTCGCGCTGGCCGGTGCCGGTCACGTCGGCCTGGTCGAAGATCGTGCGGTCCCAGGACGCACTCGCCGTGTCCCAGGTCCAGGTGACCGGATAGATGCTCGGAAAGGGCACGATGAAACTGGTGACGGGAGCGCCAACTGCGGCGGTTCCCGACGCGCGGTAGCTAAAGAGGGCGGGCGGTGGCGTCGGTGTGCCCTTGAAGGCGAAGAGCAGAGGACCGCTCGCGAACAGGTTGTGCGGAGCTTGAAGGCTCAGGTCGCGGAACATCGCCGTACCGGCCGAGTCCTCGTCGATGAGCTTGACCGGGGCGGTCTCGATGGAGTCGATCGCGTACGGGGCGCCGCCGGAAAAGGCGAAGATCCCCCCGATGGGCCAGACGACCTGGGTGTCGGTGGGCCGCACCGAGCGAACTGGCCCGATCTTGGTGGGCGCGTGGGAGTTGAAGACGGCGGCCAAGCGGGTGATGCCGCCGTTCACGATCTCTTCGTAGACGACGTCGGCCTCGGTGATGCCCCACTGGGGCAGGGCCTCGGGAGTGTTCTCGATCTTGACGGTGAGAGCCGGTCGGGTCAGCGACACGCCCGTGGGGTCGAGCAGTCCGGTGAGCGGCGCGAAAGGACCCTTGGGCACAGTCGTTGTCGTGGTGGACGTCGTGGTTGTGGTGGTCGCCCCCTTCGCCGAGTGGTCCCGGGAGTAGAAGATGGCTCCGGCAGCGGCGATCACGATGACAGCAATGAGGATGGGGACGACTTTGCGCATTTGGTCAAACTTAGTAAGAGGGACGTTGGCCCCGTGGTCTCGTTTAACGAGTCTTTAAAGAATCTTTGTGATCTGGTGGTGCGGAAGATTCGTCGCCGCACTCACGTGGGCGGAATCCGCCACGATGGTCCACCCTGTGGACTCGTAGAACCCCAGCGCGGTGTCGCGCGCGTTGGCCCACAGTTGCTCGACTCCGATGCCGCGCAGCGAGTCTTCCGCAGCTTCGAGTAGTCGACCGCCATAACCGTGGGCCTGTTCGTCGGCGTCCACCGCCATGAAGCGAAGCTGATAGCTCACAAGTTCGGGCCGTATCGGCGCGGGCGACGGGTAGAACGACGCGCTGGCCACCACTCGCTCGCCGAGCAGTCCCGCGTAGTGTCGCGACTCGGGATCGCGGTCGCGCGGCTCATCCACCGAAGCGGCGGGATCGTTGTTGCGCAGCACGCGCCGACGGAGTTCGTGGAGCCGTGAGGCTTCGACGCGCTCGACGCGAAACTCATCGGCGACGTCCTTGACCATCGTGAACATCGTGACCCGCAGGTCCCGCTCCATCGCAAAGATCTCCCCCGTCTCGCGAAATCCCACCTTGCGATAGAAGGTTCGGGCCCGCGGGGCAGCCGCGGCGACGTGCAAGTAGACCTCACTCGCTCCTTCGCCCCGCGCCCACTCGAGAACGGCCCTGACCAGCAGGGTTGCCGCTTCGGTGCCTCGCGCCGTGCGCGTGACGTACATGCCGTAGAGCCAGTGGGTCCCGGGCCGGTTGTCGTTGAAGCCGCCCGAGACCATCCCCACGACCTGGCCGTCTCGTTCGACGAGAAAGTAGAGCAACGTGGCGATCTTTGTCTTCCACTGTCGAGCGGTGAGGACCTGGGTGTCCGACAGGGTTGATCCAAACGCCTCAGGTGAGTCACTGAGGGCTTCGAGACGAATCGCGCGCAACGCGGCCCAGTCGGCGCGCTCGACCTTGCGGACGCGAAACGAACTCTCAGCCATGAACGTGCGGCGAGGGGGTCATCATCCCAGTCTGTCATTCTCCCGAATCGGGCCCTCAGGTCTCGTGGGCGGGCTCGCGCTGCGGTAGACGCGCCGAATAGATCGAGTATCCATCGATCTGGCGCACCAATAACGTCGCGATCACCGTGGCCATAATCATCGGAATGCTGATGCCAAAGGCTCCGTGGACGAGTTCGAAGACGAGAACCAACCCGGCGAGAGGGGCCTGCATCGCGGCCCCGATCATCGCGGCCGCACCCACGAGGGCGAACGCGCCCACCGGGGTACCCGCCCACAGGTGCACCCACGCCGCGCCGAAAAACGCGCCGAACATCGCTCCCGTCGCGAGAAACGGTGTGAACAGACCACCCGCCGCGCCGCTGCCCAGCGTGAGTGAGGTGACTAGGGGCTTGAGGGCAAAGAGCGCGAAGAACAATCCGATGCCACCGACACCGAGAAAAGCTTGGTGCGCCATGTCCTTGCCGTTGCCAAAGAGTTGGGGATACCAGATGCCCACTACGCCAACGAGCGCGAACGTGATGGGCATCTGCCACAAGATGTGGGTGCCCTTCGCGCGGTAAAACGAGACCCATCCGATCAACCGGACATACCCCACCGCAAGCAGGCCGATGACGACTCCCGCGAGCAGCGACCAGACCATCAGCGATGCGCTCAAGCGGTAGTTCGGCACGTCCACGTACGTCGCGTGACTGGGCAGGTAGATCCACGACACAACCGTGGCGATGACCGACGTCGCGAGCGCGGGGAACACAACGGGCAGCACGAAACTCCCGTAGAGAACCTCCGCGGTAAAGAGTGCGCCACCCAATGGCACGTTGTAGACCGCGGCCAGTCCCGCGCCCCCGCCGCACGCCACGAGCAGGCGCTTTTGCGCACTCGTGAGACTGAACCAGTGCGCGATGAGTGAGCCCGACGCTCCGCCCATCAACTTGGGCGCCGCCTCACGACCGATGGACGCTCCCGCACCGACGACGACCTCGGACACGAGGGAGGTGAGAAGACTGCGTCGCATGCCGAGTTCGCCGTCGCCTGACCACACCGCTTCGTCGATCTCGGAGTGCTCCTTTTTCAGGTAGCGGCGAATCAAGTACCAGGACACCGCACCAATAGCCCCCGCTACGACCAAGGAGATCACCCGATGGGCGTCCGATGCGCGAGCCACCGACGCCTGGTAGCTACCCGAGTGGTAGTCGAAGGCCACTCGCTCCGACAGACTGAGGATCCACATGAGCAGATCGCCGAAGAGCCCTGCGGCCACGCCGGTGAGTACGACCGCCAGCCAGAACTTAGGGGTGAGCCGGGCGTCGCCGTCGTGAGCGACGTTGGGCTGCTCCATCGCACCCCGTCCGGAGGGAACACGATGCTTGATCAGTGGTGGGGGGATGCGCTGGCGCTCGCTCTCGCGCTTGGACCTCGACACGAATCGAGCATGGCACGTTTCGACTCAGGCGAATATCGACATTGTCGCTAGAACAAGTGGCTAGCCATCGGACAGATTGAGTGGCCCCTCGCCGAAGTCCGGTTCGCTGTTCGATGACGAAGGATGCGGCCACAACGTGCGCCAAGGCACCTGTGCGCGCCCCACGACCGCACGCGCGAGGGGCGTACGTGCGCACAGCGCACTGAAGAGCCAGCCCGCGAGATAGGTAATGACGAGCGCGGCGAAGGCGAGGATCCCCCACGGAACACGCTGGTACAGGTGAAAATGCTTGGCCCAGGCAATCTCCACGATGATCCAGACGATCTGGGACACGTAGATGCCGTACGCGGCCTCCGAACCCGACGCGGTGATGGCGCGCGTGCGCGCACTGCGATTGGGACTCACGAGATAGACCCCGAACAGGTAGACGCACAGGATCGCCAGGACGTCGTACGGAATTACCAGTGCGGCGAAGGGGTTCCCCCCGGGCACGATCACTCCCGAGATCGACGACCCGTGCTTGGCTGCGTAGTCCACGATGAGCGGGACGGCAGCGGCTACCACCGTGGCGATCAGGATCGCCTTTTTGTGGCGCAGCACCCAGTCGTGAAACGACTCCAGGTAGAAGGCGCACACCACCCCACCCAGGAGATAGAGCGGGTACGAGAACACCAGTCGCGTCTCAATCTTCGACGGCATGACGAAGCCGAACCAGTTCTTGCGGATCGCGATGGGAAAGACAACCTGCCACAAAAGCGCCCCAAGCAGCACGGGGATGCGCGAGCGCGGGTAGCGCTGCAGGTACCAGAAGATCGCGGGAAACAGGACGTAGAACTCGAGTAGTACCAGCAAGAAGTAGAGGTGGTAGTAGCCGGTGGCGAAGTTGAAGAGAAAGTCGTGGAGTCCGTGATGGCTAAAGATGGCCGAGCCCGGAATCTTGAGGTAGGGAAAGGTCGAGGTGTCCTGAGCCGCGGCGATGGGAAAGTAGATCACGCTCCACACGATGTAGACGAGGCCCACCGAGATGAAGCGCCGCTTCCAGTACGGGGCCAGCTTGACGCTGGTGGAGTTTCGATAGCTGTAGGCGAGCATGCACGCCGAGACGAAGAGGAAGGCGTCCCTCGAAAAGTGCGTCACGGTGAGCAGACTGGCCGCGACGAAACTCGTCGAGAGTGGTGAGAAGTAGATCAGCGCGTGGGTGGAAATGACCGCCGTCTGTTTGATCGGACGCATGGCGTCTACGTGATCGAGTCGCTGGCGCGTTCCCCGGGACACCTCGGTGTTCTCGCTCACCTCCACAATCTTCCCACCGGGCTACAGACGCTCTTCGTAGAGGACCGTGACGTCGCCACTGCGCAAGGTCGCGTTCTGGATCTTGCCGGTCGCGTGGGCGGGCAGCGCCTCGACCACGTTGACGCTCATGGGTCGTCGCGTCGGGGAGAGGAGCTCGCTCGCCTTGTCGCGCACGCGAGCGACTAACGGCGCGTAGTCGCTCGCGCGAAGTTGATCCGCTTCGGGTTGCACGAACGCAACGGGCACCTGGCCGAACACCTCGTCCTCGAGTCCCACGACCGCGACGCGAGCCACGCCGTCGACCGTGGCGAGGATCTCTTCAATTTCGAGCGGGTAGATCTTTTCGCCGCCGCGATTGATGACGTCGTCGTCGCGGCCCATGATGAAGAGGTAGCCATCGTCGTCGAAGTACCCGAGGTCTCCGGTGCGAAGCCACCCGTCGGCGTCGAATCGGCCCTCGTAACCGGGGCTCTCGTATCGCGTGATAACGGTCGGTCCCTTGATCTCGATCGGACCGACCTCGGAACCCTCCGCCAACACCCGTACCTGCACGCCGGCGGGCCGACCGACTGATCCCGCCTTGCGAACCTCGTCGATCGGCGAGACACAGATCTGACTCGCTGCTTCGGTCATGCCGTAGGACTGGACGATCGGCACGCCGACCTGCGCCTCGAAGCGCTCAAAGAGCGACGGGGCCAGCGGGGCCGAGGCCGATCGAATGAAGCGAATGTGACGCGAAGGGATCTCGCCCTCGTCCAAGGTCGCGAGTCGCGAGATGATTGCTGGCACCGCATTGATCCACGTGACGTCCAGTTCGTTGACGAGCTTCCAGAACCCAGTGCGGTGGAAGCGATCGTCGAGCACGAGAGACGACCCCGCAACCAATGTCGCAAGGAGTCCCACGACCTCAGCGTTGACGTGCCAGAGAGGCAACGGATTGAAGCCCCGATCGCTTGGCGTGAACTGGTGATGCTGAGCGATCAACTGCGCGGTCGCCAAGAGTTGCTCGACGCCCAGAGCCATCACCTTGGGCGTCCCGGTCGTCCCCGATGAGGACAACAGGAGGCCGCCCAGAGCCGGATGTTCTTCGTCAGCCACGCCCGCGAGAAGAAGCATTGGCGCGTTCATCTCGATCCAATTGGTGACGTTGCCTGCGGGGCGCGATCGATCGCTGACGACGAACTTCACACTCAGTGCGTTCGCTCGGGAGCTTGAAGATGTCAGTGCGGCGGGGGTCGGGTCCAAGGGGGCGGCCCACGCGCCGAGGGAGATGACCGCGAGATACCACTCCGCGAAGGTCAACGGGTCGGCGATCACGAGCCCGACGCGCTCGCCTGAGGCGAGGCCCCACGACCGCAGAGCTCGACGGTGATGAACAAGTTGCTCGCTCAAGCGTTCATAGGTGACGACATTCGTCGAGCGCGCGTCGAGCAGGTAGGGCGCGTCGGCGCGCTCGTGCGAGCGTTCGCGAACGAGAGCGAAGAGGGGATCCGTCGAGGTGGGGGACTCCATCGACCCGACGCTTAGTACATCATGCGCGAGTCAGCGTAATGCTTGAACTCGAGGAGATTCGAGGAGGGATCGCACACGACAAACGTCTGGTGCACCTCAACTCGGCCCTCGAATCGAAGACTGACGTCGGCGAAGAACGGCACATCGCGCTGTTGGCAGAGCTGGTAGAGCTGGTCAAAGTCGCGCTGCTCGCGGAACGTCACGCCGAAATGTCGCGGGTACATGGGCAACTCGTTCATGGGCACGCGCTCGGCCGGAGCCTCGCTGAGGTGGCAGACCAGTTGGTCCCCGAAAAAGTCGAACGTTACGCGGTCGTCGTAGCGACGAGCCAGTTTGCAGCCCAGCTTGGTGACGTAGAACTCAACCGTCTCGTCGAGGTCGTAGGCCGGGATAGCGAGGTGAAAAACGTCACGACTTTCTCTCATAGCTAGAAGTCGTCGGCAGAGCCAGGTTCAAAGTCAAGCAGCGTCTCGCTACGCAGGCCGAGGCGAATGGTCTCCAAGGGAATGACGTCGGTGATTGCGATGTTGCCGAGGTTAACGTCGGGACCGATCCGGCGCACAAAGTACGTCTGCAGCTCGGTCGAGGGGGCCTCGAAAAGAAGTTTGCCGTAGTCGATCTTGGCGGACAGGATCTCCTCGATGAGGCCATACCGCAGCTCGCCGTTGGATCGGCAGATGCCACCCTTACCGCCCTCGCGAGTCTCCAGGGTGACCAGAACTGCCCCGGCCTCGATGTCCGCGTTGATAAAACTCACCCATTTATGGGGTGCCATCAGGTCAGACGCCTCTTGGTCCTTCGAACCCACCTCGGAGATCACGAAGAAGTCGTCCGAGAGCCGCTTGACGTACTCGGCCTTGTCGTCATTGCTGATGTCGATCGTGCCGTTGGACACTTCGACGAAGCTGCAGCCGTAGCCGACGCACAGATCGCGGAACTCCTCAAAGCGGTGCTGTTGCACGTACTTCTCAAACAGCGTTCCGCCCAAGTAGAAGTCCACGCCTGCGTTTTTCAGGATGTCGAGCTTGTCAGAAAAGTTGGTAGTCACGACCGACGTACCCCACCCGAACTTGACGAAGTCGATATGCGCGCTATGGCTGTCAATGAGATCTTCGAACTGTCGGGTGGGCGCACCCTTGTCGATGATCATCGTGAGGCCACCGGTACGGGGCTTGGAACTTCGCTGAGGCAGGGTCAAAGTCACGTCTGCCATCGTAAACGACGTCTTTGCCAATTCTTTAGAGAAGTGCCTAAGATCGTGGTGAGTTCTTCTCAGGAATCGCTTGGATATTCCTGTGAATACTTGCCTCACCCCGGTAGCCAGAGCGCTCGGAGCCCCTTGTTTCACTCATTAGCCTGGCCGTCATGACGTCGCCCACCCCCAGCGCTCGCGTGACGCTCGTTCGTCACGGGCAGAGCACGTGGAACGAACGCAGCCTCATCCAGGGGCAAAACGACGACGCGGAACTCACGCCACGGGGCCAGAACGAAGCGCTCTCGGCCGCACAGACCCTGAAATCATTGGGGTTTACTCATATTGTCTCGAGCGACCTGCGCCGGGCCCGCCAAACGGCCGAGATTATCGCCAGGGAACTTGAACTCGATGTGCGAAGCGACCTGCGGCTTCGCGAACGGTGTTTCGGGGCCCTCGAGGGCCAACCCCTGGAGTTTCTCGGTCCCGCGAGTAGCGGCATCACTGACGGCGTGCTGATCGATCCCGACGCTCGACCGGCTGGCGGCGAGTCGTTTCGCGACGTCGTCATTCGAGCTGGATCCTTCCTCGACGACACGCTGGACACACTCGGTGACACACGGCTCCTTGTCGTTACCCACGGCGGCACCATCCGCGCGCTGCACGCCTACGTGTTGGACACCGCACTCGAGGGTCTGGACATGATGGCCGTGGGCAACTGCAGTATCTGGGATCTCATTCCCGTTCCGACTCTGGATGCCGTAGCCCTCGCGCAGCGCCAGCGCGGCGGCGAGTAAAACCCTAGTTTTTACTGAGTGAGTGTGAGCTGGCCCCACGCGGAGATGCACGTCGATGAGGCGTTGGTGCGAGATATTCTGCGCACCCAATTTCCCGAGATCGCCGACCACGAGTGTTGGCACATTGGTGAGGGTTTCGACAACTTCCTGTGGCGACTGGGCGACGACCTCGTCGTGCGCCTACCGCGTCGCGCGGCGGCCGTCGTCCCGATGGAAAACGAAATCGCGTGGCTGAATCCTCTCGCCTCGCGCCTCACCTTGCGGACCCCGGCCCCCTTGCGCGCCGGATCCCCCAGCGAGCGGTTCCCCTGGCCCTGGCTGGTCGGCCACTGGATCGAGGGCATCCCGGGCGACGAGAACGACCAGGACGCCGACGGTGCCGCCGCGCGCGCCATGGCCACCTTCCTGCACGAACTCCACTGCGACGCCCCTCTCGACGCTCCGATCAACCCGTGGCGAAGCGTCCCACTCGCCGAGCGCACGGCCGACGGCGAACGGCGAATCTGGGAGCTCGGGGGCGAAGTCGACATCGATGAGACCCTCCAGTTGTGGCAACGCGCGTGCGCGGCAGCGCCGTGGTCGCTCGCACCGCGCTGGATCCACGGCGACTTTCACCCGGGCAACATGATTTTTCGCGAGGCCGAACTCGTCGGGGTGGTCGACTTTGGAGACCTCTGCGCCGGAGATCCCGCCACTGACCTGGCGGGCGGCTTGTTGTCGTTGCCCCTGGCTCACGTCGACACGTTCTTTTCGGCCTACGGAGACGTCGACAAGGCGACATCGTGGCGAACGATCGGGTGGGCTCTGCTCTTTGGGCTCATGATGGTGTCCCTCGGCCTCACGGAGCGAGCGAGCTACCTCGAGGTGGGCCGACGCGGGCTGGAAAATGCCGCGGCGCTCGCCGAATCTTTGTAGAGCACTGCGCCTTTAGGACTGACACACCAAGCGGATAACTTGCGTCGGAGAGGAGGTTCGGTGGGAACGTCGCGCGTCTACGTAGAAGAGGGCAAGACCTCGGTGTTCGCTGTGTCGCTGGACTGGCCGGGGTGGTGCCGGCGGGCCAAGACCGCCGACCTCGCACTCGAATCCCTCGACGACTACCGGGACCGCTACGCCAAGATTCCGTCCATTACCTTCAGACCGGGGAACCTACAGGTTGTGGCGACATTGAAAGGCAATGCGACAACTGACTTTGGTGCGCCGGACGCCCGTGGACCCTTCGACGAGACAGCCCTCACGTCAAAGGAGCTCTCGCGCCAGATTGCACTCCTCCAAGACTGTTGGACCTATTTCGATGACGTCGTGAATCACGCGCCAGCCACCCTGCGGCGCGGCCCTCGAGGCGGAGGGCGCGATCGCGACGCCGTCGTGGATCACGTACGTGAAGCCGAACGGGCCTACTGCTCGCGGGCCGGATATCGGGTGGCGCCGCGTACACCCTGGGACGAACAGCGCGAGGTCGTGGTCACGACATTGCGCGCCAAGACCCAGGCAGCGAAATGGCCGGCGCGCTACGCGATTCGGCGCGTCGCCTGGCACATCGTCGATCACGCCTGGGAGATCGAGGACAAGAGCGACGCTAACTAGAAGCGAAGCTCCAGCGCTCGCTCGTAGGGTGCAAAGCCCAGACGCTCGTAAAACGAGACGGACCGCTCCGACGGATGCAGACCTAGGTACGACAGTTCCATCGCGCGTGACTCGTCGATGACGAATCGAATGAGGTCGGAGCCGATTCCGACATTGCGGAAGCTCGCTCTCACGTAGACACTTTGAATAATGCCTGAGCGACGCACGAACTCTGCGGGTGCGGGCACACGGTCGACGACGCACAGCCACGCACAGCCCACGTTGACCCCGTCGCGCGCGGCCAGATACCCCTGATGCGAGGTTCGATGTTCTCGCATCCACTCGATCATCTGGCGTTTGAACGCCGTGGCCTCGAGGCCGTGTTCGCCTCGCTCATCGACGCGCCATTCGAATCGCAACGCTGCCAACTCTGCGAAGTCGTCGTCGCCGGCACGCCGACAGATGGTCGTACTCATCGGGGTTCTCCCTCGCCACACACCTTCGAGGTGCACCACGATAGTCAGCCCCCTTAAATCAGCGCGAAATCACCTGAGTCCATCGCGCTTACGATTCGCGTCGCAGCGCCACCGGCGTCAAGGGTCGACGTGTCCACCACGTGATCTTCGTACGCACCGAGATCCGAATACCCCTCGTACAGGTCTCGTATCGCTGCCACGTCGCTCAACGCACCCGCGTGGCGGGGATTACTCTGCCTTTCGACGCAGCGCGCGAGGCAGTCGTCGATCGTAGGACGGATCACCACGTAGACGACCGGCGCACCAATCGTGCGGAGGTCGTCGGCCAGTTCATCGAGAAACCACGGCCCCAGATGCCCGGAGAGAATGGTCGCATATCCGCCTCGCACGAGCGTGGTCGCCGCTGCGATCGATGCGCGAACCAGCACGCGATTCTGCTCGTGGGCCGCGGCCTTCCACGGATCGATGAACCCGCGAACGACATTCGCCCAGAGCGCATCGCCCTCGATGACCACCGACGGTGAAAAGTGCTCGGCCACGAGCGGGGCCACGGTGGTCTTTCCCGCGCCTGGCGGGCCGGTCAGGATGAGCAGGAACGGGGGATTCACCAGGAGAATCTACCTCTCGTAACTCGATACACTCCTCCACATGGCACCTATCACGTCGCCGTTCACTCGCACAACGACCGCCCTGGAAGTCCTCGAGGGTGTGGATCTCTCCGGCAAGCGGGCGATTGTGACCGGTGGCGCGTCGGGTATCGGAGCAGAGACCGCACGCGCCCTCGCCCAAGCCGGTGCCGAGGTTACGATCGCTGCGCGCGACGTCGAAGCTGGTGGTCTGGTCGCGCGCGACATCGTGTTCGTAACGGGGAATCAGAGCATTCAGGTCGCCCAGCTGGACCTCACGGAAGAAGTATCTCTGCGGAACTTTGCCGCAACCTGGCTTGGACCGCTCGACATCCTCGTGAACAACGCCGGGATCATGGCCGTCCCAGAACTCGAACTCTCTTTTGACGGTCACGAGATGCAGTTCGCCACGAACCACCTCGGACACTTCGCACTGACCGTCGCCTTGCACCAGGCCCTCGCCGCGGCGGAGAACGGGGCGCGTGTCGTGTCCGTCAGCTCGAACGCACACCACCTTTCGCCCGTGGACTTCACCGACATCGACTTCGAGAACCGCGACTACGACCCCTGGCTCGCCTACGGGCAGTCGAAAACGGCCAACGTGCTGCACGCTGTGGAGATCACGCGACGATGGGGTCACGAAGGCATTCTCGCCAACGCGCTCAATCCCGGTGCCATCCCGACCCGCCTGCAGCGCCACGTCGGCGGCATGACAACGCCCGAGGAGTTGCGCAAGACCGTTGAACAGGGAGCCGCCACCTCAGTGTTCTTGGCGAGTTCTCCCCTCGTTGAGGGAGTCGGGGGACGCTACTTCGAAGATTGCCAGGAAGCCGCGGTTACCACGGAACCTGTCCCCTTCGGTGGTGGCGTGAGCCCCTACGCGATCGATCCCGACAACGCCCAGAAGCTCTGGGACTTGTCACTCTCGATGTTCGACGACGCCTAAAGCGCGAGCGCGTTCGCCAAATCTTCCAACAGATCGTCAAGGTCTTCGAGACCCACGCTGATTCGCACCAGGTTGTCCGGGGGTTCGAGCGTCGAGCCCGCGGTCGACAGATGGGTCATGACCGAGGGCAACTCGATCAGGCTCTCCACGCCGCCCAATGACTCGGCGAGGATGAACACACTTGTGGACTCACAGACCTTGCGCGCGACGTCACTGCCGCCGCGCACGGTGAAACTGATCATGCCGCCGAAGTCGCGCATCTGGGTGCGCGCTACTTCGTGGCCCGGGTGTCCGGCGAGGCCCGGGTAATAGACGTCCTCGACTGCTTCGTGCTGCACGAGAAAGTCGACGATGGCGCGCGCGTTCTCGCAGTGCCGATCCATCCTCACCCCGAGCGTCTTGATTCCTCGCAGGAGCAGATAGCAGTCGAGCGGTCCGGGTACGGCACCGATCGCGTACTGATGGAACTTCAACTTGGTCGCCACGTCCTCGTTGTTCGTCGCGACGAATCCCCCGATCACGTCGGAGTGACCGCCGATGTACTTGGTCGTCGAGTGCACCACCACGTCGGCGCCCAGATTGAGCGGACGCTGCAAGTACGGCGTAGCGAAAGTGTTGTCGACCACGAGCAGGGCGTCGTGGGAGTGCGCGTGAGAAGCCAGCGCCTCGATCGAGACCACACTCAGCATCGGATTACTTGGCGTCTCGACCCAGATCATCTTGGTGGTGGCTGTAAACGCCGACTCGATGGCGTCGCTGTCGCTCAGGTCCACGGTGGACACACTGATCCCCCAGGCCCCAAAGACGCGAGTGAGCAGTCGATACGTCCCGCCGTAGGCGTCGATGCCCATGATCACGTGGTCACCCGGCGCCAGCGTGCGCAGCAGTGCGTCTTCCCCGGCCAGGCCCGACGCGAAGGCCACGCCGAACTGCGCGTCCTCGAGGTTCGCCAGACAGGTTTCGAGGGCCGCCCGGGTCGGGTTGTCGCCGCGCGCGTAGTCCGAGAAGCGAATCACACCCACGCCGTCCTGGGCGTAGGTCGAAGTGAGGTAAACGGGAGGGTTCACCGCGCCGGTCGATGGATCCGGATCGGACCCCACGTGAATCGCACGCGTGTTGAAACCCTTCATGACGATCTCCTTCGCTCGAGGTAGCTGAGCAAGTCGCTGCGCGTGAGCACGCCGACCGGGTGTCCCCCATCCAGGACCAGCACCCCGGCCGTGGTGGCCAGGCGACCGGTGAGTTCCTTCACGCTCATCCCCACGCCCACCATGGGCAACGTGGGGTCGGCGATGTCCTTCACGCGAAGGTCCAACACGGACTCATCGCGCGTGGTCGCCTCGAGAAGTCCGAGCTCACTGAGCGAACCCGAGACTTCCTTCGCGGCCAGTGGCAGTTCGTCGGTGACCGTGACGAGCAACTGCGACACGTCTTTCTCGCGCATCAGCGAGATCGCGTCGCGCACCAGTGTCTCTTCCGTCACGAGAACGAGGTCGGCGAGAGAACTCTCCTGGCGTTCGATCTTGTCGGCGAGCACATCACCCACGTCCATCTCGTTGTGGGGGCGCAAGAACCCGAAGTCCGTCATCCAGGTGTCGTTGAAGACCTTGGAGAGATAGCCCCGTCCCGAGTCGGGGATGAGTACAACCACGACGTCCGTATCGCTCAGGCCACGCGCCACCCGCAGGGCGGCCGCCACTGCGGTGCCGCCCGAGCCGCCAATTAAGAGTCCCTCGCGCTGGGTCATTTCTCGTGCCATCGCGAACGCGTCGGCGTCACTCACCGCGATGACCTCATCGATCAGGGCGGGGTCGTAGTTCTCGGGCCAGAAATCCTCACCCACGCCCTCGGTCAGATAGGGGCGCCCGGCACCCCCTGAGTAGACCGAACCTTGGGGGTCGGCCGCGATCACGCGGATCGCAGGGTTGCGCTCCTTGAGATAGCGCGCAACCCCGGTGAGCGTCCCGCCGGTACCCGCGCCGGCCACGAAGTGGGTGACGTGCCCGTTGGTCTGTTCCCAGATCTCGGGACCGGTCGTCTGGTAGTGCGCGAGCGGATTGTTTGGATTCGAGTATTGGTCGGGGCGAAACGAGTTCGGGGTCTCTTTGGTGAGCCGTTCGGCGGTTGAGTAGTACGAGTCGGGGTCCTCGGGGGCAACGGCCGTGGGACACACGACGACCTCGGCGCCGTAGGCGCGCAGCACGTCAATCTTCTCTGGCGCCATCTTGTCGCTCATCACAAAGATGCATTTGTATCCGCGCTGGGCGGCGACGATGGCGAGACCCACCCCGGTGTTACCACTCGTGGGTTCGATGATCGTGTAGCCGGGCTGCAGCAGCCCGTCGTGTTCGGCGGCCAGGATCATCGACAGCGCCGGGCGATCCTTGGAGCTCCCGCCGGGGTTGGTGGTCTCCATTTTGGCCAAGACGTCGCAGGCGATGTCGCGCCCCAGAATGCCGAGGCGAACCATCGGGGTGTGGCCAATCAACTCGAGCGGGCTGGCAGCGACGTCCATGTCGGGGTAGCGCATCAGGTGTCGTTTCTACTAGGGCCGACCAGAGTCTCGTGGACACTCGGGCGATACGCCCCCACTTTATGGCAGGTCCGTCCGGCCGGTCCCGTAGAGAGAACCAACGCTCGCTCTACCATGGCGCCGTGCGTCACGCGTGGCCAGACCAAGCTCTTTGCCTCACGCGCCTCGCGCTTGTTCCCCTCGCCGACGATCGTGAGGCGATCTCCATGGCGGCGTACATGAAGGACGTCGCGCCCTTTCTCGGAGTGCGATCTCCGGCCCGCCGACGTGCACAGCGCGACGCGTGGCAAGTTCTCGACACGCCCACCAACGACGAACTCGGTCTTGCGTGCTTCGCCCTCGTAGCGCAAAGGGAGCGCGAGTACCACTACGCCGCGAGCGACCTCATCGCGACGTATCTGTCATCGACCGATGAATCCTTCCTCGTTGAGTATGTGGCTGACCTCTTAACCACCACATCGTGGTGGGACACCGTTGACGGACTTGGCTCCAGTGCGGTGAGCCCCTTGTGCTGGCGATATGACGCGTCCGAGCTCGTCCTCACGTGGTCGGCCTCGTCCAACCTTGTGGCTCAACCGTGCCGCCATCCAGCACCAGCGTGGCTGGAAGAAGAACACCGACATTTCCTTCGTTTTATCGATCTGTGACACTCACTCGCGAAGCCGGGAGTTCTTCGTCGCCAAGGCGATTGGATGGGCTCTGCGGGATATCGCCCGTCTCGACGCCGATTCGGTTCGGCGCTTCGTCTCCGAACACCCACATCTACATCCCGTCGCCGTACGCGAAGCGCGACGGGGACTTGGGGAACTCCGCGCTGTCAACTCCGACGACTGACGCAACAGCCCCGGGCGCGGTGTCCGGGTCTCAGCAAATCCGCGAGACTGTAACGATGCCAACACCCACGGTGACCCTGCGCCAGGCCGATGAGTCCATCGTGCGCGCGGTCGCCGACGGTGATCGTCCCGAGTGGGGCTGGGCCGACGACTTCCCCTCCGAGGGCGACCTTGCGGGCTTGCAGATGTCGCGCTTCGACGCCGACGCTCATGAGCCCTGGTCCGCGTCGTGGCTGATCGTCGTGGACGGGTTGGTCGCAGGAACGATTGGCTTCAAGGGGGCACCCTCGCCCACCAACACCGCCGAGATCGGATACGGCGTCGTGCGAAGTCAGTGGGGTAAAGGTGTGGCCAGTGCGGCCCTTGCCCAACTGCTCGACATCGTCGCCGGTCGGTCCCTCGATCTGTACGCCGAGACCACCGTGCAGAACGGGGCGAGTCAGGCGGTGCTGCGAAAGTCCGGCTTTGAACACGTGGGCGAGCGTCGTGACGCGCACGACGGCGACCTTCTCGTGTGGCGTCGGCGCGTCGACTAGCGACGCGCAAGTACCTCGCCGTTCACCGCGAGGAAGACGCCGTCGGGATCGGCGCTCCATCGCAGGAAGGCTTCGGCGATCGCCTCGAGTTCGTCGCGATCGCTCAATCCGTACTCGAGGCACTGGGCCGCGAACTCGCTCTCACGAACCCGGTCGGCCCACAGTCCGCCCCACCAGGCCCGCTCCTCGTCGCTCTGGAACGTCCAGTTGGACGACGTCTCGACGACGGACTCGAATCCCGCCGCGCGAGCCCACGCCTTCAGCCGTCGCCCGGCGTCCGCTTGGGCGCCATTGCGCGTGGTGAGCTCGTGGTAGAGCGCCATCCACCGATCGAGAACTTCATCGGTGGGATACCAGGCGAAGGCGCCGTAGTCGCCATCGCGCACGGCGAGCAGTCCGCCGGTCTTGAGAACACGGCGCATCTCTTCTAGCGCAGCAACGGGACGTCCTACGTGCTGAAGGAGCTGGTGCGCGTAAACGACGTCGAAGTGCTCGTCGGGAAAGTCGAGGTGGTAGACGTCGCCGACCCGGAACGTGAGGTTGGCCGCCTTTGGCGACTGCTCCGCGTTGGCGATGTCGATCACCGACTGCTCGATGTCGATGCCGACGATCGACCCGTGGTCGACCTTGCGCGCGAGTCCGGCCGTAATGTTGCCCGGTCCGCACCCGACGTCCAGCACGCTCATGGTGCGACGCAAGTGCGGCAGGAGGAACGCGGCGGAGTTCTCGGCGGTTCGCCAACGGTGGCTCCGGAGGACCGATTCGTGATGACCGTGCGAGTACCGATCCGTGGACATCGTTAAGACACTAGTGACGCACCCTTCGAATTTCGTGGAAGCAAATTTGGGATCTGGAATACTGGCGACATGGATGACGAACGATGGACCGAAGTTGACAACTACGTCGGGACGGTGTTCTCGCTGGACGACGCCGCGCTCTCGGGCGCGCTGGCCGACAGCGACGCGGCGGGCCTGCCCCACATCGCGGTGTCCACGACGCAGGGAAAGATGCTCGAACTGCTTGCGACGATGAGCGGCGCGCGACGAATTCTGGAGATCGGCACGCTGGGCGGATACAGCGCGATCTCTCTGGCGCGTGCCCTGCCCGACGACGGACATCTTGTCACCCTTGAGCTCAGCGACAAGCACGCGGGTGTCGCTCGAGCGAATCTCGACCGCGCCGGCCTCGGCCATCTCGTCGATGTACGCGTCGGTCCGGCGGCGGATTCGCTCCGTGACCTCGCCGCGGCACACGAAGAGCCCTTCGACTTCATCTTCATCGACGCCAACAAAAATCAGTACCCCGAGTATCTGGAGCTGTCGCTCGATCTCTCTCGACCGGGAACCGTAATCGTCGCCGACAACGTCGTTCGAGATGGCGAGGTGGCGAACGCGGCCAGTACGGACGAGAACGTCCGCGCGGTGCGGGCTTTCCTCGATCTCGCGGCGCGTGATCCGCGCGTCAGCGCCACGGTGATCCAGACCGTGGGCACCAAGGGGTACGACGGCTTCGCACTGCTCGTCGTCCAGTAATGGCTTCGCCCGACATCCCCCTCACGCTCGAAGACAAGTCAGCCGACGAACGCCGGACCTACCTGGAGGCATCGACCGCGGAGTATCGCCAGGAACTCCTCGACTCGGGCCTGTCGCTCGACGAGGCCGAAGAAAACATCGCACGCACCAGCGCTCTCTTCGACGACCAGTTCTTCTTGAACGTGCTGCGCGAGGGCGAGAAGGTCGGCACGTTGTGGCTCGGCCTGCGCAACGGCGTGGGACCGGACTGGTGGATCTTCGACATCGTGATCGACGAGGCTCATCGCGGTACCGGGCTCGGTCGACCCACCCTTCGCGCCGCCGAAGAGTTCGTAGCGACACACGGAGGCATCCGACTGGGCCTTAACGTCTTTGGCCCCAACAAAGTGGCCCGTCACCTGTACGACGCGGCGGGCTACGTCGTTTCGACCCAGCAGATGTACAAGGACCTGGCGACACCGTGAGACCGAGTGACGGCTCTGGTCACTCGAATCGAACGTGGGTGATGTTGTTCTCTCGTTGATCGGGATGATCTCGCTGGCGAAGCGCCATCGTGAGGTAAAAAGCGCTGGTGATCCATAGCGCTCCCACCACGGCTTCGATGGTGGCCACCTTGCCGCCGTACTGGAAGAAGACGTACGAACGAGGAGCGCGAATGAGCGCCTCGGCGACGAACGCCATGCCGAGTAAGACGACGGGAACGATGGAGAGGTTGCGCTTCCACCACGCCCCCAGCCAGCCCATGAGGGGGCCGCTAATGACCCCCAATTCGTAGTAGATCTTTCCGGTGTGCAGCGCCCAGTGAAAACTCCACGTCCACGTTCCTGAGAGGAAGATGATGCTGTTCACGAAGTAAAAGCCAGTGAGGGCACAGATCGTGGCACCCAGCCCGCTGAGTGATCCGAGGATGTAGCGCCGACTACTGGTGGCGGCGCCGGCCAAAAACGCGAGGAGAAACCAGGGCGCCGCAGCCTGGCTGAGCGCGCCGGAGAGCCCGTACCCCTGACCCTTGATCACCGAATCCAGCGCACCCGCCCCAAAGGCGATGACGCCCACGAGAAGAACTCGCCGTACCTGCTGTGCGCGGGTCATGGCCCAAGGCTAATGATCCTCCGACTGCTCTGCCACGGGGCCTTCTAACCCATGCGCCTCAGTCGGTCGCGAGGTTGTACACGCGCGCGGCCGTAGCGAAGAACATGTCGTCACGTTCGCTCGCGGAGTATGGCGCGGCGATCTTCTTCAGGGCGTTCCACAGGACGCGATACGACAACGAACTGCGATCGACCGGGAAGTTCGACTCGAACATGCACCGACTCGGGGTGAAGCACTCGATGGCGTGGTCGTAGTAGCGCTTTTGAAGGGCGACGAACTCATCGGACGTCGGAGGTCGCTCGGCGCTGTCAAAACCGAAACCGTTGTCGGGCATCGCCAGACCGCCCAACTTGGCCACCACGTTCTCGCACGCCGCGATCTCCTCCATGTCCAGTTGCCACTGGTCGAAAATCTCCTCGCGACGACCGGCGTAGACGCCAACACCCAGCGGCGTTCCGAAGTGGTCGAGCACCATTGTCGTATCGGGCACGGCGCGCGCCAGTGCGGCGAACTCATGGTTCTGGTGGTGAAAGTGCCATGCGTCATAGGCGAGCCCCCGGCGCCCGAGTTCAGCGACGCCCGCGCGAAAGGCGGAGTCCGCGTACTTGCCCGCGACGCTGCGGCCGCCAGCCAACATGATCCCTTCGGGATACGGTTCACTCGCCGCCGCGTCGCGGATCCCGCGCAACAGCCCGTCGCTCGCCTCAAGGTGCGCCTCGAAGGCTTCGTCGAAGTGCTCCGCGTCCGCAAGATCGATGCGCGCGACGATGCCGGCGATGAGATGATCGGGATCGCCGACCGAGGTCTGGGCCACGAACTCGGTCTCACCTACTGGCATCAGGTACTCGGGTCCGTCGGTGCGGTAACTCGCGTGGCACTGCACAAACACCGTGTGCTCCACGCGATGCCCGCTGCGAACGTCAGCCTTCAGTTCGTCGAGTCCGTACGAGACGTAGCCGCCGCCGGGCCAGAGGTGATGATGCGGATCGATGATCCGCTGGTCGGGATCAACCACATCCTCGCGGACCTGTTCGTACCACTCGGGTGTCGCCGGTTGGGGCATGTCACGATCCTCTCGCTGGAGTCACACGCTGAGACTCCCTGGTCACTTTAAGATGCCACGGCACTGGTCTAAATCGGCGGCGACAGCGACTCTCGGCGCAGGTTGCTTCATCGTGGCAAGCTGACTCGCGATCAGATCGCGATCTTCTTCGTCAGCGATCACCTCGATCAGGGCGCCGCAGCCTGGCTGAGGGCGCCGGAGAGCCCGTACCCCTGGCCCTTGATCACGGAGTCCAGCGCACCCACCACAAAGGCGATCACGCCCACGAGAAGAACTCACCGTACCTGCTGCGCGGGGGTCATGCCCTTAGGCTCATAACCCGCCGACAGCGCCGCCACGAGGTCAAGTATTGACGATCATGAGATTCCCGATTCTCTCCCGGATCACTCGAGAAGTAAGGGATGACTCAGTGCAAACCCACAACGAGAGATAGGGCGTCGTCGATAGCCCACATCTCCTCAACTGAAACCTGTCCGACTCTCTCACTCGCCCGTCGTACGTCGATAGCGACAAGTTGCTCGACCAGCACCTTTGTCGACTCACTCTCGATCAGGATGAGGGGGCGAAAATGAGTCTGAATCGCGCTCCGGGAGGTTGGCGCCACGATGACTGTCGAAAGTGGTGCGAGAGCATCAGACTGCAAAATCACGCCGAAGCGAGACCCCTGTTGCTCTCGTCCAACGCTCTTCGGGGGAGTGAGTCGAACGATGTCACCCCTCGACACGAAGGCTCTCCATAAAATTCGCGATCTCCAGCATCTCTTGACGATCGTGTTGGTCCGTCGCAACCATCTCCGCCTCTTGACGAATCACTTCCATTCGTCGAAGCTGTTCGGCCGCAACTGTTAGACCTTTGCGAATTGCCTCCGAACGCGTGAGCCCAGACGCTTCAAGCGCGCGAAGTGACCGCTGCGATTGAGCATCCAATCGAATTGAAACTAAGAGCGACGCATTACCTTCCACGTCGCTAGTGTATCACATTATGTGATACACGTGGGTCCCAGTGGAATCGACGCCAGTTGACTCGCGATCAACGCACGGTCTTCGTCGTCAGCGATCTCCTCGGCGAGACTCTCCGCGTTGCTGATCTAAGTCCCAGCAGTGGTTGTACCTCTCGATGGCGATTGTCCGGTGATCAATTTCCGACACGGCCGGCTCCATTCAGGTGGGCAACTCAGATCCGCTCTGATTGTTCCTTAGTCATCCACCACAAGACGATAGACATTGGTCTCGCGCAGTTCGAACCCCATCTTTTGGTACAGCGCGTTGGCGGCCTCGCGCGACGGTCGACTGGTGAGGTCGATGGTTCGTGCGCCGCGCCGTCGCGCCTCGGCGATCGCGGCTTCGGTGAGTTGCTCTCCGATTCCTTCGCCGCGCGCATCGGCGTCCACGACGACGTCTTCGATCCACGCGCGTCGACCAGTGGGGATGCGAAAGGTGATCAGCGTCAGCATTCCGACAACGCGCGGACCTTCCTTGGCGACGAACAGCGCGGCTGAGTCAGAGTGCAGTATCCGCTCAAGGTCGCCGATGGTGAGCGTGGGCGGATCGGACGAGAGCTGGGGCAACAGTCGATTCAGCGCCTCCACCAACGGGCCCGTCGCGAACTGAACCTTCTCGATCACGATGCTCATTCTTCGCCCCTCCAGACCGGTCGACGCAGGTCGTCGTAGTACACGTCACGCGACTCTCCATCGATGGCGGCAAAGACCGGACCCGACCATCGATCCGCCCCGATCGTGGGACTCGGCAGGGCGTCGCGATCGAACCACCCCGCGTCGCTCACTTCCAGGGGGTGAAGCCGGAGTTCACCGCCGACGGCACGACAGAAGAACAAAAGTGAGTACAGCGGAATGCGCGAATCTCCCAGGCGCATGCCATCGAGCACGCCGATGAGGCGCACGGGCTCGACCTGGATACCGGTCTCCTCCTCGACTTCTTTCACGACCACTTCGGGTGCCGAGTAGCCCACGTCGCACCAGCCCGTGGGATAAAGCCACATCCCCGAATCGGCACGGCGAATAAGCAACAACTGGCCGCGGTCGTTCGTGACCGCAGCTCCCACCGCGACCTTGGGCGTTTGGTACCCGGGCACGCCGCGACCCACTTCACTCATCCACTGCGTGACGTACCCATCAGCGTCGAGCACACCGTCAAGGCCCACATCGGCCGCCGTCTTGATGTCGGCGGCGATCTTCAGAATCTCTTCGAAGCGCTCGCGTTCGTACTGGCTGTCGGTGAAGCCGAGACCGGTCTTGGCGATGCCGGCGAGCGACTCCGACCAGCGGCGTAGCGCCTTTTCGGGGATCACGTCCGACACGAGTGCCTAAGCCAGCGTCGCGTCGAGTACCTCGTCGACGGTGCCGACGAGGCCGGTGTAGAAGGGTCCAAACTCGGCGTAGAGCGCAGACGCCTCGTCAAAGCGCATCGTGTACACGCAGTCTTTGATGTCGTCCACGTGCACGCCAAAGAGCGTGACGCCCCACTCCCAGTCATCGAGCCCCGACGAACCGGTGATGAGTTGCAGGATGCGGCCCTTGAACGTGCGACCGACGGCACCGTGCCCGCGCATCAGCGCCTCGCGTGCGTCGTAGTCGAGTTGGTACCAGTTGTGCGCCTCACCGCGTCGCTTGGACATGGGATAGAAGCAAAACGCGCTCATGCCCTCGGGCGGCAGCGTGGGATACAGCCGGGCCTGGAGCATCTCCTCAGGCATACCAGCGGCGTACTCACTGACCTCGGTGAGCGATACGTAGCTCTCCGCCACGAACAGGCCGGCCGCCTGAAGACTCGACTGGAAACGACGCAGGTCCCAGAGATTCTCCCCCAGCGCCATAAAGCACGCGTCGGCCTTGGCGCCCACGATCGCCGCACTCACGATCTGGAGTCCGGCGCCCCGGGCGTCGTCGACCGCTTTGTTGACGGCGGCACCGTCAACATCGCCCTCGGGGTGACAAAACAGGTGCAGAACGTTCAGACCACGGGCAGGAGTGACCGGTGAGGGGCTCGTCATAGGCCCATGCTACGGGGAATCGGCGCCAAGGAAATTGGCGCAAGACGACAACACCGCGGGGCTTTCGCCCCGCGGTGCGTCACGTTTGTGGTGCAGAAGGTACGACTTAGTAGTCGTCCATTCCGCCACCGCCCATGGAGGGCGCCTTGTCTTCGGGCTTGTCCACGATGACCGCCTCGGTCGTGAGGAACAGAGCCGCGATCGAGGCCGCGTTCTGCAGCGCCGAGCGAGTCACCTTGGCCGCGTCGATGACGCCGGCCACGATGAGGTCCTCGTACTCGCCGGTGGCGGCGTTGAGACCCTCGGTCGGGTTCGCCAGGTTACGCACCTTGTCGACGATCACGCCACCCTCGAGACCCGCGTTCACCGCGATCTGGTTGAGGGGCGCCTCGACGGCCTTGGCGACCAAACGCGCGCCGGTCTGCTCGTCGCCGTCCAACTTCTCGGCTGCTTCGATGATGCGCGACTGACTGCGCAGCAACGCCACACCACCGCCGGGCACGACGCCCTCTTCGATGGCTGCCTTGGTGGTGGAGACCGCGTCTTCGATGCGGTGCTTCTTTTCCTTCAGCTCGACTTCGGTCGCCGCACCCACCTTGATGACGGCCACGCCACCCGAGAGCTTGGCCAGACGCTCCTGGAGCTTCTCGCGGTCGTAGTCCGAGTCAGTGTTCTCGATCTCGGCCTTGATCTGAGCGATACGGCCCTTGATGTCCTCTTCGGAGCCCGCACCTTCCACGATCGTGGTCTCGTCCTTGGTGACGATGACCTTGTGCGCCGAACCCAACAACTCCAGCGTCGCGGCGTCCAGCTTGAGGCCGATCTCTTCCGAGATGACGGTCGCACCGGTCAAGATCGCGATGTCTTGGAGCATGGCCTTGCGGCGCTCTCCGAAACCGGGGGCCTTGACGGCAACGGACTTGAATGTGCCGCGAATCTTGTTCACGACCAAGGTCGCGAGCGCTTCGCCCTCGACGTCCTCGGCGATGATGAGCAACGGACGACCCGACTGCATCACCTTTTCGAGAACGGGGAGCACGTCACGGACCGAGGAGATCTTGCTCGACACGAGCAAGACGTACGCGTTCTCCAGCACGGCCTCTTGACGCTCGAGGTCGGTCGCGAAGTACGGGGCGATGTAGCCCTTGTCAAAGCGCATGCCCTCGACGAGGTCCATGTCCATACCGAAGGACTGGCTCTCTTCGACGGTGATGACGCCGTCCTTGCCGACCTTGTCGATGGCGTCAGCGATCATCTGGCCGATCTCGTTGTCGGCCGCAGAGATAGAGGCCACCTGGGCGATCTGCTCTTTGGTGTCGGCGGGCTTGGCGAGATCGTGCAACGAAGCAACAGCCGCCTCGACACCCGTCTCGATACCCTTCTTCAGCGACATCGGGTTGGCACCCGCGGCCACGTTCTTCAGACCCTCGCGGACCATGGCCCAGGCGAGGACCGTCGCGGTCGTCGTGCCGTCGCCGGCCACGTCGTCGGTCTTCTTGGCGACTTCCTTGACCAGCTCGGCACCGATCTTCTCGAACGGGTCCTCGAGGTCAATGTCCTTCGCGATCGAGACACCGTCGTTGGTGATGGTGGGCGCGCCCCACTTCTTGTCCAGAACGACGTTGCGTCCCTTGGGTCCAAGGGTCACGCGGACTGCGTCGGCCAGCTTGTTCATTCCGCGCTCGAGGCTGCGTCGGGCCTCTTCGTCGAAAGCGATCAGTTTCGCCACGGGTGATTCCTCCTAGTGCGTCTGCACCTTTTTGGTGCAAAGCAATATTAGCAGTCTCTTACCGAGAGTGCTAACGGGTCACCCTCCGGCGACCGCGGGGACCAGGGAGACGATCTCGCCTTCGGCGACCACGGTGTCCAGCCCGTCGAGGAACCGGATGTCCTCGTCAGCCACGAAAATGTTGACAAATCGCCGCAGCGATCCGTTCTCGTCCAGGACCCGCTCAGAGAGACCGGGGTGAATCACTTCGACGGCTCCGATCGCCTCACGTACGGTGCTCGCTTCGACGGGAATCTCGCCCACGCCGCCCACAAGGACCCGCAGCTGGCCCGGCACTCGCACGATGACGCTCACGAGGCACCCACCAAGAAGTGCTCGGCGAGCGCAGTCTCGGCCGAGGCCAAGGAGGGACTAATCGTCGCTGTGACGTCTGCTCGACCCGAGATGGCGTCCAGCGTCTTGAGGCCGTGACCCGAGATGACGGCCACGACCGATTTCTCGGTGTCGATGGAACCCTTCTCGATGAGCTGGCGTAACGAAGCGATCGTCACGCCGCCCGCGGTCTCGGCGAACACGCCCTCGGTGCGCGCGAGAAGACCGATGCACTCGAGGATCTCCTCGTCGGTGACCGATCCGCAGTCCCCACCACCACGACGAAGTTCATCCAGCACATAGAGCCCGTCGGCCGGATTACCGATCGCGAGCGAACGGGCAATCGTGGAGGGGCGTTGGGGAGTGATGTACTCGGCGTTGGTCGAAAATGCCGTCGCGATGGGCGAACAGCCCGTGGCCTGGGCCCCGAACATCTTGGGCGCATCGCCCTCTACGAGTTCGAGGTCGATGAACTGGCGAAAACCTTTGACGATCTTGGTGAACTGACTGCCTGAGGCAAGCGGGGCGATGACCTGCTCGGGCAGTGTCCATCCGAGTTGTTCGGCGATCTCAAAGGCCAGCGTCTTGGAACCTTCGGCGTAGTACGGGCGAAGGTTGATGTTGGCGAAGGCCCAGTCGGGGTGTTCGTCGAGCAGCTCCACGCACAGCCGATTCACGTCGTCGTAGTTGCCCTCAACGCCGAGCACGGTGCCGCCAAAGATGGCTGCCATCGCGATCTTGGACTTCTCGAGGTCCGACGGAATGATCGTCACGCTCGGCCAGCCGATGGCGGCCGCGTGGGCGGCCACCGAGGTGGCGAGGTTGCCCGTAGAGGCGCACGCCGCGGTCGTAAACCCGAGCCGGCGCGCCGTCGAGAGAGCGACCGACACGACGCGGTCCTTGAATGACCCGGTGGGATTGCGCGTGTCGTCCTTCAACCACAGTTCCTTCAAGCCCAAAATCTCCCCGAGGCGAGTCGCGCGTCGCAGGGGCGTCCAGCCCGCGCCCAGATCGACCGGTGCCTCACCGGGATCGGGCAGCAGATCGGCGTAGCGCCAGATGGAAGTTGGCCCCGCTTCAATGGATTTTCGAGTCACTGCGCCGCGGGCGGCGTCCAGGTCGTAGGCGACCTCGAGGGGCCCGAAACAGAGGTCGCACACGTAGCGCGCCTCAGTCGGATAGGCAAATCCACACTCTCGACAGATGAGACCGGTAGCGAAACTCATGACTTCCCTTTCATCGTTCGGCCTTTGGCACCTGGTGTGAAGGGAAAATCCCTGGGCTCACACTGGTTGTCGCGACGTCGACGGGGCCGTCCCTCAGTCGCTCTTGATGATCGAATTCATTTTGGACCACAGAAGGCGTGCGTGTCAAATTGAGCGATCGGCACTTTAGCCTCGACACATGGCCAGCGCCGACGTCCCTTGGACTCTCGCACGAGACAGCTACAGCCTCGAACGCGTCAGCGCGCTCAAGGGCGCCACGAGCGTCGCGGTCATCGTGCCGGCCAAAGACGAGGCGACCACGGTGGGCACCGTGCTCGACAGCGTTCAGATTCATGACCACCTCATCGACGAACTCATTGTCGTCAACGATCACTCGAGCGACGACACCGCAACCGTCGCCGAACACCACGGCGCGCGCGTTGTTCACCTGCGGGGACGAAGTGGGAAGGGCGCAGCGATGTCCGCAGGATTTGCGGCGAGCGATGCCGAGCTCATCGTGTTCCTTGACGCGGACGTCACCAACACAACACCCGACTACGTCGCGCGACTCATTCAGCCCCTCCTCGAACGACCCGCGACACAACTGGTGAAAGGCTTCTACGAACGTCCGCTTCACAACATGCCCACGGGCGGCGGACGGGTCAATGAACTCACGGCCCGACCCGTACTTTCCTTGTTATTCCCCGGTTTGGGCGAGATTCGCCAGCCCCTCGCGGGAGAGACGGCACTGCGCCGCGGGGTGCTCGAGACGATCGACCTCGAGCCCGACTACCGCGTGGAGATCGCGCTGCTCATCGACGCGGCGCGACTCTTTGGCGTACACGCACTTGCTCAAGTCGACCTCGGTATTCGACGCCATCGGAATCGACCGCTCGAAGAGTTGCGACCGATGGCGGTCGATGTGTTGCGCGCTGCGCTTGAGCGCTACAAGGTCGACTTACCGTCGACGAAGTGAGTTACTTCGGCGCGGAGTTGTTGCCGAGAATGACGACCACGTCGTCACCCTGCGCGCCCGCCACTGACGTGAGATGTCCCAACGGGCGCAGCGACGATTGACTCACGCCGATTTCAGTGGCGATCTCACGAGCCGCTGCCACTTGGCCCGCTCGGTAGTAGATGACTGTCTTCGCTTCGGACGGTCCGTTGGCCGGTGGCAACGTGTCCCAGTCTTGCGTCATGAGGCGTTGGGTGTACGTGGCGGCTAGCGCGGTCACGTTGGTACCATTCGCGACCTGAACACGAACACGCGACTTGATGACGCGCGTCGACGGGGGCGTTGTCGTCGTCGTGGTCAGAGTTGTCGTCGTAGTGGTCGAGGAACTCGACGCAGGCGACACGGCCCTCACCATCAGGAACGTACCTCCGACGAAGAGCAAAACGATGATGAGAACGACCGGCAGCGGTGGCTGGTAGTGAGATCCCGAGACGTGACCATCCCGTGAAGATGTTGTTTCGCCGCTCATTGCGTCCAACTCTACGACGATTGGGACTTGTTCACTAACCTGGATGCTCTAACGCCGGTGTGGCGCAGTGGTAGCGCAGGCGATTTGTAATCGTCAGGTCGTGGGTTCGAATCCCTCCACCGGCTCTGAGGTCCTGTAAACATCCGACTGATCCTTGTCGAAACAGTTTCGGGTGATGCTTTACACAACTCCGGCTGATCCTTGACACAGTTTCGGGAGTTGCTTGACACCTAAGCCGCCACTGTCCTTTGCTCTTTCCTGAGCAGGAGGTGGCCCCAATGCTGTGGGAGTCAAGCAAAATGGAACAACGTTATGACGCCGTCTTAGGCGTCTTGAGAGACGGTTTCAGCGTCACCGAAGTGGCCCAAAAGTTCGGCGTGAGCCGCCAGGCGGTCCATCTTTGGCTCAAACGATACGAAGAGGGCGGACTCGAGGCACTGGCCGAGCAGTCACATCGTCCCCGCGTGTCACCCACTCAGATGCCGGCCACAGCCGAAGCCCGCGTGCTGGAGTTGCGCCGTCATCACCCGAGCTGGGGACAGATGCACATCCGCCACCAGCTGGAACGAGAACACCTCGAACCGCTGCCGTCGCTGTCGGCGATCTATCGCGCACTGGTGCGAAGTGGGCTCATTGAAGAGCGCGCGAAGCGCAAAAAGCTACCAACTTACAAACGATGGGAAAGAGGAAGAGCTATGGAACTGTGGCAGATGGACGTCGTCGGCGGGCTGCTGCTCGACGACGGCACCGAGTGCAAGATCATCGACGGCATCGACGACTACTCACGCTTCATTGTGTGCGCGGGCATCATGACCCGAGCAATCGCTCGCCAGGTCTGCGGGCACTTTGCGGCCGCACTCGAAAAGCACGGCGTGCCCGAAGAGATACTGACTGATAATGGCAAGGTCTTCACCAATCGCTTCGGGCTCACGCCGAGTGAAGTGCTCTTTGACCGGATCTGTCGTGACAATGGCATCGTGCATCGCTTGACGGCACCGGGCCATCCCACGACGACGGGCAAGATCGAGCGATTCCACCGCACCCTGCGCCACGAGTTTCTGATGGACCGCACGTTTTCGTCCCTGGAACGGGCCCAAGGCGAGCTCGACGAGTGGATCGAGGACTACAACCTGCGCCGACCCCACCAGAGTCTGAAGATGGCCACCCCCGCCGAGCGCTTCTACGGCGCCCGCTCGAAGGTTCCGACACCGCCCCTCGATCTGCACACCTTCAACGAGGATCGCAGTGGTGACGACTGGGTGAGTCGCACCGTCTCGATCAACGGGGTGATCTCGATCGCGAATCAGATGTTCAGCGTCGGCAAGATGCGCAGCGGCCACCTGGTCGACGTGCGGGTGCTACCGACCCTGCTCCAGGTCTGGGACGGCGCCGAGCTCATCAAGTCCATTCCGAGGACCAATACGAAGGAGGTGAGAAAGAAGCGAGCAGAACCGCACCGCAAGCGGCAGAATCAATAACAGAAATGTGTCAAGCAACTCCTGACACTATTTAGTCAAGATTCTCCCGGAGTCTTACACCGGCTCTGAGGTCCAACTCGTGAAAAAGACGTCTAGCTGACGAAGACTTCCACGCGCGAATACGCCGATTTCGTGCTGTCGTTGACCGATCCTTCGCCCGACACCGCGATCGTGACGCCGGAGAGTTTGAGAGCGTGCAGCTCACTTCGCAAATACGTGGCCACCCGTTCAGCGCGCAACGTGCTGAGCGATTTATTCAAGGACTGATTACCCGTGGCCGCGCTATAGCCAAAAAGCGAAACCTTGGTGTATCCCCTGGTCTTGACGGCTGTCGCGAGAGTTCGGATCTCCCTCTCGATGCCGGTCGTGAGAGCGACGGTGCGGGCGCTAAAAGTGCCCACGGCGCCGTACAACTGCGACGTGGCTACCTTCTTCCACTGCGCATAAAGGGTAAAGGTTGACGTGAGGGTGAAGGTTTGACCCGGCGAATACGAAGTACCTGATCCGTTGGCGGCCGAATTCCACGACGTCAGCGTGTAACCCGCGCGCACCACGCTCGTCGAGCCGGGCAAAGTGACAGTTGAACCCGAAGCACCCGACAGAGCGCTCAACGATCCGCTGCCACCGTTTGCTGATAGCGAGATCATGATTGATCCGGTCGCCGTCGTCCATTGCGCGTAGAGGGTCAGCGGAGTGGACAACGAGATGACCGCATCGAGCGGGTACGACGTTCCCGTGCCATTGGCCAACGTATTCCACGACGTGAGCGTGTAGCCGTTATACGTGAGCCCAGCAACGCCGGGCAAGGTCTCAGTCGAACCGAATTCGCCGCTGATCGGGGCGTCAGTTCCCGAACCGCCGTTGGTTAAGAATTCGATTTCGATCGGAGATGTCTCAGTCCATTGGGCGTAAAAGGTTTCATTCGAAGTCAGCACCACAGTCGCGCTCGGCGCGTACTCGGTTCCATTTCCGTTGGCCAAGGTATTCCAACCGGTCAGTGTGAAGTCGATGCGACTCAGATCGCCAGGAGGAGGGAGAGAGATCGTGGTTCCAGAAGGGTCCTGGAGAGATGAAACGGATCCAGAACCCCCGTTGTTCGAGAACGCTGCAGTGACGCTCGCGTTCGCAGTCCACTGCGCGTAAAGAACGACTGGTGCCGAGAAGCCGTAAGTGGCATCGTTTGCGTAGGAGATGCCACTCCCGTTTGCCGCTGTGTTCCAGTCATCGAACATGTAGCCAGTGTTGGAAAACGCCGGACTTATATTCGCAAACGAGGTAAGAGCGGTTGGCGAGCTTTCGGTTTGCGTGGACATGGTGGCGTCAGTTCCGCTGTCATTTTCCGCAAACGTGACGGTGTGGTCACTTGGTACTGCTGTCCATTGCGCATAGAGGACTAGTGGACTCGAGAAGTCGTATGTGGCCCCGTCCGCATAGGAGGCGCCACTGCCGTTGGCCTGAGTGTTCCAACCGGCGAACGTGTAGCCAGTATCGGAGAAACTTGGACTCAGGTATGCGAACTGGGTCAGCAATCTTGGAGACATTTTCCGTCTGAGTAGCCACTTTTGGGTCACTGACATTGTCGTTCTCTGCGAATGTCACCGTCACTTCGGGCCCGCCCCAGATGGCGAAGAGCGTGAGAGGCGCGGCGAAATCATAAAGTTGCCGGTCGCTATAACTGGTTCCGGAACCGTTCGCTTCGGTATTCCAGTAGTCGAAAACCATTCCAGGGTTGGAGAAGCTTGGGCTTAAGTCAGCGAATGCGGTCAAGTCCGTTGCCGCGTTCGCGGTCTGCGTTGTGTACACCGGATCAGAAACGCTGTCATTCTCCGCGAACGTGACTGTATGAAAGGCACTCTGCGCGAACGCCGACGTCGAATAGAGCGAGCCACCCATAACAACGAATAAAACAAGTAGCGCGATCGAAAGGTAATTGGGCCGTCCTTCAACGCTTCGCTTCGACGTCACTCTGTCTCTCCAGTATCAAAAATGTTCGACGATCTCGACTACGACCTTGTACCGATTTCGTAGTTGACGACGACAAACCTTGGTAATTTGCCTCACTGTTCTACCTAGTCAACCTCGCGATTGAGTCAGATTTTTAGGCGAGTCGGGGAGAAGTTGTCACTCCACAAAATGTCAAAAAATTACTTCGACGCGCGACGTTGACGTGCAACTTCAAACGCCGCGACAGAGACCGCGACGCCGGCGTTCAATGAGTTGATGCTTCCTACTTGTGGTATCGACACAACGGTCGCGCATCGCTTGCGAGTGAGCGCAGAAAGTCCCTTTTCTTCCCCTCCGACCACGATGGCTACTGGTCCACTTCCGAGGTCCAAGTCATAGAGAGAGTCTTTTGATTCGCCCGCGAGACCGACCGTCACCACGCCCGCCCGGTTCAGTTGGTCGATGGCCGTGGGAATGCCGCCCACGTCGCAGAAAGTCAAATATTCAATGGCGCCGGCCGCGGTCTTGGTGACCGAGGGCGAGATGCGCGCCGAGCGGTGGCGCGGCAGCACGACGCCGGTCACGCCCGCGCCGTCTGCGCTGCGCAGCATGGCGCCGAGGTTCCGGGGATCGGTGACGCCGTCGCAGACCAGAAGAAAGGGCTTCGGCGCCCGAATGAGGTCATCGAGGCCAACAGTGTCGAGGTCCTGCGCGATGGCCATGACTCCCTGATGACCTTCGGTCTTCGCCTCGCGATCCAGCCGGGTCATGGAGATGAGACTCACCGGAATGCGCTGGCGTTGAGCTTCGAATTCGATGGCGTCGAGGATGTCAGAGTCGTCTTGCGCCTCCGCGATGAAGATCTTGCGAACCGCTCGTCGCTTGGCCCGCAGTAGCTCGAGGACCGCGTGGCGACCCTCCACCTGATCGCCTCCTACCCCGTCACGGTCGCGCGGCTTGACGCGACGCCCGCCGCTCGGTCCGACGTTGCGATCATTGGGACGGTTGGGACGTTTAGGTCCCCGAGGCGACGAGGGACGCGGACTCACGAGTCGCTGCTCAACAGGACGATGGCGCTGGCGAGGACTCCCTCACCGCGGCCGATCGCACCCAATCCCTCACAGGTCGTCGCCTTGACGGACACTGTCGTGCCGGTCACCTTGGAGAGCTCGGCGGACATGCTGGGCATGTAGGCAGCAATCTTCGGCCGCTCGGCGACAATCGTGACGTCGGCCGACTCGACTTGCAGGCCTTCGGCGCGCACGAGAGCAACCGTGGCTTCGAGCAACCAGCGCGACGACACGCCACGGTATGCGGGGTCGCTGTCGGGAAAATGACGTCCGAGGTCGCCGAGGTTGGCGGCGCCCAGCAGCGCGTCACAGAGAGCGTGGGTCGCCGCGTCGGCGTCGGAGTGTCCGACAAGGCCGGGGCCTTCCGGCACGAGCACGAGTCCCAGCCAGAGTTCGCGCTCGGGGTCATCACTAAATCGATGAACGTCGATGCCTTGGCCGATTCTCACGAGTGACTCCCCGCGCTCAGGCGATCGACATCACTCGGATGCGTGATTTTGAGATTCGTCGCCTCGCCCGGGATGACCACCACGAGTCCGCCGATGGCCTCGACGAGCCCGGCGTCGTCGGTCGCGACGTCACTGGCGGCGTGCGCTCGTTCCAAGACCTCGCGACGGAAGCCTTGGGGGGTCTGGACGGCGACGAGTTCGTCGCGATTCAAGGTCTCGGCGACGACCGTCCTGTCTCCGTCGAGTGATACCCGTTTGATGGTGTCGGCCACGGCCACGCCAGGAATGACTGCGTCCGCGCCCTCTTCGATGGCACGAACGATCGCGCGGAAGAGTTCGACCGAGGCGTTGGGCCGCGCCGCGTCGTGAACGATCACGACGTCGGCGTCACCGCAGTGAGCCAGTCCGTTGCGAACCGAGGCGGCCCGGGAATCGCCGCCCGTGACGACGAGGTCCGCCCCTTCGCCGGTGCCGCTGTACCCCTCGGGAACGACGAGAACGACGAGGTCGGCGACCGATCGAGCGCGACTCACGCTGCGCGCGGCCACGGTGTCACCGTCAACGAAGAGAAACTGCTTCTCGCCGCCGAAGCGGGTGCCGCGACCCGCGGCCACTACGACGGCCGCGACGGACACCGCTAGGGCAGGACCGAGGCGAGCTTTTCTTCAGCCGCTTCCGTGTCCACGTTGAGGGCGAAGGTCAACTCGGAGACAAGGATCTGGCGAGCCCGCGTGAGCATGCGCTTTTCGCCCGCGCTCAGTCCCTTGTCCTTGTCACGAATCGAGAGGTTCCGCACGACCTCAGCCACCTGGTAGATGTCGCCGGAACGCAACTTCTCGGAGTGGTTCTTGAATCGGCGCGACCAGTTGGTGGGCATGCGCGCTTCCTTCTTGCGCAGCACGGCGAAGACTTCCTCGACCTCTTCGTCGTTGATGACGTCGCGCAGGCCGACCGACTCGGCGTTGGCGACCGGTACCATCAAGACCAGGTCCGTGTAGGCGACTTTGAGCTTCAAATAGTCCTGTTTGACGTCAAAAGCCGTCATTTTCTCGATTTTTTCCACGGTACAGGCTCCGTGGTGGGGGTAGACGAGACGGTCTCCCTTTTTGTACTTGCGTGGCGCAGTCATTGCCTAGGGCTCCTCAGAGGGCAACGCCCACACAATTTGGGGGCGTTTGGGGGATTAACTATTTTAGCAGATTTTCGGCCTTTCGTGACGGGTCGAACTGCTCACGGACCGTGAACCCGCGCCCAACAGGCCCGTTAGTCTCACCTCAGCGCGTCGAAGGGTGGATTCCATGAAGGCAGCGGTCTACTACGAGAACGGCGCGCCGAGCGTCTTTCGCTACGAGGATGTACCCGACGCGACGCCCGGCGACGACGAGATCCTCATCCGGGTCGAAGCCGTCAGCGTCGAAGGCGGCGACACCCTGAATCGCCTGGGTGGCGATCTGCGCACGACTCCCCACGTCGTGGGCTACCAGGCCGCCGGCACGGTGGTCGAGGTCGGTTCGCGCGTCGCGGACTTTGAGGTCGGCGAACGCGTGGTCACGCTGCACTCCGATGGCTCGCACGCCGAACTGCGCACCGCCTATCCCAACTTCACCTGGAAGATCCCCGAAGGTCTCTCGACCGAGGTGGCCGCGGCCGTGCCCACCGCCTTTGGCACCGCCCACGACACCCTCTTCGAGTTCGGTCGCCTCGCACGTGGCGAGACCGCCCTGATCCACGCGGGAGCGAGTGGCGTGGGGATCGCCGCGATCCAGATGGCCAAGCGGGCCGGGGCGACCGTGCTCGCCACCGCGTCCAGCAACGAGCGCCTAGAGCGACTCGCCGAGTTTGGGCTCGACGCGGGGATCAACTACGTCGAAGAGGACTTCGTCGTTCGGGTGCGCGAGCTCACCGAGGGTCGGGGGGCGGACGTCATTATCGACTCGGTGGGTGGAGAGAACCTCCAAAAGAGCCTGCGCGCGCTGGCGTATCGGGGACGGTGCGTGAGCATGGGCGACGCGGGGCGCGACAGTGCGGACGTACTCAACATCGCCCCGATGCGCCAGAACAATCAGAGCTTCACGAGGTACTTTCTCGGCGCGGAACTGTTCGTGGGCACGCGGGCCTACGCCCAGATCGCGTCGATCCTCGACGACGTCGCGGCGGGCACACTGCGCGTCGTGATCGACCGCGCCTACCCACTCTCGGAGGCCGAAGAGGCTCACGCGTACATCGAGAGCCGACAGGTCTTCGGACGGGTGATCCTGATTCCCTGACGCCCCTGGTCGGGGCGCTCCTACCCCTCGCGCAACGCTTCACCGGGAACGATGCGCGCCGTCAGGATCGCCGGGACCACGGCGAGCGCGAGGGCGCACACGAGGGCGAGCAGCGCGATTACGGCGATCGTGATCCCGGGTATCACCGTCGCGGGCACCGCGCCGAGGCTGGTCACGAAGTCGCGCCAGATCACTACGCCGCCGAGAAGACCGAGGGGCACCCCAAAGACCACGCCGATGAGCGCAGTCGTCGTTGACTGCCAGAAGATGGACGAACTCACTTGGCGCCGCGTGAAGCCGAGCACGCGCAGGACGGCGAACTCGCGTCGACGTCGCGTCACAATTACAACCAGAAGGTGGGTCAACATGGCCGCACCGAAGAGGGCGAGAGTGAGCGCCAGCAAGAGCGGAAAGTCCACGGCCTGGCCGAAGTTGACCAAACTCGTCGGCGCGGCGGGCGCCGTGAGTTGCGACGCGTATTTCTCATCCAGTCGGATCGCGGTGGCACGACCTTCGGACGTGTTGGCGGTCGCCACGGCCATGCCCATTGAGGTGTGGGCCAACGTAGCCTGAACGGTCGCGACACAGGGCGCGCGGGGACTCGCGTTGATGCACGCCACGCCCTCGGCGGCTCTGATGGTCATCACGGCTCCATCGCCGAGACCGCCAATCTGAAAGCTCGGCGGGATCACCACGGCGCCCGCCACGAGCAACGTTCCGGTGGACTTTTTGCCCTTGGCGTTGACAATGGACACCGTGACTCTCGAGCCAACGTGGGCGTGGGCCGCCGACAGCGTGGTCGTTCCCACCAGCATTTGGCGGTCGCCCCGGGGATCTCGCCCACTCGCGAGGGAGAATGGCAGCGGTCCCTTCACGTCATCGATGAGCAGCGTTTCGACGGCGTACCCGTTCACCTCGATGTACTTTCCCGTCACGCCATAGGTGATCTTCGTCACGTTGGGGTTCGCTCGAAGGCTCTTCGCAATTGCTTGCACTTGGGGGTAGGTCAGGTTGTCGAGGTCCACCTGCCAGTTATCGCCGTAGAGCCGCGGCGTGGAGACGAGGTGCGAGAAACTCGCCCCGAAGATCGACGTGATGACGACCGCTGCAATGGCGAGCGTGGTGCCGACGAGGGCCGTCACGACGGGTGTGCTCGTGCGACCG
The DNA here is from genome assembly GCA_963791015.1 of uncultured Acidimicrobiaceae bacterium. Taxonomy (GTDB): domain Bacteria; phylum Actinomycetota; class Acidimicrobiia; order Acidimicrobiales; family RAAP-2; genus RAAP-2. The sequence goes on along the minus strand of CAWBQX010000006.1, from coordinate 164,256 downwards.
CGACCTCGTTCCAGGCCGTGCCGCACACCGATCAGTGTGCTCGGCGGCGCGCCCATCGCTCCCACGACACTCGCCACCCTCGAGCTCGGCGACACGATCGTTCGTCGCGCGTCGTTGTGTTGGCGAACCGATCGCCACGCGGGCCAGGCACTCAGGGCCATCACGGCGCCCAGGATCGCGACGACGCCCACTAGGGCAAGGGACCCGCTCAACGCGAAACCCGAATTCAGCTCCGCCGCGCGCGCCTCACCGACCGGTGTGAGCGGCGAGAGCAGCAAGGCCAATCCGAGTCCGCCAAGCGCGCCTGCTCCGCCAATGAGGGCCGAACGAAGCATGCCGATCGCGAAGAGCTGCACCGGGCGAAGACCCAACGTCTCGAGCGTTAAGAAGTCGTCACTTTCGATGAGGCTCTGGCGCGACAGCGCCTGGCCGACCAGCGCGAGCCCCGCGAGGGCGCCAAACAGGGCAAAGAGCCACCAGCCGATGACCTGAGGGTGAATCGAACCCTCGATGGCCCCTGTCGTCGCGTCCACGTCGAGCGAGAAGTAAAGGCCGGGGACGTTGAGGTGATTGACGGCACTCTGAAAGGCCAACATCCCCGATGCGCCGCGCACCAGACGCGCGAAGGTGATCGTGATCGACGACGTTCTCGTCCCATACGCCCGGTCGAACGCGCGACTGGCGTAGATCGAGTACGAGGGCGACGTACTGGGAAAGTCGACGACCGTCGCGACCACTCCGACCACGTGCAACAGGACACGGAATGAGATCTTGGCCGGACTACCGCTGATTCCCGGCGGTATCTTGCTACGCGCGACGAAAGGCACCAGCAACGTGGAACCGGGATGTAGCCCGAAGCGTTGCGCCATCGAGTAGCCGACAACCACGTCGCGCGCACCCTTGGGCATCGTGCCACTAATGAGATGCATGGAACTCGCCACATGCGTGAAGGGAAGACTCGTGACGGTGACGTCACTGCTGGGCACCACGTGGCCATCGACCTTGATGTTCCCGTTTCCGTAGTAGCGAAGGATCGTCGACGACTCGACGCCATGAACAACCGTCAGATGGCGTGCGAAGGAGTCACTCGAGATGACCGCCGCGTCGTACCCGTCGCGAGCAACGAAGTCGGGGAAGGCGGATGCCGTGCGCTGCGCGGCGGAGACGCCAGCGAGGACCGTGCCGCCGATCACCGCGACGAGGAGCGCCAGCGCCAACCACGCGAGTCGTCGTCGTCGAAATTCGGTGCGAAGAATCATTCGAACGCTGCGCATCGGCCCCCTCTACGAGGACAGTTTGGCCGACAGAACGCTCACCGGTAAGGGTAGTAACCCCACCCGCGCGTCGGCGTACCAGCACCTAACGCAGCTCAGTCCTTAGTCGACTCACCCGCGTCCCGTGCGGCGACGATGGCCTCGGCCAGGGAGTGACAGCGCCGCAGCCGGATTCCCGGAACGTCCTCGCACTCCCCTTCAACCGGCACGATTACCATCTCGGCGCCGAGACGCGCCGCCTCGCGCACGCGTCGCGTCAGACCCGAGACTGCTCGCAGCTCTCCAGCGAGGCCCACCTCACCGATGGCCACCGTGCTCGCCGGTACCGCGAAGCCTTTGGTCGCCGAGGCGACCGCGAGCGCGAGCGCGACGTCGACGTCGGGCTCGTTCGCCGCCAACCCGCCGGCGGTCGCGGCAAAGACGTCCAGGGCACTGGTGTCCACTCCGCAGCGCGACTCGAGGACCGCCAAGAGCAGGGAGAGGCGCGGTGAGGACACGTGGTAGGCAACCCGACGCGTCGAACCCGACGCGTGCGCGACGAGCGCCTGAATCTCTACCAAGAACGATCGCGAACCGTCGTTGGTTACCGTGAGGACGACGCCGGGCACGTCCAGTCGCGCCCCGCGCAGCACCGAGATGTCGAGAAGCTCGCGCAGACCCTCTCCCACCATCTCGAAGAGCCCCACTTCACCGGTGGGGCCAAAACGATGCTTCTGCGCGCGGACAATGCGCAAGGTGCCCTGACGATCACCCTCAATTCGTACGACCGTGTCAACGAGGTGCTCGAGCGCGCGCGGACCCGCTAGTTCGCCGTCCTTCGTGACGTGACCGATGAGCAGCAGCGCCGTGCCCATTGACTTCGCTATGGCACACAGGCGCTCCGCGCCGTTACGAATCTGCGGGACCGACCCCGATGCACTCGCGAGCGCGTCGTCACTCATTGCCGAGATCGAGTCCACGACGCACAAGGCTCGGGGTGCTGACGCCAGCAGATCGGCGGCATCACCGATGCTCGTCGTCGTCGCTATCTCGAGGCCCGCGGGCACCTCACCGAAACGCCGGGCGCGGCGAGCGACCTGCGTCGCGGACTCCTCGGCCGCGATGAGCAGCACGTTCTCCTCACGCAAGCTCAGCGCTCGCAGGACGAGCAGAGCGAGAGTGGACTTGCCCACGCCGGGCTCACCGAACAGCAGGGTCGTCGATCCGGGAACGAAGCCACCGCCCAATACTCGATCAAGCTCACCGATCCCCGAGGACACCAACTCACTCGACTCGTACCTCACGTCGCGCAGAGCGCTCGACACCACACTGGTGCGCGCCGGGACCGTTCCGCTCACCTCGTCCAGAGAGTTCCACTGCGCGCAGGCGCTACAGCGTCCCTGCCAGCGTGGCGCGCTCGTTCCACAGTGTCGACAGACGTAGCGGACGTGGGCCTTCACGCCCGCCAAGTTAGAGGGGGACTGTGACGCGCTTAGGCGTTAGCGGTGTCTTCGAAGTCCACCGAGGGCGGCAGACCCTCGACACCTTCAAAGGTGAGGTACGTTCCGTCCTCGCCCTCCGCGGTGTCGACCACAATGGTCTGACCCGCGTGGAACTCCTTGAACAGAATCTTCTCGCTCAACGCGTCCTCGACGTACTGCTGGATCGCACGGCGCAGCGGACGCGCACCCAACTCGGGGTCGTAGCCCTTCTCGGCCAAGTAGCTCTGGGCCGTGGCCGACAACTCCAGGCCGAGCCCCTGAGTACCCAACTGGTCACGCAGACGAGTGATGAACAGATCGGCGACGGCGATGACTTCTTCTCGCGTGAGCTCGTGGAAGACAATGGTGTCGTCGATGCGGTTGAGGAACTCGGGCCGAAAGTGCGCCTTGAGGGCCTGGTTGACCTTTTCCTTCATGCGCTCGTGGCTCACCGAGTCCGAGCCCTTGCCAAAGCCGATGGCGGCCTTGCGCAGGTCGGACGTTCCGAGGTTGGAGGTCATGATGAGAATCGTGTTCTTAAAGTCCACCGCGCGACCCTGGGAGTCCGTCAGACGTCCGTCTTCGAGAATCTGCAACAGAGTGTTGAAGACATCGGGGTGTGCTTTTTCGACCTCGTCGAACAGGACCACCGAGAACGGCTTGCGACGCACGGCCTCGGTCAACTGACCGCCCTCGTCGTAGCCGACGTACCCGGGGGGCGAACCAACGAGACGAGAGACCGAGTGCTTCTCCATGTACTCCGACATGTCGAGTTGAATCAGCGCGTCGGCGTCATCAAAGAGGAACTCGGCCAAGGTCTTGGCGAGTTCGGTCTTGCCCACGCCGGTTGGGCCGAGGAAGATAAACGATCCACCCGGACGCTTGGGGTCCTTAAGACCCGCACGCGTACGGCGGATAGCCCGGCTGAGCGAGGTCACGGCCTCGTCCTGGCCGATGACACGCTTGTGGAGTTCGTCCTCCATACGCAACAACTTGACGGTCTCTTCTTCGGTCAAGCGGTAGACGGGGATACCCGTCCACACCGCCAGCACCTCGGCGATGGTCTCTTCGTCCACCAGGTCGAAGGGCTCGCCACCCGGAGTAAGCGCGGCCGCGTCGAGTTCGTCGCGCTTGGCGATGAGCTCTTGTTCTTTTTGGTCGAGGGCCTTGGCCTGATCGAGGTGACCCGAGTCCAGGGCGGACTCCTTCTCGCGACGCAACTTCAAGAGATCCGTGTCGATCAACTTGGCGGCGGCGGGGGTGTCCATGCGCCGGATGCGCAGGCGGCTGCCCGCCTCGTCGATGAGGTCGATCGCCTTGTCGGGCAAGAAGCGGTCCGAGATGTAGCGATCGGACATGTTGGCCGCGGCCACCAGGGCCTGGTCGGTGATCTTCACGGCGTGGAACTCCTCGTAGACCTCGCGCAGACCCTTCAAGATCTCAATGGTCATGGCAACCGAGGGCTGCTCCACCTTGACTGGCTGAAAGCGCCTCTCGAGGGCGGCGTCCTTTTCGATGTGCTTGCGGTACTCATCGATCGTGGTCGCACCCACGGTCTGGAGCTCGCCGCGCGCGAGCATGGGCTTCAGAATCGACGCGGCGTCGATCGCACCCTCGGCGGCCCCCGCACCCACCAGGGTGTGGATCTCGTCGATGAACAAGATGATGTCGCCGCGCGTGCGGATCTCCTTCAAGACCTTCTTCAGGCGCTCTTCGAAGTCACCGCGGTAGCGACTACCGGCCACCAGCGCACCGAGGTCGAGGGTATAAAGCTGCTTGTCGGCGAGTGTGACGGGCACCTGGTTGGCGACGATGCGCTGAGCCAGGCCCTCGACGATGGCGGTCTTGCCCACGCCGGGCTCGCCGATCAAGACGGGGTTGTTCTTGGTGCGTCGCGAGAGGACCTGCATGACGCGCTCGACCTCTTTTTCGCGGCCCACCAGTGGGTCGAGCTTGCCGTCGCGGGCGAACTGGGTGAGGTTGCGACCGAACTGGTCGAGGACAGCGGAGCCGCCCGCGGCCTCGGGGTCGCCCTTGGCGCTGGAGCCCGAGCTGACCGCTCCGGCTTCCTTGCCGGCCTGGCCGGACATCATCTGTATTACCTGGGTGCGAACACGGGCCATGTCGGCGCCGAGGTCGTTGAGGACCTGGGCGGCCACGCCCTCGCCCTCGCGCACCAGGCCGAGCAGCATGTGCTCGGTGCCGATGTAGGAGTGGCCCAACTGCAGGGCTTCACGGAGAGAGAGTTCCAGCACCTTCTTGGCGCGGGGAGTAAAGGGAGGTGATCCGGGAGACGGGTTGGTGTTGGCCCCGATGGCCTCTTCGACCTTTTCGCGTACGACGTCAAAAGTGACCCCCAAGGCGTCCAACGCCTTGGCAGCGACACCCTCGCCCTCTCGGATGAGACCCAACAAGATGTGTTCGGTCCCGATGAAGGCGTGGTTCAGATCGCGGGCCTCTTCCTGGGCGAGGACCAACACTCGCCGGGCACGGTCGGTAAAGCGCTCAAACAATGGTCATCCTTTGTTCGTTTAATTGAAGTGTACCGGTCTTATATGTCGTTGAGACTGAGCCCCTCGGACCACCAAGAACGCGTCCTCTAATGTGTTTTGCGTGAACCCCCTGGAGCAATTAGGGCTGGCGTCGGTCGACGACGACCTCATCCGGCTCGAGGTGTTGCTCACCGAAGCCGTCATCTTTGGTGACCCCTACCTCGACGGGGTCACCACCCACCTCATCGACGCGGGCGGCAAGCGCCTGCGCGCGTCACTCGCGATCGCCTCAGCCACCAGCGGCGAGCACGAGGCCACCCACGAGGATCTCATGGGCGCGGTCTCCCTCGAACTGATGCACCTGGCCTCGCTCTACCACGACGACGTCATGGACGAGGCCACGATTCGACGCAACGTCGACAGCGTGAACGCCCGCTACGGCAATCTGATCGCCATCGTGGCCGGGGACTACCTGATGGCGCGCTCGGCGGGCATCGCCGCGGACCTCGGTGCGGCCACCGCGAGCCTGCTGGCGCGCACCCTCGCGTGGCTCACCCGCGGCCAGGTGAGCGAAGTGCGCACCGCCTTCGCCCTCGATCGCTCCGAGCACGACTACTTTGTCGCGATTGAAGGCAAGACCGCCGCGCTCATGTCCGCGAGCTGTCGTATGGGTGCGATGACCGCCGGACTCTCGTCGGAAGAGACCGAAGCGCTCGCGGAGTTCGGGCGCTGCTTTGGCATGGTGTACCAGTTGCGCGACGACATCTTGGACCTCATCGCGACCAACAACCAGTTGGGCAAGCCCGCCGGCCAAGACCTCGCCGAAGGCGTCTACAGCCTGCCGACGCTCTACGCGCTGCGCGACTCTCGTCAGGCCGATGAGCTCTCGTCGCTCCTTGGTCGTCCCCTCGAGGATGACGAGCGCGAACACGCGCGCAAACTCGTCGTCGCCACCGACGGCATCGATCGCACGGTGTTGGCGGCGAACCGGTTCCTCGCCGACGCGCACCGCGCGATCGCGGTACTGCCGAGTGCCAAGTTGCGCGTGGGCTTCACCGCGCTCATCTCGTCACTCCTCGAAGACCTACCGAACTAGCGCTGCTCCGGCTTCAGGGTCGGAAAGGCGATGACCTCTTTGATCGTTGATTCGTTCGCGAAGATCGCCGCGAGGCGGTCCATCCCCAGACCCAGGCCGGCCGTGGGGGGCAGGCCCCACTCGAGCGCCATGATGTAGTCCTCGTCGATCGGCATCGTCTCATCTTCGCCCTCGGCCGCCAGACGTGCTTGGTCCTCGAATCTCTCGCGCTGCTCGACGGGATCGATGAGCTCTGAGAAGCCATTCGAGATCTCTCGGCCCGCCCCGTAGGACTCGAAGCGTTCGGTGACGTCGTTATCGCGCCGGTGCCGGCGCGCGAGAGGCGAGATCTCAACGGGGTATTCGGTCACAAACGTGGCATCCCATAGGGACTCTTCGGCCAGGTTCTCGAATAGTTCGGCCACGAGGCGGCCCGGACCCCACGACTCGTGCACGTCGATGTCGCGTTCGCGCAGCAGGCCCGCAAGTTCCTCGCGGGGCGTGTGCACCGAGATCTCTCGTCCCACCGCCTCGCTCGCGAGTTCGGCCATGGGACGCCGCGCCCATGGAGTCGTAAACGAGATGGGGCGTCCCTGGTACTCGAACTCGGTTGTGCCCAGTACGTCGGTCGCCACGCCCGCCACCAACTCTTCGGTGAAGGACATCATGTCCTCGAAGTCCCAGTAGGCGGCGTAGAGCTCGAGCATCGTGAACTCAGGGTTGTGCCGGGGGCTCAGCCCCTCGTTGCGAAAGACCCGGCCGAGCTCAAAGACCCGCTCGAATCCCCCGACCACCAAACGCTTGAGCCAGAGTTCGGGCGCGATGCGCAGGTAAAAGTCGGCGTCCAGGGCGTTGTGGCGCGTGATGAACGGTCGCGCCGCGGCGCCGGAGGCGATCGAACCCAGGATGGGTGTTTCGACTTCCACAAAGCCTTGGGCCCAACAGCGTTCGCGCACCGCTCGAATCATGTCGCTGCGCAAGCGCAGCGAACGCCGAGAGGACTCATTCGCCCACAGGTCAGCCTCGCGGTGGCGGTAGCGCAGGTCAAAGTCGGCGATGCCCGCCCACTTGTCGCCGAAGTTGCGCACCGCTTCAGCGAGGCGCACCCACGTCGCCACCTTGACCGAGAGCTCGCCGCGCTTGGTGCGCACGACCTCGCCTTCAACCCCCACCCAGTCGCCGAGGTGCAGCTTGGTGAACTCGTCGAACCGCTCGGCCGTACTCTCCAGCGCGAAGAGTTGGATCTCGCCGGACGAGTCACGCATGGTGGCAAAGGCCAGTTTGCCCTGGCGACGCAGCAGGACGATGCGCCCCGCCACGTGAACGACCTGACCCGACTCTTCGCCGTCCTTGAGGTTCCCAAACGTCTCGTGCAGTGACGCGGCGTAGGCGTCGTGGGCGAACTCGTACGGCGTGGTCACGTGGTCTCTTTCGAAAAATTCCTTTCATGCACGATACGCAATCCGTGCAGGGTCAACCACGGTTCGATGATCCGCACGTACTTGGTGTGGGGGGCGATGAGACCGGCGAGCCCGCCCGTGCCGATGACAGTGGCGTCGCCGAGCTCGTCGAGGATGCGTTCGATCATGCCGTCGACCTGCGCGGCGAAGCCGTACAGCACCCCACTTTGAATCGATTCGCCCGTCGAGCGACCGATGACCGAACGCGGGCGCACCAACTCCACTGAGCGCAGCGCCGAGGCGTGGGTGTAGAGCGCTTCGAGGGAGATCGCCACGCCCGGGGCGATCGCTCCGCCGAGGTACTCGCCCTTGGCGCTGATGACGTCAAAGACGGTGGCGGTGCCCATGTCGACCACGATCGCCGGACCTGGGTAGAGGTCGTAGGCACCCACCGCGTCGGCCACGCGGTCGGCACCCACCTCGCGCGGGTTCTCGTAGAGAATCGGCATGCCGGACTTGGTGCCCGGGCCCATGACCGTGAGTGCGAGGTCCGAGAACCAGCGACCGGCCATGCGCCGCAGCTGAGTCGTCACCGAGGGGGCGGAGGAACAGATCGCGATCTCGCTCACCGTGGACTTGAGGTCCAGGCCCTCGAGATCCAGCAGCTGGGTCAACGTCATGGCGTGTTCATCGGGCGTGCGATCCAAGACGGTCGACGTGCGCCAGTGATACGCGAGACCGTGTTCGTCGCTCGCGCGTGCGAAGCCCATCGCCTCGGGGGACTCCTCTTCGGCCTCGCCGAAGAGACCAATCAACGTCTCGGTGTTGCCGACGTCCATCGCGAGCAGCATCAGTTGCTCACCACGTTGACCGGCCCATTGTCGAGCAAACGTACACCCTCGACGAATCCCGCGATGAGGGCACGCCGGGTACCAGCCTCAGCGTCGGAGGTGGGTTCGAGGGTGGCGGGATCCACCACGTCGGCGTAGGCGACTTCGACACCCGAGTCGTCGAGGATCGTGCGCATCGTCGAGCGCAGGGTGCTCGCGCGCGCACTCGTCGTTGCCACGTAGGACAAGGCTCGCGAGAGACCTAGCGCCCGCCGCCGGCCGTCGGGAGAGAGTCGCACGTTGCGGCTCGAGAGCGCGAGCCCATCGGGGTCGCGCACGATGGGACAGCCCACCACCTCCACGTCAAAGCCGAGGTCGCGCACAAGGTGCTGCACGACGACCAACTGCTGGAAGTCCTTCTCGCCAAAGAACGCTTGACATGGCCCGGTCACCGCCAAGAGCTTGGTGACGACGCTGGCGACGCCATCAAAGTGCCCCGGTCGGCCCGACCCCTCCAAGACGTCGCCGATGCCGGGAACCGAGACAGTCGTGGGCGTGCAGTTCGGATAGACGGGCCACATCTCCTCGAGCGTGGGAACGACTAGGCAGTCGACGCCGCTTTCACTGGCAATCTCACGATCACGCTCGAGGGTGCGCGGGTAGTGGGCGAGGTCGCTCACGTCGCCGAACTGACGGGGGTTCACGAAGACAGTGGCGAGTACGACGTCGCAGGATTCGCGAGCCGCACGAAAGAGCGACTCGTGACCACCGTGCAGCGCGCCCATCGTGGGCACGAGACCGACTCGTCGTCCCGCGTAACGCTCGTCGTTGGCGTACTCGCGCCACGCGTCGATCGTCGTCAGTTCAATCACGTAGCAGAAGGCTGGCGACGTCGCTCGGCGAGTTCGAAGGCGGCCCGCGCGAGGGCTACGTAGGTGGCGCGCTCACTCTCGGGGATGGCGGCGAGGTGGGCGTCGATCGTCGCAAAGTCCGAGCGCGACGCCGGGCCGGTGAGAGCCCGCGATGCTCCGCGTTCCTCGACGTCGCTCAGGGCCTGGTGGATGAGAGGAACAAAGTCATCGAAGGTGAGACCGGCCGCCTCGGCCAAGACCTCCACGTGTCCGAGCAGGGCGACCAGGTGATTAGCCGCAACCGCGGCGGTCGCGTGGTAGGCCGCGCGTTGGTCGTCGTGCAGACGGATCACGCGGCCTTCCATGGAGGCCACGATGTCGTTGACCACGTCGTCGCCCCCGACGCTGAAGAGCGCCCCGCGCAGACGTGCCGCTCCCACATCCTTTGAGGAGAGGACCACCAAGGGATGCACGAACCCGGCGCGCGGATGACGCGCGACCACGCTGAGCCCGCGCGAGCCCGCGACGTGCACCACGACGCGACTCTCCAGTGGTTCGAGTTCCGCGGCGACCTCGGCGATGGCGTCGTCGGGCACGCACAGCATGACGACCTCGGCGTCACCGATGGTGTCGAGCTCGTCGTGATGAACGAGGCGAACCGCGTGGCCGACGTCACCCAAGGCGGTGGCAAATGACGTGCCCGCGTGGCCTGCGCCCACAATGGCGATGTTCATGTCTGGCTCCATTTCCCGTTCCGGCCCCGAGGGTGCCGTTCGGTCACTAGCGCAACGAGGAAAGTGTACCGAGTTTGACGACGTGCCCGGACGCAGCGGCCAACTGGTCGTCACTCACGAGCTTCGGGGCCAACTCGGCCAGAGGCACCAAGACAAACGAGCGCTCGTACATCCGGGGATGAGGCACGGTCAGTTCCGGGAGGTTGAGGCTCTCGCCACCGACCAACAAGACATCAACGTCCAACGTGCGCGGGCCCCAGCGCACCTCGCGTGTGCGCTGTGCGTCTTCTTCGGCGCGCATGGCACGCTCGAGCAGTTCGCGGGCACTCTCGCGGGTGGCGAGCTCCATTACGAGGTTCCAGAAGTTCTCCTGGTCCACTCCCCCGACCGGCTCGGTCTCGTAGACCGACGAGAGGCGATACTCGTCGTCCCGAGCGAGAGTGTCGATCGCACCCGCCAAATGAGCGTGACGATCACCGACGTTGGAACCGAGCGACAAGTAGGCGATGCGCACTAGGGGCGAGTCACCGTACAGCGCACGCCGACAGTGGCGACGTCTTGGGGCACGGGCGGGCGCAGTTTGCGCACCGCCACCGTGACCGCTTCGATCTCCTCGTCGTAGGCGAGGACCTCGCGCGCCACCCGATAGGCCAACGTCTCGAGCAGCAAGAACTCACCGTCACGCGCCACCCGGGTGGCCAGGGTGAGGATCTCGGCGTAGTTCGTGGTCTCGGCGAGGTCGTCGCTCATCGACGCCGCCTCGAACGCTCGCACGATATCGATATCAAAGGCCAGGGGTTGGGCGCGATCGCGTTCTTCGGCCAAGACTCCCACCACCGCACCCACGCGTAGTTCGCGCAGTTCGATGACGTCACTCATGTGGTTCGTCTTCGGGCAGATCCATGAGCACCGAGCGTCCATCAGGACCGATCGAGCGCTTGAAGAGCCGCTCGACGAGCGCGATGGAGGCGGGCACGGTCGCCACTTTCTGACTCCACACCAGATAGCCCGCGACAACCCCGAGAAGACGATCCGAGACTTCGTCGCCGTGCAAGAGAACCGTCGTGTTGTTCTCCATGCAGTGGGCCACGTCGTGGTAGCACGCGTCAAGGACTTCTTTCTGGTGAGCGCCACCGCGCAAGGCGTAGTGGCTCGCACTCAGTCCGTGTTCGAAGTAGGCACTCGCATTCTGCATGCTCGGCAGAATCGAGATGACCCGGCCGAACCCCTGGTGCTTGAGCCACAGCAACTCTTCGTCTCGTCGGACCTGGCGATGGACGGTGGTCGATCCGCCGGGACGCTCCGAGACCGCCAAGATCCCCTTGTAGACCCAGGTAAAGCCGCGCGGCTCGATGCCCGCTGCCCACTTACCCTTCACGGCGTCAGGACCTCGGTGCGCGGAATCAGCAAGTCCCGCAGTTGTACTGTCTCTCGAACGTCGTGCACGCGCACCATACTGACACCTTGCACCAAAGCCCAGGCCTCCGTAGCCAAAGAGGCCTCCAGGCGCTCATCGACGTCAAGGGTCGCGCAACCGAGGTGCTTGAGAAAGCTCTTGCGACTCGTGCCAACGAGCACGCCCGCGTTGTAGCGCTCGGCTAACTCCACAAAGGAGTCGCAGTGGGCCAGCAGGCTCAGATTGTGCTCCACCGTCTTGCCAAATCCGATGCCGGGATCGAGCCACAACTGGCCGACGCCAAGTCGACGGGCCTGCTCGGCCACACCGGCCAGAAACTCACTGATCTCCGCCACGACGTCGTCGTAGTGCGGGTTGACCTGCATCACGCGCGAGTCCCCCTGGCGATGCATCGCGACGTATCCTACGCCCGCCTCGCCCGCTACCTCCGCCAGGCTCGCCGAGACGTCATTGAGCACACTGGCCCCCGCCGCAATCGCGGCGCGCGCGACCGACTCTTTTTGCGTGTCGATCGAGACCGGACCAAGTTGGGCCAGTTCGGCCACCACGCTCACCACACGGCGAATCTCTTCTGCGTCGTCGACCGGCTCGGCCCCGGGGCGTGTGGACTCACCGCCCACGTCAACCATGTCCGCACCGTTCGCGAAGTGTTCGCGGCCGCGCGCGATCGCCTCGTCGGCGGCCAGCGTGCGCGAGGAGGGTACGAAGGAGTCGGGCGTCACGTTCACGATGCCCATGACCTGGGGCCTCAGCGCCACGTCGACCTTCGTTGGTGGATGTACTGCAAGGCCTCCGCACGGGTCTTGGCGTCGTCGCGGAAGATCCCTCGCACGGCCGAGGTGACCGTGGTCATCCCGTCCTTCTTCACCCCACGCATCGACATGCAGAAGTGCTCGGCCTCAATGACGACGATTGAACCTCGAGGCTGCAGTTCGCGTTCGATCGTCTCAACGATCTCGGTCGTCATGCGCTCTTGAACTTGCAGGCGTCTCGCGTAGCCCTCGACGACGCGCGCCGAGTTTCGACAGGCCGGTGATGCGGCCACTGTCGCCCGGCAAGTAGGCCACGTGGGCCACGCCGACGAAGGGCACGAGGTGGTGCTCGCACAGCGAGGTGAAAGGAATGTCGCGCACCATGACCATCTCGTCGTGACCGATCTCAAAGCCGACGCGCAGGTGCTCGCCCGGGTCCTTCTCGACCCCCTTGAAGAGTTCGGCGTACATCTCGGCCACCCGACGCGGCGTCTCGAGGAGTCCTTCGCGCTCGGGGTCGTCGCCGATCGCCGCCAGTAACTGACGAATCAGTTCCTGCACCCTTGGCTGGTCGACCACGCTCAGGCCTCACCGATGAAGGTGTAGATCGCGTCCAGGTTGCGGTAGCGCTCGGCTACGTCGAGGCCGTAGCCCACCACGAAGTCCGCGGGAATCGTGAAACCCACGTACTTGAGCGACTGCTCCACCCGCTGTTCGCCCTCCTTGAGCAGGAGCGCACAGACCTCCAAGCTCGCGGGCGAGCGCGCGCCGAGGTACTGGCGCAAGTAGTTGAGCGTGAGTCCCGAGTCGACGACGTCTTCGACAATGAGCACGTCGCGGTCCGTCAGGTCGACGTCGAGGTCCTTGACGATGCGCACCACGCCGCTGGTCTTGGTGGCCGCACCGTACGAGGAGACCGCCATGAAGTCGACCTCCACGGGCAGTTCAATGGCCCGCATGAGGTCGGACATGAAGTTGATCGCGCCCTTTAAGACACCGACCAGCAGGGGTGGCTTTTCGGCGTAGTCCCGGGTGATCTGAGCTCCGAGGTCACAGACCCGCTCGCGCAACTCCGTGGCCGAGACGACCACCTCGCCCAGTACGCCTTTGGCCCAGGTTGCAGTGAAATCGTCGGGAGTGTGCCTATCCATGTCAGGTCAGCGTAGTGGAGTCACCTTCGAGCGCCAGGCGCTGCGACGTGCGCGAGAGCCGCCTTCCACCCTCGAGTTCGACCGCGACAACCTCGCCGTCGATCACGCGCAACGCTCGCTCGATCTCCGCGCTGCTGGGCGGATGACGCTCGCCCAGGTCGTCGCCGCGAGCGAGCTTGGTCCTCAGCCAGCGCCGCAGACGCGCCCGCGGCCAGTCGCGCAGTTCGCGACAGTCCACGTCCTCGATGTTGCGCGCCAGATCGTCTTTCAGCAGTTCACCCAACCACTCGCGATCGTCGAAGAGAATCTCGGCCTGGCGCGCGAGTAGTGGCACCACGTCGCGTTCGGCCACGTCATTGAGCAGCGGCAGAAGCTGATGACGCACGCGGTTGCGCCGGTACGCGAGGTCGTCGTTCGTCTCGTCGACTCGCGCGACAAAGCCGCGCCCCGCGACGTACGTCGCGAGGGCGGCGCGGCGCAGTCCCAGTAGCGGCTTGGTCGGGTCGTTGACCAGGGGCGAGAGCCCGTCGACCCCCGCACCGCGAAGCATGTTGAGCAGGACCGTCTCGGCGAGGTCGTCCATCGTGTGGCCGGTGAGAGATCCCTCTGGCAGCACGCGGCGGCGCTCGGCGCGAGCGCGCGCTTCGAAGTTAGGTCCAGCCTCGACGAGAACGTCATGGACGCTTACCGGAACGTGCAGTGAGTCCGCGACCTCGACCACGTACCGGGCGTCGGCCGCGCTGTTCGCTCGGGTGTGATGATCGACGTGGTGCACGTGGACGTCCAGTTGCGCTTCGAGAGCGAGAAGAAGGAGACCGAGTGAGTCCGACCCGCCCGAGACCGCGAGATCCACGTGCGTTCCGGCGGGCGCAAAGCGGCACGCGAGAAGGAGATCGGCGTTCGTCACGCCCTTAGGCTACGCACCCACCATCACGGGTACGTCGCCGCGCGAGGCGGCGCGCGTGTGCGATCGAGAACGGACGCGACGCCACGATGCGAAGAGTCGTCCCGCGATGAACCAGGCCGCGCTGAACGATCCGACCCAGAATCCCACGGGCCAGTTCGTCGTGAACGAACACGCCAGCGCACCCCAAATGGTGACCAGGGCGAGCACCACCGACAGCGCCATGGCAACGAGTGCACGATCGCTGAAGGACCGCGCCGCCGCAGGAGGTCCGATCATCAACGTGAAGATCAACAACGCGCCCACGACCGGCACCGTCATGGTGGTGGCACAGGCCAGGATCACCAGGAAGATGAGTTCCAGTCGCTCCGGCTTCAGTCCTTGGGCGGCCGCGATCTCCGGGGCGATCGACGACATCAGCAGACGGTCGGTAGAAGAACGCCACCGCGCCGACGCACACCACGCCCAGGCCGATCACCGGCCAGAGTTGACTCGTGCTGACGCCCAGGATCTCGCCAAAGAGCAACGAGAAGATTGCCGGTTCGTACTCCGTGCTCTGGCTGATGAACGCCGCACCCAATGCCAGCATCATCATGAGCGCGAGGGCGGTGACGGCATCGGCTCGTCCGCGCCGCGACAACGTGGCGATGCCGAGTGCCGCGACGAACGAAAAGACCCCGAGTCCAATGAGCGGATTGACGGCGATCAGATTCGCCCCCGCCGCCCCGGCAAAGGCACCGTTGGGGATGGCGTGCGCGGCGAAGGCCGAGCCGCGCATCACGACGAAGAACCCGACGACCCCGGCCACGGCGGCGACGACCGATCCGATGATCCACGCGTTCACCATGAAGCTCGAGAACATCAGCGAACCCCCTCCACAACCAGCGAGGTTCGAGAACTCGTGCTGCCGGCGCCGTGTGGGTACGCCGGAGAGCAGGTATCCGAGGAACACCAAGGCCACGATGAAGAAGCTGACCGGCAGTCCCTGGCTCGAAGGAAACCAGTAGTAGCTGTCGTAGGCGAGAGTGATACCCAGCCACGTCGCCACCACGCCCCAGAGTGCGGCCACCACCAAAGTGGCGCGCAGGTTGGTCGTCACGCGAAGAGCCGCAGCGGCGGGACCGATCAGCAGGGCGGTCGAGAGGATCGAGCCGATCGCGATCGACGACAGGCCCACCGCAATAGCCAGAGCGAGCATGAAGAGCACGCCAATGAGCCGAACGCGAATGCCGCGAGCGGCCGCGAGATCAGGGCTCACCGAGCTCAGCAGCAATGGCCGATAGATGACGAACAGAACGCACAAGGTAAGTGCGCTCAGGACCGCCACGAACGGGATGGTCGAGGAACTGAGAGTGAAGATGGATCCGAAGAGAATCTGCTGGCTCACGCCGGTTGCCGCACTCTTGTCGTGTCGAGGTACAAGAACAGCGCAGACAGTCCCGGTGGCGAATCCCAGCACGACGCCCGTGGCGATGTCACGACCGCGCAGGCGCTCCACGCCCACGAGTTCCATGGCGCCGGCCCCGATCACGCCCGGCACTCAAAAACCCCACCAGTGGGCTCGCGCCATAGAAGAACGCCCCCGAACCGCCGGTCGTGGCCACGTCGGTCAAGGCGTGGCCGGCGAAGGACTGACCGCGCATGACGGTAAAGACCCCGACGATCGCCGACACGATTGCGCTGACCGCGCCCACGACGAGGGCGACGTGCACCGGGCTACTCGAAAAGAAACCGGGCTCGAAGATGAAGTGCACGACTAGTTGACGGTCAACGTCGAGTGCTCCGGGATCTGCGCGTCATCTTGACCCGGTTCGGTCACCACCAGCACGCGCCCGTGCAGCTTGAGAACGTCCACGTGCTGTCCGTACAACGCGCTTAAGACGTCCGAACGAACGACTTCATCGGTGGTGCCACTGGCCGCGCGACCGTTCGTGAGATAGACAATTCGATCCATGACGGGCAAGAGGGCATTCATCTCGTGCGCCGACAGCAGCACGGCGACGTGGTGATCGCTCGACCACGCGGTGGAGCAACGACGACGATCTCCTGGACGCTCTTGGGGTCCAAGTTCGCCAGCGGCTCGTCGAGCACCAGCAACGCGGGCTCACTGACGAGGGCGTGAGCGATCAAGACGCGCTGTTGCTCGCCGCCCGAGAGACTGCCCACGCGACTGTTCGCAAATCGCAGGGCGTCCACGTCCGTGAGAATCTGCTCGACCCGCTCGCGTTGGTCGGGCGTTCGCCGCGAGAAGCCGACGTGATGGGCGTCAAGACCGAGTGCGACGAAGTCGCGCGCGCGTAGCGGCACGTCGGGATCGAGCACGACCTTCTGCGGGACGTAGCCGAGGGCATGGCTCCCCTTCGTCCGCGCTTGGCCAAGGACGCGTATCTCGCCGCCGTTCAGCCGCTGAAGTCCCAGAATCGCGCGGAGGAGCGTAGTCTTGCCCACGCCGTTAGACCCGATGAGTCCGGTGAACTCGCCGCGACGCACCTCAAAGCTGACGTCGTCAAGGACCGCGCGCCCGCCGAGGGACACGCTTGACGTGCTCAACCTCAAGAACGGGGTCTGCGCTACTTATAGCTTCTCCGTCGATTTGTGCGAGGCTACTGCGGCCTCAATCGCTTTGACTTCGGCCAGCATCCAGGTCTGATAGTCGTATCCCGGGGTGGGCATCGTTTCGTACACACCCACGACCGGAACGTTGGCCGACTGGGCCGTTTGGCGAATCGAGGTCGTCAGCGAGTCCACGACCTGTTGGTTGTAGCAGAAGAGCTTGACTTCGTGCTTTGTGAAGAAACCATCTTCTTTCGTGACATCCTCCGGCGCGGGATCGACGCCGTTCATGATGTCCGCCTGGAAAACAAAGGGGGTGAGAATCTTGGCGCCCATCGCCTGGAGAAGATAGTCGGCGACGGGTTCGGTGACCGCAACCGGGCGTGTTCGGGTACTTGGCCTTGAACGAAGCGATCGCCTGGAGCCACGGCTGGAGCGACGCGTCAAACGTCGTGAGGTTGGCCTTGAAGTATGCCGCGTGGTTCGGGGCGAGTTTGTCGAGGGCCTTGACCATCGCCTTGGCGACCGCGGGCATGGTCGTGGGCTTGTACCACAGGTGCGGATTAGGCGTGTCAGTGGGCAGGCCCAGGACGTCTTGAACGACGATGACCTTGCGCTTCGAGTTGGGCGAGGCGGCCTCGATGTTGTTCATGAAGCCGTCGTAGCCCACGCCGTTTTGCACGATGAGATCCGCGCTGGCCACCTCTTCGGCGACGCTGGCGCTCGCTTCAAAGGTGTGGGGATCGGTGTTGGGGTTGTTCAAGATTGACGAGACCGACACATATTTCCCGCCGATCTGGCTCAAGACGTTGGCGTACTCGTTCTCCGCGCCGATGGCCACGATGACGTGGGACGAACTGGCCCCCGAAGGTTGTGCGGCGAGTGAAGCGACGATCAGGGTGAGCACCACCACGCCTGCCGCCAGCGAAGTTTTTGCCAATGAGCGAGTAGTCATGGCGTCAGCGTAGAATGAGAATGAGTCTCATTACAACTGAGACAACCCGTGAAAGGACCATCGGTGAGCTTTGCTAGCGGATCACACCACCCCGCCGACGCCTCGCACTCGGAGCTACACGAACTGGTGGAGGTTCATCTGCGCCGCATCGACCAGCGCTACACCGCGGGTCGCCAAGCGGTCGTTGAACTTCTCGCCACCAGCGGCCGCCCCCTCAGCATCTCGGACATCGCCCGTGCGGTTCCTGATGTGCCACGCAGCTCGGCCTACCGACACTTGTCGGACCTCCAAGAGGCCGGCGTCGTACGACGCATCGCGGCCAACGACGAGTTCGCGCGCTTCGAGCTCGCCGAAGACCTCACCCACCACCATCACCACCTGCTGTGCTCGCTGTGCGGTCGGGTTATCGACGTGACGCCCACGAGCGACTTCGAACGCACCGTGAGCGCAATGGTGGATGAGCTGACCCGGCAACAGGGCTTCCGGGCAACCTCGCACGCCCTCGACGTGATTGGACACTGCGCCTCGTGCCACGAGAACTAGTCCTCATCGCCGAGCAGCGTGGGACACTCACGGTCTATCCCGCGCAGAACCTCGCCGCGATCGGTGTCGACGCGTTCGTCACGGACCGCTTTGGCGGCGTCAGTTCGGGACCCTTCGACTCGCTCAATCTCGGCGAACACGTCGGCGACCGACCAGATCACGTGAGTGAGAACCGCTGGCGAGTGGCCCGAGCCGCCGGCGTCGAGCTCGACCGCTTCGTCACGGTCCGTCAAGTGCACGGCGACCGCGTTCTCGATGCCGAGCATGCGTCGGCGGGTGACGAAGCCGACGCCCTGGTGAGCGGGGACCCCTCACTCGCGATCGCCATGTTGGTCGCGGACTGTGTTCCCCTGGTCCTCGCCGATGAGTCGTCCGGAAGGGTCGCGGTCGTGCACGCGGGCTGGCGCGGACTGGCGGCCGGAGTGATCGCGCGCACACTCGACGAGCTCTCACCGACCGATGCCCACGTATTTATTGGGCCATCGATATCGAGGGAGAGCTACCAGGTTGGTCCCGAGGTCGCCGAGGCGTTTGCCCATATTGACGGCGCCGTGTTCGCCGATGGCGGGGATCGGTCTCGTCTTGATCTGCGCCTCGTCGCCACTCGTCAACTCATCGATGCCGGAGTCGCGGAGGACCGCATCGCGCTGAGCCGCGAGGTCACTGACGGCGGTGCGGTGTTCTTTAGCGATCGCGCACAACGACCGTGCGGACGCTTCTCCGTGGTGGCGAAGCGAGCCGTAGCATGAGGTCGGCGATGAGCGAGACGATTACTCCACGGCGAGCCGAGTTGTTCCGCTACGTCGGACTTGATCTTGACGAGACGACGGTGCAGGGCACCTACGAGATGGACGGACGAGTCTTTACCGAAACGGTGGAGTTTGAAGGCGTCGCCACCCTGAACACGCCCGCCGTTCGCTCGGTGGCCGAACTGTGGTTCCTCCTGGCGGGTCTCTCGTACTACAAGACCGGCGCCGCCCGGCGCATCGACGTCGGCTCGACACCGCTCGGCGTCGCCGGACGTCGCCTGCTGGAGGCGGCCCTGCGAGACGGCCTCGGCGAGTTCTCCTATCACAACGATCTGCCCCTAGATGACGTCACGATCGACGGGGGTGGCCCGATCACCGAGACCCTGGTTAGCCTCGACACAAAACGCGTCCTCGTTCCTTTTGGCGGCGGCATTGACTCGGTGGTGACCGTGGAGTCGCTCTCTCCCGACCTCGACACATCGCTCTTCATCGTGAGTCCCTCGACTGGTCGCTTCGCGCCGCTCGAAGCGACCGCCGCTCAAACCGGGCGACCGATTGTGCGCGCCACCCGCCACCTTGATAGCCAACTCCTGACCGGCGGGGACTCCTTTTTCCACGGCCACGTCCCGGTGACGGGGATGATCACTTTGCTGTGCGCCATCGCGGCAGTGGCCTCAGGTCGCGGCGGCGTGGTAATGAGCAACGAGCACTCGGCCTCGATACCCAACCTTGAGTGGTCTGGCCTTGAAGTCAATCACCAGTGGAGCAAGTCCCTCGCCGCCGAAGTCCTCATCGGCGACGCGCTCAACGAGCGACTGGGCGATCACCTCACGGTGGCGAGCTTCCTGCGCGCGCGTAGCGAGATCTGGGTCGCCCAGGTCTTCAGTCAACTGCCCGCGTATCATCACGTTTTTCGCAGTTGCAACCGGGCCTTTCGCCAGAGCGTCGACCAGCGCGAAAGCTCGTGGTGCGGTACGTGCGATAAGTGTCTGTTCATCAACTTGGTTCTGGCGCCGCACATGTCGCGCGGAACGTTGCGAGGGATCTTCGGCCACGAACCACTGAGCGATACCGCGCGCGACGAACAGTTGCGCGTACTAGTGGGACTCGGCGCCGAGGCCAAACCCTTCGAGTGCGTCGGCGACCCCGACGAGAGCGCGGTCGCCTTGAGCAAGGTCTGCCACATGGACGAGTGGCGCGACGTGCCGCGACTCGTCGAGATTGCCCGCGACACCTCACCATCACGTAGCTTCGACGAGCTCCTCGAACCGCAAGGGACGGATCGTGTTCCAGCCCACTGGCTTCGCTGATCTCGCCGGGAGGCGCGTCGGAATCTTCGGCTACGGCATCGAAGGTCGCGCCGCGGTGGACTTGCTACGCGGCACGGCCGAGTTGGTGATCGTCGACGACGTCGAGGGATTGGGCGACGACGTGCTCGTCACCGACCACGGCGGTCTCGAAGCACTGTTCACGTGCGAGGTGGTGCTGAAGAGTCCGGGTATTCCCCGTCGCCGTGCCGACGTCCTCGAACTGGAGGACTACGGCGTGAGCGTCACGTCCGCGTTGAACCTCTGGCTCCATGACGTCGACCTGGAACGCGTCGTCGCCATCACCGGGACCAAGGGCAAGTCGACGACGACTGCGCTGATCACCTTCTTTCTCACCTGCCTCGGCGAAACGGCGCAGCGCCTGGGCAACATCGGTCGCGCGCCCTACGATCCCGCGGTCGACACGTCGAGTGGCTGGCTCGTGCTCGAGGTCTCCAGCTTCCAGATCGTCGATCTGGATGTGGCGCCGCGCGTGGTGGTGGTGACGTCACTGGGCGAGGACCACATCGACTGGCACGGCTCACTCGAGCAGTACCGCCGCGACAAGCTCTCACTCACCCGCGCTGCGGGGGTACACCGCACCCTGGTGGCCGATTCGCCGACCCTGCACGAACACGAAAGCGAGATCGGTGGCGAACTGATCTACGTCGCGAGTGACGTGACGCACCTGGCGAGCGCGCTCGGGCTCATCGGCGAACACAACGACTCCAACGTGGCCCTCGCCCTCGCCGCGGTCGCCATCCTCACCGGCACCGACGAGTCTGCGCTTCGCGAGCGCGTACGCGTTCGCGCGAGTGAGTTCGAACCGCTCTCGGGCCGCCTCACGCTCGTCGCTCACGAGCGCAGTGACGGCACGACCGTGCGCTACGTCGACGACGGACTTGCCACCTCGGTGTTACCGACCCTGGCGGCGTTGGACGTCTTTCGCGACGAACCGCTTGCCCTCATCGCAGGTGGCTTTGACCGCGGGGTGGACTATTCAGAACTCGCGGCCGCGCTGTGCGCGCGAGAGCGCGACACGACTCTCATCACCATCGGGAACGCGGGCCTGCGAATCAGCGACGCCGTGACCCAGCACTGTCACGACGTCACCCAGCACGCCGCGACCTCCATGGACGAGGCGGTGCATCTGGCGCGCGCCTCGTTGAGCCAGGGTGGCGTCGTGTTGCTCTCGCCGGCTGCACCCAGTTTCGACCTGTATCGAAACTGGGAAGAGCGTTCGGCTGACTTCACGCACATCGTGCGCGCCCTTGTCGACAAAAGTTCCTAGAAAGTATTCGCCCCTCGCGACAGGGACTTAGACAGACGGCGATCTCAGTGATTCTCGTCTCACGGCAGAGTCCGTGTTGATGAAGGAGACAGTGTGAGCGATCACGACCCGGACACCAACAGCCATACGTTTCACGCCTTTCGTGGGGCATCAGCAACACTTCGTATGACGCTTCTCATCGTCTTTGCCGTCGTGATCGCGGGCGTCGCCTTCGTCGGCGAGACGCTCGGTCACTCGCGCTCGCCCTCGGGAGCCGCGACCATTACGGTCACCGGTTCGGGCACCGTCACCGGCACGCCGAACACTGTCAGCTTTCAGATCGGTGTCTCGACGACGGCCCTCACCGCCAATGAGGCGTTGGCCGAGAACAACCAGAAGACGGCCGCCCTGGAAGCCACGCTGCTCAAGAACGGCATTACGAAGAAGAACCTCCAGACGTCGGGGCTCAACATCTACGACAACACCAACTCGGCCGGCACCATTATCAACTTCACCGCCGAAGATGACCTCAACGTCACGTCGCACGACATCGCCAAAGTGGGGTCCGCCATCGACGCCGCGGCCAAGGCGGTTGGCAACGGCATCCAACTGAGCGGCATTACGTTCTCGATCTCAAATCAGTCGAAGTACCTCGCCGCGGCCCGGGCTCGGGCCATCCGTAACGCCCACACCGAAGCGGCCCAGATCGCCCGGGGCGGCGGCACCACAGTGGTCGCCATCGTGAAGGTGATCGATCAAGAGAACACGTCAACTGGAATCGTGTACCCCTTCAGCCAGTTCGCAAGTGCGGCGAGCACCAACAAAGTGCCCGTGCAGGCGGGGTCCCAGTCGATCAACGTTCACGTGGAAGTCGTGTACAGCCTCGCCAGCTAAACGACTTCGAGAACCTTCTCGCTCTCGGGGGTCAGTGGAAGGTCCGCCACCTCGTCTTCGGTGGCCGCGCGCTTGCCCAGGTGACGGCGGTTGAGCAGACCGTTGGCCACCGCGACCACGAGGCCGACGATGAAGATGATTGTGCCAAAGCACAGCACCTGCGGCGGTAGGCCAACCTTCGCCGCACCGTAGACGAAGAGCGGGAATGTGACAGTCGATCCGGCTACGAAGCTCGTGATCACGTAGTCATCGATTGACATCGCAAAGGTCAAGAGGCCCGCCGCTAACAACGCGGGCCACAGCAGAGGCAGCGTCACGCGGGTGAAAGTGGTGAAGGGCCCCGCCCCTAAGTCGCGCGCCGCATCCTCAATCGAGGTATCCATACCCGAGAGACGCGCCTGGACCACGACCACCACGTACGCCACGTTGAAGGCAATGTGGGCGATGAGGATCGTGAGCAGGCCGGTGTTGAGGTTGATCGAGAGAAAGAACGAGAGCGAGGCGGCGCCCACCACGATCGAGGGCGCAGCGATGTCGGCAAAGACCATGGAGCTGATGATCCCCTTGAGCCAGAATCGATACCGCGCGAGCGCCATCGACAGCGGGGTGCCGATGGCGACGGAGATCAACGCGGAGATGATCGCGACCTCGATGGAGGTCACGAAGGCGTGGGTCAGGCCGTCGACTTGCGTGAGGTTGCGATACCAGTAGGTCGTAAAGCCGTACCAGGAAAAGGTGATGCGACTGGTGGGCGTGGCGTTGAAGCTGTAGAGGATCATCACGACGATCGGCACGAAGGTGATCGCAATAATCAGCCAGTAAAAGCCCGCCAGCCACGGGCTGTGCTGGCGACGATCGAATCCGCGTTCTCTGGTGGCCATCACTACACCAAGTTCTCGATGTTCTGAGTGCCAAAGACTCGGGCGTAGATGAACATGATGATGCCGAGAACCACCATCAGCGCCGTGGACAGGGCGGCGGCCACGTTGAACTGCTGGTTCGTGAGATAGGAGTCCTGGATCGCTTGGCCGATGGTGTACGTGTTGACCCCGCCGAGCAGTGAGGAGACGACCGGGTCGCCGACGGTCGTGATGAACACCAAGAGGATGCCCGCAAAGATGCCCGCGCGCGAGAGCGGTAGCACAACGCGCAAGAAAACCTGGCGCCCGTTGGAGTACAGGTCCCGCGCCGCTTCAAGGATTCGCCCATCCACGCGCTCGAGGGCCACGTAGATCGGCAGCACCATGAAAGCGAGATTGTTATACACGTCCCCGCCGATCACGGCGTTCGACGTACCCAGGATGTGGAAACCCTTGGACACCAGGTGCATGTCACGCAGAGCCGTGATGACGATGCCCTGGTTCGAGAGGACAAAGGACCACATGTCGATGCGGATGACAAAGGACACAAAGAACGAGAGCAGGACTAAGAACAGCAGCGGGCTCTTCCAGCGGTCCCTCACCTTAAACGCGATGAAGTAGGCCATCGGGTAGGCGATGAGGATCGCGATGACCGTCGAGGCGGCACCGTAGTAGAGCGATCGAAGAAAGAACGTGGTGTAGGGAATATCGGAGTGAACGAAGAGCTGCTTATAGATCGACCAGTTCCACGTGAGGTGATAGCCCGAGATCGGATTGCCAGTTTCCAGGGACACGATGAGCCCCGAGACCAGAGGCACAAGGAAGAAAGCCAGCATCCACCCGCCGCCGAGCAGGCTGAGCGCATAGGGCGAGCTGTGGCGACGCAGCCAACTCGGGCGCCGGGATTTCGCCGGGCTGGTCGTCGTCGTGGGGCGAAGGGCGACGTCGCTCATTCAATGATGGGGTTGTAGGTGTTGTTCCAGGTCTCATAGTCGTTGTAGTCCTTGTACACGAAGTACGTGTAGGACCGATTGTCGATGGAGGCCGGAGGGAACACGAGCGGGCTGTTCGCCACGCCGGGGTCCTTCAAGATGTCCTTGATGTACTGCTGGGCATCGGGCACGGGACAGACGTAGTTCACCCAGTCCTCGACAATGCCCGCGATCTTGGGTGTGTAGTAGTAGTTCATCCAGGCCAGCGCGCTCAGAGGATTCTGGGCTTGGCGGGGAATCAGCATGTTGTCGTGCCAGGTGATCTGGCCCTCCTCGGGGACGACGTACTTGAGGTGCGGATAGCCCGAAAGGTTCGCCTGGAAGACGTCGCCCGACCACGCCTGAGTGATCCACGTGTCTTCGTTTTCGAGATGCTGGATATAACTCTGGTCGTAGTAGCCGAGTACGTTTTCGCGTTGCTTCTTCAACCACGTCGTTGACTCGGCCCAGTCTTTGTAGGTCGAGTTCTCGGGCTTGACGCCCATGCGCAACAGCGCCATGCTGCCGAGCTCTACGTTGTCGTTCATCATCCCGACGTGTCCCTTGAAGGCAGGATCGGCCAGGTCGTTGAAGCTTGTGATGGGTCGCGTAATGATCTTGGAGTTGTAGGCAATTCCCGTGAAACCGGTCTGCCAGGTCACCGAGAAGCGATTGCCGGGGTCATAGTTCGGACTCTTGACCAGGGGACTCGCGTATTTGGCGAAGTTCGGCAGTTTCGAGTGGTCAAGTTCGACGAGAAACTGATTGCTGATCAACTGGGTGAGGTACCACCCGTTGGTCATGACCACGATGTCGTAGCCGGTGGCCTCTTGGGCCTGGAGGAGCGGCTCAATGGCCGCGTAGAACGGCGCATTGTCCTGAATCACGGCCTCGTAGTCGACGTTGATTCCGGTCGCCTTCGTGAAGTCTTCGAGCGACTCCGACTTACCGTGCTCTTGGTCGATGTACAAGGGCCAGTTGGCGAAGTTCAGTTGGCCGGTTTTCTTCTGGTCTTTCCAGTAGCCCGCCCAGTCGACGAGACGATCGCTCTCGCGAGCCGCCGAGCCTTCGATGCCACACGCCGCCAGCAGGGCGGACATGCCAGCCAGTCCCGCACCGGCGCCGATTGTTTTCAGCGCGGAGCGTCGCGAGAGCCGGCGCTGGGTGAGCCCACGCAGAAGCGCAGGATCCAAGTGGGCTGCGCTGGCGGGATCCTCAGTCGACACCCGAGACTTCCTTCTCCTCGCTCGCCATGTCCTCAACGTCTGAATCGGCGAGCGACGCGGAGTCGTCGGCAGGCAGGGCGAAGCCGTGTTCCACGAGCCAGGTGGCGACGACCTTGTCGCCCGGACGGTGGCGGTCTGAGTCGTTGATGTTTTGGGCAAGGACGTGAACCCGCCCGCCCCAGGGGGTCGTGAGGCCGTACTCCGAAGTTGCCCCGAGATACACCACGGAATCCACCGTGGCGTTCACGCGGTTGATCTCATCTGACGGTGCAGACATTGGGCGATCGGCCGGCGTCAGCTGAACCTTTTCGGGCCGCACGCCCACCTGTCGGATGAGCTGGGGCGAACCAGACATCACGCCCGGACGCGCGCCGATGGTGGCCCCGTCGGGCAGGGTCAGCACGCCTTGCGCGGGCGTGACGGGAAAGAGGTTGCACGTTCCCAAGAACTGCGCCACAAACTGGGTGGCGGGCTGGTCGTAGACGCGCTGAGGCTCGCCTAAATCTTCGTACTTTCCACTGTGCATGACCGCCAAGCGGTCGCCCAGCGCCATTGCTTCGTCCTGGTCGTGGGTGACGTATAAGAAGGTGATGCCCACTTCGCGCTGAATCTTCTTCAACTCGATCTGCATGGTCTTTCGAATCTTGGCGTCCAGGGCGCCCATGGGCTCGTCCAGCAACAGCACGCGGGGCCGGTTCACCAGTGCGCGCGCCAGGGCAACTCGCTGTTGCTGGCCGCCGGAAAGTTGTGTGGCGGGCCGAGGACCGAATGACCCCAAGCTCACCAGTTCCAGGTGCTCTTCCACGAGCTCCTTGACCTCGCTCTTGTCGACGCCGCGTCGGCGAAGTCCGAACGCGACGTTGTCAAAGACGCTGAGGTGGGGAAAAAGCGCGTAGGACTGGAACACGGTGTTGACGTCGCGCCGGTAGGGCGGCGTCCACGTGATGTCCTCGCCGCCCAAGAAGATCTTGCCCGACGTCGGCTGATCAAATCCGCCGACCATGCGCAGGGTGGTGGTCTTGCCACAACCCGACGGGCCTAGGAGGGCAAAGAACTCGCCCTGGGCGAGCTCGAGTGACAAGTCGTCGACGGCGACCATCGACTTGTACTTTTTGGTGACGTGCTCGAGTCGGACCGCGAAGTTACTCGTCGACCCCTCGGTAGCGGCGCGGACCTCGCCTAGCTTCGATGCCAACGATCTATCCTCCCCCTCTGCCAGCGAGCCTATCGACACCCCTATATCGATTCAATTCGCGCGATGGCGCTGGCTTTGAATTGGCTTAGGTTCCTTGATTCGTCACGTTGTGTCGGGTAGCGATGACGTGCTGTGCGACTCTCAATGGAGCCTGGGAGGAGATTCGAACTCCTGACCTGCGCATTACGAATGCGCTGCTCTACCGACTGAGCTACCCAGGCGCAGAGAGCCACTTTAGCCGATCGACTTCGCTGACCCTTATCGACTAAAAGTCCATCAGCGACAACATCAGGTCGTTGAGCAGGAGCGACTCATCCAAGTTCGTCTCGAGGCGCCGGTTCGCTTCGGCGAGCGCGTCGATGGCGCGCAGCGACGCGCCCACCCGATAGTCGCTACGCGCGTCATCGGCCTCGACGTTCTCCACCAGTCGCTCGCGGTAGACGCCGGTGAGCGTGCTCAGACCGAAGCGCAACTCATCGAGTCGAAACCGCCGCTGCTCGCGCCGGAACTGCGCATCGACGTCGCGTTTGCTCGCGGCGCGTTGCCCCAGTTCGCGCGCGTCGCTGGCCCGACGTTCCCACTCGTCGTGTTGGAGACGCTCCAATGGGCCCATTGCTTCGTCGATGGACGCGGCCAGTTCCTTGGCCACGCGCGTCGAGTCCGCGGGCTGTCCCGTGAGGCGGTCCGGTACCGCGCGCCACGTCGCCATACGCTCGGCGAGATCGCTGTCGCCCACGAGTATGCGCGCCCGACGCAGGTTGCCATTCGCGGCGGCGGCCGCGTCCTCGGCCACCTCGCGCGCGGCCCCTTCATTCATGAGGATTTGGGCCACGTCCGCGTCGCTCAGTGCGCGCAGTCTCACTTCAACGCACCGCGAAGCAACAGTGTCGAGTTCGTCGACGACCTCGACGGCACTCAGCAGGAAGATCGTGCGACCGGGCGGCTCTTCGAGCGTCTTTAGAAGTGCGGTCGCACTCGGCGAGGTGCCGGTTGTCGTGAGGTCGACGTCCTCCATCACGACGATCTGATAGCCCGCGCCGAGTGGGCGACGACGGGCGGCGCGCTCGATGTCTCGGATCTCCTCCACTCGCCACGACGCGCCCGCGCGCTGGGCGACGTATACGTCGGCGTCGGCGCCATCGAGCACCAATCGACACACCTCGCAGGTCCCACAACCA
Organism: uncultured Acidimicrobiaceae bacterium; assembly: GCA_963791015.1. Taxonomy (GTDB): domain Bacteria; phylum Actinomycetota; class Acidimicrobiia; order Acidimicrobiales; family RAAP-2; genus RAAP-2. The sequence goes on along the minus strand of CAWBQX010000006.1, from coordinate 136,215 downwards.
TGCCGTGGACACTGCAGGGCGGCCGCGAAGGCGATCAGGGCGTCGTGCACACTCGCCTCGCTCGGCCCACTGAACAGATAGGCGTGCACCGGGTGGCGTGCGTACTGGCGAAGGGCATTCGCGGCGCGCTCTTGACCCACCAACGTGTCAAAGACGTCGCTCATGTCACCAGAGTATGTGGGCGACGTGTTGGTCAATGACTGTCGCCACGACCTCGATGCTGGGCCCAGCGTCCACCACAATCCATCCGTCGCGCTCGGCCAGTTCGAGGTATCCCTCACGCACGCGCTCGTGGAATGCGAGGTCGGCTGACTCGAATCGGTCCCTCTTGTCGTGGGCTCGGCGCTCATTGACCGCTTCGATCGGCAGGTCTAGAAGGATCGTCGCGTCGGGCACACACGAGCCAATCGCCAGGCGACTGGCCGATCGCAGCAGGTCCAGGTCGACCCCTCGTCCGTACCCCTGGTAGGCGAGAGTCGACGCGAAGAATCGGTCGCTCACCACCGAGCGTCCCGCGCGAAGTGCGGGCTCGATGACGCTCGCGACGTGGTGCGAGCGGTCGGTCAGCATCATGAGCGCCTCGGTCACGGGCTCCATCGGCGTGGCCGCGTCCAACACGAGGTGGCGCAGACCCACGCCGAGTGGCGTGTCGCCCGGTTCGAAGGTAAAGAGTGCGTCGTGCAACTCGGCGATGCGCCGGGCCTGGGTGCTCTTGCCGCTGACGTCAACGCCTTCGAAGACGAGAAAGACACCGCGCTCGCTCACGAGTCCTCGGGCCGCGTTCCGAGCAGCGCGGCGTTCGCTGCCGCACCCTGGGCGATCGCCGCGCGCTTCTGCGCACTCGTCGCCTTGGTGGTCTTCTTCGCCGCAGACTTCCTCGCGGCGCTCTTGGTCGTCGATCCGGCGGCCTTCTTGGTCGACTTCTTCGCCGGCGCTTTGGCCGCTTTCTTTGTCGCCTTGCGCACCCTCGTGGAGGGCTCGGCGTTGCGCCGCTCGGAAAGTAGTTCACTCGCGCGATCCATCGTCATGGACTCAGGCGTGTCGCCCAAGCGCAGGGTCGCGTTCGTCTCGCCATCGGTGACGTACAGACCGAAGCGTCCGCTGCGCACCACGACGTGGCGCTTCGTGACCGGGTCTTCACCCAAGTCCGCCAGCGGGGCCGCGGCGGCGCGGCGTCCGCGCGCCTTGGGCTGGGCGAGGAGTGCCAGTGCGCCCTCTAAGTCAACGGTGAAGATCTGGTTCTCGTCCTCGAGCGATCGCGTCTCTTTCTCCCACGTGAGATACGGGCCGTAGCGACCATTTTGGGCGAGGATCTCGCCGCCCTCGGGGTGAGTCCCCACCACGCGCGGCAGTGACAAGAGGCGTTTGGCGTCATCCAGGGTGGTCGACTCGGGCGTCATCGTCGAGAACAGCGAGGCGGTGCGCGGCTTGTCCTTGGGGTCGGTGATCTCACCGACCTGCACGTACGGCCCGTACCGCCCGGCCTTGAGATAGATCGTCTGGCCGTCATCATCGACGCCCAGCTCGCGGTCGTTGCTCGGAGCGGCCAGCAGCTCTAGGGCGCGCTCAACGCTGAGCGAGTCGGGTTCAGTTGCTTCGGGAATCGAGACGCGGTCCTCTCCGTGCACGAGGTAGGGCCCGTAACGACCCGAGCGCACCGAGACGGCCTGACCGTCGGGCGCCTCGCCGAGCACCAGTGAGTTAATGGCCGCGAAGTCGAACTCGTGCGGCTCATGGGTGACATGCTCGAGTCCCTGGCGAGCGAAGTCGCTCTCCGCGGTCTTATCGCCGAAGTAGAACTTGCGCAACCAGGGCTCGAGGTCCTGGCGCCCCTGGGCGATCTCATCCAGTTGGTCTTCCATCGCAGCGGTGAACTGGTAGTCGACGAGGTCGGCGAAGTAACTCTGCAGAAGATTGACGACCGCGAACGCGCGGAATGTCGGTACCAGCGACTTACCCTTCTTCCACACGTACCCGCGCCGATCGATCGTCTTCATCACCGACGCGTACGTTGACGGCCGCCCGATTCCTAAGTCTTCGAGCTTCTTGATCAACGTTGCTTCAGAGAACCGGTCCGGCGGCTGGGTGTCGTGCGCCTTGGCTTCGGCTTTCGCCACGGCCAACGTCGCGCCCTCACTCAACGACGGCAGAATCCGCTCTTGGTCGGCCAGCTCGGCCTCGGGGTCGTCGGTGCCCTCCACGTAGGCGCGCCTAAATCCCGCGAACTCGATGCGCAGTCCGCTCGCGCTGAGCCCCACCGCGACGTCGCCTCGCTCTTCGACGTTGGAGAGACGACCCGCCAGGCGTACGCGGTCTTGGGTGAGTCGCGCGTCGACCATCTGAGAGGCGATGGTTCGCTTCCAGATGAGGTCGTAAACGGCGCGCTCGTCTCCCCCTAGCTGGCTCTGGGCTTCGTCGAGCGAACGGAACGACTCACCAGCGGGCCGAATGGCCTCGTGCGCCTCTTGGGCGTTCTTCACTTTGCGGTCGTAGCGACGCGGTGACTCAGCCACGTAGTCGTCACCGAACATCTCGGCCGCGTGACGTCGAGCCGCGCGTATCGCCTCGTCCGAGAGCGTCGTGGAGTCGGTTCGCATGTAGGTGATCCAGCCGTTCTCGTAGAGTCGCTGGGCCGCGCGCATGGTTCGTTCGGGGTCGAAGCGCAACTTGCGGCTGGCTTCGATCTGGAGCGATGAGGTCATAAAGGGAGCCTGGGGTCGCTGGGTGCGCGGGGTCGACGTGATCGACTCGACCGTGAGAGCAGCTCCGGTGAGTTCGCTCGCGATCGAGCGCGCGACTCGCTCACCCAGTACCTCGATCTTGCCCTTGGCGTCGAGTTGGCCATGCGCGTCAAAGTTCTTGCCCGTCGCCAGCGCCACTCCGTCCACGCTGTCGAGCGTCGCGTCAAAGGATGTCGTCGCGTCGAGTGTGGCGGTGACGTCAAACCACGTGGCCGAGTGAAACGCCATGCGCTCGCGCTCGCGCTCACAGACCAGGCGAATGGCGACCGACTGGACGCGTCCCGCCGAACGGGCCTTGTCCACCGCTCGCCACAGCACCGGCGAGACCTCATATCCCACCAGGCGATCGAGGAAGCGCCGACCCTCCTGGGCGTCCACCAGGCGCAGGTCGAGATCGCGGGTCTCGTCAACCGCCTTGGAGATAGCGGCCGGAGTGATCTCGTGAAAGACCATCCGCTTGACTGGCACCTTGGGGTTGAGCACCTCTTGGAGATGCCAGGCGATGGCTTCGCCTTCGCGGTCTTCGTCAGTGGCGAGGTACAGCTCGTCGACCTGCTTGAGGGCCGCCTTGAGTTCCGCGACAATCTTCTTGCGGTCGTTGGACACGACGTAGACGGGTTTGAAGTGATCGTTCACGTTGATCCCGAGGCGTGCCCACTTTTCGCCCTTCACCGAGGCGGGAATCTCGGCCGCGCTTTGGGGGAGATCGCGGATGTGACCGACCGAGGGCTTGACGATGTAGTCGGGACCGAGCATGCCTTGAATCCGGTTGGCCTTGGCCACGGACTCGACGATGACGAGGGCTCTAGCCATGCTTCTCACCTCGTTGGTCTCTCACGGCGTGACACCCTATCGCCGACATGTTCTGGTTCAACACAACCTAGGCAGAACAAAGACTCTCACCACGTCTTTCACCGCATGAGGTTCGAACCGACACCGTGTCGAGATTTGGCGCGAACGTTGAATTAGTCTCAACGGTCGTTCAATGGTGCGGCCACGATCTCGTACTGCGGATTCAGGATCACCGCCTCGCGACGCAACGAGGTCACGGTGCCCTTCACCATCAATCTCGTACCGCGCTCGATGCCCGGCACATTGGTACGGCCCTGGAAGACCAGCGTGATCGATCCGGTGTTGTCGGCGATCACGCAGCGCAGTTCGTGTACGCCGCTCTCGTGACCAATCGACATGGCCCGCACCCGGCCCGCGATCTCGACGAACTCTCGCTCCATCAGTCCGCCGATGGGTGCGGCGTCGCTCGAGCGCTCGGCCAGCTTCACGTCGGCGGCCATCGTGCCGGTGCTGCGTAGGCCACCGCGGGTGACCTCGTCGCCGGCCGGTTCTTCTTGGATCACGCCCTCACTGATTCGGCGCACGGCGCTGTACGGAATGATCGTCGCACCGACGCGCGGCACGTGCATGACCGCGTCGGCGATCTGATCGGCGGTGCGGTCGTGCAAGAGGCGCTGGAGGCGCGAGACGAATCCGCGCCGGGGCAGAATGACCATGCAGAACACGTCGGGATCGCGAACCACGTCCGCTACCAACTCGAGTGCCGCGCGGTCGATCCGACGGTCCTCGCACTCCACGACCTCGAGGGCGATGTTGGCTGAAGCGGTATTCGGTCGGCCCCAACTGGCCTCGAGGCGTTTGGTGACGAGGTTGTCCACGTCGAAGTGGACCGCGCGCACCGAGAACGGGGCGAGCGAGCTGGTGTACAGCAGGGCCCGCTCGGTGGGCAGGTCATAGTTGTCGACGAAGACGACGACGCGATTGGTGCGAATTTGGTGTCCCGCTCGCGCGCTATTGGCCTCGAAGGCCTTTTCCTCTCGCATGTACTGACGGTGGAAGCGCAGGAGTCCCCAGTACATGAGCGGCCCGACCACCACGATGATCCACGCACCCTCGGCGAACTTCACGATGACAAAGATGAGCACCACCAGCGACGTGACGGTGGCCGAGGTCAGGTTGATCGCCACTCCCCGGCGCCAGTGGCGATCGCGCTCTCGCAGGTGACGCGCGACCATGCCGGCCCCGGCCAGGGTAAATCCCGTGAAGACGCCGATCGCGTAGAGCGCCACCAGTGCGTTGACCGACGCCTTGAAAGCGATGATGAGGAGTAAGGACACGACGCCCAGGACGAGAATGCCGTTGGAAAACGCTAGGCGGTGGCCGCGCTTACTGAGCTGGCGCGGCAGGTACTTGTCGCCCGCCACGTAGTTGGCGAGGAAGGGAAAGCCGTTGAACGAGGTGTTGCCACCCGTATAAAGAATGGCCACCGTGGCGATTTGGACAATGAAGAAGATGACGTGACCCGCGCCGTGCGCGCCAAAGACGTCACTGACCTCTTGGCCCACGACGGTGGGTGAGCCCGCCGCGTAGGGCAGCGCGTGCGTCCAGTGCGCCAGCAGCGCGGTACCGATCAACAGGAATCCAAGCACGCACGACATCACGACGAGCGTGGTGCGCGCGTTGTGCGACTCGGGCCGCTTGAAGCTGCCGACGCCGTTGCTGATCGCTTCGAGTCCGGTCAGCGAGGAGCCGCCGTTGGCGTAGGCGCGCAGCAGTGAGATGAAGGCGAGACCCATCAAGAGACCGCTGCCCGAGTGGCCGAGGCGGCCCTCGACGAGGAGGTGGGTGGCCGGCACCGGGATGACGTGCAGTGTTCCGGCGAACTTCTTGTAGTACCCGATGATGATCGTGGACCCCAGCGCGAGGACGTAGAAGTACGTCGGAAGCGCGAAGTAGCTCCCGGCTTCGCGCAGGCCGCGTAGGTTGCCGAAAATGAGCACGAGCACGACGAAGACAGTCAAGGGAACAGTGCCGTTGCCGAAGAGCGGAAAGTGCTTGGTGAGTTGGGGAAAGGCCGTCGTCAAGAGCGGCGGTGCCCGCCGAGCACTGCACCGCGACGGTGACCGTGTAGTCGATGAGCAGGGCAACGGCTGCGACCTGAGCCACCTTGGGACCAAAGTTGTCGCGCGCCACCACGTAGGAACCGCCAGCGGTCGTGTAGTACTTGATGACGTCCCAGTACGAGATCGTGACGAACAAGAGCACGCCGATGATCACGAACATGATGGGCACGACGAGGGCGAATGCGGCCAGGCCCACGTAGGGCGTCATCTGGGTGAGGATCTCTTCGGTACCGTATGCCGATGACGAGATGCAGTCGGGCGCGAGCACACCCAGGGCGATCGGGCGACTCAGGCGCTCGCCGCTCAGCTGCTCACTGACGAGCGGCTTGCCGAGCAGGATGCGCTTCAAGCGATAGTTCAGCGTTTCGGGGTAAAACTTCGCCAGATTGGCGTGTGAGGTAAGCAGCGGCGCGCGCGGAGACGCTATCTTTCCCTCTTCAGACACGGTGTCGATACTAAGTCCTTTGTTCTTGTCGCCTTGGCTCTCTGAACTCGTCACGCGCTCGCACAACCCGTGCGGTTGCGCCCGATTCCTATGATGAGTTGGTGAACATCATCGTGGTCGGGTGCGGCCGAGTCGGCTCCGAACTGGCCATGGACCTCTCCGATGAGGGTCACTCGGTCGTGGTGATCGACAAAAATCGCGACAGTCTGCGCCGCCTCACCCACTTCAACGGCCGCACCATCGTCGGATCGGGCTTTGATCGCGACACCCTGTCGAGCGCTGAGGCGAGCACCGCCGACGCCCTGGCCGCGGTGACCAGCGGCGACAACACCAATATTCTCTGTGCGCGCATCGCGCGCGACCACTACAACATCAAGAACGTCGTGGCGCGCATCTATGACCCCGCCCGTGCCGACATCTACATGAAGCTCGGCATTCCCACCGTCGCCACTTCACTGTGGACCACCCGACAGGTCAAGCGCTGGATGCTGCCCGCCGATGAGTCGATCGAGTGGTCCGACATGGCGAACTCCATCCACCTCGTCGAGCGCATCGTGCCCGACTCACTCGCCGGACGACCGGTCTCGAGTTTCAATGTGGGTGAGAGCGTGCGCCTGGTGGGCCTCATCCGCGCGGGCGTCGGACGCGTCAACATTGAAGGCCTCTTCGCTCAGGAGGATGACCTCTTGGAGTTCCTCGTCAGCCACGACGGTCTCAAGACCTTGAGTGAACTCCTGGAAGGGACGCCGTTGTGAAAGTAGTCATCGCGGGCGGGGGCTCGGTGGGCACGTCGATCTCTCTGGACCTCGTGGATCGCCACCACGACGTCACCCTCATGGAGCAGGTCACCGAGCGCGCCGAGAAACTCAAGTCGTACTTGCCCGGCGTCACGGTCTTGGCGGCGGACGCGTGTGAGTACTCGAGCTTGGCCGCGGCCGACGTGCGCAGTGCCGACGTCATGATCGCCGCCACCGGCGACGACGAGGACAACCTCGTGATCAGTTGGCTCTCGAAACAGGAGTTCGGCGTGCCCCGGGTCATCAGTCGGGTCAACAACGCTCGCAATGAGTGGCTCTTCACCGAGAGTTGGGGTGTCGATGTGTCGGTGTCCACGCCCGCACTCATTACCTCATTGGTGGACGAGGCCGTGGAGGTCGGAGCGATCATCGAACTGATGACCCTCGCTCACGGCAAGATGAGTTTGATCGAAGTCACCCTCGACGCGGACTCACCGGCTGTGGTGGGGAATCTCACCCTCGACGAACTGCGACTGCCTGATTCGCTGCGCGTCGTCGCGGTCGTACGCAACGAGCAACCCCTGGTACCCACCGGATCGATGTACTTCCTCGAGCACGATCACGTGGTGTTGATGTCGCGTAGTGACGCCAAGGATGAGGCCACGGCTGCGTTTATCGCGTAAATGAGTGGGTGGGGAGAACCGCCCCACACCTAGCATGTATGAGTGGCGGCAGCGTTTTTTGACCTAGATAAGACGGTCATCGTCAAGTCGTCGCTCATCGCCCTCGGGCCCGAGCTGCACGCGGCCGGACTGCTCAGCAAGCGCACGCTGGTACGTGCCGTGATCGGCCAGTTGTGGTTCCAGCACTTTGGCGCCGACGACCAGCGCCTCGACAAGGTACGCAACTCGGCCCTCAAAATCACCCAGGGTTGGGACCGCGACGAGGTTCGGCGCGTCGTCAAAGAGACGCTCAGTCAGGTCGTCGAGCCCTTGATCTACGCCGAAGCCCTGGAGTTGGTGGACTTTCATCTCGCCCAGGGCGACGAGGTCTACCTCGTGTCCAGTGCACCGGCCGAAATCGTCGAGCCCTTCGCCGAACTACTGGGGATGACTGGAGCGATCTCCTCACGAGCAACGATCGACGCGAACGGCAAGTTCACCGGCGAGATGGACTTCTGGGCGCAGGGGCCCAATAAGGCCGTGGCCATCAAAGAACTCGCCGCCCTGCGCGGCATCGACCTGGAAGCGTCTTACGCCTACTCCGACTCAGAGACCGACGTACCGATGCTCGAAGTGGTGGGCAATCCCTACGCGGTTAATCCCGATCGCGTGCTCGCGCGCATCGCGCACGAACGTGGTTGGCCGATTCTCACCTTTAGCCACCCCGTCACCGCGCTCAGTCATTCGAGGTCCCACACGCCCTTCGTCGTGAGTGCGGTCGTCGTTGGTGTCGCGGCCGCGCTCGGCGGGCTACACCTGCAGCGTCGTTAGAGCGTTAGCAAGTCCCGCGCCCCGGTGTCCGAGGAGGGGTGACGCAGCTTGCTCATGGCGCGCGCTTCGATCTGGCGAATGCGCTCGCGAGTGAGATTCATCTCGGCTCCCACGTCCTCGAGGGTGCGGATCTCTCCCGCGCCGTCCAGGCCGAATCGCATGCGCAGGATCTTCTGCTCACGCTCGTCGAGTGGCTGAAGAAGCTTTTCGATGGCGGCGGGCATCATCTTGACCGCAGCTACGTCAAAGGGTGACTCGGCCGAGCGGTCTTCGACCACGTCGCCGAGTTCGGCGTCGCCGTCTTCACGCAGCGGCTCGGACAGCGAGATGGGCTCGGAGCGAAAGCGCAGAGCCTCGATCAACTTGTCTTCGGGCATCTCGCACTCTTCACAGAGTTCCTTAATGGTCGGAGGACGGCCGAACTTGAGCTCAAGACGTGACTGGGCCTTTTGGACGCGCGCGAGCGTGTCGCCGGCGTGTACCGGCAGGCGAATCGTGCGACCCGTGTTGGCGATGCCGCGGGTGATCGCTTGGCGGATCCACCACGTGGCGTAGGTCGAGAACTTAAAGCCCTTGCGCCAGTCGAACTTCTCGACGGCGTGCATCAGGCCAAGGTTGCCTTCTTGAATGAGGTCCAAGAGGGGCAGGCCCGACGCCTGGTACTTCTTGGCGATCGACACCACGAGGCGCAGGTTGGACTGAACGAAGTCGCGTTCGGCCTGGTCGCCCCGGTGCGCGGCGCGCTTGAGTGCCTGCTTGCGACTCGGGGTCAGCTTGATCTTCTTGTCGTTCTCGGACGCCTCGAGCTCGGCCTTGGCCTCGCGGCCTTCCTCGATCGTCTGGGCCAGGTGAACTTCGTCGTCCTTGGTGAGCAGGGTGTATTGGCCAATGTCGGAGAGGTAGAGACGTACGAGGTCTTCATCGTCACGATCTATACGGTCTTTCGCCATTGGATTCCTCTTCTCAAGGGGGTGTTCGCCCCCGCTACTACTAGTTATACGGGGATAGGCAACTTAGCGGGAATAGCCAAAACTCTCGGCGTACCCGGCGTCGTCGAGGGATTGACTGAGCGCGCGAGCTCGGTCCTGCCAGGCATCATCCTCAATGGGGCCCTGGGTTTTGGCGACCTCTCCGACGGCCACCATCTCGGCGAGCACGACGCCTGAGGCTTCGCTCAGCATCGCGAACTCCTCCTCGCTGAGATCAGCGAACTCTCTCGCGTCGCGCAGCGACACGAGCAGGCGCGAACCCACCAGTGAGGAAAAGCAGTACATGGCGAGAGCTCCCGACAGGTCGCCGTCGACCGACTCACGCAGGACCGACTCGAGGGCGTCGTTGGACGTGTCGTCGACCTCGCCGAGTTCCTCGCGCAGTGAGAGCGCCACCTCGCCTAGGGCGCGGGCCGCCTCGTAGGTACGCACCGCGTAGCCGTCGTTGGTGAGGCGCGGAGCACTCTCTCCAAGGACCCGATAGGTCGAATCGAAGAGGGGTAGCAGGTGCTCGAGCGACGAGCGCGACATCAGGCTTCGGGTCGAAAGGCGTTGGTGATCGGCATACGCCGGTCCCGTCCAAACGCCTTCTTCGAGATTCGCACACCCGGGGGGGCCTGGCGACGTTTGTACTCGCTGCGATCAACGAGGCGCGTGATCTGAGTGACGAGCGCACGGTCATAGCCGAGCGCAATGATCTCTTCGGCCGTGGCGTCGTTGTCCACGTAGAGCTCCAAGAGCGGATCGAGTATCTCGTAGGGCGGCAGGGACTGATCGTCGCGCTGATCTTCGCGTAGTTCGGCCGAGGGCGCTTTGTCGAGCACCGACTGGGGGATCGGCTCGGGGTCGCCATCGCGTCGGGCGATCTCGTTGCGATACCGACACAGTTCGTAGACGAGCGTCTTGGGCACGTCTTTGATGACGGCAAATCCCCCCGCTGAGTCGCCATAGAGCGTCGAGTATCCCACCGCGACCTCCGACTTGTTCCCGGTGGTGAGCACAATGGCTCCAGTGTCGTTGGAGATAGCCATCATGAGCACGGCACGAATGCGCGACTGAAGATTCTCATCGGTCAGGCCCTTGGGTTCACCGTCAAGCACCGGCTCAAGCGAGGAGGCGAAGGCGCGGTGCAGATCCGATATCGGCAACGCCGTTACATCAAAGTCGAGACGCGCAGCTAGGTCGTCGGCGTCCAGCGTCGAAGTGTCAGCAGAGAACCGACTCGGCATGGTGAAACCTCGCACCGCGCGAGCGCCGACGGCGTCCACGGCGATGGCCGCCACCAGTGATGAGTCGATTCCACCCGAGAGCGCGACGATCGCTTCGCGAAAGCCGTTCTTGCGCAAGTAGTCGCGCGTGCCCATGACTAGGGCGTCGTAAATCTCCTGACGCGGATCGAGCACCAACTCGAGACGGTTGACCGTGGTGGCGCGCGCCCGCGACTCATCGCGTACGTACCCCGAAGAGATCTGCGCCCCCACACTCGAGTCACGCGCCTCGAGCTCACAGATCAACAGGTCCTCGCTGAACGCCTTGGCGCGCGCGACGACCTCGCCGTGGGCATCCACGGCAAAACTTTGGCCGTCGAAGACCAACTCATCCTGTCCCCCGACCAGGTTGACGTAGGCGATCGGACAGTTCGTCTCGCGGGCCCGCTCGGCGATCACCAGTTCTCGCTCTTCGCGCCGGCCTCGCGCGTAGGGCGAGGCGTTGGCTACGACGAGCAGTGTGGCACCCTGGAGAGCGAGTTCCGCGGCCGGACCCATGGTCGTCCAGACGTCCTCGCACACCAACATGCCCACCGCCACGCCACCCACGTTGATGATTGACTGCGGTCCCACGCCCGGGTGGAAGTAGCGACGCTCGTCGAACACGTCGTAGTTGGGCAGCAGTCGCTTGGTGGCGACGCTCGCCACGACGCCGTCACTACCCAGCGCCACCAGCACGTTGGCCACGTGGGGACGACGGGGACCTTCCATCACGTTGACCTCGTCGCGCCCGTCGCTGGACGGGGCGAGCCTCACGCCCAAGGTGCCCTCGGGCACGACGGTGCCCACCAAGATCGGGGGAAGATTGTCGGACTTGGCGAGATCCTGGAGGGCTTGCGCGCTCGCCTCGATGAATCCTTCCTTGAGCAGAAGATCCTCGGGCGGGTACCCCATCAGGGAAAGCTCGGGTGTGACCACGAGATCGGCCCCCAGGAGTGCGGCTTGAGTGCGACAGCGCGTGAGTGTCTCCACGTTCTGGGCGAAACCGCCCACCACGGCGTTCATCTGGGCGAGCGCGAGTCGCAAGGTGGCCACGCAGAAAGCCTAATGGGGGGTCATGTTCTCACCACGAGGAAATTCTTGCCCGACGCAGCGAATGTTCACACGCCATTAACAGAACGTGTGGTCCCGGTACCGGGTCAGCAATCAGACTGGGGACGACACGCGAAGGCGTGACCAACGTAAGGAGCATCGTTGTCGTATCAGGCTGAGTACATCTGGATTGACGGAAGCGTGCCCACGCAGAAGTTGCGCAGCAAGACCAAGATTGTCCCCGACGGAGAGGCGCCGCCCGCGTGGGGCTTTGACGGATCGAGTACGAACCAGGCCGACGGCGCTCACTCAGACTGCCTGTTGGAACCCGTTTTCGTCGCGCCCGATCCTCTGCGCGGTGCGAACGACGTCCTCGTGATGTGCGAGGTCCTCTCGGCCGACGGCTCGCCGCACGCGACGAATCACCGTGCTCACGCGGTCGAAGTCGCCAAGACCTACGCGAGCTTTGAGCCTCGGTTTGGCATCGAGCAGGAGTACACATTCTTCCAGGAGGGCCGCCCCTACGGCTGGCCCGAAGTCGGATTCCCCGCCCCCCAGGGTCCCTACTACTGCGGCGTGGGCGGAGCAAAGATGCCCGGGCGCGACATCGTTGAAGCCCACACGCTGGCGTGTATGCGCGCCGGCATTGGGATCGAGGGCACCAACGCCGAAGTGATGATGGGTCAGTGGGAGTTCCAGGTCGGCGTGCTCGACGGGGTGGCGATCGGAGACCAGTTGTGGCTCGCCCGCTGGCTGCTCGAGCGCATCGCCGAGGAGTTCGAGGTCGACGTGAGCTTTGACGCCAAGCCGGTCCAGGGCGACTGGAACGGTGCGGGCGCGCACACCAACTTCTCGACCAAGCAGATGCGCGGGGCGGGGGGCTGGGACGCCATCATCGCCGGCGCCGAAGCACTGGGCACTCGCGTCAAGGAGCACATCGCCGTCTATGGAGCGGGCATCGAGGACCGCTTAACCGGCGCGCACGAGACGGCCCCCTACAACAAGTTCTCCTACGGAGTCTCAAACCGTGGCGCGTCGGTGCGCATCCCTGCGCGCGTCGCCGAAGCCAAGCGCGGCTACATCGAGGACCGTCGACCCAACTCCAACATTGACCCCTACGTGGTGGCCGCCATCATCACCGAGACGATCTGCGGGGCGGCGAAGGCGTCGGCCACCACGAGGGTCGCGGCCAAGAAGACCGCGGTCAAGAAGACAGTGAAGAAGGCCCCCGCGAAGAAGGCGGCGGTCAAGAAGGTAGCCAAGAAGGCGGCCGCGCGCTAACGCGGCCTCGTTGCGAACCGCCCAATCTGGGCTACGAAATCCCGCCACTGGTCGTGGCGGGATTTCGCGACTATGTCGCAAAAATCGGCAGTAGACGGTAGGTGAGAGAATGGTCGACATGCAGAGTCAGGCGCAGTACGTACTCAGAACGGTCGAGGAGCGCGGCGTGCGCTTCGTCCAGCTCTGGTTCACCGACGTGCTCGGACGCCACAAGGCCTTTCACGTCACGCCGGCCGAACTCGAGGACGCTCTCGCCGAGGGCATGACCTTTGACGGAAGCGCGATCGACGGATTTTCGCGCACGACCGAGTCCGACCTCTTGGCCCGCCCCGATCTCACGACCTTCCAACTCCTGCCCTGGTACAACAAGGACGAGGCGATCGCGCGGGTCTTCTGCGACATCGTCAACATCGACGGCTCACCCTTTGAGGGCTGTCCCCGCCAGCAACTGCGTCGCGTACTCGCTGACGCGCTCAGCCAGGGCTACACCTTCTTCGTCGCGCCCGAGATCGAGTACTTCTACTTCAGCGACCTCAACCCGGCCGCCGCCCCGGTGCCGCTGGACCAAGGTAGCTACTTTGACCTGCTGACCGACGACATCGGCAGTCAACTGCGGCGGCGCAGCGTCCTCACGCTCGAAGAGATGGGCATCGGCGTCGAGCACGCCCAGCACGAAGACGCGCCGGGCCAGCACGAGATCGACCTGCGCTACACCGACGCCCTCACCATGGCCGACACCGTCATGTCGGTGCGCCACGTGGTCAAGGAGCTCGCTCGACAAGGCGGAGTCGCGGCCAGTTTCATGCCCAAGCCCATCGTGGGTGTGCAGGGCTCGGGCATGCACACCCACGTCTCGCTGTGGCGCGACGAACAGAACGCTTTCATTGGCGAACACACCTACGGGCTGAGTGATCTGGCAATGAAGTTCATGGCCGGGCTCGTCGAGCACGCGCCCGAGATCACCGCGGTCACCAACCAGTGGGTGAACTCCTACAAGCGCCTGGTGCCGGGCAGCGAGGCGCCGGTGGGTGTGGAGTGGGCGCGCTACGACGAGCGCGCCTTGGTGCGCGTCCCGTCGGTCAAGCCCGGGCGCATCGACTCGACTCGACTCGAGTACCGCTCGCCGGACTCCGCGGCCAACCCGTACCTGGCCTTCGCGGTCATTCTGGCGGCCGGTCTTCGCGGTGTCGTCGGCAACTACGAGCTGCCCAAGGAGGGCGAGCGCGTCGCGTCCCTACCCCAGTCACTATCTGAGGCGCTCAACCTGATGGAGCGCTCGCCCCTCATGCACGAGACCCTGGGTGGTCACCTCGTCGAGTGGTTCCTGCGCAACAAGCGCTCGGAGTGGGATAGCTATCGCACCCAGGTCACGCCCTTCGAGCTCGAACGGTACCTGCCACTGCTGTGAACATCGACGTCGTCCTCTGCGTGCCCTCGTGCGAAGGTCCGGTGCGCAAGGCCTTTGACGTCACCGGCGTGACGCCCGCCGTCGCCGCCTCAGCGCGACTCAACGAGATCGCGGCCCTTGAGCCGGCCGATGGTTTCTCGGGAGCGGTCATCAACGCCGCCGCCCTGCCGTTCATCGAAGCGATGAATCTGTGCCGGCAACTGCGCCAGCGCGAACGCGGCGTCGGTCCGATCATCCTGCTGCTCGACCACTACCAGTTGGACGACCTCACGTTTCGCGAGGACCTCTTCGACGACTTCGTCGTGGGCCCCTACGACGTGAGTGAACTCGCCACCCGCCTGCGACACCGGCTGCGCCGCGCGGGCAATGAGAGTGTGGCGCCCCGGCTCGAGCACGGCGAACTCTCCATGAACCTAGAGACGTACCAGGCCGCCATCGCCGGACGCATCATGGACCTCACGTACATGGAGTACGAGCTCCTGAGGTTCTTCGCGACGAACCCGAATCGCGTGTTTACGCGCGCGACCCTGCTCAGTCGAGTGTGGGGCTATGAGTACTACGGAGGAGCACGAACCGTCGACGTTCACGTGCGCCGACTGCGCGCCAAGTTGGGCGAAGAGCACGCGCATCTCATCCACACGGTGCGTTCGGTGGGCTATAAGTTCGGCGCCTCCAATGAGGTCACTGACTAGAACTGGGGGATGTGCGCCCAGAACTCGATTTCGGCCTTGGCCCCCAGCGGTAGGCCAGCCACGGCCACGGTGCTGCGAGCAGGAAGTGGGTTGCTGAACGCGGCGAGCCACACATCGTTGCACGCGCCAAAGTCGCCCATGTCCAAGAGGAAGATGGTCGCCTTCACGACGTCACCGAGCGTTCCGCCGACTTCGCTTAAGAGTTGTGCACCGTTCTTGATGGCTTGGCGCAACTCGGCCGCTGCCCCGCCCTCAACGAGTTCGCCCGTCTCGGGTGATCGACCGATCTGACCGGAGACAATGATGAAGTTGCCCGCGCGACGCCACGGCGAGTACGGGGGATACTGACCGACGGGCGCCACGGCGCTCAGCTAAAGGAGTTGCCGCACCCGCAGGTACGAGAGGCGTTGGGGTTCGTGATGTGAAAGCCCGCGCCCTGGAGGCCGTCGGTGAAGTCGAGGGTCGCACCCGTGAGCAGATCGGCGCTCGCCGGATCGACGACGACCTTGATCTCGCCGAAGGCACTCACGATGTCCTCGTCAACGATCTCGGAGTCGAAGTACATGTCGTAGTTGAAACCCGAGCAGCCACCGGGCTTCACGGCCACGCGCAGCGCCAACTCTTCCTCGGCTCCAGCGGCAGCGATCAGTTCAGCGACCTTGGCCACCGCGGCGTCGGTCAAGGCGATTGGTTCGGTGACCTTGGGGGTCAAGTTCACGGGGGTGACAGTACTCATGGTCACTCAACTCCTTCGGGAATTCCTACTCGACAATGCTAGCGAACGAATCCGTCAGCGAACACCCCACTATTTCAACGCTTTAGGTCGGGGCGTCGCCGTATCCCTCGTCGCCGGGCAACAGCATCACCACCTCGCCGTCGCGGTGGATGGCGCGCGGCAGCATCGCCACGATCCCCTCCTGGGAGGAGGCGAACGCGAGGACGTCCTGGACTGAGAAGTAACCGGCGATCGCCTGAAGGTTCCGGATAGTAGGCATAACCATCTGGATCTCGCCGCGATCGTGGGCGAGCAGCGCCTCACCGGGTCGCAGCCAGCGTAGATCCGTGGTCTCGCTTTGGTCGTGCGAGGCGCGCTGGCCCTCGGGTGCGCGCACCACGAAGAACCGCGTGTCGTAGCGCCGGGGTGGGCCGACCGGCGTGATCCAGTGCGCGAGATACTCAATCTGACGCAGGTCAAGGCACACACCCTCAGCGGACAAGACCTCGGACAGACGTCGTCTCGCCGGCGTTCAAGGACGCGCGGTAGGCGTCGAGTCGCGCAGCGCTCGGCGGCGTCGTCGTAAAGGACCTCCCGTCCTTCTCGTCGCAAACGACCAGAGTCCGGCCTCTTCGAAGAGTTCTCGCAGCGCCGCCACGTGGTATGCGAGACCCCCCTGGGCAAGACCCAAGCGCGCCGATGCGCGCTCGTCATCGAGACCGAAGACGGGGACCGCGTGGTCGTCGTCGTCGAGCCCGCCGCCGGGAAAGACGTAGACACCGCCCATGAATTCGCTGCGCACGTTGCGACGCACCATAAGAATCTCGTAACCATTTGGAGCGTCGCGCAGCGTCAAAACCGTGGCCGCAGGGCGAGGAACAAGGATTTCGGCCATGAGCGACAACTTAGCGAGCGGGTGGATCGCAGTGTTTGCTCACAACGTCGTCCACTAAGTTTGTGGGTCGAAGATCAAAGGAGTTTCGTGGCCACGAAGAAGCCCCCCGTCAAGCGACCGACCAGTGGTCGTCCCACTCGAGCGCCCGCGCGCCGTGGTCGACCGGCGGGACTTTTCACCTGGCTCGCCGTCGGTCTCGTGGTGGTCGTGGTGGCGGCTCTGGTCATCGTCAAGGTGACCTCGGGTGGGTCGACACCGCCCAGCGGATCGTCGAGCTTTCAGGCCGCCAGCCCTACGACCGTTCAACAGATCACCCACGTGCCGGCGTCTGTTTTCAATGCGGTCGGCGTCACGTCTCCGGTGGCGCCCGCGAGCCCGCCGCAGGCCGAGAAGAATCTGCCGGTTCTCGACGCCACCAACGCCAGCGGCCAGAAGGTGCCCGTCATCCTGTACGAAGGTGGCGAGTTCTGCCCCTACTGCGCAGCCGAGCGCTGGTCGATCATCGTGGCGCTCAGTCGTTTCGGCACGTTCAGCGACCTGGGCAATATGTCGAGCTACGCCAACGACGTCTTCCCCAACACGCCGACCTTCACGTTCGTCAAGACCAAGTACACGTCGAAGTACCTGGTCTTTGACCACGTCGAGTTGTACGCGAACTATCTGAACGCGGCCAAGTCCTACTACGCCACGTTGCAGAAGCCCACGACGATGGAAGAGCACGAGATCTCCAAGTACGACGTGGAGAAGTACATCACCGGCCTCACTCCGAGTACCGCCGAGTCGATTCCCTTCATGAGTTACGCCAACAAGTTCCTGTCGTCAGGCGCCAGCTACAGCCCCTCAACGCTCGCCGGTTCGACGCGCGCGGAGATTGCGGCGGGACTGTCGAACGCGACCAGTCCCATCACGCAGGCCATTGTCGCGGCGGCCAACTACCAGACCGCCACGATCTGCTCACTGACGAATCAGCAGCCGAGCAACGTGTGTTCGAGTTCGGGCGTGATGGCCGCGGCCAAGGCGATGGGAATTAAGTGACCACGGATCTCGGCTTCTCACCCCGAGACACCGAGAACAGTTACCGCGCCCCCACCTGGGCGGTGATCACCACGTTCACCCTCAGTCTCCTGGGACTGGGACTCTCCATCTACCTGACGATCACGCACTTCCAACCTCAGGCGCTCGTGTGCAGCGGTGGCGGGGCCATTAACTGTCTCAAGGTCACGACCTCGGCGCAGTCCTACGTGCTCGGCATACCCGTGGCGATCCTGGGTCTGTGCAACTACACGGTGATGGTCGGGCTCAACTCCCCCTGGGCCTGGCGCTCTCGGTTTCGCTGGATCCACATCGCGCGCTTCGCACTCTCGATCGCCTCGATGTGCTTCGTCCTCTGGCTGATTTACGCCGAGGTCGAGATCATCGGGGCGATCTGTCTGTACTGCACCGGCGTGCACATCGTCACGTTCGCCCTCTTAATTGTCCTGACCATCGTCAGCCCCGAGCAACTGGGTTGGAACCGTTCACGCGCGCGTTAGCGCCCGTCGCTCCACTTCATTCAAACCGCCCCATATTCCATAGGACTCGTGGCGATCAACCGCCGCTCGCAAACACGCATCGCGAACACCGCAACTAGCGCAGATGCGCTTGGCTAACTGTTCGCGCTCCAATCGATCTTCTTTACGTTCGACGCTGTCGGCCGAGTAGAACAGCGAGCCCTCGCTCCCTCGACAGGCGGCGCCGACCGTCCAATCCAACGTCATCGACATTCGGAAAACCCCCCTGTAACCCCCGTCTCGCAGGATAACCATCGCCCTCGACCCTGACAAGGGAACTTTTTCGCGTGCGCTGATGAGCCAAATAGCGCGAATCCCGACTCCGCTACGCTGATGCGGTGGCTACCGTCTTGCTCGCCAGCGACCTGGCCTCGCTTCGCCGCGAACTCGACACCATGCTGGCCGAACCCGACGTCCTGATCGAAGAGGCCTCCTCAGGCCCCGAAACCATCGAACGCGTAAAGCGCGGCGACGTGGACCTGGTGGTCGTCGACCTACAGATCGGATCCATGGGCGGCATGGCAATCACCATGGAGCTGCGCAATCTCGAGTCCTACGGCGCCGCAGACTCGGTGGCCGTGCTGATGCTGCTCGATCGCAGGCCCGACGTCTTTCTCGCTCGGCGCGCCGGGGCCGACGGCTTCGTCGTCAAGCCCCTCGACCCCCAGCGCATGCGCGCCGCGGTACGAGCGTTGCTGCGCGGCGAGACCTACGAGGACGAGTCGCTTCGACCCGCGACCGTACGCGTCGGCAGTACCGACGCTCGATGAGCGACGCCAAGCCTCCCCCGTCGGGCCTCGCGCGGCTCCGCGCGCGCCTGTCAACTCACGAAGCCAAAGCCCCGATCTCGCCCGAGGCGGCCGCGATTCACGCGCGCGTCGATCAGCTGAGTGAGCTAGAACTGCGCGACGTCATGACCCCGCGCGTCGACGTCGCTTACGTCACCTTTCCCGTGACGTCCGAAGCCATCGCCGAGGCCGTACGCGACACGGGTCACTCGTGCTTTCCCGTCGTGAGTGACGATGACCTGGACGACGTCTTGGGTGTCATCTACGTCAACGATCTGTTTCGCAGCTCGACGTTGAAGCGGGCCATTGGCGTGTCCCTTCCCACGACCGAAGAGATCACCCGCAAGATCCGACGTCCCTTCATGCTGCCCGAGACCTTTGACCTGCTCGAGAGTCTCAGCGAGATGCGCAAGCAGCACCGCACCTTCGCGCTCATCATCGACGAGCACGGCGGCGTGGCGGGCGTGGCGTCGATCCGCGACATCCTCGAGCAGCTGGTGGGAGATCTCAACGACGAGTTCGACGAAGACGACGAAGTCGCGATCGTCAAGATCCGCGACGGTCGTTGGCTGGTCGACGGTCAAACGCACGTGGACCGGGTCGAAGAGGAGATTGGCCTCGTCGTGCCCGAAGGCGAGTACGTCACGATCGCTGGATTCGTCCTGGATTTAGCCGGCGAGATCCCCGAAGCAGGCACGACCTACACGTACGAGGACTGGACCTTTCGCGTCCAGTCGGTGGAAAAGCGACGGATCAGCGAACTGGTGATCGAGCATCATCCCCCGCGCGAACCCGACTCAATGGGCGACCGTTCCTAGCGACACCGAGCCACGTGATGCGCGGCGGCCCGAGGAAGCGCGCTAGTCGTAGCGAGTAGGATTGTCGGGCTGCGAGGCAACTCGCTGCGGGCTGTAGCGCAGCTTGGTAGCGCGCTGCGTTCGGGACGCAGAGGTCCCGGGTTCAAATCCCGGCAGCCCGACCACCAGGTAGTACCGGTGACAGACACATAGGCCCCCATCGTCTAGCGGCCTAGGACACCACCCTTTCAAGGTGGCGGCACGGGTTCGAATCCCGTTGGGGGTGCTACATATTTCCTGGTCAAGGTATTTTTCTCCTCTCGGCCCAAACTTCGAATTTGGCATGATTCAGCGTCAAAAATTCTGCGCTCAGCGCCCATTGACACCGGTGACGCGCAAGGGGCTCAGGAGTTACCCGCGGCGACCAGCGAATCCGGGAAATTTAGGCTCTCACCGCCGGTACCGGCACAATTCCCGCCAAAACCGCCACCAGCTCTCCTGGGAGGTGTTCACTATGTCGCGACACATGCCCTCGAATCCGGTAAGCGCAGAGGTTTGGATGGCCCAAATTTTGCCCCAGTTGTGACCACTTCGGGCGAACTCAACGGCACACTTCGGTGGACTGACCACTGACCAGAGGCCCGCCGATGTTCAGGAGGAGCCCTACGATGGAACGATGCCGTGGAAAGAAAACTCTGTACGTGAGCTAGCCGAGGAGGTTGCGGCTTGCCTCTCTAAGGGGGACTCCAGCGCCGCCACTCGATTGGCCTTTCGCTTCTTAGAGCGCTATGACAAGTCTGATTGGGAGACCCGAGTCCTGATAACGGCCGATCCGCCCCAAACCACGGGTAGCGATCGCTATGACGCCCTCGTGGCCGGAATGGTCGAGTTCGCGTGCGCGTCTCATGGCGTTGTCGCCCCGGCGTGGGTAAACAATGAATCCTTCTTTCTAAACGAATGGTGGTTTGTCTCGGGCGTCTCGTCTCTGCACGCCGATGCACTCGTCCACAGCCCAATTTCGCTCGCCCGTCGCGGTGTCTTCATAACGCAGGGCGCATTGGAATACGTATAGTGGCACTTCTCGGTCGTCGAGAGTTGCTTGAAGCACTCGGGGAACTTGACGAGGAACTGAAGATACTCAACGTTCGAGGAGAAGTATTCATCGTCGGCGGGGCTGCGATGGCAATTGCGTACGACACACGAAGGTCGACAGCCGACGTTGACGCCGTTTTCGTGCCCTCCAGCGAAGTGCGGATCGCGGCGTCTCGAGTGGCCGAACGAATGAACCTGGAACCCGACTGGCTTAACGACGGCGCGAAAGCGTTCCTGCCGGGCGAGGATGAAAATCAAATCGGTGTTTACGAAGGGCAGCACCTCAGTGTCGCGGCCGCGTCGCCCCAGTATCTGCTAGCCATGAAACTCATAGCGTCGCGAGTCGAGCGCGATCAAGACGACATCCGCGAGTTGTACAAGCTATGCGGGCTCACAACGGCCGAGCAGGGACTCAATCTTTTGGTGTCGTACTATCCGTCACATCGGATATTGCCGAGAGTTCAATTCTTGCTTCAAGAAATGTTCCCAGAGGAGAACGAGAAAAGTCGCGACACTGGAATGTCGCGTTAGAAGACCGTCTCGAACGAAACAACCGCCCAATGAGTCCTGAAATATCACGGCCTTGACGCCCGTCGAACGCCCCCGACAGCCGTAAACGGAGACGCGACAATGAAAATTGTCCTGTGATCAGCACTTGCGGCGCACTTCCCCGCGAGTAATGTCCACCCTTTCAAGGTGGCGGCACGCGTTCGAATCCCGTTGGGGGTGCTCATTACTCCTGGTAACGCCCACTTTCTTGAAATCCGCTCTCCGCCCAAAGTACCTAAACGGGAGAGAATAATGCCCGCTGCATGCCCGTAGAGTGCCAGTATCACTTCGGGAGGGCGCTGATCCCAAGCGAATGGAGGATATCGAACGAGTCACGACACCAACGATGTCGGGTGGTGGCCTTTATTTCGAGAAAGTCGGCAGGAAAACCAGCGATGAGTTGTATAAGCCTTGACTTCTAATAAGTCGTCACTTATACTACGAGCGTGTGGGAAATCGAACTCACCGACCAAGCAAATGAATGGCTCTTGTCATTGGATCAAGAAGACCGCACAGCCATGACGGGTTCGATTGACCTCCTGGAGCAACTCGGGCCAAACCTGGGTCGACCTGCAGTGGATTCAGTGAAAGCTTCGCGGCACCACAACATGAAGGAACTTCGCTCTTTCGGCGGGAATCTTCGTGCGTTGTTCTGTTTCGACCCGCGTCGCACGGCGATTGTGCTACTGGGCGGTGACAAGACGAATGACTGGGTTGCCTGGTACGAGCGGAACATCCAAGTAGCTGACGATTTGTACGACGAATATCTTGACGAGATCCGAAAGGAAGGTTTGATCTGATGCCAAAGACGACTCCATGGCGCGATGTACGAAAGCGCCTCAATGTCGACGAGCACGCAGTTGCTCGAGAACGACTGCGTTTGCGGCTAGCGATTCTGCGCGAACAACTTGGCAAGAGTCAGGTCGAACTCGCTGAACTTCTCGGTACTTCACAACCAAACGTGTCGCAGCTTGAACGAAGCGAAGATCTCCAGCTGTCATCCATCGCGCGGTACATCCATGCACTCGGTGGCCAACTCCAGATCAACGCCGTGGTGGGAAATACTACCTACCGGCTAATTGATGACGTAGATGAGGATCAGTCGGTCTCGGCCAAGCACTAAGGAAAGTAGGCCGAACGACTGAGGGATATCAGCCCGCGGCGAGAGGATGATCGCGTGTATTCGATCTACGCCACGAAGAAATTGCTCGATCGAATGCGGGAGCCAATCATTGACTCCATCCCGAAGGCTACGACCAGACTCGGAAACTGGTTTGCTAAACCACTGTTCTGGAGCCCTCAAGTCGCACTCTTCGTCAATGAAGAGACTTTCCTTCCAGTCTTCGCTTCACTGGCGCCCGCATCCTCGCTTGCCAACCGTTTTCCCGACGATCTGGCAATCACACTTCGCACCCACGGCGTCCAGGAGTCATTTATTGAAGAAGAACTTTTGGCGATGGACGACGTAGTCGTTTCAAGGACGAATAATCGCCGAGTCGTTGGAATATTGAATGAGTTCGCCACTATGGCGTCACGTATTAGGACTCATCACCCGGAATTGACCCCATTGCGTATCGCCGTGGAGTTGGCGAGGGTTCCGTGTGCTCTCTCGGGGGGAACTACCGCGTACCCGAAGAGGCGCTCCGTAATCGCATCTCGACCCGGTAAGACCTTGTCGCTAACTAATGGAATGGGCGTCCAAACACTCGACCATTTATGCCCGGAACTTGCGGTCGCAAAACTTTGACGCCGTGAATACGCCCTGACCAGTCTTTTTGCATTCCGATCCCGATCAGCCGAATCCCGTTGGGAGCGCGAAGTACATCTTGGTGAAGATGATCTTCTGTACGGAGGGCGACTTCTCTAAGCGTGCGCAATCGGAGTTGAACGGTCGGTCCCAACACCCCGGGAAACGCCCATCCGCGATTCGCCGGCGTGTGGCTCGACCTTTCTCTATCAGTGGCGATTGAGTCAGGAACCCCGGCGATGGTTGCGAACGAACGCCGCTTGGCTCATCCGGCGATGGCAAGCGCGAGGACGGTATTGACCGCAGTTTCGAACGGCCGGGTGCTCCGTTGCACCTGGGCGAGCAGAAGGCCTCCTTGGAGCGTCGCGAGCAGAGTAGTGGCGAGGTCGTCCGGGTCGATGTCAGACGGGAGTTTCCCATCGGCATGAAGGGATCTCAGTGCATCGCCGATGATGGCTGCCCACTGATCGAACCCTGCCGCGATAAGCGCTCGCGCCTCAGGGTCGCTCTCGGCGAGTTGACCACCGAGCGAGCCAAGTGGGCAGCCCCCCATTGCTTTAGTCTGCTTCGCCGCCGCAATCACCATGTTGCGCCAGGCTTCGACTCCGTTCGCGCTTCTGAGTACGAGTCCCTGGTGATGGACGATGGTTTCGGCTTGGTAGTCGATGACCGCCTGTACGAGTTCGTTCTTGTCGGGAAAGTAGTGGTACATCTGAGAGCCGCTGACTTCCGCCTTCACCTTGACATCTTCCAAGGTGGTCGCCGCGACCCCGCGCTCATGGATCAGGGCAGCCGCCACCTCCACTATTCGTGCCCGAGTGCGTGCTCCTTTGGGGGTGAGCCTCGGCCGGTCACTCGTTTCGTTGTCCATGCAGCAATATTAGCCAGATTCTGAGTTTGACAACCCAGTCCGACTGTGTAATAGTGAGTCGCACAACTCAGTTTTAAGAGAGGACGTTGCAACGAATGACTGACCTAAAAGGCAAGACGGCTCTGGTGACGGGCTCGACGAGCGGGATCGGCCGGGCTACGGCCGTCGCCTTGGCTGCCCGTGGCGCTCACGTACTGGTAGTGGGGCGCAACGAAGAACGCGCCAAAGAGGTGGTCGCCGAGATCGAGAACAACGGAGGCAGCGCAACGTTCCAGCTCACCACGTTGGACGACCTCAAGTCGGCCCAGCAACTGGTCGACTGGGCCATTGAGGCAGGAGACGGTCACGTCGACATCCTCATCAACAACGCTGGCGTCGCTTTGCTTGGGCCAAGCAGCGCAGCCACCGAAACAGAGTTCGACGAGACCTTTGCACTCAACGTCAAGATTCCCTTCTTCCTCGTCTCGTCACTGGCGCCAGCCATGGCCGAACGCGGATGGGGTTCTATCGTCAACGTCTCGACGATGGTCGCCAGCTTTGGCCAGGCCGGCATGGCTCTGTATGGCGCCAGCCGAGCGGCCCTTGAACTCTTGACGAAGGCCTGGGCCGCCGAATACGGCCCGAGCGGTGTGCGGGTCAACGCCGTTTCGCCCGGTCCGACGCGCACCCGGATGATGGAAGGTGTTCCCGACGAGATGGTGCAACACCTCGCAGCAATGGCTCCCGCGGGTCGCGTAGCCGAGCCCGAGGAACTTGCTGCAGCGATCGTCTTCCTCGCCAGCGAAGATGCCAGCTTCGTGCACGGCGTCACTCTTGCGGTAGACGGGGGCCGAGTAGCGACGTGACGAGTACGAGTGAAGTCCTAGAGCCGAGATCACAACTAACGAATCACAACCAAGGAGTATCAACATGAGCGCATACGTAATTGTCGAATTCACGGTCAAGGACCCGGAAATTTACCGTGAGAAATACGGGCCCATGGCTGGGCAGACAGCCAAAGAGCACGGAGGTGAGGTTCTCGCAGCAGGTAACTGGGAACTCCTGTACGGCGATGGCTCGCTCACTTCCGGAGCACTCGTGCGGTTTGCCAACCGGGAAACTGCCCTCGAGTGGTACAACTCCCCTGAGTATCAACAGTTGATCGAAGTCCGAAGTGTCGCAATGGATGCGCGCTTCAGTTTGCTCGACGGCCTCCCCAGCTGATCGACCTCCAGATCGCGCACTCTCGAAGAGTTCGTCAACCCGCTATGGCTTTAGCAACCGGGGAGCAGCGACGTACGCAACCAAGAGCGGTCCTGACCTACAGAAAGTGAGAGGAAATACCAATGAGCACACCCCCCGGGAAGACGGTACTCATCACGGGCGCCAACGTTGGGATCGGCAAGGATGTCGCCCGGCAACTGGCATTACGTCCTGAGTTCGCGCGGATCTACCTGGCGTGCCGAAACCAAGATCGGGCGACACAGGCAAAGGCCGAGCTCGAAGCTGTAACCGGCCGGAGCATCTTTGAGATCATTCTCATGGACGTTGCGGATCTGGGCTCGGTTCGCGAAGGCCTTGCGGCTATCGACGGTTCCATCGATGCGCTCGTCATGAACGCGGGTGTGATCGGCGACAAGAAGTTGATGACCTTGACTGCTGACGGAGCCACCACCCTGTTCGCAACCGACGTTCTTGGTCACGTGGTTCTTCTCGAAGGGCTACTGACCGAGAACCGACTTGGCGAGGTTGCATTGTTCGCCGGAAGTGAAGCAGCCAGGGGAATTCCGAAGCTGGGGTTCAAACGGCCAACCTTCGTCTCAACCTCTACCGATGAACTCGCCACCGTCATCGACGGCAGCTACTTCGCTGACAGAAAATATGATCCGAACCTCGCCTTCGGTCAGGTCAAGTACATCGGGGCCCTATGGATGGCCCACCTGGCGCGCCAGTACCCCGACCTCCGCTTTATCACTGTGAGCCCCGGCAACACCACGGGCACCCAAGCCGCTGCCGGCGCGGCGCCACCGCTACGCTTTGCGGCCAAGCACGTCATGCCCCGCCTCGGTATTTCCCACGAACTTGAAGTGGGCTCGAAGCGACTGGTTGACGCTGTCACCGATCCGAAGCTTTCGAGTGGCGTGTTCTACGCCAGCGCGGCTGGCAAGTTGAAGGGCCCCATGGTCGACCAGGCGGAGATCTTCTCGGACTTGGCCAACCCGTCCTTTCAGGATCACGCCAACGAGGCCATCCACCGCTTCCTCGCCCAGTGATTTTTCGTACTAAGGGCCGACCATTTTGCGGCGTTGCCGTGGGTCGACTGGACGAGTCGCGCGTGGGAATCCGAGCCGCTCCGCTGGCTCGGTGTGCGCTCAATGTACCTGCCTTACCGGGCAATCGCGCCGAGGCAAAGAGAGGGTCGTCCACGTCGCGCATCGCTCGACTTGCCGACATCATTTCCGGTCAGTAGGCACCGTCGCGGCGACGATCGCGCTTATTCGTCTCCGTGCACGACGATGCCCGCGGCGACCGTGAGGTCGACGTGGGTGTTGCCGATCTCGCCCGTCGGGATCGAAAAGATGTCCTGGCTTAGGACGGCGACGTCGGCCCGCCGACCAACCTCGAGCACTCCGAGAATGTCGTCGTCGCGGTTGACGTAGGCCACACCCGCCGTGAAGGCCGACACGGCCTCACCCACCGAGAGGCTCTCCTCGGGTCGAAACGGTTTGGACGTCTCATTGGTTCCGGGTCGGCCCAATCGCGTCGAGAGCATGCGATTGACCGCGACGTGGATCTCTTGAAGCGGATCGGGGCTCGAGACGGGCCAGTCCGAGCCGAACGCCACCCGGGCGTGGCGATCCAACAGCGAACGAATCGAGTACTGCCACTGGCTGCGGTCCGCGCCGACGAAGGGAATTGTGAGTTCTTCCATCTGCGGGTCGCTGCACGCCCAGAGCGGTTGGAAGTTCGCGATGGCGCCAATGCGGTGGAATCGGTCAAGGTCACTCGGGGCAATGAATTGGAGGTGAGCAATGTGGTGTCGATTCTCACCCCACCGACTCGGACCAGTCCCCTCAATGGCGTCGAGCGTGACGCGCACTGCGCGATCGCCGATCGCGTGAAAGTGCACCTGAAATCCGTCAGCGTCTAAAGCGCGCACCGATTCGGCCAGCTCGTCGGGCTCGATGAAGAGGTCGCCGCGATGGCCGTGCGCACCAGGGCTACCCGAGTAGGCCTGAGACATCGCGGCCGTGAACGTCTCGCACACTCCGTCGACCATCATCTTGATCGAGGTTGCTCGAAACGCACCGGACGGCGCAATCTCTCGACGGGTGCGAAAGAAGTCCATCTGTTCGATGCCGCGTGCGCGGTCCCACCACAGCGCACCTCGAACCCGCCCGCTCAGCCACCCCTCGTTGGCCGCCGCGACGTACGTGTCGAACGTGTCGGTGACCCCGATATCACCAGCCGTACCCACGCAGGCATCCTGCCAGTGAGTGATGCCGAATGAGTGCAGCTTCGCCAGAGCCGCACGCAGACCGGCGCGCAACTCCTTGGGCGAGGTCGCCGGCAAGATCCGCGTAACGAGTCCCATCGCGCTGTCGTGCAACGCGCCGCTGGGATCACCCCCCTCGTCGTGCTCGATGCGTCCCGCGAACGGATCCGGCGTCGACCTGGTGATACCGGCTCTCTCGAGCGCAAGAGTGTTGACCCACGCCGAGTGGTGATCCTTGTTGGGCAGGAACGCCGGTCGCCCGGCGCACACGGAGTCCAGGTCACTCGCCGATGGCAGACCACCGTCAAAGGCCTCAAGAGCCCACCCACTGCCCACCACCCAGGCATCGGGCGGCAACGCTTTCGCGTACGCCTCGATTCGCTCCAGGCACTCATGCCGAGTTCGCAGCCCGGTCAAGTCGCATCGCAGGCTCTCGAGCCCCGCGGAGATGGCGTGCACGTGAGCGTCACCAAAGGCCGGGATCGCAAGGCGCCCGGCCAAGTCCACGACGCGCGTGACGGGACCGCGCAGGTCATCGACCTCTTCGTTCGACCCCAGAGCAACGATTCGTTCACCGTCGAAGGCGATGGCTTGGTCAAACCCCGTCGACGACGTGGGCGACAGGACGCGACCGTCGCGCAAAATGAGTGACGATTGTGCCATTGCGGCCCTTCTATCGAATCGCGTTGACTCGACCGGGTCAACCTAGCCAAGAAAGGCCGACGCCACAATCTGGTAAGTGAGAATCGACGCTGCTGCGACTCGACGTCGCAATGCCGATGTCCGTATCGCGTCAAACCGAGTGGGTCGCGAACGCGGCGTGTCGACCGAGATCACCTTCTACGGGTCATCCTTCATCACTGATGGAACGGGAGAGATTCTCGAGCGTGCCGATCGAGTGGGCGAGACGGTGTTGACATCTACCTTCAATCTCGATGAGCTCGAACGATCACGTTGGGGATTCGGTCTGTTCCGGGATCGGCGTCCGGATATGTATGGCGTTCTTGGGACCTTGGACGGAGACGAACCTAGGGTCCCATACTCAACGACTTGATCCAAATCTCTGGTTCACGAATGTCGCCAGCGCGTCTCGGGATGGATGCCCCCACCCGATGCAAAACGGGTGGCCAGCGGGGTCGGCGTACACCTGATGGCCCTCCTCGGCGCTGAAACTAGGCGCCGCCTGCAGCAAACGTGCTCCGTACTCGATTGCCCTTTCGTGGGCACGCTGAGGATCCTCGACGTGAATGTCCACGTGGATCTGCTGCTCCGGGGAACCGTCAGGCCACTGGGGTGGAGTGTGCTCTGGGGAGTGCTGTACGCCAATGATCCACGCGCCACCCATATCGACCACGCAATGGAACTCTTCGTCATCTCCCACAACATGGCCGTCAAACATTGCGGCCCAGAAGGCGCTCTCGCCAGCGACGTCTGCTGCGTCAAACACGATGACGTGTCGAATCAGTTCCACGCCAAAACGGTAGCCGTGCGAGGTTTCATTACCAACTCCTTCGCTTGCTCATCAATCCCCCCGCGCCACTCGGGGGCGGTATGGCACCAGCACCTGGCGGGGAACTATCGATCCGCCACATGCCAAGGCACGATCAGATCGGCTCTGATAAGCCGACTCGCGGGCGCGGTAAGACGTTGCAACCGGGCTTATTTGTGAGGGACCTGCGCCGTCAAGATGTGCGAAGCCGCATACGAGCGCACGGCACCCCTGACGGTCATGCTGCGCGTCGCCTTTTCCACGGCGGCGTCGAGCGCCCACTGGTCGGCGTCAGAGAGTTGCTCAAGCGTCGTTGCCACCGCGGCAGCATGAAGCGTTAACAGCAGTTGGCCGGGACCACCCTCGAAGACAACCGGTAGCTCGTATCGGCGCACGTCCACGTCCGTGAAGCCACCCTCATTAGCGAGTTGAGCCAAAGCCGTCGGATCGCCAAATCCCCAGGGTCCGCCCTTGTAGGTATCGGCGACTTCGGAACCCAGGATCTCCTCCAGGGCAATCGCCAGAGCGTGGAACGCCGGACAGTCCTCGATGGCGCACCACACGGCAACGCCAATCTTTCCACCGGGGCGCAACACTCGCTTCATTTCGGCCAAGGCCAGACTTCGATTGGGAAAGAACTGCAAGCCCTGCTGACAGGTCACAAGATCAAAGACGTCGTCTGGGACATCGAGCGCATCGGCGGAGCATTCCCGATAGTCAATGGGCGCGCTCGCGTCCATTGCGGGCTTCGCTCTCGCGAGATCCAGCATCGCCGGACTCAAATCGCACCCAGTAACGCGCCCCGTACGGCCGACGCGCTGCGCGGCAAGTCGAGTCACCGTACCAGGGCCGCAGGCGACGTCAAGGACGGCCTGCCCACTTTCAAGATTCTGTGTGTCAAGCAGTAACTGACCCCACGGTTCGAACAGGCGTGGAACCATAATCTCGTCGTAGAAACTCATGGAGCCGGTAGATGCTTTCACGAATGACGCACTCCACTCGAGATCGCTAGCCATGCCCCTCCTTCCGGTGACCGACGCACGTCACGTCGTCACCTGTCCTTCGTGTGGCCCGTCGTCCGGCAGACTCCGCGGCACCGTGCCACTCTTACTCCGGTCGTCTCCCTGCACATCAAGCACCCCACCGCCAGTCCGGTGCTGTCGCCTTTCAAAGTGTTCGCGAAAAGCGATTGAGCCAGCGGCGAAGACAACGAACAGGATGATAGAGGCGACAAGCGGTCGGTGACCGTGACCGACAACTCCGGGTCGGAGCAGGATTTGAAAGAGCCCGAATACGGCAGTAGCGAAGCCCCCCACCCACGCCCAGACGTTCCATTGCTTGATGGTCCAGCCGGGTAGGCCCCGTATCGGAATCATTCCGAAGAACGATCCAACGAGTCCGCCCACGAAGAGCGCGCCCAAAATGTCATCCATGAGAACAACGCCAACGAACGGGTTTGCACGTTCGGCCGCCGCGTTTACCGGTATCCAGATCATCCACGCGACGACGCTCAGCACCAACGACGTCAGGATGCCCAGCGCAGCGATGTGTCCTTTTTCGTTGCTGGGAAGCTCGCGAACGAACACGACCCCGCAGACCACGCCGTATAGATAACCAGGTTCAAACTGAATCAGACGACTGAATACGACCATGGCGATCGCCAGCGCAAGGCCCGCTGGTATCGCGATCAGTTTTCGCGGTGCGCTTCCGTGGCGCCTGGAGTGATAGATCGAACCGACGACGGTGGGCAGAGCAATACCAATGGCCATCGATATGGCCACCGCGATGAGAGTCACGAGTGAACTAACACTCACGCCAAAGTGCCCATCGTTGAAGGCACCTGCCAGCGCTCCACCCACAAACACGAGGTAAAAGATGGGGCGCTGCTCGAGCACGGTCGTTGAGGGCTGGCGACTCTGATTGGAGAAGGACTTCTCGCCGGTCCCCCGAGATCGTCGAAGCCAACGCAGCGGCCGCAACTTCCTTCGCCACCACAACTCGATGTCGGTGTAGTTCTGCTGGAGAGTCGAGTTGAACAACTGTGACGGAAACGTGAGCAACAGAAGCACGGCCGCGGCAAGGCCACCGTTTACCGCGACCGACGTCAGCGGAAGAAAAGCCTCGCGAGGCGTAGGGATACTGGTTGCAATGCTCGAGGGCGCGATCGAAGAACTCGACGTCGAAAAGGAGACGGCATCGAGAGTATTTGATGTATCGCTGGGCGGGTCCAGATTGAGAAACTCGATGGTCGAGGTCGATGACGTAGCGACTACCGAGAAGGAGAACACCTCCCACTGCTGGCGATCTGACCCTCGTCCACGCGAATTCGTCGCCGTATACACACGCACGCCGTTGACGAGGACCTCGACGGAACTGGTCGTTCCAAAAATGCCAGTCGGGTTGTACACGTTGCCCACGGCGAACGAAATGACGTAGCGAGTTCCCTTCACCGTGGGCACCGGTTGAGCAACACCCGTCTTCGTGTTACTCGTCCCCGTCAGATCGAGTTCCTGGGAACTTCGATACGAGTCGAACGTGAAGCCGTTCTGAGAAAAGCCGCCACCCGTGATGCCCACGTTGCCCGGCGCCCCCACGACGCGCCATCCAGAAAAGCTCGAGCCCGTGGAGATGAATTCGTCGGAGTTAGGTGCGACGGAGGGGGAGTTGAACGTTCCGTTGATCACTTCGTTGTTGGAGGCCGAGGCAGGGCTCGCGAACCCCCACAGAGCTGCCACGGCGATAAGGAGTATCGCGAAT
Organism: uncultured Acidimicrobiaceae bacterium; assembly: GCA_963791015.1. Taxonomy (GTDB): domain Bacteria; phylum Actinomycetota; class Acidimicrobiia; order Acidimicrobiales; family RAAP-2; genus RAAP-2. The sequence goes on along the minus strand of CAWBQX010000006.1, from coordinate 104,489 downwards.
GTCCTGCGCACGCCCCTAGTTTGCGAAATATGAGTGCGGGGCGCAAGTGACTCTTGGACGTGAACTGCTAACCAACGGGTTCGCCTGGGCTCTCGAAATGTTGCCCGACGAATACCTGTTTCCCGAGGGCCCAGCCTCCGGTCCTGAACCGCGGTAACGACCTCCGCAGCATCTCACGGTATGAGGCAGGGCGATTTACAGCGACGCTGCGAGTTCGACGAGCGACTCACCAGCAAGGCGATAGACCGTCCACTCGCTCATCGCTTCCGCTCCGAGCGATGTGTAGAAATCGATTGCCGGTGTATTCCAGTCGAGAGCCGACCACTGCAGCCTGGTATAGCCATTCGATAGGCACTCCTTCGCGAGCACTGCAAGTAGCGCCTTGCCATAGCCCCGCCCTCGAAACTCCGGTTGTACGAAGAGATCCTCGAGATATACCCCGTAGTGCCCCGTCCAGGTCGAGTAGTTGAGGAACCACACCGCAAACCCCACAACATTTCCCTCGTCACACTCGACAAGATCGCAGAACACTCGAGGATTCGGTCCAAAGAGGCTCTGCGCCAAATCATCGCCAGTGACTTCGACCTCATCCTCGGCACGCTCGTACGTCGCAAGGGCACGAATAAGTTCTTCGATCACGTCAATGTCTGTGGGCTCAGCTCGTCGTATGTTCATCGTCCCAAGGTATAAGACTGAACACCTCGCTCTCGTTCCGGTGACAATCACGGTCGTGAGACAATTCCACGGATGATTGAAATACCGAGGGTGGTTCAGAACAAGGCGCGCATGGTGGGGGCAGACCGCTGGATCGATACGTTGCCATCGCTCATACGGGACCTTGAGAGTGAGTGGTCAATCACCATCGGACGAGCCTTTGGGGATGCCACCGAAGCCTTCGTCGCTGAGGCGTCCCTCGCTGATGGGCGCCCCGCGGTCCTAAAACTTGTCGTACCTCGGGACGAGCGGGCAGCTCAGAACGAGATCGAGGTGCTGCGTCGTGCCGGCGGCGTGGGCTGTGCAGAACTGATGCGAAGCGACGCGGAGCGAGGTGCGCTACTCATCGAGCGCCTGGGCCGCTCTCTCTCTGAACTCGGCCTCAGCGTCGAGGAGCGGCTGGGCATTCTTTGCGACGCCGCTCAGCAGGTGTGGCGACCGGCCCACGACTGTCAGTTGCCGTCGGGCGCCGAGAAGGCCCGATGGCTGATCGACTTCATCGAAGTGACCTGGGAAGAGTTGGACCACCCGTGCTCGAAGCGAGCGGTGGAGTACGCCGTGGCCTGTGCGGAGCGCCGAGCGGTGGCCCACGACGACGAGCGCGCCGTTCTCGTTCACGGCGATGTCCACCAGTGGAACGCGCTAGAAGCTGCTTACGGGTTCAAGCTGGTTGATCCCGACGGGTTGATTGCTGAACGGGAGTGCGATCTCGGAGTGCTCATGCGCGAAGATCCCGTCGAACTCGTCATGGGCGACCCGTACGAGCGCGCTCGTTGGCTGGCGAATCGAACGGATCTCAATGCCGAGGCGATTTGGGAGTGGGGAGTCGCCGAGCGCGTGTCGACCGGGCTGCTGGCGACGAAGGTGGACTTGCAGCCCGCGGGTCGCGACATGTTGCGCGCCGCGGACCTCGTCTCGATCTAAGTGGCTCTCTCGTAACTCGCCACCAGAGGTCGAAACGCTGCGCCGACGATGAGAAATCCGCCGGCCAAGATCAGCCAGCCCACTCGACCCAGGCTGATCGCCGTGGCGGCCACGATGCTTGGACCGATGACGCCCGATATCCCCCAACCCAAACCGAACGCCCCTTGATACTGACCCTGGAGGTCCTGGCGCGCCAGCCCGTAGCCAATCCCCCACGACGCCCCCGAACTGTAGAGCTCGCCAAACGTGTGGGCCACCATCCCCACCACCAAAATCAGGCACGCCGCCACGGGATCGACCCCCGCGGCGAGCGAATAGAGCACGCACGCCGCCGCGATCAGGACTCCCGAGCGCGCAAAGATCTTGGCGGCGCGCACCACGTCGCCCGATCCTCGACTGGTGCGCACTTGAAGCGTGATGACCATCGCGGTGTTGATGATCAACAAGACCGACACCCACCACCGGGGCGCGCGGGTGTGATACACGATCCACAGGGGCAGGCCGACGCTCTGAATGATGAAGTGAATCGCGAAGAGCCCGTTGAGGAGTGACGCCAGCAAGTAGCGCCGATCGCGCAGGACAACGGTCATCGGTTCGCGGCGCTCACCCTCGGCCACGGGCAGCGGCGGCATCGCGGGCAGACGCCACACAAAAGCCGCCGCCACGAAGAACGTGGCCGCGTTGCCCAGCACCATCGCGATATACGCGCTACGAGTGTCGAGGGCGAGGCCGATGCCCGACAGGGCGATGCCCACCGACATACCGAGGTTGGTGACCGCACGTTGGTAGGCACGGATTCGTACCCGGTCTTCACCCTGGCCGAATCGTCCTATGAGCACGGCTCGCGACGCGCCGCCCGCCCCGCCGAACGCGCCCCCGATGACGCTCAAGATGAAGAACGCCCAAAACGAGTGGACCAGCGTGAAGCACGCCATCACCGCGCCCTCGCCGACGGTACCGGCGGCGACAATCAGACGTGGATCCCATCGATCCGAAAGGTGGCCCGCGGGGATCGAGATAAGTAGTCCCGCGATGGCGGCCACACCCAAACCGAGAGCGACTCGATGAACGGACAGACCCACCGACCGCGTAAAGAAGATGACTTCGACCGTGTAGTACAGGCCGTTGCCGATGGTGTTCGCGAGCGTCGATTTGGTGAGCGTGCGCAGCGGTCCGGGCGCGGGAATCGCAGCGCGCATCACGCGCCCGCGGCGAGTCGAGGCGGCATCAGACACAATGTCACCGTACCTTCGGGCCCCGTTCACACCGTTTTCACGGGTCTACTCGCGACGGATCCGCTGAGTTACGACCCGACTGCGGGTGTGAGTTACGGCACGAGTTACGGTTGGCGCGACATCGAATCGGGATACGCGAAGGGCGCGGCGAAGTCGCAGTAGTCGTCGGGCACGTTGGTTCCCGTAATCGGCTCCGAAGCAAAGTACGTGATGCGCAGACCCAGATCCGCGGGCTGAATGGCCAGATCATCGTCATTGATGCCTTGTGCTGTCGCCCAGGCCTGCAGCGCATCCATCGCAAGTTGCCACTGCGCACTCGAGCTGTCAGGGTCCGGTGAGAGGACCACGTACGCCTCACTGTGCGCGGACTCGACGCGCAACGTGAGATCGGGATTCTCCGACGCGAGCGTCTCCGCGTCTTGGGGAGGAATCGGTTTGCACCATTCGACGGGTCCGACGCTGTCGCCCGTGACGAGGCCCCAGTAGATGCTGAACATCCCGCCCTCGCGTCCGGGCATCTTGGGGAGGTGTCGTTCCCTCAAGATGGCGATGAACTCCTTACCGAACGCCCACAGATTCTCTGGATCGACATTGCGTTTCAGACAGAGCAGGGTGCGCTCGGGAACCTCTCGGGTGGCCACCTCGTACACGACGGACTCCTTTCCACTCAGCTGATTGATCAAGTACTCAGCGAGACTTTTCTGCGCAACGCGCGCAACTTCGACCTCGCGCCAGTACTCCTTGACGCGCTGGGCAATGAGAACAGGATCGCTGCCGATGAGCTCTTTGATGGCGGCAAGGGGAAGGTCAAGCTGGCGAAGAATGGCAATCAGGCGTGCCTCGGCGAGTTGTGACTGGTCGTAGTAGCGATAGCCCGACGCGGGGTCGACGCGCGCCGGCAGAAGAATCCCGAGATCGTCGTAGAGACGCAGGGCCTTGACCGAGAGGTGAGATTGACGCGAGAACTCACCAATGCTGACTTCCATACTCAGTGCTCCTTCGCCGTCGTTGGCCACGCACTCAGTATGCGACCTCCCCTAAGGTCAGAGTCAAGCCACTTCGCTGATGATCAATCAGGGAGACCCCGACTCAGTCCTCGCATCAATGCGCCGAGGTCGTCCACTCGACCGTTGAGCGTGCAGAGTGACGTGGTAGGCACTAGACAGTCGTAGCGATGACTTTGGCGAGCGCTCTCGGTCATCATAAGAAAAGAGTGACCATCGCAAGGAGAAGCACATGAGCCCACCCACGACCACCATCGACCGCCGCTACAGCAGCGCCGCCGCGGAACCCATCAGCTGGTCGGCGACGCAACACGAACTAGAGACCGCTGAACTTTTTTGGCTCGTGACGGTTCGCGCTGACGGACGTCCGCACATGACGCCTCTTGTTGCCGCGTGGTCGAACGACGAACTGCACTTCACGACTGGCGCCGAAGAGCAGAAATCCATCAACCTGCGCAGTAACCCTCACGTGATCATTTCCACCGGCGGCTTGAACTGGCAGAACGGGCTCGACATCGTGGTGGAAGGCGACGCCCGTCGAGACCAGGACCAAGCCCTCCTCGATGACGTCGCCCTCGCATTTCGGTCAAAGTGGGACGGCGACAGTTGGGGGTTTACCACTCACGATGGGCAGTTCTTTCATCCCCAGGGTTTCGAGGTGGAACTGCACAGCGTGCGACCGACCAAGGTTTTCGCCTTCGCCGAGGGTACGTTTGGCCAGACTGTTCATCGCTTCGACGACTAAGTCCGTCTGAAGCTCCGTAGTAGCAGTACGGCGCGGAGCAAGAGCAATTCTTGGGGAGAGGGGTGCTCTTGCTCCGCGCCGAGGGGGTCGGACTAGGCGACGCTCAATCGGTTGACGAGACGATGCGCGACTCTCTCGATGCGCGCTCGACCCATCACGAACGCCCCGAACGCCGCGAGCAAAACACCAGGGCCAACGGCGTAGCCCAGCCAGTACTCAAGGGTCAACGTGGGCGACGCGGTCTGGAAGTAGGGAACGCGAATGACGGCCCACGCAACCGGAAACACCGCGAGCCACGCGCCGCAGAGAAAGACGACGACACCGGAACTCGCCAGCGTTCCAGCCGACTGCATGCCAGCTGGACGGCGGGCACACGCAAGGATCATCAAACAAGCGACGAATGCCACGGCTCCGGGTACGAGAGCACCGTACGTGTGGGCGTCGTTCCACGTCCACGACGAGGTGCCATCAGCGGAGAATCCGAAGATGGGACCGACGTAGGGAACGATCCCGGACCACGCACTCAAAAGGAGCGCCAGAATGCCTCCCATGAAGAGTCCCACTGTCGCGTGAGGAAAGTAAATCTCCGACAGTTCGCTGACCTTGTCCGTTCGCGCGGGGGGCGTCGAGATCGGCATTGTGGTCGTTTCGCGACTAGCCATGACGTCCGTGGTCGGAGCGTCTTCGCTCATGGTGTCGGTGGAGTGCTGACGGATAGACATAACAACCTCCTTCGTCACTACCGATCTTATTTTTGGCGTTTCGCAGATTTTCCTGTGAATGAATTGAGTGACTGTCACTCGCTGGGATCACAGCCCAAGGCACGCTTGGCGCAACGCTGTGGAGTATGAGGTGTACAAAAAAGTGTCCGACGCCGAGCTCCGAGTAACCGTGCTCCTGACAAACTCATCACCGTGACTTCGCCGCGTACAGAATTTCTTCGGCTCTTCAATGAGCAGAGGCGCAACGGCGCGCCCGACGGATCAGGGTCCGTCGTCAGTGTCGGCCCCACCTTCGTGCGCTGGGCTGCAGCGAATGGCGTCGGCTGGTCTGAGGTCATGTGGACGGACCTCAACGACGCAACGGTCGATGACGCCATCGCCCAACACGTGGAGTTCTATACATCCCAAGGCCTGCATTTCATCTGGAGCGTCTATGACGACGACCAGCCCGTAGACCTCGGTTCCCGACTCGAACGCGCCGGCTTCTCGCTGAGCGCAACGTCGGACGTGATGATCGCAGACCTGTTGGACATCGCGGGAGAGCCGCAACTTCCTGCGGGCGTCACCCTTTACCGGATAGTCGACGAAGCGGGCGTGGATCTGCTCATCCAGGTCCACGAGAGCGTCTTTGGCCACAGTCAGCAGGATCTTCGCCGAGCCCTCGTTCGGCGCCTCGACGTGGCGCCGCACGAGATGGAGTTATTCGTGGTTCTCACGGACTCGGGGAAACCGGTCTCTTCGTCGCGCGTCGAGTTTCTGCCCGACAGCGACTTCGCCGCACTGTGGGGCGGCAGTACCGAAGCGGAGTGGCGAGGACAGGGCCTGTATCGCGCTCAGACGGTGCACCGGGCGCAACTCGCTCGTGAACGGGGATATCGCTATCTCATGGTTCTGGCGTCATCCAATAGCCAACCCATTCTGCGCAAGATGGGCTTTGAAAAAGTCACCGGCGTGAGGCGCTACTCCTATCCGGAGTAACCCCAGACCACGGTGAGTCTTTCGTGCGAGTCCTAGGACAGAGAGTTCCGCAATCCTGGCTCGCGGGTCCGACCGCCCACGCCAGCGTTTGCTCCGAGATAACGCGACGTGTGAATGATCAGTCCAGAGAAACCAATCCAAGTGACCATCTCGCCGACGAACAGCACGTGAATCGCTCCCACGATCGTCACCAGGCTCACGACGCTCCCGGAGAGCTGAAGGATTAAGAACACACCGTCCCAGATAAATCGCCGAAAGAGCCGAAACATCCACCACGATGCGCCCACTTCGAAGAGGACCAGAACGGTACCGAAACCAAAGTGAACATCGCGCAAGGCGTCGTTGACCGTGTAGAAGTACGAGGTCACCAACATCGCCACGACGATGGCGAAGTAGAAGTACAGCACGCGCCGCAGTCGTTGAGCATTGGGGTCATCGTCGCTGCGAAACAAGGTGCCGGCGCGTCGGCTCAACTCGGCGAGCCCCAGCAGGGCCGCGGTGTAGGCGAAGGCCGTCTGAAGATGGGGTCCATAGTTACTGATCCCACCCTCGTTCCCCTTTAAGACGAAGCCGGGACGAATGGCGATGCAGACGCCAATAAAGAGGAGAAAACACAACTGGCCGTAGAGAACGAAGGAGGCGCCTCGCTTTCCGTCTGTCGCTGTGCTCATCCCTTTGGCCCTTCGTCTAGGTAGATGACGAATTGGAACTCATACTAAGTGGCCTCGAATGTCGACACGCGCGACGCCCGGGGATCCTCTCAGAGAAGTCGCGACGACTCGAACACCGTCTCGGCCAAAACGATTCGACTTTCGGCGTCGCGCGTGCCGAACTTGTGCAGCGTCTCGAGGACTGACTGCAACTGATCGGTGTTCTGACTCACGATTCGCAGCTGATAGTCGCGCTCGCCGGTCGTGAGCGTCGCCGACAGTACCTGGGGTACCCCTTCGAGGGCTCGCTCGAAGTCACGCGGTTCAACCGACTCCCTCAGGTTCACGTCGGTCAGCGCGTGCAGGGTGTAGCCCAGTGAGGCCAGACTCAACTCGGCGTGGAAGCCTGCGAGGACGCCACTTTGGCGCAGTCGACGAACACGGTCCGCCGTGCTATTTGCGCTCAAGTGCACTCGGTCTGCGAGTTGCTGGTAGCTGAGCCGTCCGTCGCCGCTGAGCGCCACCAACAGCATCCGGTCTATGTCATCCACGGCACAGTCTCCTCGTTTTTCTCATTAGTTTATTCAGAATACCTCTGTTCTCGAGGCATTAGAGAGGACTCGTGGCACTATACCGAGTCATTTTCGTCGTCTCGACCCGTATTCTGGTGTCATGCTGTTTTTCCTGCTCAGAGTGCTTCTTGTTCCCCTCGCGGTCGTCGTGGGAACTCTCGCCCAGCGTCGTTTCGGCGACGCCGTCGGCGGGCTCGTGATCGCGCTGCCCATCGCCAGCCTCCCCCTGCTCTGGCTGGTCGCCCTTCAACACGGGACCGGCTTTGCGAGCTCCATGACGGGCGCGCTGCTCGTCGGATCGGTCGCGGAAGCGGTTGTGCTGTGGATCTACGCCCACTTGACGATTCGGTTCTCCCCCTCCGCCGCGCTCGTGGGCGCACTTGCGGTGTTCGCACTCGCAGCCGGTGTGGTGGACGTCCTGAAGCTCTCGGCCATGCTCGCCGGCTTCATTACCGCGATCGGCTTCGCCGCAGCGCTGCGTTGGTGGCCCGCCACGCCGCGAGTGTCATCCTTCCCGCACGGTCCATCTCGACTTTGGATTCGCGTCATCCTCGCCACTGTCTTTACGATGGTGCTCGTTTCCCTGTCCGGTCGACTCGGGCCAGTTCTGTCTGGGCTGATCGACGCTCTGCCGGCGACCAGTCTCATGATGGCGTTCTTCACGCACCAAGAACAGGGATCGCCCGCATCCTCGCACTTCCTCTATGGGGTCACGCGGGGCTCGTTTTCGTACTTGGCGTCGATGATCGTTCTCGCTGAGCTGTTGCGTTCGGGAGACCTCCCACTCGCCTTCGGCGCCGCGATGATTGTCGCGCTCATCGTGCAGGGATCATTCCAGGTGTACGACACGCTCATGAAGCCCGCGAGAGCTGACGACGTCACGTCGCCGACTGACGAACCCGCTGCGGTCCTGGTCTCGTAACTAGGAGATCCGGGCTAGGGCCTCTCGAAGCGTGGACTTGAACTGGCGGGCGTTGAGCTCGGTCTTGGTGATCTCGGCCAACGCCAGGACGTCGCGACCCTTCTTCGCGTACGCAATGACGCCGGTCACGTTGGCGCCGCCGAGCACAAAGGCGATGGTGTAGCCCTTGACGGGCACGGAGTACCGTCCGAGATTCACGGACTGCTTGCGCTGGAACGTGACCTGACCGTCAAACGTGGCCGCTATTTTCGTGCACTTGGTCATGTGGTCCAACACCGAGTTGTAGGTCAGCGTGGGGGTCGCGGACGTCTGAATCTTCTCCAACAGAAGTGTTTCCGATGAGCGATTGGCGAAGACTTCTCGAATCGCCGAAGCGTTCGTGGGTTTGGCGAACGTCGACTCGGGGCAGCTTCGCGTTTCGGCCGGCGCGATGTAGTACTTCGCCCAGCCCGGCACCTCTTGCGGCGTCAACAGTTGATGATGCAATGACGACGCCGCGGATGCCTCAACGCACGAGAGCATCACGACCAGAACCGCCGTGAGAGCGGCGATCCGTTTCACGAACTCAAGGCTATTGAAGCACCCGCGGCGTCACCATCAAAACTGCGACGACAACGTCACACGGGTTGAACGGCCAACTCAGTAGTAGTGACGACGTCCACCCACCGCGTGACCGGCAGCGCCAAGAACCCACAGGATCAGTCCGACAACCAGAACGATCACTCCGATGGACCACAGCACCGGCACGCCGAGCAAGAAACCGATCAACATCAACACAATGCCAATGACAACCATGATGACTCCCTTCTGATTTGGTTTAGTTACGTTCTTCGTGGAACACGGTCTTGCGACCCGTCGAATCAACGACCTCGCGGTCCACGCTCTGCGCGGGATCGGAGGGTCGGCGACGCGAGGCGGCAAACACCGCGGTGGAAATCAAAAAGCCCGCTATGCCAGCAATCATCAAAATGATGCCGATTGTTGAGAGTCGAACTCCGTGATTCTGAGCGGCGACGGCGCTTTGGGCGGTGAAGCCCCAATAGAGAATCGCTCCTGTCACCGTTGACATTGCACTGACAACCATTCCAGCTAGTCCCATGATCTTCTGCCTTTCAACTTCACGAGTGTCGAGTCTTGAACTCGTGTTCGTTACTGCTACAACAAGGCTAAATTGACCACCCGTCAAATTGAAAGTAAACACATCGAACACTTGATCAGTGAGTGACCTGCACGTAGCGAACACTCGACATGCTCATTCGCCATACGTGAGTGCGAAGTTGAAAGAACGCTCGACATGTATTGCACAGGGTGCACGGCGACCCCATTTTGTACTCTCTGACTTTTCTAAAAGTCCGAAGTGTCTCGTTCGCGGGATTTCGACGTGCGAATGTTGAGTATGAACGAAGAGCACATGAAAATCTGCTCGAGCCCCGAGTGGGCTGAGTACGTCGAGAATGAACTCTTACCGTGGGCGCTCGGTTCTCGCCCCCTCGGCGACGACGTCTTGGAGATCGGACCTGGTCCGGGGCTCACCACCGACGTTCTTCGACGGCGTGTGACTCATCTCACCGCCGTAGAAATCGACCCTCAGCTCGCCACGTCACTCGCCGCACGATTAGAGGGCACCAACGTCGAGGTGGTCTGCGCCGACGCCACCTCGTTGCCCTTTGAGGAGGGCCAGTTCTCATCGGTCGTGATGTTCACGATGCTGCACCACGTGGCGTCGCCAGAACTTCAAAACCACGTGTTCGCACAAGCCCGCCGGGTTCTTCGCCCGGGCGGGCTCTTCCTAGGAACCGACAGCGTCGAGACAACGGCAAGGTGGATGTTGCACGAGGGCGACACCTATGTGCCCGTTGACCCCTCGGCGCTCGCGCCGCGCCTGGACAGTGCGGGCTTCGTCGAGATCGTTGTGGAAGAAGTAGCGGACCGCTTCCGCTTCCTCGCTCGCCGCGCGTTGACGTCCTAGTCGGGGATCGCCGTGCTCAGACAGAACGGGTGACCGGCCGGATCGAGGAACACGAGGTAGGACTCGGGGGCTGGCTGCGTCGCGGCCCGTGTCGCGCCCAGTGCAAGAACCTCGCGCTCACCCGCGGCCAAGTCGGATACCGCGAGATCGAGGTGCATCTGCTTGGGCAGTTCGTCCCCCGGCCACGTGGGCGCCCGATAGTTGTCCACCTTGACGGCGGTCAACCAGATCGACCCGGCTTTCACGGCATCAAAGGAGTCACTGCGAAACGCGACCTCGCCGTCGATGAGCGCCGCCCAGAAGTCGGCGAGCGGGTGAGGATCGTCGCAGTCCAAGGAGACCGCACCAAATCGAATGTGTTCTGTCATGGGCGTCAGTGTACCGAGGACCTCTGACACGGCGACGTGCCGTCCGCGTAGGTACTCTGTGCGCAGTGGGCTGAGAGGACCAAGATGCGGCGACTAACTTGCTTGACCGCGATCACTCTGGTGATCACCGCGCTGTGCTCGGTGCCCGCGGACAGTTCGCCGACGGCCAAGAATCTTGTCGTGACGCCCGCAGTGCGAGCGAGTCTGCTTGCGACCGGGGCCGCATCTCATCGTCTGCCGGTGAAGGACTACCTCGGCCTCACGAAGGGTGAGACCTACTACGCGTACGACGTGGCTAACAAGACCTTCTACGCGGGCGCCGGCCTCGATCCCAGTCCCTCGTCCATGGCGGCCCAGGTCGGCGCGCAAGACGATGGCGCGTACTACCTCTTTACCCGCGCGGCAGGAGCGACGAAGTGGAAGATCTACGACGACGGACTCGGCGGTGCCGATGGTGCGAAGTGTCCGATCACTCTTCCAAGCGCGGTGCGTGCGGTCTGGGGCTGGTCGCTCAAGTGCTCCCCGCCGGGGTTCTAGCGCCCTAGCCGCGCGTGGCGGCCTGCCAGTTCGGCGTGGGCCAAGGGTTCTTCGATCGAAGAACGGACTCGATGCGCGACGCGGCGTCCAGTACGCGCCACTCATCGTTCGCACGTCCGACGACGGCCAGCCCGACGGGCAGCCCGTCCACGATCCCGAGAGGCAAGCTCAGTATCGGCCAACCCGCGATCGCGGCGGGGCTCGTGACGGGACTCGCGGGGCCCGGGTGACCGCCCACGATCAGGTCGCTCTTCCATGACGGTCCGTAGGCGGGCGCGATGATGACGTCGGCCCCGTCGATTCCTGGTTGGAGCGACGTATCGAGCGCCCACGAGAGATTTCGTTGGCGAGCCTCTTTGTACGCCGGTCCTGCTCGTCCACCGGTTGAGACCGCCTCGAGAAAGTTCTCGTGGCCGAAGTAGCGCTGTTCGATCTCGGCGTGTTCGTCCTCGAAGGCAATGACGTCCACCAGAGAGGCGACTCCGTCGCCGGGTCGGGCGGCCAAGTACGCGCTCAGGTCGTCCAAGAGCTCAGCCAGCAATACGGTCAGCTCATCGCGACCCTCACTTTCGCCGGGTCCAGCCAGATCACGCGACACCATCGACAGGCCCGCGCGCGCGAGCTCGTCCACCACGTCGTCGAAGAGCTGGTCGGTCGCGGGATGACCGGTGCGCCAGTTCTTCGCGACGACCATCGAGGTCGCGTCCACGTGTTGTGGCTCTTGCCGGGCGAGAACCGAGAACATCAGGGCTACATCGGCGACGCTGCGACCCATCGGCCCCGGGCTGTCCTGACTCGCGCTGATCGGTATGACACCGGTCGTCGGCACGACCCCCACCGTCGGCTTGAGGCCGGTGACGCCATTAACGGATGCGGGACAGACAATGGATCCGTCGGTCTCGGTACCCACGGCGAGCGGGGCCAGGCCCGCCGCGAGGGCCGCTCCGGATCCCGACGACGAACCACCGGCCGAACGGTCGAGCGCCCACGGATTGGCGACCAACCCGCCGGAGGCGGAGTAACCACTCGACGAACGCGGAGAGCGTATGTTCGCCCACTCGCTCAGATTTGTGCAACCCAGAATGATGGCCCCCGCCTCTCGCAGGCGCGTCACCAGTGCCGCGTCGCTCGTCGGGCGTCCAATCAACGACGTCGAGCCCGCGAGTCCCGGCAGACCGTGGGCTTCCACGTTGTCCTTAATCAGCACGGGAATACCGTGGAGCGCACCGAGCGCACCGCCGCGCTGTCGCTCTTCGTCGCGCGAGTTGGCTTGAGCGCGCGCGTCCTCACTCATCGCAGCAACAGAGTTGAGGGCCACGTAACTGTCGCTCGCGTCCACCTGCTCGATTCGCTCGATGAGGGTGTCAACGAGGTCGAGTGACGTGAGGCCACCCGCCGCGAGACGCTTGGATACCTCGTGGGCGCTCAGGTACCCGAGGGTTGAACTGGTCGGATGTGGGTCGTGCACCGCCCCACCCTAGAACGAGGCTGATCACGATGCGCGCTGGCAAACTCTCGGTGTGACTGACTCACCTCTCACCCTGAAGCTGGGTGTCCGACCTCACCAGACGGTGTCCCTCGTCCACGCTCCCGTCGACTTCGCACTCGACGTCCCGCCGGGAACGACGCTTCGCCGTCGTCGAGGGAAGGCGGACCTCGTGCTTGCTTTCTTTGTGCGCACCCAAGACCTCGATCGAGACGTGGCGCAACTCGGCCAGCACGTATTCCCTTTGGGGTCTCTGTGGATCGCGTGGCCCAAACGCTCATCCGGGGTCAGCAGTGACCTATCCGACCACGTCGTGCGCGACACCGTTCTAGCGCTCGGCCTAGTGGATAACAAGGTGTGCGCCATCGACGACACGTGGAGCGCCCTTCGCTTTGTGTGGCGGCTCGAACTGCGGCCCGAGCACCGGGGGGCTTAAGTGTCCGTGTCCTCTTGGTATCGCTCAAAGAGCTCGACCAAGGATTCCAGCACCGCGGGGTCGACGTCGTCGACGCTTACCACCGCACTCGCTGCGATCGTGACGCGAAGCTGCTCGAGGTAGGCGGTGCACGCGTCGCAGTCGGCCAGATGAGCTTCGAGGCGACGCCGCTGGCGGCGCGACAGCGTGCCGTCGACATAGTCGTTCATTAACTGGACGGCCTGTTGGCACACGAGGGATCTCGAGAGCAGTCTCACGCTTCACCTCCTCGCATCTGTGCCTCAACTTCTGATCGAATTCGCGAGCGCGCGCGGTGAAGGATCACCCGCACGTTCGCCTCGGAGAGTGTTAGCAAGCTCGCCACCTCCCCAGTAGACAGTCCTTCTACGTCGCGCAGCGTTACGACCGCCCGGGCGACGTCCGGCAGGCGTGCGATGGACTCGCGCACGCGCGCCACGAGGGGGGCGTTATCCAAGGCGTCATCCACGCTGTCGCTGAAGGGCGCGGGCGGATCGCTCCACATGCCGCCCTTGTTGAAGCGCCCGGCGAGCAATGACTGTTCGGACCCGAGGTCAACGGGAATGGCGCGATGCTCTCGTACGCCCTTGGTGCGCGCGCGATTCGCGGCGATGTGAAAGAGCCACGTCTTGAAGGACGAGCGCCCCTCGAAGCGCTCGAGGCCCCGGAGGACCGCAATCCAAGTCTCTTGGGCGACGTCTTGGGCGCTGGCTTCGCTGGCCACGTAGTACCGGGCGAGTCGCACGAGTGGTTCCTGGTACTTCTTCACGATCTCGGTAAAGGCGTCGCGATCGCCACCCTGTAGCCGTGTCAGTAACTCCGCGTCATCCACCAACGTCAGGCTATCGGGGCTGATCACCGCCCCCGGATGGTAGGTTTCGGCCAGGGGCATGGACGACGCCTCGCAAGGTGTCGGCGTTAGGGAGGCTCGCGTGCGTACATACGTCGTCGTCGGAATAGTCGCCGCAGGACTGGGTCTCGCGGCCTGCAGTTCGGCGCCCGCCACCCTGGATTCCGCCATGAGTTCAGTTTCGTCCCAGCCCGCCCTCGAGATGCACATCACGGCCTCCTTCTCCGGCCCGGGGGCGACCAAGATCCAGCAGTACGCCAACGACATGTCCCTGGACGTGGTGGAGGTCAACCCCAGTGGCGGGAACTTGACCCAGAGCACAGCCCTCGACGAGGACGTCACGCTCAACGTGGGCACGGGCGCCCTGCTCGAGCTGCGCGACGTGAGCGGAAACGCGTACGTAAAGATCGACCTCTCGTCACTATCGTCGTTGCCCGACGTCAACATTCCCCCCAGCGACATCGCTGCGTTCAATTTGCTCTTCGGTGGTCGGTGGTTCGAGATCCCGGCCAGTCTGATCAAGAGCCTGGTGACCAAGGAGCAGGCCAGCACGACGCCCACCAAGCAAGAGACCCAGGACGCGAGTGCCCTTCGTCACGCGATCATTCACATCATCGAGACCACCCACTCCACGAGCGTCGCGGGTGGCGGGTACACCGAGACGGCCACGCTCGAGTCGTTCGTCCACGCCCTGTGGCCCACCATCCAGAGTCTGGACATTTCGGGGTTGAGCGAGCCCACCAACGTGAAGGGGTCGTACACCCTGACGATGACGACCTCGGGTTCGACGTTGACGGGTGCGTCCGCATCGATTACTGCGCCGGGCTCCAGTGGCTCGGGCAACGACACGGTCGCGATCACCGCGACCATCAGTCACAACTCGCAGAGCATCACCGCCCCCGCGGGAGCGACCGTGGTCACCAAGCAACTGATTCAGGAACTCGAGAACGAAGCCGGTACGGCCTCACCCCTCGCTGACTAGGGGCCGCGTTGCCCTAGCGGGGGCCATTATCGCCGCGGCGCTCTACGCGTGGTGGGCGACGGGCGCGCGGCCCTTCACCACGAGTTCCTACCTCGTTGTGGCGCTGCCGGCCCTCGTAGCTCTCGGGCTCTACGCCGGTGCGGGCGGCTTTCGCCCCGCACGCGAGGACATCACCGCGTACTACCGACAGCGCTCGTCGCACCGAGTCGGAGGGTGGATCGTAGTGTTCGTCCTTGCGCTCGCACTGGAGTGTGCAGGTCTGGCCCTGGGCGGGTACTCGTCGTCAGTTCCCACACTCAGCACCACGTTGGACCATCTGCTCGTCAATCACTGGGGACGCTGGGTGTTATTCGTCGCTTGGCTCTGGACCGGTGCCCGGGCGATCGCGGCGCTCTACCGACTGCCACGCGGTGATCAGCCGTGATTGTGACGGTCATCTGGTGGGTGCTCATCGCGCTTGGCGTCGCCGTCGAGGTGATAGCTCGCGTGCGCCCGGAGTCGGTGGGTTCGCTCGCGCGGGTGGGCGCCTGGTTGGCCCAATCGGTTCCCTGGCGCGTTCTGTTGTGGGTGGGTTGGATCTTTGTCGGTGTGCACCTTTTTTCGCGATACGGCGTGAGTGCGCACTGAGACGCCAGGTAAAGTCGCCCCATGAGCGTCGAGCGCGACACCAAGGACTGGACGTGGGTGCTTGAGCGGCCCTGCGAGCAGTGCGGCTTTGACGCGAGCAGTGTCAGTGACGAGGTGCTCGCCGAGAGACTTCGCGACGTCGCCACTCGATGGTCGCCGGTGCTTTCGCGCGAGGACGTACGCACGCGGCCCCACGAGGACAAGTGGTCAGCACTCGAGTACGCCTGTCACGTGCGCGACGTCTTTGACGTGATGGACGGACGGCTCACCTTGATGCTGAACGAGGACAATCCCACGTTCGAGAACTGGGATCAAGACGAGACCGCTCTCGAGGCAAGGTACTGCGACCAGAATCCCACCAGCGTGCGCGATGAACTCTGCGCGAACGCCAAACGCTACGCGGACCGCTACGGCGCTGTGACGGGTGATGAGTGGCGGCGCCGGGGACTGCGATCAAACGGCAGCGTGTTCAGCGTGTCGTCACTCGGGCGCTACTCGCTGCACGACGTCGTCCATCACCTCTGGGACGTCGGCGCGCCGATCTAGATCTACTCGCCCTGCCAGCTACGCAGCTCTGATTCGAGTGCGTCCAGACCCATGGGACCGAGGTTCAGGGCGTAGGCGTGGAAGCGCTTGAGGGAGAAGGCGTCGCCCAGTCGCTCGCGGGCTTCGGCGCGCGCGCGTAGCCACACTCGTTCGCCCACCTTGTAGGAGATGGCCTGGGCGGGCATTCCGAGGTAGCGCTCGACTTCGGACTCTGACATCGCTCGGCTCTGGATCGCCCACTCTTCGAGAAGCGCGACCGCCATCTCCGGCGTCCACACTCGACCCGAGCAGTCGCCCAGATCCCCGAGTTCTCCCAGGTCGTTGGGCGCGGCGAGTTGCAAGTGCATGCCGATGTCCACCACGACGCGGGCCGCGCGCAGCGCCTGTGAGGCGAGATAGCCCATCTCCTCGCCCAGGTCCTCAAAGAACCCCAGCTCCTCACTGAGGCGCTCGGCGTAGAGCGCCCAGCCTTCGCCGTGCCCGCTCGTCCAGGCGGCCAATCGATGAAAGCGACTGAGGCGTTCGGCCGCAATAATCGTCGCCGAAACCTGCAGGTGATGTCCCGGGACGCCCTCGTGGTACCACGTGGACGCGTTCTCCCACCACGAGAATGTCGTCTCGCCCAGAGTGGGATACCAGGTCGTGCCCGGGCGTGAGAGATCTTCGCTCGGCCCGTAGTAGTAGGGGGCGGCGGCCCCGCCCTCGGGCGCGAGACGCGCGTCACAGAAGCGAACGCGCGGATCGATATCGAAGTGCACCCCGTCTAACTTCGCCGTGGCCGCCTCGGTGAACGAGATCAGTCGGCGCAACAGTTCATCCGTGCCCACGATCTGACGCGACGGATCGTGGTCGAGGAACTCCGCTACCTCTACGAGACTGGACGCGCCCGCAACGAGCTGGGGAGCGATCTCCCACATGCGCGCGTGGATGCGGCGCAGATCGGACCAACCCCACTCGTACAACTCGTCAAAGTCGAGTTCCGCACCCATGTAGTCCTTGGCCCAGACTCCATAGCGCTCCACTCCGCAGTAGTCACGGTCGTTGGCTTGGGGCACGAGTTCTTCGCTCATCCAACGCCCCAACTCACCGCACGCGACGTCGGCGTCCTTCGCCGCGCGCAGGAGGCGATCGTCGCTCGAGGAGTCCGGCGCGACGCGCTCGGCGAAGCGCGCAAAGGTGCCCGTCGCGTAAGTGGCCGCCTGATCGGCGACGCCCACCACGTGCCGACGCGAAGCGAGTCGATCGGTGCGCGCGAGTTCTTCGAGTCGGCGACGCCAACTCGCGAGAGAGGGACCCACGGCTTCGAGGCGCGTGGCGATGACCGCGAGGTCGGCCTCGGTATCTGCGGCCATGAGTTCGAACGTCTGACGAACGCTGGAGAGGGGCGAGTGAATGACGCTGAACAGCCGTTCGGACTCGCCCGACTCGAGCAGACCCCGACTCGTTTCCAGGCGCTCGCGCATGACCGACAATGAGATGCGGTCGATATCATCGCTCGCCGACAGCGTCGAGAGGTGATCGCACATCTCGCTGACTGCCGCCAACGTCGAAGCGGTGCCCTCGGGCGAGAAGTCAGGCAGAAACTCGTCGTAGCCCGCGACGCCCGCCTCGGTCGCAAAGAGGGGGTCCAGCGCGGCGTAGCGCTCGACAACGACATCGGCGTACTCAAAGACTTCGGATCGAAACTCGCTCATAGAAAGTCGAGGCTACTCAGGGTGCCGGGACGTCGGACACCGGGCCGTCCCACGACCATCGAGGCATCGACTGATCCTCGGGTGCGCTCACGCCCACCGGCGAATATCCATCGACCTCGCTCGTGGCCCAGGCCATGTACTGATGCAGGACACGACGAAGATCGGGATCTTCAGGAAACCGAGCGTCGTCAACGGCTTGGTCGAAGCAGGCGAGGAAGCGGGCACCGAAGTCGTCGTCGGCGCCGGTGCCGGCGTGCAGTTGGAGCATCGCCGAGTGTCCTCCGAGCGCGCTGTACTCCGGTGGACCACCGAACACTTCACCCAAGTAGGCCGCCAGCCGTTCGAGATGCTGGGGATGGCTCGGATGAGAGAAGGGATGATTCAGAACGGGATCGGCCAGGCATCGAGTGTTGAGGGCGGCGGCGAGCGCCAGGAACGCGTCGTCGCCCCCCACGTAGTCATAGATGCTCTCACGCTCAACCATGGTTTCATTATGTCGGCTCGTGTGATCGATCGCGAGCGCTGACCTAATCTTCAACGAAGCACGAAAGAGAGACCGTGGTCCCGCACTCGTATCTAGAGTTCATGATCGTCGCGGCCGGTGCGGCGGGCGCGATGATCGGACTGCTGTTCGTCGCCATCTCACTGCGTTCGGAGCTCGTCCTTGGCCCGAACGCGCTGGGCAAAGTGCGCACCTTGGCCGGCAGCAGTTTCACCAGCCTCGTCAACGCCTTCTCGCTGGCGATCCTGGCGATTATTCCCAAGACCAACATCGGCCTCGGAATGATCTTCGTGGCGTTGTTCTGCCTCGTCAACACGTGGCAGATTCACCTGAGGAACCGCCACTTCAAGGGTCAGGTGTACGTGCTCGCCTTTAGCAACGCCACGTACGTCTACGAGTTCGCGGCCGGCATCGTCCTGCTGGCCCGCTCGCATGAACTGTGGATCGTCGAGAGCCTCTGCTACGTGATCTTCGCGTCATTCGTCATCGCCCTCAATCGCGCCTGGACCTTTATCTCGAGCGACGTCACGACGCCGACGAACTCGTAGGCTCCACCGGCGCCAGCGCGGCGGCGCCCACGTTGATGCTGATGACCGGGTGCTCACTCGGATCCAGCCATCGCATGATCTGATCGAGGTTGGCCGCGGGTATCGCGACACACCCTTGGGTCGGCGCGCCCGAACTGATGTGCAGGAAGAACCCGCTGCCCGCGCCCTTGACGACCGGATCCATGTTGTAGTTGATGACCACGGCGTGGGCGTAGACGTAGCCCGAGTAGTAGAGGTTCTCGGAGTTGCCGCCCGGAGAGACCACGCTGCCGACGAGCCGGTTGTACTTCGCCGAGTTCGGATTCTCGTCCCACCAGTCGTCGGGTCCCACGTGCGTGTACGGCAGGCGGGTGCCGTTGTTGGGCTCGTTGCCGAAGGCCTGGGTCAGTGTGAACTCACCGACGGGGGTCCGACCTAGCCCTTCGTGAGTTGGCCGCACGCCGTTCACTCCCACGTAGGCGACCACGGCGTTGAACTCTTGGACGTAGGTGCCCGCACCGGTGAGACGCCACGTGCGCACGACCGCAACTCGCGAGAGTGGTGTGGCGGCTTCTACGGTGATGACCTGACCGGGACGAGGACTCGCCGCTGACGACGCCGAGAAGGTCGCGCTGAGAGTGAGTACTGCAGCTGCAAGTGACGTGAGCGCCCACGGGCGGCGGCGAGAGGGAGGCACCACGTCTCATGTTTGCATGCGTCACACGCACCGCGTGCGTCACGCGAGATCTGAGATTGTTCTATTCCGTCGTCTCGCCGAAGTACGGGTTGTCGATGAATCCCACGATGGAGCCGTCGGGCGTCTTCACCGTCGCCGTGATGATGCCCTCACCCACGTCGGTGGGCTCGCTGTGCAAGGTGGCGCCCGCCTCCAGTGCGGCGTCCACCGCGTCCTGGGCGCTCTCCACTCCCCAGTAGGTCAGCACACCCTCGGCCGGATCGGCGTCGGGCAGAAGTCCAAGTTCGTATCCGCCGGGATTGAAGCCGACGTAGAAAGGTTCGTCGAAGTACGGTTCCATGCCGAGGAACTCGGTCCACCAGGCCGTGGCCGAAGCCAAGTCCGGTGCAGGGTAAATAACGGTGCGCAGTCCGAGAAGCTCTGTCATGCGCGCAGACTATCGCCCCTCGGACCATCGCGACTTGAGTTCTACGCCTCCGCCTCCACCAGGCGAACCACGGCTCGGTGGGCCGCTTCGCGCACGCGTGTGACGTCGTCCTCGGCCAACTCGTTCATCGCATCCAAGGCATCACCAAGTCGGCGTCGCGCGACTACCTTCGCGGCCATCTCGCGAACACGCCAGTGCGAATCTTTCGCGCCAGCGACCACGACGTCGTTCGCCATCGAATCCCAGATGTAGAGAAAGCTCCTCATTGCCCACACGCGAGGCCAGTAGCCGTGCACGCCGCCCCAGCCGCCTTCCAGCACGGCGCCCGCCGCCGGGCCGGCGAGCGCGAGCAGCGTGTCGTCGTCAATGCATCGACCTTGAAGTATCGCCACGCAGTCGCGCACGAGCTCTTTCTCGCCGCGCCGACGCGCTTCCATCTCGATGCTTTGGCGGGGGGTGAGTCCCCACTCGCTGGCCACCGTCTCGCTACTCGTCCGTCACGTCGCTACGTCGGCTGCACCCAGATCAATCGGGCCGCGTCGAGGGACACAACGAGTTCGTTACCCGCGACCGTCAAGGCCACCTCGCTCGGCCCGACGTTCGACTCGATCACGCGCACTTCGCTGCCTTCGTGGATCGCATGGTCAGCCAACATCGAAAGCAGCGCGGGGGCGTCGTGCTCGGCCACTTCGGATATTCGTCGCACGATGGCGGGTACTTCGGGCTCGAGATCGGCCAGCGCGACGAGGACGCCATACGGGATCTCTCGCCCGGGAATCACGTTGCCGTGCGGGCACGTCGCCGGCAGACCCATCGACGTATCGATCTGATCGACGACGGCGTCCGAGATCGCCGAGGAAAGTCGGTCGGCTTCGACATCGGCCGTCGCCCAGTCGAAACCGAGCACGTCGGTGAGCCAGCGCTCGAGGATGCGGTGGCGCCGCACCAAACTCGTGGCGGTCGCTCGACCGCTCTCGGTCAGCGTCACGCTTCGATCGTTGCCCACGTCGATCCACCCGTCTCGCTTGAGGCGTACGAGCGCGTTGCTGACGGTCGGCGCGCTCACCGAGAGCCAATACGCCAAGCGACTCGGCCGCACGACCTCGCCTTCGGCGTCAATGTAGTAGATCGCCTCGAGGTACTTATCGACGGTTTCGGTATGGGCTGTCGTCATCAGATCGCTTGCGCACGGACGACGCCGAATGTCAGTGAGGGGCATCGCCCTTTCCTACCACGTGTGTCACGCACGTGGTCCAGAATGACGACATGGACCAACGCATCTCACTGATCACTCTGGGCGTACGCGACCTGGCACGCGCCCGCGCGTTCTACGAAGCGCTCGGTTGGCGAAGCGGGACGACCGATGATGACGTCGTGTTTTTCCAAGCGGGCGGCATGGTCCTGGCTCTGTGGGATCGCACACTGCTCGCCGAGGACTCGGGTATGAGTGATGCGGGTGGCTGGGGCGGCGTCACCCTCGCGTACAACGTCGCGTCTCCCCGACTCGTTGATGACACTCTCACTGACGCGTCACACGCGGGGGCCGCCATCGCCCGCCTCGGAGCTCCAACCTTCTGGGGCGGGTATTCGGGAGTATTCGTCGACCCCGACGGTCATCCGTGGGAGGTGGCGCACAATCCTGGATGGGCCCTTGACCAGGAAGGACGTATCCACCTGCCGTAGGTCACAACCCTCCATCCTGGCCGATATGATTGCTTGTTAGTAAGCAACTAATTCTGGATCGGTAGGAAAATGCCCGCGCTCAAGGACCTCGATCACGATCGCTACAAGTGGATCGCCCTGACGAACACCACCCTGGGCATGTTCATGGCGACGATCAACTCCTCGATCATCCTGATCTCGCTGCCGGCGATCTTCCGCGGCATCCACATCAATCCCCTGGCTCCGGGCAACGTCGGCTACTTGCTCTGGGTTCTCATGGGCTACCTGCTCGTCACGGCCGTGCTCGTGATCAGCCTCGGTCGACTCGGCGACATCGTCGGGCGCGTGCGCGTGTTCAATCTCGGATTCGCGGTGTTCTCCGTTGCGTCCGCCCTCCTCGCGCTCGACCCCTTTTTCGGCAGTGCGGGTGCGCTGTGGCTCGTGGTCCTGCGACTCGTGCAAGGCGTCGGTGGGGCGATGCTCTTCGCCAACTCCGCGGCCATCTTGGTCGACGCCTTCCCCGTCAATCAGCGCGGCCTCGCCATGGGCGTGAACCAGATCGCCGCCATCGGTGGGTCGTTCATCGGCCTGATCGCCGGAGGACTGCTCTCCATCGTCGACTGGCGTCTCGTCTTTTGGGTCTCGGTGCCCTTCGGCATTATCGGCACCGTCTGGAGCTACAAGAGCCTTCGCGATACCGGGATCCGCACGCCCGCCAAGATCGACTGGTGGGGCAACCTGACCTTCGGCGTCGGTCTCACCGCGTTGCTAGTGGGCATTGTCTACGGCATCGAGCCCTACGGCACCAGTTCGATGGGCTGGACCTCGCCGTTGGTCCTCGGCTCCTTCGGAGTCGCGGTCGTCTGTTTGGTCGCATTCTTCTTTATCGAGAACCGCGTCAATGCTCCGATGATCAATCTGAAGCTCTTCAAGATCCGCGCCTTCTTCATGGGTTCAAGTGCGGGCCTGCTCACCGCCATCGCCCGCGGAGGCATGCAGTTCATGTTGATCATCTGGCTCCAGGGCATCTGGCTGCCGCTGCACGGCTACAGCTACGCCGACACGCCGTTGTGGGCGGGCATATCCCTGCTCCCGCTCACGATCGGTTTTCTCGCGGCCGGCCCTATCTCGGGCTACTTCTCGGATCGCCACGGCGCACGGGTGATCTCCACGGTCGGGCTGATGGTCTTCGCGCTGAGCTTCCTCGGACTGCTGGTGCTTCCGGCCAACTTCACCTACTGGGAGTTCGCACTGCTCGTGGCGGCCAACGGCATCGGTGGTGGCATGTTCTCCGCGCCCAACGCCGCCGCGGTGATGAACTCGGTGCCCGCGGATGAGCGCGGCGGTGCGGCCGGCATCCAAGCCGCGTTCATGAACACGGGCATGGTGCTCTCGACGGGAATCTTCTTCTCGCTCATGATCATCGGACTCACCAGCACGCTGCCCAAGGCCATGACCAAAGGCCTGGCTGCGGCGGGCGTCTCGGCCTCAACCGCCCACGCGGCCGCCCACACGCCGGTGGTGGGCAGCCTGTTCTCGTCGTTCCTGGGGTTCAATCCCCTCAAGAGCCTGCTCGTCTCGCAAAGTCATGCTGGCGTCACGTCCGCCAGTTGGTTGCACTTGACCGGCAAGGCATTCTTTCCCAATCTCATCAGTGCTCCCTTCCACCACGGCCTGGTGATCGTCTTTACCGTCGCGATCGTCATGGCGGTTATCGGTGCCATCTTCTCGGCGCTGCGCGGCGAGCGCTTCGTTCACCAAACTCCGAGAGTCGTCACCCACGAAACCGCACTGGCCCAAAGTTCTGGCGCGGTGCCCGGAGAGATCGCCGTCGAAGCCGAGGTGGTGCGATGAGTGCCCTGTCGACCACCGAGATCACCGACGCCGCGCGACTGCGCTTGGCGCTCTCGCGGGTCGTGCGCGCCCTGCGACGACAGGGTCGCTCAACCTTGAGCGCCACGCAGGTGTCCGCACTCTCGACCATCGAAGATCTCGGGCCACTCCGTATCAGCGCCATCGCGGCCCAGGAGTCCTTGGGGGCTCCGGCGGCCACCCGCGTGGTGGCCGACCTCGAGTCGCACGGTCTCGTCGAGCGGGCTATTGATCCACTCGACAAGCGCGCGTCCTTGATTCAACTGACGCCGCTTGGACGAGCGACGATCAGTGATCTCTGGAGTCAGCGAACTCTCGAGATCAATCGCATGCTCGAAAAGCTCACGCCCGCCGAGCGAGCCACCATCGACGCCGCGCTACCGGCCCTCGAGAAGATCGCGCGCGACTAGACGCAGTCTTAGGCGAGGTCGGCGTCGAGGGTGATTGTCGTGCCGGTAAGGGCCTTGCTGACCGGGCAGCCAGCTTTCGCAGCTTCGGCGGCCGCCACGAATCCCGCTTCGTCCAGCCCGTCCACGTCACCGCGAACGCTCAGGTGAATGTCGGCGATCCGAAAACCGCCGGCGGGGTCTGGTCCGAGACGAACGTCGGCGGTGACAACGAGCGTCTTGGGCGTACCGCCCGCTGCCGCGATGCCTCCGGAGAGCGCCATCGAGAAACACGCCGCGTGCGCGGCGGCAATCAACTCTTCGGGACTGGTCACGCCCTCGGCGTCGTCGGCCGCACGGCGAGGGAAATTGACGTCGAAGGTCGCCACTCCACTGCTGACGAGTTCGACTCGTCCGGAGCCGTCTTGGAGTCCGCCGGTCCACGTTGAACGCGCTGTACGTACTGGCATGGTGTTCCCTTCGCTTGTCGTTCCAGGCATCCTATGTTTTGTGTCGCATCGCTCAACCAGTGATGAGAACGTGACGATCGCCGGAATATATTTCCCTAGCAAGAACGCCGAGCGTCTGACACAATGGCGCCATGACAACACTCTCGAAAATTGATGACGGCATCCCGTGTTGGGTGGACTCCATGGTCACCTCTCAAGAGTTGCATCATGATCGGCGCGCTTTCTTGAGCGCTCTGTTTGATTGGACGTGGCAGGAGGGTGCGCCCGAGACCGGCTACTACGCGCTCGCCATGTCCAACGGTCAACCGGTGATGGGGCTGGGTATCTTTGACGGCGCCACGACCGCCGCGTTTCAGACCTACTTCTCGACGAGCGACATCGAGGGATCCGTCGCACGAGCCATGGGTCTGGGTGCCAGCAGCGTGATGCCGGTCATGCAAGTCATGGAGCTCGGCAAGATGGCGATGATGATCGACCCCGAGGGCGCGACCTTCGGGTTCTGGGAACCCGGGACCTTCCACGGATTTGGCGTGGCGTACGAAGACAACGCGCCGGGGTGGTTCGATCACGTCTCGCCCGACCCCGCGCGCGCGGCCGAGTTCTACCTCCAACTGAGTGGACACGATCTGGAGGCGCCTGACCCAGAGATGCGAGTGCTGAAGAAGGGCGACCAGTGGTACGCGAGCATCTCGAACTCACCGACCGGTGAATCACCCCAGTGGCGCCCGATCTACGTCGTGGACTCACTCGAGCGCGTGCACGAGATCGTGCGGCGCCACGGGGGCACCGTCTTGATTGAAGAGATGCCCGTTCCGGGAAGTGCGATCAGCGTCTTCGTTGAGCCCACCAACGGCACGACCATGACCGTCATGCGCGGCGGCCACCCAGAGCAGGCCGAGTAGTGGACATTTCGCTTCGCGTCACCGCCCTCGACTGTCCGGATGCCCTCGCCCTGGCGAACTTCTACGCCGACCTGACGGGACTCGAGGTCGAGCCCCTCGACGGTTTTCCCCCTGAGGACGTGACCTGGATCGAGCTGCAAGACCACGGTCGCTCGATCCTGGGCTTCCAGAAGGTCCCCCACTACGTCGCACCCACCTGGCCCGAGGGACCGGTACCACAGCAACTGCACCTGGACTTCGCCGTCGCCGACTTAGACGAGGGTGAGGCCCACGTTCTCTCGGTGGGGGCGACGAAGGCCGCGTTCCAACCCGGCGATACGTTTCGGGTCTACCTCGATCCGGTGGGTCATCCCTTCTGCTTGGTGCTGGACAACGAGTAGAAGCCGCGAGCGCGACCGAACCTTTTTGAATGCCTGACATCTGGCGTTAGACTGGCAATTCGCGTCTCGGGGTTTACCTCGAGAACACCGAGGACCTGTGGTGCAGCTCGGAGTGCACGCCGCCCTGTCAAGGCGGAGGTCGCGGGTTCAAATCCCGTCAGGTCCGCTCGACACCCCCTCGGGGGTGACGAGGAGGTCGAGTAGCTCAGTTGGTAGAGCGCGCGCCTGAAAAGCGTGAGGTCACCGGATCGACGCCGGTCTCGACCACTTCTTCGTGTCCGGCCTTCCGTTCACGACGCCAGCGTCACCCGGGCTTTGGCGTGATGCCGGCTCACCGTCGGGAGCCAGGGGCTCACCACTCGCAGCGGCGCCTCTCGAGACTTGCTCGGATGAAGCGCTCGCCGCAGGGAGGCTCCGGCCGATTCGACCACTTCAATCCGGGCAAGAACGTTGGAGCCCTCCAGCCGTGAGACCAGATACAGGGTCTCGGCACCGCGGCGCAGTGGGGCGACCGAGCGGTAGAGGTAGTGCGCGCTGACCTGTTCGCGCGGCGAGCTCATTGGCCCAACGTAGGAGGAGGATGTGACAGGTCAGCCGTGACACAATGACTGAGCCATGAGCACGCTGCCCGACGTCACGCCCGCCGTTGCCCCCCAGCCACCCGGGGTTCCCTGGCCGACTTCGCAGTGGCCCCGCGGGACCCATCCGCGCCAGGGGGAGCTCGACGAACTGGTCGAGGAGATGTTCACGGCGGACGCGTTCGCGGTGACCAATGCGGTCGTCGTCGTCCAGGGCGGACGCGTGGTGGCCGAGCGCTACGGCGGCGTGCGCGAGTTCTTCGACCGCGCCGCCGAGCCGATCACCGACGCCAGCCCGTTGCTGTCGTGGTCGATGGCCAAGTCCATGCTGCACTTCCTCATCGGCACCCTGGTAGACGAAGGTCGCCTTGACCCCGACCAACTCGCGCCAGTGCCCGAGTGGGCCGATCACTCCGATCCGCGTCACGCGATTCGCATCCGGGACCTGCTCGAGATGCGCGACGGCCTTGCTTTCGTCGAAGAGTACGAACTCGGCCAAACAAGTCACGTCATCGAGATGCTCTTTGGCGAGGGCAAGGACGACATGGCTGGCTTCACCGCCCAGCTGCCGCTCGCCCACGAACCCGGGACCGTCTTCAACTACTCCTCGGGCACCACCAATGTGCTCAGTCGCATCGTGGCCGACGTCGTGGGATATGGCGACGCGTATCGCGACTTCATCAACGAACGTCTCTTCGGGCCTCTCGGTATGACGAGTGCCGAGGCGACCTTCGACACGAGCGGCGTCTTCGTCGCGTCGAGCTACGTTCACGCCGCTGCACTGGACTTCGCCAAGTTCGGGCTGTTGTATCTTCGCGGCGGTGAGTGGGATGGCCGTCAGTTGATCTCTCGATCGTGGGCCGAGACCGCCCAGGTGCCATTCAGCGTCGATGACGAGAGCGGGACCTATTACTCGTGGCAGTGGTGGGTGACCGGAGATGACTACGGCACGTACTGGGCGAGTGGCTACGAGGGTCAGCAGATCAGCGTGGTGCCCGCGCTCGACGCCCTGGTGCTTCGCTTCGGCCACACGCCCAACGAGCTCTACCCCATCATGTACGAGTGGCGCTCGCGAGTACTCAAGGTTCTCGAGGGCTAAGCGCCCTCGTAGGGAAACCCGAGGTCCGGTGCGCTGAAGAGCGCGCGAAAACGAAGTCCCTCGGCCGCGGTCATCGCCGCCGCAGTGCCACCACGATCGACGACCGCGAGAATGAGTGCAACCTCGGCGCCGAGCGCCTGGGCGACGTGGCACGCCTCGAGCAGACTCGTACCGCGCGTGACGGTATCTTCGGTAATCACCACGCGGTCGCCAGCGTGCAGAACTCCCGCGAGACGCCCGCCCGCGCCGTGATCTTTTTCTTCCTTACGAACGCTGAACGCTCGCAACATCCGCCCACGCGTGGCGGCCACCCCGGCGGTGATGAAGCTCACGCCGTCGGCTCCCATGGTGAGCCCCCCGATGGCGTTGGCGTCCTCGGGTATCGCTTCCAGCACGAGGGTTGCCAGGTCGACCATGACTTCGGGAGCGCAGATCGTCTTCTTGGAGTCGATGAACCAGGACGACGTGCGTCCCGACTTAAGCGTGAAATCGCCACGACGCACTGAGTGCGCCAAGAGGTGCTCGAGGACTCGTTCGCGCTCGTCGCTCACGTCAACTCCACTCGCCCGGTACCCTCGCGGATCTCGCCCACCACCGACGCTCCCACGCCCATGGACTCGGCCACGGTGACGGCATCATTCGCCGACGCGCGGTCGACGACCACGACCATGCCCAGTCCGCAGTTAAAGACGTGCACCATCTCATCGGCCGAGACCGGTCCGCGGCGCTGAATCTCAAAGAAGATCTCGGGCGTGTCAAAACTCGCCATGTCGATTACCGCGTCGCAGTCATCGGGCACGACGCGCACGACGTTGCCGACGATCCCACCACCGGTGATGTGGGCCGCCGCATGAATCAGCGCGCCTAGTCGGCGAGTAAGCGCGAGAACGGTCGGCGCGTAGATGACCGAGGGCAGGAGCAGTTCATCGCCGAGGGTCTTCGTCGCCCCCGGGTACGCCGGTTCGCCGAGTGAGCCCGCGTCGCGCACCAGAATCTCGCGCGCGAGCGAGTACCCGTTGGAGCGAAGTCCGGGCGAGTGCAGGCCCACGAGCACGTCGCCGGCCCGCACGCGATCTTTGGAGAGCGCGTCGCGCTTCTCCACCACGCCCAGCGCGAAGCCGGCCAGATCCAGTTCGTCGGGTTTCATCACGCCACCGTGTTCGGCGGTCTCACCGCCCAACAGCGCTGCCCCCGCCTGTCGACACCCTTCGGCGACGCCCTCGACGAGAACTGCCAACTGCTCGGGACTCACCAGCCCCGTGGCGACGTAGTCCAACACGAAGAGGGGTTCGGCACCCACGCACACGAGGTCATCCACGAGCATGGCCACGAGGTCGATGCCCACCGAGTCGTAGCGCTGGGCGAGTCGAGCGACTTCGAGTTTCGTGCCCACGCCATCGGCCGACGCGACCAACACGGGCTCGTCGTACGCCGTGGCATCGAGCGAAAAGAGTCCGCCGAATCCGCCGATGCCCCCGAGAACGCCCGGGCGAACCGTGCTGGCCACGCTGGTCGCGATGCGCGCGACGACGTCGTCGCCCGCGGCAATCGAGACGCCGGCCTCTTCGTAGGTGCGCGTGCCCTCGATATCGAGGAGTCGACTCACCAGCGGCTTCCTGCTCCGATCGTGACCGGGATCGGCGCCGGATACGAACCGGTCAGACACGCGTCGCAGCACTCTCCGTCCAGGCGAATGGCGGAACGCAGATTCTCGAGCGTGATGTACTCCAGCGAGTCGGCGCCGATGAAGTCGTTCATCTCCTCGATCGAGTGATTGGCGGCCAAGAGCTCGTCGCGATTCGGCGTGTCGATGCCGTAGAAGCAGGGCCACACGAAGGGCGGCGAGGAGATGCGAATGTGCACCTCGGTCGCTCCGGCGTCGCGTAACAGGGCGACCAAGGCCTTGGTGGTGGTGCCGCGCACGATGGAGTCGTCCACCACGATGAGGCGCTGTCCCTCGATGTTTTCGCGCAGAGGATTGAACTTGCGTCGCACACTGGCGCTGCGTTCGTTCTGGTCGGGCGCGATGAACGTGCGGCCGATGTAGCGGTTCTTCACGAGCCCGTAGCCGAAGGGAATCCCCGAGGCCTTGGCGTATCCCTCGGCGGCCGGGATCCCCGAGTCGGGCACGCCCATCACGAGGTCGGCCTCAACGACCGACTGTTGGGCCAGCAGCTCGCCGGCCCGACGGCGTGTCGTGTGGACCTGATGACCCATGAGATACGCGTCGGGACGCGCGAAGTAGACGAACTCAAAGATGCAGAGCTTCTGTTTGGGCACCGCCGGTTCGATGAGCTGGCGCGTCGTGACACCCGCTTCGGTGATGCTCACCATCTCGCCCGGCGCGATCTCGCGAACGAAACTCGCGCCCACGACGTCCAAGGCCGGCGACTCTGACGCGACCATCCAACCGGTCGGCGCGTCCTCCGGGCCAAAGCGGCCCAAGCACAGCGGACGAAAGCCATAGGGATCGCGCACCGCGTGGATGCGGCGCGACTCGAGGATCACCATCGAAAAGGCTCCGTCGACGCGCGCGAGCACCGATGCGAGCGCGTCGTCGAGCGCCGCTCCCCCTTCCACTTCGCGCGCCAAGAGCTCGGCCACCAAGTCCGAGTCCGAAAGCATGGAGCTGAACTCAATGCCCGCCTCGTCGGCGAGAGCGATCGTGTTGGTGAGGTTGCCGTTGTGAGCGAGTGCGAACCCGGATGCGCCCGCCGAACGATAGACCGGTTGGGCGGCGGTCCAGTTCGCCGATCCCGAGGTCGAGTAGCGCGTGTGGCCAATGATGATTGACGCGTTGAGCGCGCGCAGCGTCGACTCGGCGAAGACCTGACTGACCAGACCGTTGTCCTTGACGACCGTGATCTGTTCGTTCGCGAAGGTCGCCATGCCGGCCGACTCTTGGCCACGATGCTGCAGAGCGTAGAGGGCGTCGTAGCAAAGGTGCGCGACGGGGCGTCCAGGTGCGACGATTCCGACGACGCCGCAGGCTTCTTTCATGACCTCGAAATGCTAGGGGTCATGGGGCCAGCTCGCACTCGCCCAGTCTCGCACAGCGTCCCCTCCCACTCGGGCTCGTTGGGTCGTCTCGACGCGGTGATTGACCTGCACACTCACTCGACGTTCTCCGACGGCTCGGATACGCCCAGTGAGTTGGCGGCCAAGGCCCACGAACTCGGGCTGCGCGCCATTTCCTTGACGGATCACGACTCCACGAACAGCTATCCCGAGATGGCCGCCGCGACCAGCGAGTTCGGCGTCGAACTCGTCCCCGGGGTCGAGGTTTCCTTGCGCGACAACGAGTTTCCGATGACCCGCAGTCAACGGCACGGCGCCGCGCAGCGTCCACATGCTCGCCTATTTCCTACCTTTGACGCCCGAGCACCCGTTGCAGCAAAAGTTGTCGAAACTGCGCCACGACCGCGACGTGCGCAACGCTGAGCTCGTCAAACTCCTCCAGGATCAAGGCTTTGACCAGCTGACTCTGGAGTACCTGAGTGCCCTGTCCGGCAACCTGCACTCCATCGGGCGACCCCATTTTGCTCGCGCCATGTTCGAACTGCACCCCGAGATCGTGGGCGAACGCACTGATGAGAGCTGGAACCGGATCTTCGTCGACTGGCTGGGAACCGGGGGCCGCGCGTACATACCCAAGACGTCGATGCCTATCGAGGACTTCGTCGACGCGGCGAAGGGCTCGTCGACGGTCTTTTCTATTGCCCATCCCCTGGTCAATTACGTCGACGACTTCACGAGTGGTTCGATCGAGCGGATCATGCCGCGAGTGATGGCCTCGCTGCGCGAGCGAGGCGTCACGGGAATCGAGGCCTACTACGGGGGCACCAACGACGTAACGCGCCAACTCATGGTGAAGTTGACCCGCGACGCCGGAATGATCCCCACCGGTGGCTCGGACTACCACGGGCACTACAAAGAGGACGTCGCGCTCGGAGTGGGACGATCGGGCGATCTTCGGGTACCCGACGAGATTCTCGACGAACTGAAGGCGGCGCGCCCGGCCTAGAGGACTTCGAGAGCGTCGGTGAGCGCGCCCTCGCGCCGCGTCGCGACCTCCTCGACCGACAGATCAATGAATGTCCCGATCGTCACGCGTTCTCCACCCACCACTCCAACCATCTGCGCGCTCACGCCCGCTGCCGCGGCGCGCGCCACGAGCGCCTCACCGTCACCTGTCGCGACGACGAATCGACCAGGGAACTCAGAGAAGAGTTCGCCGCGGTCC
Organism: uncultured Acidimicrobiaceae bacterium; assembly: GCA_963791015.1. Classification (GTDB taxonomy): domain Bacteria; phylum Actinomycetota; class Acidimicrobiia; order Acidimicrobiales; family RAAP-2; genus RAAP-2. The sequence continues at coordinate 72,765 of CAWBQX010000006.1, read as the reverse complement.
TCGACCTGAGTGACGTTCACTCCACGCCGCGTGGCGGCCGCCATCTCGGCCAGGGCCACCGCCAATCCGCCCCCACCGACGTCGTGCACGGCGCTGACGTCACTGGACTCACCGGCGCAGATCCTCGCGACTTCGCCGGCCACGAACGAGACGCTCCGGGCGAGCGCATCGAGATCGAGATCGAAGAGACGTCCGCCGCGACGACCACGCCCGGTCGCCCAGCGCGAGCCTCCCAGCGGGAAAGCCTCGTCGCTCGACGCCTGGCGGTTACCGACGAGCACGAGAGCATCTCCCTCGCGCCAGTTCCAGCCCGGCGGCGGCGACACCAGATGATCGATCACTCCGAGTAGCCCAATCACGGGCGTGGGGTCGATGTCGCGCCCGCCACTTTCGTTGTAGAGCGACACGTTGCCGCCAATGACCGGCAGGCCGAGGCTCTCACAAGCCTGCGCCATTCCTTCGATCGACTCGATGAGCTGCCACATCACCTCGGGATGCTCGGGGTTGCCGAAGTTCAGGCAGTTCACGACGGCCTTGGCGGTCGCTCCCACGCAGGCCAAGTTCGCCACCCCTTCGGCGACGCTGTAGGCCGTGCCGAGTCGCGGATCGAGCGCGCACCAGCGCGGGTTCGAGTCGGTGGAGAGGGCAATGCCCTTGCTCGAGGCGGGTAGGCCCGGTCCGGCGAGGCGCAACAGCGCGGCGTCGCGCCCCGGACCCACGACCGTGTTCAAGAACAGTTGCGAGTCGTACTGGCGATAGACCCAGGCCGGGTCCACCAACAGATCGAGCAGGTCGTCATTCGCCGAGCCCGTCGGCTCGTCGTGGGTGGGATCGTCCGCCCAGACGGCGTCCAACGACGCCGGGCGTTCGTGGGGACGGTCGTAGAGCGGCGCGTCATCGGCCAGCGCGGCCGCGGGCACATTGGCGAGGATCTCCCCGTCGAACCCGTCGCGAATGCGCAGCATCGCTCGGACCACGCCGTCGTCGTCGACCTCGGGCTCGACCACGCGGCCCACGACGGTTGCCCGTACTTCCCACTTGTCGCACATTTCCTGCACGACCTCGAGATTCTCCGGGGTAATGATCGCGAGCATGCGCTCCTGGGACTCCGACGTCATGATCTCGTAGGGCGCCATGCCACGCTCGCGCAGCGGCACCGCGGTGACGTCGACGTCCATGCCCACTCGCCCGCGCGCCGCGGTCTCACTGGTGGCGCACACCAGCCCCGCACCGCCGAGGTCTTGGATGCCCACGACGAGTCCTTCGTCGAGCAGCGCCAGGCACGCCTCGATGAGTCGCTTCTCCTCGTAGGGGTCGCCCACCTGCACGCTCGGGCGCTTGGCCTCATCGAGTGACGCGGCACCGTCCTCGCCCGCGAACCCCGCCGAGGCCAACACCGACACGCCGCCGATGCCATCTCGCCCCGTGCGCGATCCCAGCAAGACAGCGAGGTTGCCCACGCCCGAGGCCACTCCCAGCACCAGGCGTTCGGTGGGCAGAGCACCGACGCACAGCACGTTCACTAAGGGGTTTCCCGCGTAGCAGTCGTCGAAGGTGAGCTCGCCGCCGATCGTGGGCACGCCCACCGAGTTGCCGTATCCCGAGATACCCGCGACCACGCCCTCCAGCAGCCAGCGCTGGCGCGCGTCGCTCAGTTCGCCAAAGAACAGCGGATCCATCACCGCCAGCGGACGAGCACCCATCGTGAAGACGTCGCGAAGGATGCCGCCCACCCCCGTGGCGGCCCCCTGATACGGCTCGATCGCCGACGGGTGGTTGTGGCTTTCGATGCGTATCGCGACCGCGATGCCGTCACCGGCGTCAATCACGCCCGCGTTCTCGCCCGGTCCGACGAGTACGTGGGCGCCAGTCGTGGGAAGTCGCCGCAGGTGCAGTCGCGAGGACTTATACGAGCAGTGCTCGGACCACATCACCCCGAAGAGGGCTAACTCCAGGTGATTGGGTTCGCGTCCGAGAACGAGGTTGATCTGGTCGTACTCGTCGTCGCTCAACCCGAGAGCTCCGTGCAGGCTCTGGGGGGAAATCACGCACCAAAACTACCCGGACAGAGAGCCTGCTCTAGCGCGAGAGGGTGGCCAGAGAGGTCGCGACGAAGCTCTCGAGCAGGACGCGTCCGTCCTCGCTGCCCAACAACGTCGACATCGCGCGCTCGGGATGTGGCATCAGGCCCACCACGTTGCCGCCCTCGTTCGCGATGCCGGCGATGTCGCCTCGCGATCCGTTGGGATTGTCCTTGTAGGTGAGCACGATGCGGTTCTGGCTGACCAACTCCTCGTAGGTCGGATCGTCACAGATGTAGGAACCGGAGAAGTGATTGATGGGGATGACCAGCTCGTCACCCAGGGCGGCGCGCGACGTCAGTACCGACGTCGTCGAGGACACCACCAGCGTCGTGGGTTGGCACAAGAACGCCAGTCCCCGGTTCTTCTGGAGTGCTCCGGGTAGCAGTCCCGCTTCGGTCAAGACTTGAAAGCCGTTGCAGATGCCGAGCACGGATCCACCGTCCTGCGCGAAACGTCGCACCGCATCCATCACCGGCGAAAAGCGGGCGAGCGCCCCGGGACGCAGGTAGTCACCGTGAGCAAATCCGCCCGGCAAGATGATCCCGTCGAAACCGGACAGGTCGGTTGTCGAGTGCCAGACGAGTTCGGCCTGCGCACCCAAACTCGCGACACCACTGAGCGCGTCGTACTCGCAGTTCGATCCCGGAAAGACCACTACGCCGATGCGCGTCACGAGTGCGACACCTCACCAAGTCGCACGTGCGCGTCCTCGATGACGGGATTCGACAGGAGTCGCTCGGCCAGGGCCGTTGCCTTGTCCAAGGCGTCTGCTTCGCTCGCGGCCTCGATGTTCATGCGGAAGGACTTGCCGGCCTTGACGTCGCTCACGCCGGTAAAACCCAAGGCGGGTAAGGCTTTTTCGATGGTCGCGCCCTCGGGATCCGCGATGCCGGCGCGCAAGGTCACGTCGACGATAACGAAGTAGTTCACTGAGAAAAACCGTACCATTCGTTCAACGAGCGACCGGTCACGCGCTCGTAGGCACTGACGTAGCGATGCGAGGTCTCGGTCACGATCTCGTCGGGCACAGTGGGCGGCGGCGGCGTACGGTCCCAGCCGAGTGTGTTCAACCAGTCGCGAAAGGGCTGCTTGTCAAAGCTGGGTGGCACCTCTCCGGAACGCACGGCATCCGCGGGCCAGATCCTCGATGAGTCAGGGGTGAGCACCTCGTCACAGACACAGAGCCGTCCGTCGACGTAGCCGAGTTCGAACTTGGTGTCCGCGATGATAAGTCCTTCGTGCGCCAGTCTCTCTTGGGCCCGGGCGAACAGCGACAAGGAGATTGCTTGGGCCTCTTCCAGCGCCTCGCTCCCCACAATCTCGGCGGCGCTGTCGAGGTCGATGTTGAGATCGTGTCCACTCTCCGCCTTGGTCGACGGAGTGAAGATCGGCTCGGGAAAGGGATCGGTCAGTCGCATGCCCGCGGGGGCACTCATGTGATGCACCGTGCCGTTCGCGACATACTCGTCGTACGCCTGGCCGGCGAGACGGCCTCGCACGATGCACTCGAGGTTCAACATCGTCGCGCGCCGGACCATCATCGTGCGCCCGTGAAGTTCGGGTTGGTCGAAGAATCCCAGGACCGTTCGGTCGATCACTCGCGGATCGCAACTCACCAGAGCGCTCGGCACGTCGGGGGCGACCTCGTTGACCCAGAAATCGGTCAGCCCCGTGAGCACGCGGCCCTTCTCGGGGATCGGCTCGTTCATCACGACGTCAAAGGCACTCAGACGATCCGTGGCGACCATCAGCATCAACTCGTCGTCGATCTCGAAGAGGTCGCGAACCTTGCCCGAGTACAGGTGGTGGAGGTCCGCCAGGCTCACGATATCCACGTTAGCGACGAGAGGACTCGCCGCCGGTGCCTGAGCAAGCGGTCGAGATCGAAGGCTCGCGCAATCTGCTCGTCGGTCAGTTCGACTTCGTCGTCGCCTTCGATGACCTCACGAAAGTTCCGTCGCTGATCGATCGCCGAACGCGAGTCGCGTTGCACGATGCGATACGCCTCGTCGCGATTCATGCCTGCCTCGACGAGGGCAGTGAGAATGCTCTGGGAGTAGACGAGGCCGAGCGACGTCACGTTGAGGTTGTCGAGTGCCTGCTCCGCTTGTACGACCACGCCATTGGCCAGCCACGTCGCCTTGCGCAACATATAGACCGTCAGCTGCAGCGCATCGGGCAACACGATTCGCTCGACGCTGGAGTGCGAAATATCGCGTTCGTGCCAGAGCGTCACGTCTTCGAGGCCCGCCTGGAGGTATCCGCGCAGCACCCGGGCCATGCCCACCAGGCGCTCGGCGGTCACCGGGTTGCGCTTGTGCGGCATGGACGAGGATCCCTTTTGACCCTCGGCGAAGGGCTCTTGCATCTCGCCCACTTCGCTGCGAGAGAGGAGGCGAACTTCGGTCGCAAAGTTTTCGATGGACGTGCCGATCGCCGCGCACGCGTAGAGAACTTCGGCGTGGCGGTCCCGGGCGATGACCTGGGTCGCGGGCACGGGCGTGAGGCCCAGGTGTGCACACACGTAGTCCTCGACCGCAGGGTCGATGTTGGAGTACGTGCCGACCGCTCCGCTGAGCTTGCCCACCGCGATCGCGGCACGTGCGTTCGTGGCACGCGCAAGATCTCGATCAACCTGGAGGGCAAACAGCGCGAACTTCTGACCGTAGGTCGTGGGCTCGGCGTGCATACCGTGGGTGCGGCCGAGAATCGGGGAGTCGATGGTCTCCTTCGCGCGTCGCGTGAGAGCATCGCGCAGCGCGGTCACTTCGGTGATGACGATATCCATCGCCTGGCTTAAGCAGTAACACAGGGCCGTGTCCACGACGTCGGACGACGTGAGCCCGAAGTGCACCCACGACCCTTCGGGCATGCCGATTCGTTCTTGGACGACGTCGACGAAGGCGGCGGTGTCGTGGTTGGTGGTCTCTTCTCGCTCATTGACCGCCGCGACGAAGTCCGCGTCGACCACCGGGCGCCTCGCGCGCAACGCAGCGGCATCGGCGCTCGGCAGAACTCCGAGTTCAGCGAGTCCGTCGGCGGCGAGGAGTTCGACTTCGAGCATCGTGTCAAAGCGCGTCTCGTCGCTGAAGAGCTCGGCTACGTCCTTCGGCGCGTATCTCGGTATCACGTCTCTCCTTGGCTGGCCGCTAGGGCGATGTCGCTGCGACGCACGCTTCCCTTGAAAGGTTATGAGTCCGGCTCCGGCGTAGGCCCGCTCGCGGGCGTCCTTGACCGTGCTCCCAAGACCGGTCACCGCGAGCACTCGCCCGCCGTTGGTGACGAAGCGGCCTTGGTCGTCGCGCTTGGTGCCGGCGTGAAAGACGATGACGTTGTCCATGGCCGTCGCGAGTTGGCCGTCCGCCCCGAGCCCGTCGATGACGTCGCCGGTGCGCGGGGACTGGGGATATCCCTCGCTCGCCAGGACCACCGTCACGCTCGCGCCGTTTGTGGTCGCACTCGCGCTTGCCAATTGACCCGCACCGGTGCGTGCGAGCAGGTCGTACAGCCCAGCACCGTAGAGCGGGGCCAGGACTTCAGCCTCGGGATCCCCGAAGCGCACGTTGTACTCAAGCAGCTTGGGTCCCGATGCGGTCATCATGAGTCCGGCGTAGAGGACTCCGCGAAAGTCAATGCCACGAAGTTGTAGTTCCGTGAGTGTCGGCGCGACGATGGTGCGCATCACGGCGCTCACGTCGGCATCGCTAAGGGTGGCCATCGGCGCGTAGGCGCCCATGCCGCCCGTGTTCGCACCCGCGTCCTGGTCCCCGACGCGCTTGTAGTCCTGCGCGCTCGCGAGTACCACGACGTCGGTGCCGTCACAGAGCACGTGCAACGAGCACTCGTTGCCGACGAGAGCCTCTTCGAGCACGATCGTGCGACCGGCCACGCCGAAGGATTTGCCGGACAATTTGTCAGTGATGTCGCGCTTCGCTTCGTCGAGATCGCTCGTCACCAGCACGCCCTTGCCCGCGGCCAGACCGTCGGTCTTGATGACGTAGGGCGGGGTCATCGTTTCGAGGAAGCCGGCCGCCGCGGCCTCGTCGCTGAAGATGCCATAGGCCGCAGTGGGCACCCCCGCCACCGTGAGGAACTCCTTCATGAAGGACTTGGAACCCTCGAGTTGCGCGCCCGCCTCACCGGGTCCGACGACGGTCTTGCCTTGTGTGCGCAGCCGATCGGCGAGACCGTCGACGAGCGGAGCTTCCGGACCAATGACGAAGAGGTCGGCGTCCAAGTCGGTGGCCGGCGTCGTGACACACGTGAGCCCGTGGGCGGCGATGCCGTCGTTCCCCGGGGTGACGGTGACCTCAGAGGACTGCGCCAGGGCGTGCGCTAAGGCGTGCTCTCTCGCTCCCGCTCCCACCACGACGCTGCGCGTCATGACGTGCGCACGAACTGTTCGCGCTCGGGGCCGACACCAACCACGGAGATCGGCGCGCCGATCTTCTCTTCGAGGAAGCGCACGTACGCCATCGCGAGTGGGGGCATCTGATCGATGTGCGTGGTCGACGTGAGTTCGCTCTCCCATCCGCGCAGCGTTTCGTAGATCGGAGTGACCTCGTGCAAGACCGACTGGTGGAAGGGCATGTGGTCGTAGCGCACGCCGTCGTGTTCGTAGGCCACGCACACCTTGATCTCGTCGAACTTATCGAGGACGTCGAGTTTGGTGAGGGCGATCTCGGTGAGGGAGTTGAGTCGAACCGCCTGGCGAGCCATGACCACGTCGAACCAGCCCACGCGGCGTCGCCGCCCGGTATTGGTGCCGAACTCGTGACCGTGGGTCACCAGGTACTCGCCCGTCTCGCCATCGAGTTCCGTGGGGAAGGGCCCCGCGCCCACGCGCGTGACGTAGGCCTTGGCGATTCCCACCACCGAGGTGATGTCGCGGGGACCGAGTCCCGAGCCCACGCAGGCCCCGCCGGCGACGGGATTGGAGGAGGTGACGAAGGGATAGGTGCCGTGATCGAGATCCAGGAACGTCGCCTGGGCTCCTTCGAGCAGCACGCGCTTGTCGGCGTCGAGCGCGTCGTGCACGAGGCCCACGGTGTCCCCAATCATTGGCGCCACGCGCGGGGCGAGTTCATCGAGGTACCGCTCGGCGATGTCCTTGGCACTGATCGCGGGACGGTTATAGATCTTGGTCAGAATCAGGTTCTTCTCGTGCAAGACGACGTCGAGCTTCTCGCGAAAGATCTTGGGGTCCAAGAGGTCCTGGACGCGAAGTCCTACCCGCGCGGACTTATCGGCGTAGGCCGGACCGATACCGCGCTTGGTCGTACCCAGCGCGTTGCGACCAAGGAATCGCTCGGTGAGCCGATCCAACTCTTGGTGATAGGGCATGATCAAGTGCGCGTTGCCCGAGACGACGAGACGCGACACATCCACGCCGCGTTCGGCGAGCGAGTCGAGTTCGGCGAGCAACACCGCGGGGTCAACAACGACCCCATTGCCGATGACCGGGGTCACGCCCTCGTAGAGGATGCCTGAGGGCACGAGTTGGAGGGCGAAGACCTGCCCGTCCACCACAATGCGGTGCCCGGCGTTGTGTCCACCCTGGTAGCGCACGACAAAGTCCATGTCGCGGGCCAGTAGGTCGGTGAGTTTTCCCTTGCCTTCGTCACCCCACTGGGTTCCGACCACGACGGTTGCGGGCACTTGACTCCCTCAGAGACGGCCTCGGTACGCGAAAAGCCTACCGGAACCAAATGTGCCCTTCGTCAGTGAAAGGTGAGCACTCCGTCGGCCGCGTCGACCTTGATCGTGTCGCCCTCCTTGTAGTCGCCTCGAAGGACAGCGAGGGCGAGGGGATCTTCGAGTCGGCGCTGGATGACGCGCTTCAAGGGCCGTGCGCCGTAGGCCGGGTCGAAGCCCTCGGCGGCGAGGGTGTGTGCGGCGGCACTCGTGAGGTCGAGGCTCAGGCGGCGCTGAGCCAGGCGCTGGCGCAGTCGGCCCAGTTGGATCTGGACGATGATGGCGAGGTCGTCTTCGCTGAGCGAGCGGAACCGAATGATCTCGTCGATGCGGTTGATGAACTCGGGGCGGAAGAACTCGAGGGGGTCCCCGGGCAGGTTGCTCGTCATGATGAACACCACATTGGTGAAGTCGACCGTGCGGCCCTGACCGTCGGTGAGGCGCCCGTCGTCGAGGACCTGCAGGAGAAGGTTGTAGACGTCGGGGTGAGCTTTTTCGATCTCGTCGAGCAGCACGACGGCGTAGGGACGCCGTCGAATCGCCTCGGTGAGCTGGCCGCCTTCTTCGTAGCCCACGTAGCCCGGAGGGGCCCCGATCAGGCGCGAGACGGCGAACTTCTCCATGTACTCGCTCATGTCGAGGCGTACCATGGCGTGCTCGTCGTCGAAGAGGAACTCCGCCAAAGCGCGCGCGAGTTCAGTCTTACCGACGCCCGTGGGACCGAGAAAGAGGAATGATCCGATGGGTCGGTTCGGATCCGAGAGGCCCGAACGCGAGCGACGAATCGCGTTGGACACGGCCGTGACCGCTTCGTCTTGACCCACCACGCGCGAGTGAAGGAGGTCCTCCATGCGCAGCAACTTGTCGACTTCGCCCTCGAGCAACTTGGACACGGGAATGCCGGTCCAGCGACTGATCACTTCGGCGATGTCCTCGGCGTCGACCTCTTCTTTGAGGAACGCGCCGTTCGCCTGGAGCTCGTCGAGTTCGCGCGTGGCCGTATCGATCGTGCGCTCGAGCTCGGGCAGGGTGCCGTAGCGCAGCGCGGCCGCCCCGGCGAGGTCGCCCTGGCGTTCGAGGCGCTCGGCCTCGGCGCGACGATCCTCGTACTCCTGCTTGGCGACTTGGATCTTGGAGATGGCCTGCTTTTCGGCCTGCCAGCGCGCGGCCAGCTCGTCGGACTCTTCCTTTAAGTCCGCGTACTCCGCTTCAAGGGCTTCTTTTCGTTCGCGTGATGCCGCATCGGTCTCGTTCTCGAGGGCCATGCGTTCGATATCGAGCTGACGCAGACGGCGGATCACGACGTCGAGCTCGGTCGGCATGGAGTCGATCTCGATGCGTAACTTCGAGGCCGCCTCATCCATGAGGTCGATCGCCTTGTCGGGCAGGAAGCGGTTCGCCACGTAGCGCGCGGACAGCGTCGCCGCCGCCACGAGCGCGGCGTCTTGGATGCGCACGCCGTGGTGCACTTCGTAGCGCTCCTTGAGCCCGCGCAAGATTGCGATGGTGTCGTTCACCGACGGCTCGCCGACGAAGACCTGCTGGAACCTTCGCTCGAGAGCGGCGTCCTTTTCGATGTACTGGCGGTACTCATCCAGCGTGGTCGCACCGATCAGGCGCAGTTCGCCGCGCGCGAGCAGCGGCTTGATCATGTTGCCCGCGTCCATCGCACCTTCGCTCGCCCCGGCGCCCACGATGGTGTGCAACTCGTCGATGAAACTGATCACTTCGCCCTGGGCGTCCTCGATCTCCTTGAGGACGGCCTTGAGGCGCTCTTCGAACTCGCCGCGATACTTCGCTCCCGCCACCATGGCCGCGAGGTCGAGGGCGATCAGTCGGCGATCGCGCAGGGACTCGGGCACGTCGCCTTCGACGATGCGCTGGGCCAGACCCTCGACGATGGCGGTCTTGCCCACGCCCGGTTCGCCGATCAGCACTGGGTTGTTCTTCGTTCGACGCGAGAGCACCTGGATGACGCGACGAATCTCGTCGTCGCGGCCGATCACCGGGTCGAGCTTGCCCGCCCGCGCGAGGGCGGTGAGGTCCCGACCGTACTTTTCGAGTGACTGGAAAGTCTCTTCGGGGTTCTCCGAGGTGATGCGCGCCGAGCCGCGGATACTGCGCAGAGCGGAGAGCAGCGCCTCGCGCGTCGTGCCGAGCTCGCTGGCGAAGGCAACCAGGATGTGATCGACCGAGAGGTACTCATCACCCATGTCGCCACGAAGTTCGTCGGCCTGCTCGAGTCCCTGGCGTGTCTCGGGCGAAAGCCCGGGCTGCGATCCGCCGACGGTGCGGGGCTCACGCGCGACGCGCTCGTTGAGTTGGGCGGCGATGTCGACCGGATCGAGGTCGGCCGCGATGAGCAGAGGACGCGCAACGCCGTCAGGCTGGTTGAGCAGGGCGAGGAGGAGATGCGCGGGCGTGACGTAGGGGTTGCCGGCGGCTCCGGCCTGGGTGGTGGCGGCCTGGAAGGCTTCGCGGGTCTTGACGGTCCAACGCTGCGGGTCCAGTGCCATCAGCGAGCCTTTCTCTTCTTGGTGGGCTGCGGAGACACGGCCATCGAGTTCTGCACGGGCACCAGGTCGCGCCGGTAGTGACGATGCGTCTGTTCGATCGCGCGGCGCGCCTCCTCAGCCAGCGCGTCAATCTGCGCTCGCAGTTCGGCGACGTGATTCTCGAGCGCCATGATGCGCTTGACGCCCTCTAAGTTGACGCCTTCGTTCGTGAGGTCCTGGATGCGCTTGAGCGCGGCCAGATCCTCTTCGCTGAAGCGACGCGATCCGCCACTCGTGCGCTCGGGGTGTAGGAGACCGCTGCGCTCGTAGTTGCGCAGCGTCTGGGGGTGCACCCCGGCGAGTTCGGCGAAGACCGAGATGACGTAGACCGCGTGCACGTTGCGTTCAGTCACTGACCGCCTCCGCTTCTGCTTCCTCTCGCTCGTTCAGGGCTACGGCGAGCTGTTCGACCAGGGTGCGCTGACGCTTGGTCAACTTCTTGGGCACGTCAAAGGACAGCGTGACGAGCAGATCGCCCGCGGCTGACTTGCCGTGCGCCGGAACGCCGCGGCCCTTCACGCGCATCGTGGTGCCCGGCTGGGTGCCCGCGGGCACCTTGAGCGTCACCGGCTCATCGAGCGTGGGAACTTCGACCGTCGTGCCGAGCATCGCTTGGGTGAGGGGAACCTTCACGCTCGTGGTCACGTTGCGGCCGCGTCGATCGAAGCGCGTGTCGTTCATGACGTGGACGTCAACGTAGAGGTCACCGGCCGGACCGCCGTTGCACCCCAGGACTGCCTTTGCCCTTCAGGCGAATGCGCTGAGCGTCAACGACTCCCGGTGGAATACGCACGTTCACACGTCGGGATGAGGGTTCGCGACCCGTGCCGTGACAGGTGGGACAGGCCTGGGCGAAGTGGCCGCCGCGTCCCTGACAGATCGGGCACACGCTCGACATCGCGAAAGGTCCCTGGTCGTCGTTGATCACGCCGCGCCCGCCGCAGCGCTCACAGGTCAGAAAGTCACTGCCCGGTGCGCCGCCCGTTCCCTTACAGGTATGACAGGCCTCGTTGGTGGGCAGGTTCACGCTCGTCGTGACGCCCTTCACGGCGTCGCGAAAACTGAGGTGCAGTGCGGTCTCTAAGTCCGCGCCACGTTGGGCTTGGTTACGCGCGCGTCGACCGCCGCCAAAGAGTCCCCCGAAGAGGTCGCCGAGGTCGCTGAAGTCGCCGGTCTGGAAGTTAAACCCGCCCGCACCGGCTCCGCCCAGGCCGCTCGCGGCCGGACCGAGACGTCGGACCTCGTCGTACTCCTTGCGCTTGACGTCATCGCCCAGCACGTCGTAGGCGACTGAGATCTCCTTGAACTTCTCCTCGGAACCGGGGTGCGTGTCCGGGTGATACTCCTTGGCCAGTTTGCGATACGCGCGGGTGATCTCCTTATCGGTGGCGCTCTGGGTGAGGCCCGAGCACCTTGTAGTAGTCCTTGTCGAACCACTCGCGTTCTGCCATCCTTAGCCGGACCTATCCGCGAACTTTCACCATGGCGGGGCGAAGCACCACGCCTCGCCACCGGTACCCCGCGCGCAAGACGTCTTCCACGACGGGACCCGCAGCGTCATCGTCACCCTCCAAGGGCGCATGAGCCACGGCGTCATGGATCTGGGGGTCAAAGGGCACTTCGGCGTCGTCGATGCGCTCGAGACCCTCTTTGGCCAGGGCGCCGAGCAGCAGACCACGGGTCTGGCTGAGCGCAGTCGCTTCGGCGCTCGTGGCGTCGGGAAAGTGTGCTTGGGCGTAGTCGAAGGCGTCGAGGGTCGGCAGGAGCTTGGCCACAAAGTCGCCGGTCGCTCGGCGTGCGGCGTCGTCCGCGGTACGGGCCACGCGCTTGCGGTAGTTCTCGAACTCCGCCTGAAGACGCTGCAAGGCGTCGAGGTACTCGTCTCGTTGACGCTCGGCCTCGCTGCGATCGTCGAACGCTTCGGTCGCGTCGTCCTCGGGCGACGCGACCGACTCGTTCTCTACTTCGTCGCTCATTCGTCCACGATCTCGGCGTCGACGATGTCGTCGTCGTCACCGGCCGGTGCCGCGGGCTCGTTGATGTTGGACTTGGCGGCCTCTTCGTAGAGACGCGCGCTGAAGCTCTGGCTCACGCTGAGCAACTTGTCCGTGCCCGACTTGATGGCCTCGATGTCGGTGCCGTTGAGGGCCTCCTTCAACGTGGCCAGCGCGGCTTCGACGTCTGTGCGTTCGCTGCCCTGGAATGACTCGGCTTGGTCCTTGAGCAACTTCTCGGTCGAGTAGACCAGACCGTCGGCGTTGTTGCGCACTTCGGCCTCCTCACGGCGCTTGCGGTCGTCCTCGGCGTGAGCCTCGGCGTCGCGCACCATGCGGTCGATCTCTTCCTTGGAGAGCGACGATCCACCGGTGATGGTCATCGACTGGGTCGCCCCGGTCGCCTGGTCCTTGGCCGAGACGTGCACGATGCCGTTCGCGTCGATGTCGAAGGTGACTTCGATCTGCGGCATGCCCCGGGGCGCGGGCGGGATGCCCACGAGCTGGAACTTGCCCAACGTCTGGTTGTAGGACGCCATCTCACGCTCGCCCTGTAGGACGTGCACCTCAACGGACGGCTGGTTGTCGTCGGCCGTGGTGAAGGTCTGGGACTTCTTCGTGGGGATGGTGGTGTTGCGATCGATGATCTTGGTCATGACGCCACCCTTGGTCTCGATACCGAGCGACAGGGGGGTCACGTCGAGCAGCAAGATGTCCTTCACGTCGCCCTTCAACACACCGGCCTGTACGGCCGCGCCGATCGCCACGACTTCGTCGGGGTTCACGGACTTGTTGGGCTCCTTGCCGGTCACCTTGATGACGAGCTCCTGGACGGCGGGAATACGCGTCGATCCACCGACCATGATGACGTGGTCGATCTTGTCGAGCGTAAGGCCCGCGTCCTTGATCGCCTGATCGAAGGGTCCACGGCACTTGTCGACGAGGTCCGAGGTCAGTTCGTTGAACTTGGCGCGCGTCAACTTGATGTCGAGGTGCTTGGGGCCATCGGCGGTCGCGGTAATGAAGGGCAGGTTGACCTGCGTCTCCTGGACGGCCGAGAGCTCGATCTTGGCCTTCTCCGAGGCCTCCTTGAGGCGCTGGACGGCCATCTTGTCGCTGGAGAGGTCCACGCCTTCGGTGTCTTTGAAGGTCTTGATCAACCAGTTCATGACCGCGTCGTCCCAGTCGTCGCCACCGAGGTGGGTGTTGCCCGCGGTCGACTTCACTTCGAAGACGCCGTCGGCGATCTCGAGCACCGACACGTCGAACGTGCCGCCACCGAGGTCAAAGACCAACACGGTCTGCTCGGCCGGACCCTTGTCGAGTCCGTAGGCGAGCGCGGCCGCGGTGGGCTCGTTCACGATGCGCAGGACCTCGAGGCCAGCGATCTGGCCGGCTTCCTTGGTCGCGGTGCGCTGGGCGTCGTTGAAGTACGCGGGAACCGTGATGACGGCCTGGCTCACGGAGTCACCGAGGTACGCCTCGGCGTCGCGCTTGAGCTTTTGGAGGATGCGCGCCGAGATCTCCTGGGCGGTGTACTTGGTGCCGTCGATGTCGACGCTCCAGTTCTCACCCATGTGGCGCTTGACCGACCGAATAGTGCGGTCGGGGTTGGTGATTGCCTGGCGCTTCGCTACTTCTCCGACCAGCACCTCGCCGGTCTTGGAGAATCCCACCACCGAGGGGGTAGTGCGGCTGCCTTCGGCGTTAGGGATCACGACGGGTTCTCCCGCCTCAAGCACGCTCACCACTGAGTTGGTCGTACCGAGGTCGATACCGACTGCCTTTGCCATGAAAAAACTCCTTGTTCTTGGTCTCTGGACCCCGGAGCATCCGGAGTATCAGAATTCGCTACAACCAGAATACTAAGTTGAGCCTCTGCTTGTCAAGAAGAATTACAATGATCTTAGTAAGTACCGGTTATTCCCTTTAATTCCAGGGATCTGGGCGCCCAGACTCAAATACCTGGTGCCGACTACCATTTATCCGTGCCCGACCTCGTGCTGCTGCGACACGGTCGATCCGAGTGGAACGACCTCAATCTCTTCACTGGCTGGCAAGACGTGGACTTGTCTCCAGCCGGGGAAGCCGAGGCTCGGGTGGCCGGCGAACTCCTGGGTCAGGCGGAACTGGACCTGCGCGTGGTGCACACCTCGGTGCTCACCCGGGCGATCCGCACGGCCAATATCGCCCTCGACAGCGCGGGGAGATCCTGGCTACCGGTGCGGCGCAGCTGGCGCCTCAACGAGCGCCACTACGGCGATCTCACCGGCAAGGACAAAAAGCAGACGGCCGAGGAGTTCGGACTCGAGCAGGTCAAGATCTGGCGGCGCTCCTTTGACGTGGCCCCGCCGCTACTCCCCCTGGACGATCCGCGCAACAACCGCTTCGACCCGCGCTACCGCGACGTGGCGGCCGATCTCATCCCGCGCACCGAGTGCCTGAAGGACGTCGTGGCGCGAGCCACGCCCTACCTGCGCGACGTCATCAGCGAGGACATTCGCAGCGAGGGCGTCAAGGGCGGTGCGGTACTCGTGGTCGCGCACGGCAACTCGCTGCGAGCGCTGCGCATGGTGTTAGAGAACATTGGCGAGAACGAAATCACCGACATCGAGATTCCCACCGGCATTCCCTATCACCTCACGCTGGATCACGAACTCAACGTCCTGGCGGCGAGCTACCTCGGCGACCCGGAGGCCGCTCTTCGGGCAGCCGAGGCAGTCGCGCGCCAGGCGGGCTAACTACAGGGCGTCGGGCCCTCGTTCGTTGGTCCGAATCCTCACCACGTGCTCGACGTCGGTCACCCACGCCACGCCGTCACCGACGGTGTCGGTGCGCGCGGCGCTGACGATCGCTTCGATGAGTTCATCGACCAGTTCGTCGGTGCAGATGACTTCGATGCGAATCTTGTCCACGAAGTCGAACATGTACTCCTTGCCGCGAAATACTTCGACGTGCCCGCCGGTGCGGCCAAATCCTTTGACCTGACCGACCGTGAGCCCGGTCACGCCGGCCTGCTTCACCGCTTCTTTGACCTCGTCGAGTTTGAACGGTTTGACGACCGCAGTAACTAGCTTCATGATCTCTCCTTAGAGGTTGTCGCTGTGGACGTGACTAGGCGATTCGAGTGGTTCACCAAAGGTGGGCTCGGGGAAGGCCTCTTCGTCGTGGATCGCGAGGTCACCCTCGCGCAACATTTCATCGGACTCGCGCAGACCCCCGCAGAGGAATTTCACCACGGTGAAGACGATAAACGTCCCCACTGCGGTCCACCCGATGATCCAGAGGGCCGCTAAGAACTGTTCCCACAGTTGATGGAACGAGTGGCCGTAAAACCAGCCGGCCACGTGGAAGTTGCCCGCTCCCACATAGTTCTTGCCCTTGATGCCGTACTCCACCATCTTGGGGTCGGCCAAGATGCCGACCAAGAGACCGCCCGTCAGGCCGGCGAAGCCGTGGGTGTAGGTCACTCCCAGGGCGTCGTCCACCAACGAGAACGGCTTGAGCTTCGAGACGTAGGTCCACGCGATCCAGACGATCGACGACGCGATCACTCCCACGCACAGAGCACCGATGCCGTTCACCCAACCAGCGCTCGGGGTGATGGCAACGAGTCCGCAGATCATGCCGTTGATGACGCCCAAGAACGTCGGTTTCTTCTGTTTCGAAGCGAACATGTCCCAGAGCAGCCACGTCAATACTCCCGCGGCTGTCGCGATATTGGTGTTGAACACAGCTGACGCTGCGTCAGCGCCGGCGTAGAACGGGTCACCACCGTTAAAGCCGTTCCACCCAAGCCACAGGATTCCCGCCCCCACCGCAACCATCATGAGATTCGAGGGGAAGGCGTTCTCTCGGTCCTGCCAGCGGCGCGGTCCGATCATCCACGCCCCCACGAAGGCGGCTACCCCCGCCGAGAGGTGAATGACGTAGCCACCTGAGTAGTCGACCGCACCCTTCTGGGCGAAGAAGCCACCACCCCACAGCAGGGCCGCGTTCACGCAGTAGACCAGCGTGATCCACAGCGGCACGATCAGCAGCCACGCCTTGAACTTGAGGCGACCCACGAGCGCGCCCAAGAACAACAGGGGCGTGATCGCGGCGAAGACGAATTGGAAGTACGCCAGGGTCGCGGTCGGGAAGTGGAACGGAATCAGAGTGTTCGCCCCCGAGACCGCCTGACCCTGTTCCGAGCTATTGGTCGCGAGGGGCTCGAAGTGACCGATGAACCCACTCCAGAACGATCCGGTCGGCCCGAAGTGTGCGAGTTTGCCAAAGGCCATGTTGTAGCCCCAGAGCAACCACACGATGAGCACGAGCGAGAACCCGACGAAGGTCATCAGCATCGTGTTAACGATCCACTTCTTGCGAACCAGTCCGCCATACAGCACGGCCAGACCGGGCAAACTCATGAGACCCACCAAGGTGGCCGCCACAAGCTGCCACGTATTGTCCGCGGGATTCAGCCAACTGGGATAGGCAATATTGGTCACTGCGCTCAGCACATCTACTCCCTTTTGAAAAGAGGGCAGCGCTGACCTCGATGAATTTTGAGATCAGTGTGTCAAGACAGGATTTCGAAATAGTTAGCGACGTGTTTCGGGCGTGTGAACACCCGGCCCCTTGAGGACTTACTCAGCGAACGAGCGCTCCATGACCTGAGAGATATCGACGACCGAGACGTCGTCGCCGCGGCCACTGGCCTTCACGGCGTCGTCCAACATGATCATGCAGAAGGGACAGGCCGTCGAGATGGTGTCGGCCCCGGTGCCCAAGGCCTCTTCGGTCCGGTCCATGTTGACGCGCTTGCCGATCGTCTCTTCCATCCACATGCGTGCGCCACCGGCCCCGCAGCAGAATCCCCGCTCCTTGTGCCGGGCCATCTCGATCTTGGTGAGGCCCGGAACCGAATCGAGAACGTCGCGCGGCTGCTCGAAGATGCGGTTGTGTCGTCCCAGATAACACGGGTCGTGGTAGGTCACCGTGCCGCTGAAGCCCAGACCCGGAGTGAGCCGTCCCGTGGCGACGAGGTGGCTCAGCAACTCGGAGTGATGAATGAGTTCGTAGTTGCCCCCGAGCGCGGGATACTCATTCTTCATCGTATTGAAGCAATGCGGACAACTCGCCACGATCTTCTTCGCGCCGACTTCGTCGAGCGTGGCGATGTTCGCCTTGGCCATCTCCTGGAACAGGTACTCATTGCCCATGCGTCGCGCGGGGTCTCCGGTGCAGGACTCACGCGGTCCAAGAATGCCGAAGTTCACCCCGGCGCGGTGCAGCATGCGCGACGTCGAGACGATCTGCTTGCGAGCGCGCTCGTCGAGCGAGCCAGCACAGCCCACCCAGTAGAGATACTCAACGTCATCGGGGATCGCGCCCTCAAAGACCGGGACCTCGAAGTCGAGCGCGGCCAGCCAGTCCGTGCGCTTGGACGAACCCAGCCCCCACGGGTCGCCCTGGTTCTCCATGTTGCGCAGCAGCAGTCCCGCCTCGGTGGGAAACCGCGACTCCATGAGGACTTCGAAGCGGCGCATGTCGATGATGGCGTCGATGTGCTCGATGTCGACCGGGCACTGTTCGACGCACGCGCCACAGGTCGTGCACGACCACAGCACGTCGGGGTCAATTGTCGTGGGCACGAGCGTGGCCACTTCGCCTTCAGTGTTGCCCGACAGCAGTCGGTCTGCAGACGCGAACATGTTGTCGCGCAGATTCATGATGAGCAACTTCGGACTGAGGGGCTTACCGGTGTTCCACGCCGGGCACTGGCTCTGACACCGTCCGCACTCGGTGCACGTCGCAAAGTCGAGCATCTGCTTCCACGTGAAGTCCTCGACTTTGCCCGCGCCGAAGACCGTGTCTTCGCTGACCTGTTCCATGTCCATGTTGGGCGTCTTATCCAGACCGCCCAAGGCCCGCGGGCGCCGCGAGGTGCCGACATTGATGGGCGCAATGAAGATGTGCAGGTGCTTGGAGTACGAGACGAACACGAGGAAGCTCGCGATCACGCCGATGTTGAGTAGTAGGAACACGGCCTCGAGCACACTGTTGACGCCATACCCCAACGGAGCGAGCCAGCTAGCGACGATCTTTGAGGCGAACGCCCAGGACGAGGCGTGACTCGCGAAGAAAGTAGACTGGGCACCCCGAAAACGCGTAGACCACCGGCTTGAGGTTGCGTGAACGGGAAATGCCCGGTGTTGATCTGTGCGCCGCGGTAGAGAAGCAGCGTGATGATCACCAGGGCGATCATCACGAGCACCATCCAGGCGGCCCCGGTATGGCTACCGAAGAAGCGACTTTCACGCTGCTTCTTGGCTGGCGCGTTCTTTATCCGAATGATGGTAAAGACGCACAACGACACGAGCACCGCGGTCGCAAAGAAGTCCTCGACGAAGGCGAGCCAGTTGTCCTGACCGATCCACGGAATGTGAAAGTCCCGATCAAACAGTGAGCCGTACGCCTCGATGATCGTCGTGAGCAGGACCGTGAAGCCCCACATCGTAAAGAAGTGCGCCAGGCCCGGCACGGTCCACTTAAGGAGTTTGCGCTGCCCCGCGACCTCGGTGACCTCGGCGTCGGTGACCTTGCGCAGTCCCTGCCAGCGCCTGGGCGCGGGTGCCCCCGAGCGAATGAGCCGCGAGACCCAATAGAAGCGCCGTCCCGCGATCGAAAACAGGATGACGGTGATACCGAGGCCGATGATGATGCGAGCGAGCACGTCTCTCCTACTTCTCGGGGGTCTTGAAGTTCTCCGAGTAGCGACTCGGCGTCGGTCCTCGCTGACCGCGGTACTTAGATCCCAGGCCCGATGAGCCGTACGGGCGATCGGCGGGCGTGGTCATCTCGAAGAAGCTGATCTGGCCGATCTTCATGCCGGGATACAGCGTGATCGGCAGGTTGGCCACATTCGAGAGTTCCAGGGTGATGTGGCCATCCCAGCCCGCGTCAATGAAGCCGGCCGTCGAGTGAATCACGAGTCCCAGGCGACCGAGTGAGCTCTTGCCGTCGAGTCGGCCCACGATGTCGTCGGGCAGGGCCACGCGCTCGGTGGTCGAGCCCAACATGAACTCACCGGGGTGCAGGATCATGGGGTTATCAAGTCCCACGTCGACGAGTTCGGTGAGGTCCTCTTGGGCTTCGCGCACGTCGATGACCCGCTGGGAGTAGTTGCGAAAGACGCGAAAGTATTGATCGACGTGCACGTCGACCGAAGACGGCTGTATGCAGTCCTCGCCGAGCGGTTCGATCACGAGTCGGCCCTGCTCCAGCGCCTCTTTTATCGATCGATCCGAGAGCACCATCAGGAGGTCACGATACTCGTTGGGCCCACCTGGCTCTGACGCCGACGTGCGCTAGGAGAGCACGCGACGACGGAAGTTGCGTAGTCCCAGATACAAGAACAGAACACAGAATCCGATCATCACGGGGTAGATCACGTAGAGATGCATATGGGGGGCATTGGTGAATGCGGCGCGCATGCCCTCATTGACGTAGACCAGCGGATTAATCAATACCACCGTCTGCAGCCAGTGAAAACTGCCAATCTTGACCGGCGCCAGGCGCGTCCAGGGGTAGTACGTGCCACCCAAGAACGTGATGGGCAGGATGATGAAGCCGAACATAAGTCCGATGTTGCGGGGCTCAAAGGACGTCCCGAGGATCAGTCCCAATCCCGCCATCGTGACGCAGGCGATCGGCACCAGAGTGAGGATGATCAACCAGTGCAGTGACACGTCCGCCTTCACGCCGGCCGCGTGCACGACCGAGGCGATCGGAAAGACAATGGCCGCGGCGATCAGTCCCTGCACCGCGCCCGAGATGACCTTCGAGATGGCGACGAGCCAGATGGGACAGGGAGCCTGGACGCGGTCCTCGATCTCTCGGGTGAAGCCGAACTCTTGGGCCATGGTGAGCGCGATCGACTGCACGCCTTGAAACATGATCGTGATCCCCACGACACCGGGCACCAAGATCGTCGCGAACGCGGTCGACGCGCCCGGCCCGCCGCCGCCGACGGCCTGGCCAATCTTCGGAAACACGTACAAAAAGACGAAGCACAATAAGAAGGGCTGGATCAAGGTTCGTAGGACAAACTCGCGAAACGTCTTGCGCAGCACGACGAGGTCGCGCAACAAGAGTCCACCCATCGCGAGGCGACTGGCGTCAAACACCGAACGTGTCGGAACGATCTCCACCCTTGTCACCGTCACTCGCGCAACTCCTTGCCGGTCAGGTTGATAAAGACGGTCTCGAGCGTGGGTTCGGCGACCGTGAGATCGATGATCTCGATCTGGGAGGCCTCGGCGACGTTCACCACGCGCGGCACCAATCGATCGCTACCTTCCACTTGGGCGGTCACCGTATTCTCTACGACGCGCGTGCTCACGATGCCCGCGATGTCCCGTTCGAGGGCCTGGGCCAGTTTCTCGCCGTCAGACGAGACCTTGACGGTGACGATCGTGTCCGCCCCCGTGCTCTGCTTCAAGGTGGTCGGCGTGTCGAGCGCGAGGATCTTGCCGTGGTCCATGATCGCCACGCGATCACACAACGTGTCCGCTTCTTCCATGTAGTGCGTCGTGAGCACGACGGTCTGACCCGTCTTGTTGAGTTCACCCAACATCTCCCAGAGCGCCAGACGGCTCTGGGGATCGAGTCCGGCCGTGGGTTCATCGAGAAAGAGCACCGCCGGCCGATGAAAGATCGCCCGGGCGACCATGAGGCGCTGGGCCATACCCCCCGAGAGGGCGTACACCGATGCCTTGGCCCAGTTGGAGAGCGAGAATCGACCGAGCAGTTCATCAGCGCGCTCGCGCGACTCCTTCGCGCCAATGCCGAAGAGCCGACCGTGAAAGTAGAGGTTCTCCCACACGGTGAGTTGACGATCGAGGGTGTTCTGCTGGGAGACGATGCCCGAGACTTGCTTGACGAGTGCGGGGTGTGCCCGCACGTCGATTCCTGCCACGTACGCATTGCCCGAGGTGGGTACGACACGCGTGGTCAGAATTCCCGCCGTGGTCGTCTTGCCCGCACCGTTAGGCCCGAGCAGTCCAAAGATCTCACCCTGGCGTACCGCGAGATTCAAGCCGTCAACGGCCGGGCCCTCCATCCCGGAGTACTGCTTGGTGAGGTCCTGGGTGAGAATGACGGGCTCGTCGTGGCTCGTCATCAGTCGTTCCGTCATACGCCAGCCAACCTTAGAGGGCACGCATCACAGCACTCGAAGAACGCGGTGCAGCGAAGGATGCGCGACTCGCCAAATCACGTGATTGCGCCGTTGAATCCGTGAAGCATCGACCAGAACTCGACCTCTTCTACAGTTGTCGTCAGTGACGAGAAGCCTTACAGCCACAGCCAAGCACTCACTCAAGACCGAATGGGTCCTCGGATCCGCGGCGGCGGTGATTGCCATGACCGCTCTCGGTCTCGGACGGGCCTTCGGCAAGATCGAACACTCGTCGTTGCACCAAAAGCTCTACGGCTGGGCGGCGGCCCTCGTGCTCGTGATTGCGGGCGGTTACGCCATCGTCCACCTCTCGCGCGCCCTCGGACGATTCGTCTCACGCCAGTCAAACCCGGGCGCGGGCGGCACGATTCGCCTGGTCACCTACGGACTGGGCTACGTGATCTTGATCATCGCGTTGCTCGCGGTGCTGGGCGTGTCGCTCGATCACCTCTTGATCGGCGCGGGCATCGCGGGCATCATCCTCGGCGTCGCCGCCCAGCAGAGCCTGGGCAATATCTTCGCGGCCGTGGTGATGTTGTTCGCTCGACCCTTCGTCGTCGGCGACACCATTCGCATCCGCTCGGGCACGCTGGGTGTCATCGACGTCAAGGTCCTCGGCACCGGGCTCACGTACGTGACGGTCATGAGCGATGACGGAGTCCTGCGAATACCAAACTCGATCATGCTGGGCGCGGGTATCGGTCAACTTCGACCCGGCGCGACGCCGATTCCGTCACCGCCTCTCTGGGAGCCGCCCCCGCCCGCCGGCGCTCCGGCGCCGCCCGCTTCACCACCGAACCCACCCGCCTCGGGTCCGCCCTCGAGTGGCTCACCGAACGCCGCGGATGACGGCTCCTCGGGCACCGGGCTCGCGCCAGGCACACCGACTCTCTAAGCGTTCCCGTGCTGAGGTGCTAGCACGACGCACTCAAGTGTTGCCAGCCACCTGCGCACATGAGCCCCTGCGCTGGCAGTATCTCTCTTAGTTCTTCTACCGACTTCGGGGGTCGCCACCGGCATGAGTCGCATCCTTCGTGCCTCCGGGCACCTGTGCGCCATACTCGCGTGGAGGAGCTTGGCCCCGTGACGAGTCGAACCTGGAACGTGGCCTGGTACCGGTTCCGAGGCACTTTGTCCCGCCGGCGAGGTGCGTACCTCAGCGTGATCCTCCTCATCGGCCTCACCGGAGGTCTGGCGATGGGTTCACTCGCGGGAGCGCGTCGCACGCAGTCCTCGTACCCCACGTTTCTGGCGAGTACCAACCCCTCGACCCTGAGCATGGCCGTCTACTCGAACCTCACCGGGGCAGCAGGGCGCTCGATCACCATCGCCATTGAGCGCCTGGCCGATGTCGCGCGGGTTCGCACGTTGGCTGCCGGCGCCGCTGTACCGCTCAACTCCCGCGGTGCGCCGCGACTCAGCACGGTCAACTCAGTGGTGGTCGCGGGTAGTACCGACGGCTATCTCACCCGACAGGATCGACTGGCTCTGCTCGCGGGGCATCTCGCCGATCCCTCCCACATCAATCAGATCGTGATGACGCCCGGCGCTGCACGAATCTGGGGTGTCCGACTCGGTCAAACCGTGCCGCTCGGTTTCTACGCGCCCAGCCAAGCGAGCCTGCCCGGATTCGGCACGTCGCGGGTCAAGCCTCACCTTCTCATTGACGCCCACGTGGTGGGGATCGTGGCGGAGAGCAGCGAGATCGTCCAAGACGACGTGGATAAGGCGTACGGCTTTGTGTTCATCTCTCCCGCACTCGTAAAGAAGGCGGGCGCGTTCGACCCCTCGTGGCTGATGCCCGTGCAGTACGAGATTCAGCTGCGCGACGGCGACGCCCATCTGGCCCGCGTCGAACAGGAGCTCACCCATCTGGTGCCCGTGGGCCAGACGTATCAATTTCACGTCACGTCCCACGTCCTCTCCACGATCGAACTAGCCCTCAAGCCCGAGTCGGTGGCGCTGGGAGCCTTCGGCGTTATCGCCGCTCTGGTCTGCCTGCTGCTCTCGATGCAGTCGATCTCGCGCCTGGTTCGCCGCGACGTGAGCGATCGGCGCATCCTGCGCGCGGTGGGCGCGAGTCCCCGGGAGCTCCTGCTGGAGACCCTGGTGGGAGTCGTCGCGAGCGTGCTGGGCGGAGTTGTGCTCGCGATTCTCATCGCGCTCGCGCTCTCACCCCTGGCGCCGCTGGGACCGGTGCGAGCGGTCTATCCCGACCGCGGATTTTCCTTCGACGCGACGGTAGTCGCGGGAGGTGCCCTCGTCTTACTCGTGGTGCTACTCGGGTTCTCGCTCGCGAGCGCGCTCGTGAGCGCCGCGCACCGAGAACGCGGAGTCCACTCTCGACGACCCCCCTCGGTCACGGTGCGACGCGTGCGCTCGCTGTCGCTGCCCACGGCGGCCACACTCGGTGCACACTTTGCCCTCGAGCCCCGCGGGGGCAGCGACGACGTCCCGGTGCGTTCGGTACTCTTCGGATCCATTTTCGCGGTGGCCCTCATGGTCACGACACTGACCTTCGCGAGTGGGCTGAACACGCTGATCTCACGTCCGGCCCTCTACGGCTGGAACTGGAGTTACGCGCTGAACCCGACCAATGCGGTGCCCCCCACTGCGATCGCTCGCCTCAAGCACGACCACGACGTCGCTGCGTGGAGCGGGGTGCAGTACACCGACGTCACCATTGACGGTCTGTCCGTGCCCGTGCTCATCGCCTCACCAAAGGCCGAAGTCATGCCACCCATCCTCACCGGACATGGTCTGAGGACGAATTCTGAGATCGTGCTCGGCAATCAGACGCTGGCGCTGCTGCACCGGCGCATCGGCCAAACCGTGAGCGTTTCGTACAACACGCCCGCGGACAAGGCCTATTACATTGCTCCCACCACGCTCACCATCGTGGGCACGGCCACCTTTCCCGCGGTGGGGTACGCCACGTCGGTGGCCGATCACACGTCGATGGGATCGGGCGCTCTGTTGCCCAGCGGCTTCGAGCCCGCCGCCTTCGTGCGGGCCGTTTCGAGCAAAGACCCCAACCTCAACGGCCCGGCCCTCGTCTTCGTTCGTCTGCGACGGGGCGTGAGTGCGAGCGCCGGACGAGCCAACCTTGAGCGCGTCGCCGCGGTCGCGAACGCCACGTTCGCCCATGACCCCAACGGGGCGGGCAACTACGTTACCGTCCTGTCCGTCCAGCGCCCCGCCCAGATCGTTGACTACCGCTCCATCGGCACGACCCCGGTCTTGCTAGCCTCCGCGCTCGCCGCCGGTGCGGTGGGCGCACTCGCGGTCACTTTGATCACCTCGGTGCGTCGTCGTCGCCGCGATCTGGCGATCCTCAAGACGCTAGGTCTCACCAGACGAACCGCGGCGTCGGCCATCGTCTATCAGGCGAGTGTCGATGCGCTCGTGGGCGTCGTGGTGGGCATCCCGCTCGGTATTCTCTTGGGTCGAGAACTCTGGACGCTCTTCGCGCGCGACATCAACGCCGTGCCGCACCCCACGGTGCCCGTCGGTGCCCTCACGCTGGTCGGGGTCGGCACGATAGTAATCGCCATCCTGACCGCCACTTGGCCTGGGCGCAGCGCGGCTCGCACATCACCGGGCTTGACATTTCGCTCGGAGTAACGCGGGGGGACGCCTCACGATCGCGCCGTGATGCGCGACACGACGTTTCTTACTCGGCCCGAAGAGCGATCGCCGCCGGCGTGCGTGCGGCGAGATGCTGCGGGATAAGAGCAACGAGGTTGGCGAGCACGAGCGCGCCCACGCCCAGCACGACGAGCGAGACAGTCGGTATCGCGGCAAAGGGAACAGCGTAGATCTCGCGTCGCGAAGAGCGTCCAGAGCTCCCGGCCCAACAAGATGCCCAGGGGAATGCCAATGATCACCCCCGTCGCGACCGCAGCACTCGCCTGCCAGGAGATGCACGAGCGGATCTGGCGACGGGTGAACCCCAGTGTTTTGAGCAGAGCTAAGTCACGCCGGCGCAGTCGAACCGACGAAGTGACAGTCAGCCCAAACGCAATGGTCATCCCGATCGCAAAGGCCAGGGCCAACCACAGTGGCGTGCTGCCCATCGAGCGATAGTTGATGATCTCGGCGGGATACTGCACGCTCAGCACCGAGACGGTGTCACCCTGACCCGCGTTATTGGGCACCGCCGCGAACTGGGCGTCCCCGGCCCGAGCGGCTTTGGTCACGATGGCGAGTCCCTGTTCGCGCGTCACGCCGGGGCGAAATCGAACGAAGTACATGTCGTCGCCTCCGAGAAGCTGTTGCGAGCGAATCGCCTTTCGCAGTGCCGCCGGCTCCGTACCCGCATCGACGATGCCCCCAACGCCCATTGAGGGGTGAAACGTACCCGCCGGACCAACCGCAGGCAGGGTGGCCGATCCGACGATCGTGACTTTGGTTGGCGGGAGGTACGCGGGATAGTCCTGTTTCTCGCCGTAGCCCACTTCGACGGTCTCACCGACGCGCTTGTGCAGGGCGGACAACGTCGCTGCCCCCAGCACAATCTGGTTGGCCGCTCGCACTTGGTGACCGGAGAGCAAAGGTGGTGCGACGGCGGCGTTCGCCGGCGAGATCAACACGGGTTCACTCACGCCATCGATCTGCACGTCGGCAAAGTTCACCCCCGACCACTCGAGTTCACGAGAGTGGTGCTCAAGGACCGCGAGACTCTTCGGCGGCACTTCGTTACCCGAGGCGAGGGCGTAGTTCCAGTTCCATCCGTACAAGGCGGGACGCGAGATCAGCGCCGACAGCCCTCCCGCGAAGGTCAGCGTGCTCGCGAGCAACGTGACGGCGATCGTAATCCCGACGAGCACGGACCGCACCGGGACTGTCCGCTGCCCCGAGCCTGATTCGAAGGCGAAGCCGATTCCGGTCGCCGCCGGCGCGGGCAGTCCCGCTCTGGTGGCCAGTCCGCGTCACGCGAGACCGGCCGCGGGTACTGCAGGCTGCTGCGTCCGGGCGCGCGTCGCATCGCCAGCGCGGCACTCGCCGCCGCGAGGATCACGAACAGGACCCCGGCCGCACCCAACAAGATCGACGCGTTGAAGTTCGTCCCCTCGTGGAGCAGGGGACGCACGGGACCGAGCAACGTGAGTGACGACAGAGCCGTGGCGATCAGAAGGGCGAGGATCATTCCCGCCAAGGTGGCGAGAATAGGAGCCAGGATCGCGTCGAAAAGTAGCGCCGGACGACTCGCGCCGAGAGCTCGCATGATCTCGTGGTCGGATCGCTGGGCTGAGAGACGCCGAGCGATCATCTGAAGACCCACCAGGAGCGCGGCGAGAAGGGCCAGGGCGCCAAAGACGCCCAGGGCCAGCGCCACGGGTCGCACACTGCGATTCACTTCGCCCTCGATCGCCGAGAGATGGTCGAAGTCGAACGTCTGGCCCTTGGGCAGTACCCGCTCGATGTCGTGCACGACCGCGGTCTCGTTGGCCGAGGGCTGAGAGCGAAGTTGTACTCGACGTACTGGAAGCCGGACGTGTCACCCTTCGCCGCGGCGGGGGTCAGGACGTAATACGTGGGGAGTTGATCTGCGGAGTCTTCGACGACCCCGTTGTCAAAGACAATCGTTCCCACGAGGTGCTCGTAGATGATCTTGCTCGGGGGGACCGCCGTCGTTCCGAATCCCTTCGTACCGGTCTGGCGAAGCGTGTAGACGCCCATCTTGATGACGCTGCCGAGGTGCCATCCCATGAGGCGTTCACCGAGCGCCGTGGCCATGAACTCATCGGCTCGGTGCGGATTCGCCAGGCGTCCTTGGACCACACCCACGCGGTCCTGGGTAAAGAACTCACCGTCCAGTCCGGCCTCGGGGACCACATTGCCCGAACCGAAGAATGGTGTTCCCTTGGGCGTCAGTGGCACCGCGAAGAACGTCTCGTCCGCGACGCCGACGTGGATGACGCCGGGAATCTTGGAAAACGCAGACGTTGAGATCGGCGAGCCGATGTTGAGACTCACCGCCGAAGGGTTTGAGCGAGCGAGCAAGGTCGTGTAGGAGACATCGGTGGCTCGCGCCCCTGCGATCGAGGCCAGGCCGACCCCGCCGAGCACGCCGAGCACCAGGGCGAGAGCAACGAGCGACGAGCGCTCAAGTGCACGACGACGCGTCAGTCGAAACCACGCCAGGCGCAGTGAGTCGGTCACGCCCGTCCCATCGACGCCCGCGATGCGATCGAGCTAGCCACGGACGTGAAGGTCGCCGAGAACGGTGCGAGCGGCCCCCCACCCGCACATACCGTGCACCCCGCCGCCCGGTGGGGTCGACGCGGAACAGAGATACAGACCCGCCGCACCCGTGCGGTACTCGTTCCAGCGCAGCGCGGGTCGAAAGATCGTCTGGCGAAGTGTGCCCGCACCCCCCGAGATGTCCCCGCCGAGGTAGTTGGCGTTGTGAGCTTCGCCCTCGGCCGTAGAGGTCGACACCCGCGCAAGAACGAGATCGCGAAAGCCCGGAGCGAAGCGTTCGATCTGGCGTTCGATCTGCTCGGTCATGTCGACACTCGACCCGTTGGGCACGTGACAGTACGCCCAGAGCGTGTGTTGGCCTGCGGGCGCGCGCGTCGCATCGGCCACACTGGCTTGGACCACGATGCAGTACGGACTCTCGGAGTGGCGCCCGTGCGCGACGTCGTCTTCGGACGCCGCGATCTCCTCAAACGTTCCCCCCACGTGCACGGTGCCGGCGCGCCGGGCGACCTCGGCGGTCCAAGGAACGGGACCCGAGAGTGCCCAGTCGAGCTTGAAGACGCCCGGGCCGCGTTCGAATCGCGAGACCGATGCCTTGTAGCGCGGCGAGAGACGCTCGCCCGCGATCGCCAGGAGTCCGGGAACCGACGTATCGAAGACGGTGGCGCGCGCGCTCGGCACGTCGCTCATCGAACGAACGGGTCGATCAAGGCGAATCTCGACGCCCTCTTTCTCCAGCGCGTCGACAAAGGCGCCAACGAGATGTCCACTGCCGCCTTCGATCACGGGCCAACCCCCGGCGTGAGCGGTCACGGCGAGAAAGATCCCGAAAGCTGCCGTGACGGGCGCGTCCAGCGCCAGCATCGAGTGCGCACACACTCCCGCTATCAGGCCGCGGGCTTCGGAAGTCGAGAATCTCTTTGCCAGATGGTGGGCGGAGGGAAGTCCGTTGCGCGCAAAGTGCGCCATCGTGAGCGGATTTGCCGGTGGCGCGCGCAGCGGCGACAGAACTGTCGACGTCAAGCGTGGCGCGTCGCGCACGAGGGGTTCAAAGAGCCGGCGGTATGTAGTCCCGTCGACACCCAGACTCTGGACAGTGTCCTCGAGCGACGTGGACACGTACGCGGCGCGACCGTCATCGAGTGGATGAGCGAAGGCCACCTCTGGCTCGAGCATCGTGACCGACCGGGCGATGTCGGAGAACTCTCGAAAGAAGGGCGAAAGACTCACCATCGACTGGATCGTCGAGCACACGTCGTGCGAAAAGCCGGGCAGGGTCAGCTCCTCGGTCCGACATCCTCCCCCGGGAGTTGACGCCGCCTCCAGGATCTCGACCGACAGGCCCGCGCGCGCCAGCGCCAGCGCGGCCGCAAGACCGTTGGGTCCCGACCCGATCACGACCGCGTCGAGCGACCCCGAGGCCACTAGAGCTCCAGGACCGTCGACTGGGTTGCAACCTCGACTCCCGGCAGTGCAGAGAACCTTTCCGCGATGGCGTCGAGTTCGGCGTCGCTGCGATCGGGCTTGTGATGAAAGAGAACGACGCGCGCTACGTCGCTGCGGCGAGCCAACTCCACCGCATACTCCGCGGCGGCGTGTCCGAAATAACCCTCGGCGGCGAGTTCCTCGCGCACGAGCTGCGCGTCGTGGATCAGAACGTCGATGCCCTCACACAGCGAGAGCGCGGCGGGGTGATACTCGCCGAGTCCATCGGGACCCTCTCCGAGTGCGGTCGGACAGTGATCGGGGATGTACGTAACACTCGAGGACTCGTCGCTCACTCGAAAGCCAAACGTGCGCCCACCCTTGTGCGGCACTTCGGCGACGCGAACGCGAAAGCCTTCGAGATCTAAGTCTCCCGAGGTCAAGGCGCGAAAGGACCACTCACCGCGTAGATCTTCGGGCCGCACGGGAAAGTGCGGCGGCGACATGCCACGGGCGAGTAACTCCAAGGGGTCCGAACCATCACCCTGGTCGGGGATGAACAGTGAGGTTCTCGCGTCGTCACGGTCGGTCGCGGTACAAAAAGGCAGCCCGTGGACGTGATCCCAGTGCAGGTGCGAAAGCAGCAACGAGCCCGAGAAGGCGCCACCGTCCATCAACTCGGGCAGGCGGCGAATTCCGGTGCCCGCGTCCAGCACGAGCGAGGGCCGTTCACCGTCGTGGGCGATCGCCACGCACGATGTGTGCCCGCCGTAACGAAGAAACTCCGCGCCCGGAGCGGGTGTCGAACCTCGAACTCCGAGGACGTGGATCCTCACACTTACCCGGTCGTCGAGTCTTCTCGACGGTGACCGCTGGAGAGTTCCTCGAGAGAACTGCGATCGAGCGAGGCGGCGGGCACCGAGGCTACGCGGCACTCGGTGACCGCGACCAACGTCGAGGTCCGCGCTCCTTCTTCTAAGTGGGCGCGCTCACCCAGCATCGCGCCGGGTCCGTACTCGGCGACGCGTTCGCCGTCCACCTCCACGCGCAGCACACCATCGAGAATCAAGAAGACGTCGGAACCCGGAGTTCCTTGAGCCACGAGCACTGTTCCGGGCTTCACTTTTTTGATCTTAGGTTTGGCGGCCCCGGCCATGAGTTTGTGCGACAGGTTTCTCTCCAGGGCCGTTTCGACGGTCGTGACAAACGCGTCGGAGTCTTGACTGCCCCAGGGCGTCTGCTTACCGAAAGCCTTGCGGTACCAGTCGGTGAAGTCAATCAGGCCCGACTTCGCACTCAGGCGATCCTCGGCGTCGTAGACCCAGTGGCGGGGAAATCGACTGGCCCCCACGAGCGCGCCCTTGGACTCGCCGTTGGCGTACATCGTGAGTGAGAGCGTCGTCCAGGCGAGCGGCCCATTCCACTGGACGAAGGGGGCGCGGCGCACCCGGCGCGGCGCGGGCATCCCGGTGCGGCCACCGGCCGTCTGGGTAAAGCGCACCCACCCGTCGCCGTAGACGGGCTTCTGTTTGATGTCGGGCAGGGCGACCGCGTCAAAGACGTGGCTGACGGGACCTAACTTGACCGTCGTGCTGCCGATCATCCCGCCGCCGGTGTAGCTCGCCCCGGTGATCTCGCCCTTGGAGTTCACCTGGATCGAGGCGGCCAGGCGATTCGCGAACCGAAACCTGTCGTCGCGACGCAGCGCGTCGAGACTCTCGATCTCATCGGGCGGCGCTTGATCGTAGTGAGTCATGCCGGCGTCAAAGGCGAGTCTTGTCGAACCCTGGACGGCCTCGGAGGGAATCCATGACAGCGTAGTAATAGAACTTTGGTATCTCATAGGCCCAGCGTGCCGGTCGCGAGGGGTGAGGTAAATAGTGGTGACGCAACCGCCCGAGGTGGGCCTATCACCCCTATAGATATGGTGGCTCGCCCCCTAGCCGAGATGGCTCCGAAGGGTGAAACTCTCTGCGTGAGCGATCCCAATCTCGAGCGCGACTCGGTCATCACGGTCTTTCTGGCCGACGACAACCTGCTCGTTCGCGAGGGCGTGCGAGCGCTCATCGACCGTCAGGCCGACTTACGGATCGTGGGCGTCGCCTCGGACTACGACGAGACCGTCGAAGGAGCCAGTGCGTGTGCGCCCAATGTGCTCGTGACCGACATTCGCATGCCGCCGTCGTTCAACCGCGAGGGGATCGAGGCGGCCAAGGAAGTACGCAAGCGCCACCCCGGCACCGGCATCGTGGTCCTCAGTCAGTACGACGACCCGGAGTACGCGGTCGCCCTGCTCGCCGAGGGCTCGGCCGGCTATGGCTACCTCTTAAAGGACCACCTCGCCCAGGGCAATCAACTCATCGAAGCCATCCGCATGGTCGCCACCGGCGGCACCGCCCTCGACCCCACCATCGTCGAAGCCCTCATGCGCCCGGTGACGTCCAACAGCGAGCTCTCCGAGTCCGAAGAGGCCCTGCTCGCCTTCGTCGCCGAGGGCAAACCGATCAAGGCGATCGCCGTCGCTCGGCGCCTCACGCCCGAGGCCGTCGATGCTCAGGTTCAAGCCCTCTTCCTCAAACTCGCCCAGGAGGTCAGCGCAGGGCACCAAGGAGCCCTCGATCGCCTGCGCAACCTGCACCAGTCCATCGTCGACCGAGAAGAACAAGGTGAGACGCTGTCACGACTCCTGCCCGGAGGTATCGCCGAGAAACTGCGCAACGAGGGCCGGCACATCGGCGAAACCGAGCGCCTGGACTGCACGGTGATCATGAGCGACATTCGTTCGTACTCCACGATCGCCGAGCACGCCGATCCGAGTGAGTTGGCGGCCCAACTGAACACCCACCGCGCCGCGATGAATCGCGCCATTATTGGGCAAGGGGGAACGGTCATGCAGTTCGTCGGCGACGCGGTGATGGCGGTCTTTGGGGCACCCGTGCCCAGTGAGGACCACGCCGATCGGGCCGTCCTGGCCGCGGCGAGCATGCACGCCCTCCAGGCCGAGATCAACGACCGCTGGGTCGTCGAAGACCTTCCCGTCTTCGGCCTCGGTATCGGTGTGTCCACCGGCGAAGTGGCGGCCGCGCTCCTCGGGTCCGAAGAGCGCCTGGAGTACACGCTGGTGGGTGACACGGTGAATCTCACCCAGCGCCTCCAACAGTTGGCCTCGGCCGGTGAGACCGTTCTATCTGAACCAACGAAGTTGGCCTTGACCCTCGACGTGGCGACCATCGAACTCGACGCACAACTCGTCAAGGGCCGCGACACGCCGGTGGTGTCCTACAAGATCCTCGCGATACAGCCCGCAGTTGAACCAAGCCTCACCAAGGCACAACAAGGAGAATCACTATGACGTCCATCGAAATCGACGTGACCGAGGACTATCTCACGCAGCCCGCGCTCGTGGTGCGCGGAGTGCGCAAGACCTTCGAAGCCGAACTGGCGCCGGTACGCGCGCTGCGCGGCGTGGATCTCACGGTCGAACGAGGATCCTTCGTCGCCTTGATGGGGCCCTCGGGGTGCGGCAAGTCGACTCTTCTCAACCTGATCGCAGGACTCGAGGACGCCGACGAAGGAACCATCGTCGTGGCCGGTGAGTCAATGTCGGACGGCAACGAGGATAGCCACGCCCTCATTCGTCGCAAGCACATCGGGATCGTCTTTCAGTTCTTCAATCTTCTCGAAGGCATGAGCGTGCTCGAAAACGTGGCGCTGCCCGCCATCATCGCCGGTCGCAATCGCAAGGCCGCCGAGTCACGCGCGCGCGACCTCCTCGACCTCTTGGGTATCGGCGACAAGGCGTCCGAGATGCCCGGGGTGCTCTCGGGCGGACAGCGCCAACGTCTGGCGATCGCCCGAGCCCTCGCCAACGAGCCCACACTGTTGCTCGCGGACGAACCGACCGGAGCCCTCGACTCGGTCGGTGGTCAAGAGGTGATCGAACTGCTCAGTCGACTGCACGCCCAGGGCCAAACCATCATCCTGGTCACCCACGACGCCCACGTGGCAACCGCGGCCGACACGGTCTTGCGCATGCGCGACGGACGAATTCTCAGCGACGGCGACGACAGCGCGACCGAGACCGTCACGGTGATCGGCACATTCTGAGTACGCGCAACGCACTGAGCGTGACCTCTTCTCGTGCGCCGAGCGTGACGGCCGTGTCCGGACGCCGACGCCTGGCGACGGGGCTATTTGTCGCCTTGTCGCTCGTCGCGGTACTCGTCGCCCTCGTCGACGCGCCGCACGCCGGCCGCCTGGTCTTCTGGGTGATCGCGAGCATCGCGGTTCTGTGCTGGTCGATCGCCGCCCTCAGCGGGATGTCCCAAGACTCCGGCATCGCGGTGCTGTGTTCGCTGGTCGCTCTCGGAGGTGGGGTGGCCGTCGTGGCCATGCGCGTTGGCGATCGTCACGGCCTCGGCGTTGACGGCACCTCTCGAAAGTTGGCTGAGGTGGCTGCGCTGCTGACCATGGCGGTGGTCGTTCAGCTCGTCTTGGCTCTCAGTGATGGTCGGCTCATTGATCGCTCGCGTCAGTTCGCGGCCATCGCCTGGTACACAGTCGCCGTCGCCCTGTGCATTGTGTATCTCACGAGCTCGCGAGCTCTGTCACCGTGGCCACTCGCGATCGGTTGGGTGATCGCACTCGCCACGACGTTCCCGGCCGCGCGGGCGCGGTACGTGGTGGCATCCGCGCGCGGTCGACAACGAGTTCAGACCGTCACCGTCGGAGTCACGCTGACCCTCACTCTCGGCGTGATCGTCCTGACCTTGCACTCACTGGTCGACTGGCCACTCGACGTCGCCCCCACGTTGCTGGCGCTCACCTGTTTTGTTCCACTGGGCCTCGCGATGGGATCGGCCCGCGTGGCCGAACACGCCGATCGCGTCTTGGTCCACCTGCTCACGACCCTCGGCACCGTCGCGATCGTGGCCGGTGCGTACCTGCTCGCGGTGCGCGGGTTCGACAAGGCCCCCGCCAATCGCTCGGGCCGCGACCTGCTGTGGTGGGCCATGGCGGCCGCAGCGGCCGCGGCCATCGCGCAACTCGCGCTGCGCGCGCGCTTCACCCGGATCGCGACGAGCTTCACCTACGGTTCGCGAGAGGCGCCCGACGAGGTGGTGCGCAGTTTCGGTAGTCGCATGACCCGCGCCATTCCAATGGATGAACTGCTGCTGCAACTCGTCGAGTCCCTACGCAAGACCCTCACCCTCACCTCGGCCGAGATCTTCACCGGCAACGGCGAGGTGCTGGACCTCGCTGTCTCCGTGCCCGACCGCCCCACGAGGTCGATTCAGATCTCGCGCGAGGAGCGAACGGTCGTCGCGCGCGCCGGGGTGTCGGGGAACGCCTGGGCGTCGGTCTGGATACCGTCGATCGCCACGACCGCGGCGGCCGGACCTCTTCGCGTCGCGCCGATCAGTCACGCCGGTGAACTGCTGGGCATCATTGTCGTCTCACGCGCACCGGGCGCCGTTGCCTTTCGCGACGAGGACGACCGAGTTCTAGCCGACCTCGCCCGTCAAGTCGGCCTCGCCCTGCACAACGCCCAACTCGACACCGCCCTGCAGACCACGCTCGACGAACTGCGGGCACAGGCGGACGAACTGCGCGCCTCTCGCGCGCGCGTGGTGGCGAGTGGCGACGCCGAGCGTCGTCGCGTGGAGCGCAACCTGCACGACGGAGCCCAACAGCACCTCGTCGCACTCGCGGTCAACCTGCGCCTCACCAAGGACGTCCTGGGCGAGGACCCCGCGGCGGCCGCAGAGATGCTCGACGAGTTGGGCCACGCGGTTCAAGAGACGATTCAAGAGCTGCGCGAACTCGCTCACGGCATCTATCCGCCGCTGCTGGTGGACAGCGGTCTCGGTGAGGCGCTGCGCGCCGTGGCGAATCGGTCTCCCCTCGACGTCGAACTGATCACCACCGACATCGGTCGCTACGGCGGCGACGTCGAGGCGGCGGTGTACTTCTGTTGCCTCGAAGCGCTGCAGAACGCGGGCAAGTACGCCGCGTCGGCGCACGTCGTGGTGCGGGTCTGGGAGGAGTCGGGCAGCCTGCTCTTCGAGGTTCGCGACGATGGGCCGGGCTTTGACGTGCGCACCGCCCAACGAGGCCACGGCTACATCAACATGATGGACCGTCTGGGCGCGATCGGCGGCGCGGTGCGCTGGGAGTCCGAAGTGGGACACGGCACGGCGATTCGCGGGTCCCTGCCGCTCAACGCCTAACTCGCGAACTCCACGTCGCCGCGCTGTTCCCACAAGCGCCGCAGGGTCTTGGCGCCGAGCTTTTCCTTATTGACGTAGGCCCGCGCGCCACTGGTCTTGGCTTCGGGCGGCAAGTCGTTGATCTCGTAGGTGGAGCAAAGGATGACGAACGTGTCGGGAAGTTCCTCGACAATTCGCTTCGTCGCTTCGATGCCGCCCATCTCGGGCATGTTGATATCCATCAAGACGACGTCGGGGTGAATCTGGTTCGCCAGGTCAAGCGCCAAGAGTCCGTTCTCCGCCTCGCCTACCAGTTCGAATCCTTCTGAACGCCGGATCACCGCGCGTGCGGCCATCCGAAAGGGGGCCTGATCATCGACAACGATGACTGAGAGGGCTTGATCAATCACGCACTAAGTCTTTCACGCACGAAACGCTCCCACGAGTGAGGTGGCTCTCGCGGCGGGGTGGGGTTAACTTCCCGGCGCCTCGCCGAGATAGACCAGAACTGCCTTGACCCGGCGATTGAGATCGTGTTCTTCGGACAACCCGAACTTGGCGAAGATGGAGTTCGAGTGCTTTTCAACTGCGCGTTCCGAGACGCCCAGGGTCTTGGCGATCGCGCCGTTGGACTTGCCCTGGGCCATTTCGGAGAGGATTTCGGTTTCACGGGGCGTTAGCCAGTCAAGGTCGGTCTTCGGACGCTTGGAACGTGCCTTGACGAGTTCGTCCACCACGAGCGGATCGATGACCGATCCCCCATCGGCCACGACGCGGATCGCGCGCGCGAGCTCGTCGGCGCCGGCCACACGCTCCTTTAAGAGGTACGCGCGTCCGGCGGAACCCTCCTCCAAGCAGGGCCAGCGCGTAGGCGGGGGCGGTGTACTGGCTGAGTACCACGACGCCCACCGTGGGGTGGTTCTCGCGAGCCCAGTTGGCCGCGCGGATGCCCTCGTCGGTGCCGGTGGGGGGCATACGAATATCGGTAATCACCACTTGGGGCTCGCAGCGAGTGATCAGTTCGATCAACTCGGGATAGTCAGCCGCGACACCCACCAACTCGAAGTCGTCCTCGGCACTAATCATGCGAGCAATTCCCTCGCGCAGAAGTGCGTTGTCCTCGGCCAGCACCACGCGAATTGCCACGTCCAGAAAGTACCATCGCACGCTGCCGCCCTTGGACGGGCCCTAGGTGCTCGCGACATCCCCGCAGGGGTACCTGTACGAAGTGCGAACCATGAGTTAGCCCCCTTGGCGGACTATCCGGACCAGATGAAGATCTTGCCAACACCACGTAGGCCGACGGAAGGTCGACGTGTCAACGACGGGAGGACTAGTGACTCGCACTAGCGGAAGTGTGACGGTGAAGGTACTCGCGATTGCGATGGCGTGCGCGTGGACAATGACTGCGACGATGGTGTCGGCGGCCCCCGCTCCAACTCTCACCAAGCACCGTGACTACGTCGCTACGTCGCCACACCTGCGCATCGCATTCATTTCGCACAGCGCGACGGTTATCGACCTGGCCACACCCAATGTCGGTGGCAGCCAGTACGAGACCGGCGGAATGTACTTCAGCTGTCCCGCGGTGTCGGCCAAGGCATTGGTGAACCCTGGATTTTCGCAGATCACCTTGAAGAAGAAGGGCGCGTTCTATGGTTTCTCGCTCAGCTACACGGTCGACAACGTCAATGCCGGCTATCCCGGTCAAGCCTCGACCACGCTGGGCCAAGTTCAGGTCCGACTCACGGGACGCGTGACGAGTGCCAGCACCATTTCGGGAACAGCCCAACTCATCGGCGTCCCGTGCTCAACATCGGCGTATAGCTACGTGGCCCGGATCGATCCAGCGGTGACCAAGTACATCGCGCCCAACGCATGAGACCACTAGCGCGTCGTGGTGATCCGAGGGTGCCCGTTCGAAATCGGGGACTCCTCGTATGAGTCCTGTGCGGCCAGTCGCGGCTCGTAGTCGCGCCGTTCTCCTCGCGACATCGGGACTGCTCGTTGCGTCGCTCGTAGCGTTCGTCGCCCCGATCAACGCAACCGCGGTGACTAAGTTGCGACCGGCGGCGAGCCAACCGCACTCCACATCCCAGCCGTACACGTGTCAAGGAGTCGTGACGAACTCAACCTGCACCTTGACCTTTACCGCTCAGGACCAGTGGCAGGACTTCACCGTCCCTGATGGCGTATCGAGCATCGACGTCGAGGCGTCGGGTGCGTACGGCGGTGGCTTCTGTGACCCCTACGACTACGGAGGCGCACCTGGTGGTGTCAACGGAACCTTGGCGGTGAGCAACGGAGAAGCACTGAAGTTCTTCGTCGGTGGCCAGGGCGCGTACGCGTCCTTGACGTCGACCACGGGTTATTGCCCCGCGGGCAACGGTCACGGTGGCTACGGCGGCGGCGGCAATGGTGGTTTCAGTGGATCCGTCGCAGCCGGGTACAGAGGCTACGCCGGTGGTGGGGGTGGCGCGACGACGGTTGTGGCCAACGGCGTCGTGGAGTTCGTGGCGGGCGGGGGTGGGGGAACCGGGCAAGGCGGAAACGAGAGAGGGTATCTGCAGGAGGGCTTCGAGAGCATCCGTCCTGGCGCGGGCGGCGCAGGCGGTGGAGGAGTGAACCGGCCCGATGAGGCCTACACCGGCACGGCGGTCGGCTTTGCTGGCCAGGGCGTGGGCGGCGACTGTGACTGCCAGAACCAACGAGGCGCGAGTGGCGGAACGTTATCGGGGCCTGGCACCGGCCCGGCCGGTGCGACGTTTCATGGCCAGCCGATGAACGGCTTGGTCAGCGCGACAGCCCAAGCGGGCAAAGCCGGGGCAGGACCGGCCAGCGCGAGCGGCGCTGGCACGGGTGGCCAGGGCGCGGGCGCGTCGAACGCGTGCGAGGTCGACAACACCAGAGATCAACCCGAGGTCTGGGACTCCGAGGGCGGGGGCGGTGGCGGCGGTTACTACGGCGGCGGTGGCGGAGGGTGCGGCCTGTATGGCGGTATGGGTGGCGGTGGCGGTTCGAGTTACTTCGCCAGCGACGTGACCCAGGGCAGTTACAAGAACCTCATCAATCCCCCGATCGCGACTCTCTATCCAACATTGAACGGCCACTACAGCAACGTCACGGGCGGGCTGCTCAGCCTCTCCTTTGAGGTCTGCAGCGACAACGCGGACTCGAACAGTGCGCAGACGCCAGGGGCTCACGCACTCGCTCACACGGCGGGGCCTTCGTGCCCGCTCACCGTCACGGTGAAGCAGCAGAACAAACTTCGATCGGGCTACTCGATCAACGATCTCGAGAAGGACTTCGGACCGATCAACTTCACGTCCGAAACGAGCGGTGGCGGTCTCACCGCGCTTGATGCGGCGGGACTGAAGTGCAACTCGGGGTGCGCGAACCTGCTGGTGACAGTGACACTGCCCAACTCGACCAAGCCAGTGGCCAACGCAACCGTGGCCGCCAGCGTGGCCCAGGCGGCGGGTGATAGTTCTGACTCGAGAACTCTCGGCACCGACTTCTTGTGCGTGCAAACGTCGGCGGATGTGCCCACGTGTGGCACGTACGTCTCCGGTCTCCAGACCGACTCGCGCGGCCAAGTTCACCTCTTATATTGGGCTCCCGGAGTGGTTCCGGGAAAGACATCGTCGACCTGGCAGACAACTCTCACCGTGAAGGCGACCAAGTGCTCGTCGACGTGCGGATCGGGCGAGCGCAAGGGCGAAAGCGACTCGACACTCAGCGTCAAGGACTATCCGATCTACCACGCGAGCGGCCAGCTGACCTCCGAGCAAGTCACGCTCCTGATCGATCTCGTGAAGGACGATGGGTTTCACGTCAACCCGGCTGACTCGATCACGCTTGACAAGATGACCGAGTCGACGGTTGAGTTCCTGGAGGCGACCGAGCGTGAGACCCTCGCCAACCTCATTCGTCTCCCCGCGGCGTACGGCGAAGCTGCCCTGGAGGTCTACGACATGGGCGTGGCCATCAAGGCGTACGGCGAACAGGGCGCTCTTGGAGGGACGTTTCTCAACGCTCTCAATCTTTCGGCAATTGGTTTCGACGAACCTCCCTTCGAAAAGACACCCCCGCTCCTGCCCAGCGACGCATTCATGACCCAACTCGAGGGAGGGTTTAGCTCCGCTGCAATTACGCCCGGTACGCCGAAGGAGGTGCTCTACACCGATGCCAAGGCGTTGGAGGAACAGATGAGCGCAGTGAGCCCACAGTTCGCCACGCCGCCGGAGAATATTTCGGTCACCGTGTACGAACTTTCGACCTGCGATCTGAAGAACCCCAACTGCGGCCCGGGTTACAAGGGATCCTCCGGCATCGCGCCCAAGATCTGCCTCGCGTTCAGCGGTTCGGATCACATCACCGCGCCGCGGCTCGATTGGTCGAGCACCCTGTGCCTGAACAGCTACGACCCGGTCGCGTGGCTGGTGTCCGAGAAGGGCTTAAACCAAAGTGGCTTAGATACCTCGCAGCCTTAGGAGTGTCACGCGCGCCGAATCGCGCACGACACATCGATCTCACTAGACTGCCCTGATTTTCTAGAAGCATTTGCGGGCGTCGTTCAGCGGCAGAACATCCGCTTCCCAAGCTGAGAACGCGAGTTCGATTCTCGTCGCCCGCTCCAACGATGGGACCTCCGCAAACTCCGACTGGTGCCTTCAGGACTCGGCAGGATCGGTGGATTTCATCGGAGCGGAGTGTGGGGTCATCACAGGTCGACCAAACGCCGGGAGAATCTGCGGCTTGATTCGCGCCTCCGAGCACCCCACATCCGGGATTTGAATGGTCGGTAACCGAGTCGAAATCGCGTTGTGGCGGCACGAGGCATTGCGGAGACGCGAGCGACAGGTCTGCCGAAGCTGGCAGTTCGATCCCGAGCGAGCGGGGTCGCCGGCGCAACTGCGCGGGCAGGCGCAGCGACGCCTCATCAAGTTCGAGAGCTTTGACTCGACGCGCGCCCCTTGATCTCGAGCCAAACGAGCCGACGCAGTTTGCGGCCGTCGATTCCGAGTCGGTGGAGCGCGCGGTGCATCGTGGCGCCCCGCGCAGCACCCCGATTGACCCTGAGCTCACTATCAAGGCCTGAGCGCCACTGACAAAGTAACTAATACTGTGGGTCGGTTGAACTTAGGTATGCTCTCCGAACCGAGTCGGTTCTCTGGGCCGGACGCCGAAGGTCGCGTACGAATTGGACCAAAACACTTCATGAGAAACAGAAGCACTGTCCCTTTAGTACTCGTGTTTCTAGCAATGTCACTGGTCGGCGTGGCCGATGTGGGTCCTGCCGAGGCGACGGGAGTCGCCAGCCAGCTCGTCGTCACCACTCAGCCGAGCACCACCGCCACGAGTGGCGAACCTCTGAGTACCCAGCCGGTCGTTACGATCGAAGACAGTTCCGGCAGTGTGGTCACCAGTTCCACCGGCACCGTGACTGCCACGATCACCGCGGGAACAGGGACCATCAGCGCGGGCGCAACCGCTACGATCGCCAACGGCGTCGCAACCTTCGGTGGCCTGACGATCACTGGCGCGACTGGCACCGATACGCTGGCCTTCGTTGACGGCACGCTTGGGACAGCCGTCTCGTGGACCGGTACGACCATCCCAACTGGCGGCTGGTACTCGGTCGCATACGGCAACGGCGTGTTCGTTGCCGTGTCTCGCCTTGATTCCGCCGTCGCCTACTCGACGGATGGATCAAACTGGACTTCTCTCGACGCTCTGCCGAGCAGCCAAAACTGGTCGGTCACGTATGGAAATCGCCTCTTCGTCGCCGTTGCCGAGGGCTCGAACGAAGCCGCCTACTCGACAAACGGTTCGACCTGGACAAGCACCACCCTTCCCGGCAGCGAAAACTGGCAATCGGTGACCTACGGCAACGGGATGTTCGTTGCTGTTGCGGTCGGTTCGGCCGACGACGCGTATTCGGTCGACGGATCCTCCTGGACGGGCGGCTCTCTACCGGTGAGCGGCGAGTGGCAAGCGGTGACGTACGCCAATGGCCTC
The DNA here is from genome assembly GCA_963791015.1 of uncultured Acidimicrobiaceae bacterium. Taxonomy (GTDB): domain Bacteria; phylum Actinomycetota; class Acidimicrobiia; order Acidimicrobiales; family RAAP-2; genus RAAP-2. Next base: position 31,350 of record CAWBQX010000006.1, on the reverse strand, counting down.
TTCGTCGCGGTCGCTGGCAACTCAACTGAGGCCGCCTACTCAACGAATGGCACGACTTGGACGAACGCCACCCTGCCGGCCAGCGCTGACTGGTGGGCCGTCACCTACGGCAACGGCCTCTTCGTGGCGGTCGCCTACAATTCCGATGATTCGGCGTACTCGACAGATGGTTCAACCTGGACGATCGGTACGATGCCAAGTTCCACGAACTGGTACTCCATTGCCTACGCCAACGGGGTCTTTATCGCAATCTCAGACAATTCCACGGCCGCTTCTTCGACCAATGGTTCGATCTGGACTGGAGTCGGTCTGCCGAACTCTGCCGATTGGGCCTCGGTCGCCTACGGCAACGGCGTCTTCGTCGCGGTCGCGCATAACTCCAACGGCGCCGCGGCTGCGACGTCGATCACCGCCGCTCCCGCGGCCGCGATCAACCTCAGTGCCACTTCGGGCGGCGGGTCGGGCTCTTCAGGCGGGGGATCGACTCCTGCGAACCAACTTCAAATCAATGCGCCGAGTCTCAGTGAGCCCTTTGGCGCATCCTGGTCGCCAACGGTGACGGTCACCGGCCTGCGCAACGGCGACAGCGCCGCGGTGACTGGGACAGTCTTCACCTACTCAGGCACGGGATCAACCGTCTACCCGGCTTCGACGACCGAACCGACTGGTCCGGGTACCTACCTCATCACGCCGTCTCTGTCGACCGTGACAATCGCCCCGAACTTTGACGCCACGAACTATGCCGCCGCGATCGAGTTCGTCCCGGGCACACTCGTGATCACCCGGTCATCGCCGACCGTAATTCCGCATCCAGTGATTGCCTCGACCGCAACATTTGTGCATCATCTCGTCTTCAACACAGTCCTGCACGGTCAGACGTTGCAAGGTGCGAGGTCCGTGACGCTGGCTGGAGGCACGGCGCGCATCCTTTCACGCAGTGAACTCCGCTTGGTAGTGCGCATCTCTCTGACAAAGCAGGCGCGCGCGGGCAATCACCTCGCGGTTGTGCACTTCACCCAAGGGCCGACCGCCCAGTTTTTCGTCAGCGTGAACCGCCTCGGATCGTCAGTAACTATTAGGACCTCGACTCGTCCCTAGCACTGGTCAAGACATCGGCCTTGGTTCCACGTGAGCGAATAGAGTCGCGGTTGAGGCCCGAACAGGCAATCAGGAGGCTCACGAAACCAATCGACAGCAGGCCAAGTCGGTGAGGGCCGCTTGGCGTCAAGAGTATGTAGACCATCCCCACGACGATCTCGCCGATGAGCACCAACAAGCTCGTTCGAAAGTACGCCAACCAAAACCGATCGAGATGCGAGTCCCGTTTGGGAGTTGACATCTCGATGCGAGACGTCACGGTTCGATCTGCGACTAGTGATACGCCGAGAGGTTGCAGTTCACTCTCGTCAGAAAATCGGGTACGTAGATCCGACGCCATCGTTGAACTTCCTGCTTAGACCTTGCCCGCGGATTCGGCGAAGCAAGCCAGGTCAAACTACGGCCAATCCGCAGGTTGTTCTAGGGGCATATGTCCCTTTTGAATCATCAGAATTCACCACGCGACCTCGCGACCCCAGCGATCACTGAAGCACCGCCGAAGCTCGCTCCAGAGATGTGACGATTGTCCCTATCGCCCTCAAAGCGGGCGACCATAGAGTCGGATCAGACGGTGAGATGTCGAGCAAGGGCTCCGTCGAATTCAGTTCGCGTCGCCCGGTTCCCCGGGCGACACGAACTGAATCGAATCTTCAAAGAAGGTGGATGGGCAATGAAGCGATCGAAACCACGATCCGACTTCGCCAGGTCAGACCGTGATTCCTTGGGCGACCTGACCCGAATGTGCCGTATCAGTGACACTCCTGGCTATCGTCAAGCGAAAGTTCTCGCTGCGATGATGGCGCACCCCTCCTTCGGACCGCCCAGACCAGAGGCAACGACGACCGTGGAAGGAGCCCATCGTGCTGAGCGTCTTCCTGGTCGATGATCACGAGGTCGTGCGCCGCGGCGTTCGCGAACTTCTCGAGAGCGAAGGCGACATCGCGGTGATCGGGGAGGCTGGCACGCAGGTTGCGGCCCTCGCGGAGATTCCAAGCGCCCAACCCGACGTCGTTCTTCTCGATGTGCGACTTCCCGACGGCGACGGAATTGAGATCTGCCGGGAGATTCGTTCTTCCGCGCCGAACGTCGCGTGTCTCATGCTCACGTCGTACGCCGATGACGAAGCATTCCTCGGCGCGGTCGTCGCGGAGCATCGGGATACGTTCTCAAGCAGATTCGGGGCAACGACTTAGTTGATTCGGTGCGCCGCGCGGCGCGCGGCGACTCATTGCTCGATCCCGCAATGGTGGCCAAGGCGCGAGCGCGACTGGGCCGAGACGTGGAAGACGAGCGAGTTCGCCCGCTCTCGCCCCAGGAGCGGCGCATCCTTGAGTTGATCGCCGAGGGCATGACGAACCGAGAAATCGCCGACACAATGTTTCTCGCCGAGAAGACCGTGCGCAACTACGTCTCGAACCTCCTGCTGAAGATGGGATTGAAGCACCGGACCGAAGCCGCCGTGTTCGCGGTGCGAGTGGCCGAGCGAAGGCGCAAGTCTTTCGCCGGTCCTGAGTAACTGACTCCTGCGATAATCGCCGCGGGGGAAAACGACCTCGTTGCCTTAAGCGCCCTTGCCATCACCAAAGGCGCGGCACGTGACGCCGACACATTACTGGCTCAGAAATCCCAATCCCTGACATATGTCCCTATCGACAGATGCACCGCGTACTCGAAGATGGGTGCGAGGTCCACACGGGCCAGAAAGGAGTGAGTGTCATGGACAACATTCGTGGACTCCTCGGGGAACCATCCGCAGTTACAACGCCAAAGTTCCTGACCTGGGTGCAGAGTTCCAAGGTTCTGGCGCTTGGTTGGACGGCAATGAGGATCTGGCTCGGGGTCATGTGGATTCAGGCTGGAACCGCCAAGCTTTGGGGGGCGGAGAATCCCGCGTTTCTTCACAACAATGGCGCAGGCGTCGCGGGATTTGCGGCGCACGGCACTCCCTGCGTACAGCTGGTGGGGCTCGTTCCTGCACAGCTTCGTGGTACCAAACTCCGGCTGGATTGGCATTCTCGTCGCAGTCGGAGAGTTTGCGATCGGCGTAGCCCTCGTGCTCGGGCTCTTCACACGCATTGCGGCACTGGGTAGTTTGGCGCTTCTGTTTACGTACGTGATGTCGGGCACCGCGAGCGTATGCGCGTTTTACGCCTTGTTCGCCATCGTGATCCTGGCCACCTGGCGGACGTCACGTTGGATCGGCGTCGACGGCGTCATCTCCGGATACCGTCAGCGCCGCGCAGGGGCAACCTCCAGCACTGTGCTCGAGAACCCGACAACGGACGATGTGCCTCGCACGTCAACGATTGCGACGCCTCGGGAGACTGTCTCAGTCCACTAACAACACGGCTTGAAACACCCGCGGCCCGAATGGTCGCGGGTGTTTCGCGTTAGGCCCGATGTCACTCGCCCACAGGAACTCGCCACTCGATGGACGTGCCATCGGTTTCACGTCGCGCCACGGTGCACGTACCGCCAAGATTCTCGGCCCGAGTGACCATGTTGCGAATCCCACTTCCCGCGCTTGGGTCGTCGCCCACGCCCACGCCATCATCAAGGAGCGTCAAGGCGAGCCATCCGTCATCGACCGTGACGACGGCTTCGACCTTCGAGGCGTGCGCGTGTCGCGCAACATTCGAGAGACCTTCTCCGAACACGTTCAGCAGGTGATCTCGCACCATCTCAGGAACGCCAAAGTCCACCGGTCCCACAAACGCGATTCGTGGCAACACTCCCAGCTCGCGGTGATAGCGATCGCCCAGTTTGAGCATCTCTTCGCGCAATCCTGTCGCGCCGGTATTGCGACCCGGGAGCCGAAAGATCGTGTTTCGAATCTGTCGAATAACGTCGTCCAAACCCTCCACCACGGCAGATATTCGCTCGCCCGGACCTCCCGTCACCGACGACCCCACTGCCTGCAGCGCCATGCCCAACGCGAAGAGCTCTTGAATGACCGAGTCGTGGAGATCTCGCGCGATGCGCTCGTCCTCTGCGACGATGCTGAGACGATCGAGTTCCGAACGTACCGAACCCATCTCAATAGCAGTGGCGGCCGCACCGGCAAAGACTTCGGCGAAGGCGACGTCGATTGGCTCATAGCTCGTGCGACCGTGCACTCTCCCGAGTCCCAGAGTTCCTAATCGTCGTTCATCAGCCACGAAAGGCACGTAGAGTCCTGGCCCCAAATCAAGGTCCCTGACCCCAGCGGGCACATTGTCCGCGGTCGAAAGATCGTCGATCACGTCCGGGGTCCCCGAACGCATCACCTCGGCCGATCTGCTCGTTTGCGCCGAGAGGGTCTCACCCAGCAGCGGTTCGGTGCCCTTGCCGTCCACGGACACAATCTCAAACTGTTCCGACCCGGGCATGACGATCCACGCGGCGTCTGCGTTGCACAAGAGTCGAGCACTGGTCGCGACGAGAGGGAGAATCTCTCGCATCTGGGCGCCCGCGAGAAGGCGTTGGGTGATCTCATTTACCGCGTGAAGCCGGTCCATGGCTCGTCGTCGTTCGGTCGCGTCGCGCACGAAGGCGGCCACGTACAGATCGCCGCCGCGCCGCACCGGCGTCAGGCTCACGTCAACGGTGAACTCGACGCCGTCACGCCGGCGTCCTGCGAGTTCAAGTCCAACTCCCATCGCTCGTGGGTGAGGTTCATCAAAGTAGTGCTGGAGGTGATCGCGATGGCGGTCGCGTCGGCTATCGGGAATGAGAACTTCTAGCGACTGTCCGATGAGTTCGGCCGGCGAGTATCCAAACAACGTGGTGACCGCAGGACTGGCCAGAACTACTCGATAACTCGCGTCGATCGCGATCACGGCGTCTGGACTCGCTGAGATTATTTCGCCTAGCAATTGGTCAGAGTCGGACTCGGCCATCATCTCGGGGACGTCGCCCATACGACTCGCTTCCAAGCACTCATCGCAGAATCTCGTACTCACTCGAACAATACGACAATTGGCAGAGTTACTCCCAGATTGAGATACCGACTCCACGTTGAAGAAGTCAGTCAGTCGCTGATAGCAAGCCCCGTCTCAACGTCGAAGAATTCCAGCCGCTCTGTTGTAAATCCGAACCGCACGGTATCGCCGACCAGGACTTTGTGGCGAGGTTCGATGCGCGCTACGAACGAGACGTCTTCGCCGTCGCCCGTGGAACTATCCGTCTCGACGGTGCTGACGGCTGGTCCGCCTTCGGCGCGCACCATGAGAGCGTCGGTCTGAAAGTGAATCAGCAACTCAGAGCCGAGCGCTTCGACCAGTTCGACTTTGCCCGAGATGCACGCCTGATGTGCGTCGTTCGTCCCCAGGGAGAGATCCTCCGGCCGGATGCCGATGACGAGCGGTCGTCCCAGATATCTCTTGAGACCCGGCCTCATGCGCAGGACATCTTCGGAGAAGGCGAACTCCTGGGCGCCTAACTTCGCCGTCACCGCGTCTTGCAATAGTTGGCCTTCGAAGAGATTCATCGCCGGCGAACCGATAAATCCAGCGACGAATATGTTTGCGGGCTGGTCGTAGAGCACCTGCGGGGCATCGCACTGCTGCAGCACACCAGATCGCAGCACCGCCACGCGATGACCCAACGTCATCGCTTCGGTCTGGTCGTGGGTCACGTAGAGCGCAGCTACGCCAATGCGTCTCTGCACCCTCGCCACTTCGGCGCGCATCTGCACGCGAAGTTTCGCGTCGAGATTCGATAGAGGCTCGTCCATCAGGAACGCCTTGGGCTCCCTCACAATGGCGCGACCCATCGCGACCCGTTGACGCTGACCACCCGAGAGTTGACTGGGCTTTTGGCCCAACCAGTCGGTGATCCCCAAGACCTTCGCTGCTGCCTTGACTTTTTGGTCGATCTCGACCTTCGACAGCTTTTTCATTCGAAGCGCAAAGCCGATGTTCTGCGCCACGCTCATGTTGGGATAAAGGGCGTAGCTCTGAAAGATCATCGCGATGTCACGATCCCTGGGGGTGACGTCATTCATCACCTCCCCGCCGATGCGAACGGTTCCTGATGTCACCGATTCCAATCCGGCAACCATTCTGAGAGCCGTGGTCTTGCCACATCCAGACGGTCCAACGACGACCATGAGCTCCCCGTCATCGATAGCGAGGTCCAGATCTCTGATCGCTTCGAACCCATTTGGATAGACCTTGCTCACGCCCTCCAGGCTTATTGACGCCATTACGTTCTCTCCCGACTGTGTTCCCGAACTTGATCGACTGGCGATTCTTGTTGTGTGGCGATGTCAATCACGATCGCTTGAGTTCGCTGGTGATTGCGAGTTGCGACAAGCGGACGACCGGGCGCGACGTAGCGAAACGCTTTCTCAAACATGGGGTTCCTTCGTGAGTCGCAGCACCGACCAGCCGTCAACCAGCGGTAGATCCATCTCAAGGGCTCGCCCCTGACGATGCATGACGACAGTTGGTTCGATGCAATGGAAGCGATCATCTCGGCTGCCGAGCACCGCTGCGTCGACGCGCCACGTTTCGGGGTCATCCAACAGGACGCGAGCCCTCACTTTGGAGATCTTCCCCGTGGCCGTTGGCTCTGACCACTTCGCATTCTGGCTTCCGGTCAGGTCAACGACGCCAATGCTGACCATGCGTTCGCCGTGATTGACGCGCGCGAAAAGACTTCCACCTTCGGGCTCCGGCCGCACGGGAGCGTCCGCAAAAATCGACACCGCGCCGTTTTCGTCACCAATTTCGTACCAACTGGTGTCTTCGCCTTCGGTGAACAGGTCTCGACAACGAAGCGAAAACCGCCGCCACGCGATGACTTTGTCTGCCTCGGCGTCGTGCAGTCTCATGTGCTTTGGGTAGTAAGGATCGCAGAGGGCCGCGCGCGCATCTCCGTAGATGAGCGAGCTACTGCCGAGACAGGTCACGATCGCTTCGGTACTGACAACCGTACGCAGTGCGCTCTCGCGTTCGTCGCCACTGATCGGGCCGCTGGGACTATCGATGCCCCACACTGGTGGGTAGCAGGCGATCGAACCGCGAAGCAGCGGAACGCGCGTGCCAAAGTCGTCTCAGCAGACCCGCCCGGCCCGAACTCCGGTCTCATCAATCCCTCGAAATGCCGCCAGCTGTCGTTCGGCGGCCATATCTCGCAGTAGCGAAACGTCGGCCCATTGGGCAGACGAGCGGCCGACGGAACCCCGTTCACCTGATTGAAGCTGATCAAATCAGTGGGACGCTGGGAACGAAGGTGCAGCAGAAAAGACTCGTAGGCGGCGCGAATATCGACGGGCTGTCCGTTGGCGTCGTTCGACACGCGCGGATAGCCGTACGTGTCGACGTGAAGTCCGTCGAAACCGATGGCGTCCATCGCCGATCCGTATGACTCGGCAAAGTGTTGTTGCCACTCTCGGCTACCGGGATTGGCAAGAACGATTTGATCGAGAAAACGAATTGGCTGGCCGTTGTCGTCATAGAGGAGCAGGTCAGGATGCTCGGCGGCAAATTCGTTGCCCACCGCGTAGATGGGGGCATAAGCATGCGCCACTGCTCCCAGATCGTGGAGTCCCGTCGATAGGGCCCGCAGCGCGTCAAATGAAACTGGACGGTTCGACGGATCCTTCCAACCGCTAGTGGCACCGAGTGGCTCGGTGTAGCTCGGCATCCAGTCGTAAATCTGCACGACAGTCGAACGCAGAGCGCGATGCCACGCGAGTACGTCGGCGACGTCATCGGGTCCGAAGGACGTGGCGAACCCGTGGACGGGACGCTCACCTTGATGTGGGCCGACCGTGGTGAACTCCTCCGCGACGAGTTCACCGGCCGCATCAAGAGCTTCGACGCAGTAGGTTCCAGAGCCGAGAGAGTCGAACCTCGCTACCTCGCTCTGCCTCGCCTCGATCGCACTTCCCGAAGCCCTTCGGGCGATCACCCGCGCAGTTCGCTGCTGGCAGAGCGGCGATCTCGATCACTTCAGCCACTCGATAGAAGGAGCGCAGGTCCTTCAAGCCGCCGTCCTACTTCGACCTTCGTCGGCACGTCAGCGTCCTTCCCATGTGAGATCTCTCATTACCACCAATCGCGGTCGCCCCAGCGAGTCTTGCCGTACAAGTTCGTGTTGATATGTCCTCATTGCGTTATCGAATCGCTCCAAGGGACACTCCGGAACGGAACCATTTCAAGGAAATGAGAAACACGACGACGACCGGGACCGTAGCGATCACCGAGGCCGCAAAGAACGGCCCCCACGCAACGGTGTGCACACCGATGAAGTCGGCCAAGCCCACGGGCAGCGTGTAGTTGTTCGATGAGTTGATCATCGTCACGGCAATTGGAAACTCGTCCCACGCCGCGCTGAAGATGAACATCGACACCACTGCGAGCGCGGGGAGCGAAAGAGGCGCGATGAGATTCCAGAGCACTCGAAGCGTCCCCGCTCCGTCCATTCGGATCGACTCTTCGTACTCACGGGGAATGGCCTCGAAGAACCCCCGCAAGAGGAAAATCGTAAACGGCAGATTGGACGAGACGTACAAGAGGACAAGACCGGTCAGAGAGTTCAAGAGATGGAGGCGGTCCATCAGCAGGAACTGAGGAATGAGCAGCAAGAGATTGGGCACGGCGAGGCTTGCCAGAAAGACATAGAAGATTGTCTGCTTCAGGGGGAACATGTAGCGAGCAAATGCAAAAGCGGCCAGTGAGGCGAACACCACCGTGATGACCACGGTCGCGATGGCCACCACCAGACTGTTGAGGAAGTAGCGGCTAAAGCTGTTCTCCGTCCAGGCCTGCACGTAATTCTGCACTGTCGGATGGGTGGGAATCAGCACCGTCGCTCCCAGTAGCCCGCCGTTGGGTTGAAACGACAACGAGACCATGTAGAGCAGGGGGCCGAGCGATGTGAGGGCCAGAACGCCAGCAATGATGAGTCGCGGAACGTTGCGCTTGTGCACACCGAGAAGCCCGGGACCGGAGTCCTCGACCGGCTTGCTCGGGGCGGTTGTGTCCATCGTCAGTGTCATTCTGAGCCCCTATAGATCTTGCCGACGAAGAATACGAATCTCCAAGGCGCTAAAGCCGAAGAGCACCACCGCCAGCAACGAGGCGAGGGCGGCCGCGTAACCAAACGCGAAGTTGCTGAATGCCTGTTCGTACATGTAGGTCATCAATGACTGCGTTGAGTCGTATGGCCCGCCCTTGGTGATTTCAAAGATCTGAGTGAACACCTGCGCCGCACCAATTATGAGCAGCACGGTCACAAACGTCACCGCACCGCGCATTGAAGGGAGCACAACGTGCCGCCAGACCCTAAATTCGCTAGCCCCGTCAATTCGTGCTGACTCGAGAAGCTGTCGAGGAATGCCATCGAGCGCCGCGAGAAAGATGATGAACGACCACCCCACGCCCTTCCAGATACTCAGCAACCAAATCACACCGTTGGCGGTCCAGGTTTGAGCCGTCCAATCGATGCTGACGGTGTGACCCACGAAGAGCCCCACGATGGCGTTCGCCGCGCCACCTTGCGAGGCGAACAAGTACGAAAAGACCCAACTCACCACGACCCAGGATGTGACGACGGGAATGTACACGGCTGCACGCCAAAACATTGAGGCGGGAAGTCGGTCCGTGAGAGTCGCGGCGGCAAAGAGACCGATCGCCATCTGGATGGGAACGGTAATGACGATGAAGAGAAAGGAGTTGAACGCGGCGGTGCGAATAACGGGGTCATGAAAAATGGCGGTGTAGTTTGACCAGCCCAGAAACGGATTATCGGCGCCGGGAAAGATGTGCCAGTCGTAGAAGCTGATATCGAACTGACGAAAGATTGGATAGATCGTGAAGATCAAGTAGATGAGAATCGCCGGAGCGAGGAGTACATACGGCGTCACGAATCGACGTGTCCCTCGAAGACGCTTGCGATGCCGCGAAACGACGCCCGGCGAAGATTCCGCCGGGCGCCGTTCGGGGCTGCTTACTACTGTCATCCGGTCTTTGCTAGAGCGGCGTTCGCATCTTGAGTCGCAGTCTGAAGCCCCGCGTCAACGGTGACCTTTCCGGCGAGCATCTCCGCCAGCTGGTTGGAGAAGTCAGTGTCGAGGGTTCCATAGCCTTGGTTCACTGGACGTGCTCGGGCCGTCAGAAGCGCTTGCGCGAATATCTTGAGCGCCGGGTTCTCGGTCGTCTCGTCAGTGGCAAGGTTCTTGTACGGCGTCATGTCGCCTGCGTCGGCCATTGACAGTTGCGCAAATGGCGATTCGAGGAACTTGACAAACTTGATCGTCGCAGCCATCTGCGGAGCGTGCTTTGCAATGATGAGGTCCTCACCGCCAACGACAGAGACGGTTCCACCAGGTCCTGCGGGAATGAGTCCCGTGGTGTAACCGGTGAAGTGAGCGTCCTTGTACGTCGTCGTTGCCCAGGGTCCGTCCATGTACATGGCGTACTGGCCGGTCGGGAAGCCAGTTTCTCCACTGATTGCACCAGAGCCACCGGCCATGTCGCTACCAATAACCCCCGTGGTGTCCAGAGTAACGAGCTGTTGAACAGCCGCCTCCGTCGCCGAAGAGTCCATGAAGCCATTGGCCGTGGTCCACTTTGGATTCGTGAAGTTTCCACCGTCGGTCCACACAAAGGGTCCCACGTTCCAAATGTCGGTGCTGTCAACTCCGAGACCGTGCTGACCCTTGGCCGGGATCGTTAACGTTTTCGCGTCAGCGATCATCTCACTCCAGGTCGTGGGAATGCTGAGTCCCGCCGCCGCAAAGTCCGCCGTGTTATAGAACATGACTTGCGTATTGGTGTCGTCTGGCACCCCGTAGTAACCACCCTTGAAGAGATTCGTGGACAAAGGTCCCGGATCGAGATTCTTCTTCATCGCGGCGAACCACGGCTGTTTGGAGGTTTCGAGCAGCGTGCCTTCTGACGCGAGCTGCGGCACCCACGCGATGTCCGAACGCATCAAGTCCGGCGGATCTCCGGCGGCCGACGACGCAATCCACTTTTGCAAAAGCGCCGCGTACGGCAACGTGTCGTCCTTCACCTTGATTCCTGGGTTCTGCGATTCGAACGCCGGAATAACGATGCCATTCATCACCGGCGTCTCCGTCACGTCGTTGTACGCATTCCAAAAGGTAACTGTCACTGTCTTCTTTGTAGCCGCGCCAGCGTTCGACACGGCCGCCGTCACCCCGGTTGCCAAAAGCGCCACGGAGGCAAACACCACCACAGCGCCCCGGACAGAGCGACTCCTTCGTAATCTATTCAAACTCATTACTTTCCTGCTCCTGCTAGGTCGATCGCCGGGTCCATCCCGACGCGATTCCGATAGATCCACGCGTTGCCGTGTGGGAACTCGCTCCTCCTCCTTCATCCCGTGGCTTTCGCCACTCCCCCTGGGCGTGTCACACGGACCCCCCAAAACGTCCGGGGTCGTTCTCCGCCATGAGCGGCGACCCCTCGCCCCTTCTCTCCCGCGTGGCGATGTCGACCGTCTCTGTCGCGCCACTCACGGCCCCTTCAGCGGTCAGCGTCAAGGCCAACCACACGAACATTGCATGCGACCACGTGAGGTCCTGGGCTGGTTCGCCCCACAGTTCCACCCATTCCGCGAAGTGAACCGGATCATGCAGTTGCCCAAAGAACTGCTCACCCAGTCGAGCTCCGTCGAAGCGATCGATGATCCACTCGGCAAGACTCGCCGCCTCTTGCGCGTTGCCGACAGCCGCACGATGCAGGCCAAGAGACGCTGTCAAAATGGGCCACGCGCCGCTGCCGAAGTACACGTCTTTGGGGTAGCGGCGAATACCACCTTCCAGTGAGAGGACCCGCTTGATCTCGTCAGCGGTCGCGACCATCCGTGGGTCGTCGGCCGACACCAGGCCGAACGGAACGGCGAGCCACAGGGTGCTCGCGTCCACATCGGACTCTCCGCTCGACTTAACGAAGCGGCCCCGATGGACGGCGTGCGTGAGCACGTAGTCACGGACCTCGTCCGCACGTTCGGCCAGGTCGTTTCGCACCAGCAGGCGAGCCGCCTCGTTGAGACCCCCGAACACGCAGGCCAGTGTCGACGTATGGATCTGCGTGCCGCGCTCTTCCCAGACGTCGTAGCAGGGCGACAGCGCGAGGGCCGACACGTAGTCAGCGATGCGCTGCACGCTGTCGAGATAGTCGTGAGGAACCTTGGTCTCGCCGCGGTTCGCGAGATGACGACCGAACGCCCACAGCCAGGTGCCATATCCGTCGATCTGAAAATTCGGCCAGTCGTCGTGAGCATGCACATCGTCGAGTGAGAACCGCGCAGGCGGCATCGAGGGCGACGTCGATCGGCTCGCCACGACGGGCTCGCTGTGTTGCGTCGTCGATCGGACCCGCGATGGCGTGCACGGTGCGGTTTACCCAGTCGTGATAGCGGCCAGCCGCTTCGACTTCACCCGCGGCGTCAAGAGCGTGGGCATTGAACGAGCCGTCGCGCAGCCAGCAGTAGTGGTACTGCGCGAAGTCGCGCGAAGCGATGATGGCCCCGTCGTCGAGCTGGTTGCGCAAGATCGCCTGCACGCTCGTTCGAATAAGCGGGAGAAATCTGTCGTTGACGTCCGAAACTGCGACCGATTCGCTCATACCGACACTCGATGCCAAATCGCTTCGCTGCTCTCGTCCGCCCCGGGGAGACTGAAGGACTCGCGGAGAACTTGGGTCGCGGCACCGACGGCCCACGCCTCGTCGCCCCACTCTTGAATCCTGATGTCGACGTGACGCCCGACGTCGGCGAAGGTCTGCTCGCGTACCGCACTCACGATCGGATCGATGAATGTGGGACCGAAGGCTGTTCCTTCTCCGCAGATCACGAGCATCTCTGGATTGAGCAGCGTGATCACGTTGGCGATGGCGAGTCCGATGCGTCGTCCTGCCCCTTCGACAACTTCGAGGGCCGTCGCGTCGCCCATCTCGATGAGTAGGAGCATCTCCTCGCGCGAGACATCGTGCCCCTTGTGCTCACTCAGGCGTCGGCGAAGGGCCGCTTCTCCCACGAAGGACTCGAGACAGCCAAATCGCCCGCACTCACAGCGAGGACCAGCCGGATCCACGATCATGTGGCCAAACTCACCGGACCCTCCGCGAGCTCCGCGATAGAGGGACCGATCGATCACGATGCCGAGGCCGACGCCGCGCCCCACACTGAGGGTCACAAAGTCGCGAACGGCCTGCGCCTCACCGGACCACTTCTCGGCGACGGCCAAAGTGTTGACGTCGTTGTCGACCCACACGGGTAGGTGCAGTCGTTGGCGCAGCGGCTCGGCCAATTCGACATCGCGCCAGTGCAGAAGGTGAGAGAACTGACACGTACCGGTCGTCGAGTCGATCAAACCAGAGAGTCCAATGCCCACTCCGAGCACCTTGGACGCGGGAATGGCGGCGTCCGCCAGCACCTGGCGCGTCTCGGCTTCGATGGCGTCGATCGCCGCCTGCGGGTCTCCCACGAGTGGGACATACGAGTTGCGGCTGGCGACGATATCGGTATCGAGGTTGCACACGACGGTGGTCAGACCGTCACCGCGCAACTTGATGCCGACGACGTAGCCGGCCTTCGGGTCCAACTGCAGAAGCACGGGGGGCCGGCCACCGCTGGAGGGAGCGAGGGCACTTTCCACCAAAATCCCCTGAAGGATCAATTGCTCGACGATGGCCGACACCGTCGGAGCGCTGAGTTGACTCTGACGAGAGAGTTCGGCCCGCGAGATGGGGCCAAAACGGCGCACCAACTCGATCAACAGGGAGACATTTCGGTCACGAATCGAGGATCGGGAGTCGCGCGGCGAGTTGGGGCGCGCCGCGGACTCCCGTCCTTCGTTCGGTGCGGAGGGCTGATCAAAGGAAGAAAATCGCTTCGCGCTCATCGACGTATCGAACTCGTCACCAGGCATTTTCCCCCCTCACCGAGACAAGCAAGCAACCGGCCACTTACTTAATCAAGTTAAGATACTAAGTCCACGACCTCCCACTGTCAAGTCAGGGCCGGAGTCACCCGAAAACTTGACGATAAGTACTGTGACCAGGGATTTGACTGAACAAGTCGGAGCAACATTTATAATAAATATCCCGAAAAACGAGTTCATCGGCCCGGAACCAGCACTTTCACCGCGAGCTCGGTGGGTTTGGTTTGGTGGCGCGTGCCACCTTGACGGAAGGATGAAACGTGACGGACGCAACTTTGACGTTGCCGCTATTGCCGCTCAAGTCCGGAGTTGTACTTCCCGGCATGGTTTTTACGATGGCTCTCGAATCCGATGAGTCGCGCGCAGCCGTGGATGCTGCGCGATCCGCGGGCGGGCGACTGCTGCTCGTTCCCCACATTGAAGGTCGCTACGCCAGCGTCGGCGTGATCGCTGAAGTCACCGAAGAGGGCGCCCTGCCCGGCGGTTTGCCCGCCGTTGCGGTGACCGGAGTGCAGCGCGCCACGATCGGTACGGGCGTGCCCGGTACCGGCGCCGCTCTGTGGGTTGAGGCTGACCCCGTGAGTGATGGTGAGCCGACACCGGCCGTCTCCGAGCTCGCGCGCGAATACCGCGCCGTACTCGAGAACATCTTGCTCAGCCGTGGCGCACGCCAAGTGGCCGCGCAGTTGCGCGAGATCACCGAGCCCGGCCAACTGGCCGACGTCTCGGGCTACTCACCCGATCTCTCGCTCTCTCAAAAAGTGCAAGTCCTCGAGACCACGAACGTCGAAGAGCGCCTGCGCTTGGTGCTCGGATGGGCTCGCGACACACTCGCTGACCTCACGTTGCGCGAGCGCATCAAGACCGACGTCGAAGAGGGCATGGAGAAGACCCAGCGCGAGTTCTTGCTGCGTCGCCAGCTCGAAGCCATCAAGAAGGAACTCGGTCAGATGAGTGATGGCGACGAGTCCGATCCCGATGACTATCGCACCAAGATCGAAGGTCGCGACCTGCCCGAGAATGTCCGCACCGCGGTCCTGCGCGAGATCGACAAGCTCGAGCGCACCAGCGACCAGAGCCCCGAGACGGGCTGGATTCGTACGTGGCTCGACACGGTCCTCGAACTGCCCTGGGGTGTGGAGTCGAAGGACAATCTCGACGTCAACGAAGCCGCCACGATTCTCAACAGTGATCACGATGGCCTCGAAGATGTGAAAGAAAGAATCCTTGAGTTCCTGTCCGTGAAGAAGCTCCAAGCCGAACGCGGACTGGTGCCGGTCGATGGCCGAGGTTCGGGCGCGATCCTCGCCCTCGTTGGTCCCCCCGGCGTGGGTAAGACCTCCCTCGGCCAGTCGGTAGCCAACGCGCTGGGACGCAAGTTCGTGCGCGTCGCCTTGGGCGGCGTGCGTGACGAAGCCGAGATCCGCGGTCACCGCCGTACCTACGTGGGTGCGCAACCAGGTCGTTTCGTGCGCGCACTTCGCGAGGCCGGGACCATGAACCCAGTCATCGTGCTCGACGAGGTCGACAAGGTGGGCTCAGACTTCCGCGGCGATCCGTCATCGGCGTTGCTCGAGGTCCTCGACCCGGCTCAGAATCACACCTTCCGCGATCACTACCTGGAGGTCGACCTCGACCTGTCGCGTGTCATGTTCATCGCCACGGCGAACGTCATCGATACCATCCCCGGCCCGCTGCTCGACCGCATGGAGATCATCCGCCTCGATGGCTACACCGAGAACGAGAAGGTCTCCATCGCTCGACACCACCTGGTAGGTCGTCAACTCGAGCGCGCAGCACTTCGCGAGGACGAGGTCAACATCAGCGACGACGCACTGCGCGTGATCGCGGCTGACTACACCCGCGAGGCGGGCGTTCGCTCGCTGGAGCGCGAGATCGGTCGACTCCTGCGCAAGGTGGCGACGAAGTTGGCCTCGGGCGAACTCGAAGCGCCCGTCACCGTAAACGACGGCGACGTCGTGGGATGGCTCGGTCGAGCTCGGTTCTACTTTGAGCCCGCCGATCGCACGAGTGTTCCGGGCGTCGCAACCGGCCTCGCGGTCACTGGAGCGGGCGGTGACGTCCTCTTCGTGGAAGCGAGCGTGTCGGAAGGTCCGGAGGGACTTACCCTCACGGGGCAGCTGGGCGACGTGATGAAGGAGTCGGCAGAGATCGCCATGTCCTACGTGCGTTCGCACGCGGTTGAACTCGGCATCGATCCGTCGTCCTTTACGGGCAAGCGTTTCCACCTCCACGTCCCGGCGGGTGCTGTCCCCAAGGACGGTCCCTCGGCGGGCGTCACAATGACAACGGCGTTGGTGAGTCTGTTGCGCGGTGACGCCGTGCGACCGATCGTGGGAATGACCGGTGAGGTCACGCTGCAAGGTCGGGTCTTGCCGATCGGTGGCGTGAAGCAGAAGGTTCTGGCGGCACACCGCGCGGGTCTGCGCGAGGTTGTTCTGCCCGAGCGCAACGGACCGGACCTCGAGGACGTACCCGAAGAGGTGCGAGCCGAGATGACGTTCCACCTCGCCGCTCAGGTAAGCGACGTCTTGAACGCCGCTCTTACCTCGCGACAAGTGGTCAGCGCGGCGGCTTAAACCTTAGGGATGGTTCGCTCGAGCACCGCGATGCGCGAGCGCAGCGAGTCCACGTCGGCGTAGCAACCCTGAAGGTGACGCGCGCCGGCGCGTGGGTCGTAGCCCGAGCGTCCGTGCAAGACGCGCCGATTGTCGAAGAGCATCAAGTCACCGGGCTGCAGGGACACTTCGACCACAAAGCGAGGCTCGCGGATGAGCTGAGCGAAAGTGGCGTACGCCCGATACCACGCGCTTACCTCCTCGGCGGGAGTCGGTGACGGCAAGGCGCTGCGCGTGTTGTAACGAACCGTCGCCACGCTGCCGCGCGCGTCGCACTCGATCACCGGAGCCCACGTCTCAAGGTCGGCGCGTTCATCGACGTAGCGGAATCGAAGGGGTGTGCACGACAGAGATGTCAAAACTCGCGCGATCGACTTGCCGTAATTCGTCGGCCACGCGAAACCCATCGACCAGCGTGTTGACTCCACCCGCGACCGAGGAAGTGAGGCAGTGCAGCAGCTGCAGGGTGGGAACCGGCGTGCGGTAGGGATTATCGGTGTGCCCACCCAACGCGAGCGACGTGTTCGCCAGGTTCGTCGGATCGACGACGGTGCGTACGTCAAAGATTTCTCCGTAGTTGGTCACGCGTACGAAACCGAACAGGTCCACCACGCGTGTCACCATCCCCTCCTCGGTGGGTACGCCCCGCAGTAGCGAGAATCCGAACTCGTCGCAGTCGGCGAGAAAACTGAACAGTTCTGAGGAGTCGTCGCTCACGGCGTCAAAGTCGTGCCACGCGAGATCGGACGACTCCGCGTCCCACGTGGTCACCGCGCGAGGACGCGCGTTTGCGCGCTGCACGAGTTCAGAGACGAAGGCCCGACCCGCATGGCCATCGGGTGCGAAGCGAAGTTGAACCTCATCGCCCTCGACGATCGCCGATTCCAGATATGTGTCGAGGGTTAGGTCCACTACCTCGTACAGTCGCTGACCACTTGGGTGGCGACAAGTCGAACAAGAGCACTGATCGCGCAGCCACACGGCGGGGATCTCGTAGCGTGCCCCGTCGCTCGTGTGGATGCGAAGTGTGCGCCCGCCATCTGAGATGTCAACCTCTTCCGTGGAAAGGGGTCGGATCAGCAGCTCGCCAGTCGACACGACACCAGTGTCCTCGTCACGGGTGTCGTGATGGTGAACTGCGGGCCGCCATTCATTGAAACCTTGGCGACATCGGCGCAACAATGTCGCCGTTTCCCAGACCCATCGAGGAGACTTCTGGCGTCCTTAGGACCCCTTGATCGGAGGGTTACAACACCCCTCTACTGTGAAATGAGTTGACCCGAAGACGGAGGATTCCATGACCACCTTGAACGATCGACCGAATACGGCATTGCTGGTAATTGATGTCCAGAACGGTGTCGTGAGCGGCTCGCACAATCGCGACGAAGTCGTGACGAACATCAACACCCTGGTCGAGAAGGCCCGAGCGAGCGACGTGCCCGTGATCTGGGTCCAGCACTCGAGCGACGACTTGGTGCGCGATAGCGACGCCTGGCAGTACGTACCCGAACTCGTACGAAGCGACGACGAGCCGCTCGTGCACAAGCTCTACGGCGACTCCTTCGAGGGAACCGAGTTAGAAGACCTCCTCGCTGAGCGTCGCGTAGGACGTTTAGTTGTGTCAGGCGCTCAGACCGACGCATGCATTCGCTCGACGATGCACGGCGGCTTCACTCGCGGCTATGACGTCACGCTGGTCGGCGACGCTCACACGACCGAAGACCTCTCGGAGTACGGCGCACCCACGCCCGACAAAGTGATCGCTCACACCAACTTGTACTGGGAGTGGCAAGAGGCTCCCGGTCGAGTCGGCGGCGTGACGTCGACGGCCGACCTCGCCTTTTAGCATCACTCCGCACGCGGCGAAAAGTGCCGCGTGGCCAGGGCGTCAAAAGTTTTCGTAACGCGATCTCCGAGCGTGAGGACTGCACTTCAGCAACAACCTCACCTCAAGGAGATACCCATGAAACTACGTAACCCGTTACGACTCGCGAGCGCATTCGCGATCGCGACGGCCCTCGGCATCACGCTCGGCTCCAGTTCGGGCGCGGCAACGCTTCATCACGAGCACGGATTCGGATCACAGTCGGCACTGTTCGTCGAGACGGATGCAACGTCAGGCAACAGCATCCTTTCGTATCAACGCTCGAGTGACGGCACGATCTCCTACGTGAACTCGTACCAAACCGGTGGCAACGGCGGCACGGCCGCGGGTGCGACGGCCGACCCGCTTGCCAGTCAAGACGGCCTCGCACTGGCCAACAATGGCTCGGACCTCATCGCGGTGAACGCTGGCAGCAACACCATCAGCGTCTTCGCCGTGTTCGGCACACAACTTCAACTTCGCGAGCAGATCCCTAGCGGCGGTGAGTTCCCAGTCTCGATTGCGACCAGCGGGCGCCTCGTGAGTGTTCTCAACGCCGGAGGCGCGGGTTCTGTGGCGGAGTTCGCGTGGCTCGGCGATCACTTGGTCCCCGTTCCTGGGCAGATTCGATCGCTGAACCTTCCCCCGTACGCCCTGACTCCCGGCAACAATCCGCCGGACTTTCACCACGGCGCAGGCCAAGTCAGCTACACGCCCAACGGACGTTTCCTCATCGTTGCCACGAAACTGTCACTGCCAACCAACGCCTACGACGTGTTCTCGGTTGGGTTCAATGGGGCACTCTCGGCGAGCCCCAAGGTAACGCCCTCGGTGAGCGCCTTACCGTTCTCGTTCGTCTTTGACGCCGCCGGCAACGTGGTGGCGACCGAGGCGGGAGCGAGCGCGGTGACCACGTACCGAGTGAACAGCGACGGCTCGCTCACGGAACTAGGTACCGCGCCCGACAGCCAGGCCGCTCTGTGCTGGATCTCGGGAGCCAACGGCTACTTCTTCGGCTCCAACGCCGGGAGTGGCAACGTCAGTACCTTCACCGAGAACTCGTCGGGGGCACCGGTACTCGTCAGCGCGACGCCCACACCAGCGCACGCCGGCACCACCGACTCAGTCGTCTCACCCGACGGACACTTCCTTTACGTCGAAAGTGGCGGCGCGGGAACGATAGACGCCTTCGCCATCGGAGCGGGCGGCACGCTCACCCCGATCGAGACGCTGTTTAACATCCCGCCGGCCTCCGAGGGCCTCGCGATTAGCTAGTAGTGAGACGCCCGGAACTCGAGTGATCGGGTTCCGGGCGTCGTCACGTCCGAGCTCTCTTCATGTGCGTGGGCGAGGTGGGCGCATCATCACGCGCTCGTCGGGCGCTGCGAAACCGAACTTGGCGTAGAGCCCGTGGGCGTCGCTCGTGACCAGCATCCAGCGAAAGTCGCGTCCCGGCCCGTCGTCGATCATGCTCTCAAGAATCCGGCGCGACAGCCCGTGTCCGCGATGGACAGGTTCGACGTACATGTCGGCGAGGTAGGCGTCGCTCACTCCGTCCGAGATCGCTCGAGCGAAGCCCACCATCTCACCACTCTCTGTGTCGTAGGCACCCACGAGCCGCCAGGCGCCCTCGATCTGATGCTCGATGTCCGCCCGAGTGCGCCACCGGTTCCAATAGGCCTGACTCGACATGAACTGCCAGACGGCCTCGATATCAATACGACTCGGATCGGCACTGATCTCGTAGCGAGCCGTGGACGTATCGCTCGGATCCATCGTCCCTACAGGCCGAGGGGACCCTTGGCGGCGCGCTCGAACATGCGAAAGGGAAGTATCCGCTTTCCCAGAACGCCGATTCGCTCGTCGAACTTACCCACCGACACCCGCCGCGGCGGACGGGGACTTGCCAAGACCCGCTCGGCGACCTTGGCCACGTCCGTGGGATCCGCGCCCTTCATCTCATCGCGCTCCATCACCTCGATCGCTTTCGTCTGTGCGGCCCCGTAGGGATCGTCTCCCGCGACTTCGACCTTTCGCCGACTCTGGGTGAACTCGGTCTTGAAATTACCCGGCTCGATCAAGGTCACGTGAATACCGAAGGGCGCCACCTCGTAGGCGAGGGACTCGCCGTACCCCTCGAGGGCGAACTTGCTCGCGCTGTAGAAGGACTGAAAGGGAATCCCGAACACGCCGCCGAGCGAACTCATGAGCACGAGGCGCCCATGTCCCTGTTGCCGAAAGATCGGCAGGACGGCGTTGGTCGCACGGACCGCGCCCCAGAAATTGGTCTCGAACTGCGCCTTGGCCTGTGCGAGGGGTGTCTGTTCGGCGGCTCCGGCGAGACCCCATCCCGCACAAGCGAGGAGAGCGTCAATGTGGCCGTGGTCCTCGAGAACCCGTGCGACGCCCGCGCTCACCGACGCATCGTCATCGACGTCCATCACCATTCCTCGCCACCCGTTGCCCGCGGTTCCTCTGCGGCTTGCCCCCACCACGGTCCAACCGCTGCGCGCCAGATGCTCGGCACAGGCCCATCCGAGTCCGGCGGACGCGCCGGTCACCAACACCACTTTGTCGCTCACGCCCACTCCTTCAACCGCTCCGCATCATGCCACGGGCGCCCACCCGGCCGGCTAGCCCGGCACGTCCGCACGCAGCTTGGCCGGCACGATCACAATCGCCACCGTAAAGTCCGCCGCGAATGCTTCCGGCGAGCCAAAGAGCGCACTCATCCGCTCTAAGTACTTGGTGAGATACCCCGGCACCGCGGTCGCCGCAGGGTGGTCGCTGACGACCTGGGCGATTCCCTCGACTCGGATGACGTCGCGTCCGATATCGGTGACGTCGAGTACCAGCGTGACGCGAGGGTTGATTGCAATGTTGCGCAACTTGACGGCGCCCGGTCGGCTGTAGAGCAGGACGGTCTCGTCGTCGCGCACGTAAAACCACACCGGCACCGTCTCGGGCTGTCCGCTGGGTCGCACGGTCGTGAGCCACGCCATGAGGTTGCTGTGCAGGCGTCGCTCGACGTAGTCGCGTTTGCCCGGAGAAAGGTGTGACGTGAGATCCATGGTTCCTCAGGAGAGTTGGGAAGAACAGACTGTCACGACGGTGTCTCGGAGCGCACACCGTAGGGGACGAAGCGCCGCCGATCGGTGTCGACGTCCAGGGGCTTGCCCACCGCCGGGAAGGCTCGTTGGGGACAGTCCTCGCGCTCACAGACCCGGCATCCCGGCCCGATGGGAATGAGCACTTCGGGGTTGGTGAGATCGAGGCCATCGGAGTAGACGAGGCGGTGCGCGTGCTCCAGATCACACCCGAGAGCGACGGCGAAGGTCTTGGCCGGGCGTCCGAAATCCGCCAATGTGATGCGACACGGTGCGCGCGATCCACAGGTACGCGCGCCCGTCGGGCATCTGGGCCAACTGGCGGCGGATCTGATTGGGGTACGAGAACGCCTCATAGACGTTCCAGAGTGGACACGATCCACCCACTCGCGAGAAGTGAAAGTCGGTGGCCGACTGTCGCTTGGAGACGTTGCCCGCACGGTCCACGCGCACGAAGATAAAGGGCACGCCGCGCGCGTCGGCGCGCTGGAGGGTGCTGAGACGATGCGCGATGGTCTCGTATCCCACCTGGAAGCGGTGCTGCAGCAACTCAACGTCGTAGCGGAACTCTTCTGCCGAGTCCAAGAACTTCCGGTACGGCAGGATCAGCGCCCCGGCGAAGTAGTTGGCCATGCCAATTCGGGCCAGTGACCTGGTTTCGCCTCGTTCCAGTTCGGCGTGGGCCACGACCTCGTCGATCGCATCGGTCGCTTCGAGAAACGCGCAGGTGCGTGGCCAGTTGGAACGCGCGCTGGCCCGGACTCAGCAGAGCCGAGAGTGCGAGGGTACGAGAGTCAGGGTCATAGTCTCGCTGCACGTCGACCTGGGCGTCGCTCGCAAGTTCAATCACCGTGGTCCCGTGAAGTCGGCTCAGGCGCTCGATGAGAGCTGGCCCCGCATCGGCTCCGGAGGCGTTGATCTCGACAGCGGTTCTTTCGGCGAGCTCGTCGACACTGGAGAAGTAGTTGCGATGCGTGTAAAAGAAGTCACGCACTTCTTCGTACGGCATCTGCGGCGGAGTGATCCATACACCCGACAACCCTGCGTCAATCTGGCCGGTAATCGTCTCGTTGGCTTCGCGCGCGTGACGGAAGCGCCCATGGATGTCGACGAGATACCTCGCCACGGCGGGCATCGCCTCGGCGAGTTCATGCATCTCAGCGTTCGAAATAGCTTCGGAACGCGAGGCGTCGATGATTACGTCGCGCAACTGAGCGACCAGTCGATCGCTCTCGTCAGTCGAGAACTCCAGGGCATCGACCTCAAAGACCGAGGCGATTTTGGCCAACACCGGCGAGGTAATCGGGCGCTGATTGGACTCAAGCTGGTTGACGTAGCTCGGAGAGATTCCGAGCGCCTTGGCGAGGGCGGCCTGAGTGAGCCCGCGCTCTTCGCGAAACCGACGAAGTCGGACCCCTACTTTCGCTTTCTCGGACATCTCGGACTCTCCTTCACATTCTTCACATCTGATCATCGAGAATGACGAAAACTTTACACTGGCAAGGGTTTGAATGTTGGACTACATTGTGTTTTCTGTGAAGGTACCTGTGCGATGAAGACCTACGACGTTCAAACGGAGCGCTCGCGGTTCCCCCTTAGCCAAAGAGGAGCAACTCGCCTGGCGCATCGCCGAAGTGGCGAGCGATCCCGTGGGCGTGGACTCCGATGTTGAAGAGATGGTGGGCAATCGGATCATCGATAACGCCGCCGTGGCGCTGGCGTCGCTCAAACGCCGTCCGGTCGCGAGTGCACGCGCCCAGGCCATGGCCCGACCCCCCGGACCGGGCGCGTCGATCTTCGGTCTTCCCAACGACTATCGCGTCTCGGCGGAGTGGGCCGCGTGGGCGAACGGCGTCGCGGTGCGCGAGCTGGACTTTCACGACACGTACCTAGCCGCTGAGTACTCACACCCCGGCGACAACATTCCACCGATTCAGGCGGTCGCTCAACATCGGCGCCTGGGTGGTCGTGACCTGATCCGCGGCATCGCTACGGGCTACGAGATTCAGGTCGATCTCGCCCGGTCTATCTCGTTGCACGAGCACAAGATCGACCACATCGCCCACCTCGGACCCTCGGCCGCGGCGGGCATCGGCGCGCTACTCGGCCTCGAACCCGACGTCATCTTCCAAGCGGTCAACCAAGCGCTGCACGTCACCACGACCACGCGTCAGAGTCGCAAGGGTGCCATCTCGTCGTGGAAGGCCTACGCCCCCGCCTTCGCCGGCAAGATGGCCATTGAGTCGGTCGATCGTGCAATGCGCGGCGAGGGCGCGCCCACGCCCATTTACGAGGGACAAGACGGCGTCATCGCCGTCCTGCTCGATGGGCCCGAGGCGGTCTACCACGTGTCGCTGCCCGAGCGGGGTGAGTCGAAGCGTTCGATCCTCGAGACCTATACCAAGGAGTACTCGGCGGAGTATCAGGCCCAGGCCCTCATCGATCTGGCTCGGCGTCTTGGTCCGCGCATCGGCGACCTGTCTGGGGTCACCGAGATCACGATTCACACGAGCCACCACACGCACAACGTGATCGGCACGGGGGCCAACGATCCCCAGAAGTTCGACCCCGACGCCAGCCGCGAGACCCTCGACCACTCAATCATGTACATCTTCGCGGTCGCCCTGGAGGACGGCACGTGGCACCACGAAGACTCGTACTCACGCGAGCGCGCACACCGGCCCTCCACGATCGAGCTCTGGCGAAAGATCACGACCGCCGAGGACCCCGAGTGGACGCGGCGCTATCACTCTCGTGACCCGAAGGAGCAGGCCTTCGGCGGGAGCGTGAGTGTCACCCTGGCTGACGGCACCGTGCTCGTCGACGAGATCGCGGTCGCCGATGCACATCCACTCGGCGAGCGGCCCTTCAGTCGCGCCGACTACATCACGAAGTTCAAGACGTTGAGTGAGTCCGTCATCAGCGCCAAAGAGCAGGATCGTTTCATCGACCTGGTCGCACGCCTGGGGACCCTTCGCGCTGACGAGGTCGACCGCCTTGTGGTGGGCTTGCCCGAGGGATCGTTGGACGACCGCTCAGTTCGAGGGGGGCTCCTGTGAGCGCCACGTCGAAGGTCACCGCGAGTGAGAAGCGCCGCGCCTTTCGCGCGGGTCTCGCCTCGGGATCGCTCCAGCGCTTCCCCGGTGCGTTCTCGCCACTGGTCGCCCGAACCATCGAGGACCACGGCTTCGAGGGCGTCTACGTCTCGGGCGCCGTGCTCTCGGCCGACCTCGCCCTGCCCGACATCGGTCTCACCACGCTCAGCGAAGTCGCCTCACGGGCGGGACAGATCGCCAAAGTGACCGGCCTTCCCACGCTGGTAGATGCCGACACCGGTTTCGGCGAGCCGGCCAACGTCGCTCGTTCCATCGAGTTCTTCGAAGACGCCGGGCTCGCGGGCTGTCACCTGGAAGACCAGGTGAACCCCAAGCGCTGTGGGCACCTCGACGAAAAGCAGATCGTGGGCACAGACGAGATGTTGTTGCGGGTACGCGCGGCCGTTCTCGCCCGACGGGACAGCAACTTTGTGATCTGTGCCCGCACCGACGCACGTAACTCCGAGGGGCTCGAGAGCGCGATCGAGCGTGCCAAGGCCTACGTGGACAACGGCGCGGACATGATCTTTCCCGAGGCGATGGAGAACGAGGCCGAGTTCGCCGCCTTCCGCAAAGCCATTGGCGTGCCGCTCATGGCCAATATGACCGAGTTCGGCAAGAGTCCGTTGCTCAGCGTCGCCACGCTCCAGGACCTCGGCTACAACATGGTGATCTGGCCGGTCACGTTGTTGCGCCTGGCCATGGGCGTCGTCGAAGAGGGGCTCAGCCACCTCGCGAGTGAGGGCACCCAGGCTGACCTCGTCGAGCGCATGCAGACGCGAAAGCGCCTGTATGAGTTGATCGAGTACGAGTCGTACAACGCCTTTGACCAGAGTCTGTTCAATTTCAACGTCCCAGGGGGGAACCATGACTGATGTAGAGATCCACCGCGGCCTGGCCGGCGTCGTCGTCGACGTGACGGCCGTCTCCAACGTTGTGCCCGAGACCAACTCGCTCACCTACCGGGGCTATGCCGTCCAGGACCTGGCCGCCCACTGCAGCTTTGAAGAGGTGGCGTATCTGATCTGGCACGGCGAACTACCCAATAGTGGGCAACTGGCGCACTTCAGCGAGAGTGAGCGCGCTCAGCGTGAGATCAGCGACTCACTGGTGTCGATCATCGATCAACTGCCCACTACCTGTCACCCGATGGACGTGCTGCGCACGGCCGTGAGCGTGCTTGGGGCAGAAGATCCGACCGAAGCCGACATCAGCGCGGCATCGAGCCTCACCAAGGCCGAGTCGATGTTCGCCAAGCTCCCCACCGTGGTCGCCTACGACTACCGACGCCGTCGAGCGCTGGATCGCATCAGCCCTGACCCCACGCTCAGTTACTGCGACAACTTCTTCTACATGTGCTTTGGCGAGGTGCCCGAGCGCGCCGTCGTGGACTGTTTTGAGATCTCGATGATCCTCTACGCCGAGCACAGTTTTAACGCCTCCACCTTCACCGCCCGGGTGGTGGCCTCCACGCTCTCGGACATCTACTCGGCGGTGACGGCCGCTATCGGGGCGCTGCGCGGACCCTTGCACGGCGGGGCCAACGAAGCGGTCATGTCGATGATGCTCGAGATCGACGATCCTGCACGCGCGGCTTCGTGGCTTCACGACCAGTTGGCCGCCAAGAACAAGGTGATGGGCTTTGGGCACCGGGTCTACAAGAACGCCGACTCACGCGTTCCCACCATGAAGGCGGCGTTCCTGAAGATGGCCGAGCTGACCGGGGGCGAGAAGTGGGTCCAGATGTACGCGGAGCTGGAAAAAGCCATGTTCGAGGAAAAAGGCATCTGGCCCAACCTCGACTTTCCCGCCGGTCCCGCCTACTACCTCATGGGCTTCGATATCCCGATGTTCACCCCCCTGTTCGTCATGAGCCGCGTGACGGGCTGGACCGCCCACGTGATCGAACAGCAAGCGGCGAACGCGCTCATTCGACCCTTGAGCTCCTACGTCGGACACGCCCAGCGTCCCGTCGAAGGTCACGCCCTGCGCGCTGAGTAACCGCATCACGATTTTCGCCCGCGTCGCCTCCCCACCACGACAGAATTGAGGCTGTGATCCGCAAGCTCCTCGTCGCCAACCGCGGAGAGATCGCGATCCGCGCCTTTCGCGCGGCCAATGAGCTCGCGATCTCTTCGGTAGCGGTCTTCGCCTACGAGGACCGCTACTCGTTGCACCGACAGAAGGCTGACGAGAGCTACGAGATCGGCGAGCGCGGTTCTCCCGTGCGCTCATATCTGGAGATCGACGAACTGATGCGCGTTGCGCACCTGGCCGGGGCTGACGCCGTCTACCCGGGCTATGGGTTCCTCTCGGAGTCGCCCGACTTCGCTGCGGCCTGCGCGGAGAACGATCTCATTTTCGTTGGTCCCACGCCCGAAACCTTGCTTCTCGCGGGCAACAAGGTGCGCGCGCTCGCTGCCGCCACCGCCGCGGGTCTGCCCACGCTGCGTTCGGCGTCTCTCCCTGCCGGCGCCGATCCCCAGGAGCTGGTGGATCTCGCGAGTGAGGTCGGCTATCCCCTGTTTGTAAAGGCCGCCTCGGGAGGCGGCGGCCGCGGTCTGCGCTTGGTCCAGGACCCCCGCGACCTTCCCGAAGCACTCACCACCGCGGCTAGCGAGGCTGAGTCAGCCTTTGGCGACGGCACCGTGTTCTTAGAGCAGGCCGTGGTGCGTCCTCGCCACATCGAGGTCCAAGTTCTAGCGGACAACCAGGGAAATGTCGTACACCTGTTCGAGCGGGACTGTTCGATCCAGCGTCGCCACCAAAAGGTCATCGAGATCGCTCCCGCCCCCAATCTCGACCCGGCGTTACGCGAGAGGCTCTGCGCCGACGCGGTGGCCTTCGCGCACCAGGTGGGATACCGCAACGCCGGGACCGTCGAGTTTCTGGTCGACGAGAGCGGAAGCCACGTTTTCATCGAGATGAACCCCCGAATCCAGGTCGAACACACCGTCACCGAGGAGGTCACGTCGATTGACCTGGTCCAAACCCAGCTTCGTATAGCGGCTGGTGCCACGCTCGAAGAGCTTGGAATCGAGCAGTCGTCGATCGCAGTAATCGGCTCCGCCGTGCAGTGCCGCATCACGACCGAGGATCCGGCCAACGGATTTCTGCCCGATAGCGGGTTAATCAGCACGTATCGCTCACCTGGGGGTGCCGGCGTGCGCCTGGATGGCGGCACCTACGTGGGGGCGGCGATTCTGCCCTACTACGACTCGCTTCTGGTGAAGCAGACCTGTCGGGGACGCACCTTCGCCGACGCACTCGCGCGTTCGCGCCGCGCCCTCGCGGAGTTCCGCGTGCGGGGGGTTACCACCAACCTCGCGTTCCTCCAGGCGATCATGACCGAGCCCGACCTGGCCGCAGGCAACTTCACGACGGCCTTCCTCGACGAACACCCCACTCTCGCCAAGTCCCCTGGCGGCCGCGATCGTGGCACTCGCCTGCTCTCCTACGTGGCAGACGTCACGGTCAACCGCCCGAACGGACCTGCTCCACGCTCGCCTGATCCCGCCAGCAAGTTGCCACCGCTCCCCGAAGGCGAGCCGCACCCCGGATCGCGTCAGCGTCTCGAGACGCTGGGTCCGACCAGGTTCGCCCAGGATCTGCGCTCGATGACGGCGCTGGCCGTCACTGACACCACCCTGCGCGACGCGCACCAGTCGCTCCTCGCCACGCGACTGCGTACCTTCGACATGCTCGCGGTCGCCCCCTATCTCGCCCAGGGACTGCCCGAACTCCTTTCCCTGGAGGCGTGGGGCGGAGCCACCTTCGACGTCGCACTGAGGTTTCTAAAGGAAGATCCCTGGGAGCGCCTCGCCCAACTGCGCGAGGCGGTGCCCAATCTCTGTCTGCAGATGCTGCTGCGAGGTCGCAACACGGTGGGCTACACGCCCTACCCCGACAAAGTGGCCCGAGCCTTCGTTCTTGAAGCGGCCACCACCGGCGTGGACATCTTTCGCGTCTTTGACGCCTTCAACGACGTGGAGCAGATGCGCCCCGCGATCGAAGCGGTCCTGGAGACGGGCAAAATCGCTGAAGGCACGCTGTGCTACTCGGGCGACCTCTCGGATCCCGCCGAATCGCTCTATACCCTGGACTACTACCTCGCCCTCGCCGAGCGCCTAGTCGCCACGGGTGCTCACGTGCTCTGCGTCAAGGACATGGCCGGTCTTTTGCGCGCTCCGGCCGCTTTTACCCTCGTCGCGGCGCTGCGCTCGAACTTCGACCTTCCGGTGCACCTGCACACCCACGACACCGCCGGCGGGCAGTTGGCGACGTACTTTGCCGCGATCGAAGCGGGTGTGGACGCCGTGGACGGTGCGGCCGGGCCGCTCTCGGGAACCACCAGTCAGCCTCCGCTGCCCGCCATTGTGGCCGCGACCGACCACACAGAGCGTGAAACTGGCCTTTCCCTCGATGTTCTCAACGACCTCGAGCCCTACTGGGCCGCCGTGCGCGAGCTCTACCGGCCCTTCGAGAGCGGACTTCCGGCTCCGACTGGTCGGGTCTATCGACACGAGATACCCGGCGGCCAGCTCTCCAACCTGCGCACCCAGGCCGTCGCCCTTGGTCTGGGCGAGCGATTCGAGGTCGTCGAGGACCTCTACGCCGCGGCCAACCAGATCCTGGGCCGCATCGTGAAGGTCACCCCCTCGTCCAAGGCCGTCGGCGACCTCGCCCTCTACCTCGCGGGCGTGGACGCCGATCCGGCCGATTTCGAAGAGAATCCCGCTAGTTACGACCTGCCCGACAGCGTGATCGGGTTCCTCGAGGGCGAGCTGGGGACCCCGCCCGGCGGATGGCCCGAACCCTTTCGCACCAAGGCCCTCGAGGGTCGCAGCCCAACGGCCGAGGCCGTCACGCTGTCTGAGCGCGACGAGATCTCCCTCCTTGATCCCGCCCAAGTGCGCACGACCCTGAATCGGCTGCTCTTTCCGGGTCCGGCGGCCGATCGGGAGGCCGCTTTGGCCGATTACGGGGATCTTTCTAGCGTGCCCACCAGGGCCTTCTTCTACGGGGTGGATGCGGGCGAAGAAGTCGACGTCCACCTCGCTCCGGGCGTCTCGCTCTACCTCGGAGTGGACGCCATCGGTGACGCGGACGAAAAAGGGATCCGCCTCGTCTACTGCCGCCTGAACGGCCAGCACCGAGCGCTCAGCGTGCGCGATAACTCCGTCGACGACCAAACGGTCCACCGGGAAAAGGCCACTCTCAAGGATCCTTCCCACGTAGCCGCCCCCTTCGCTGGTCTGGTCAGCGTGCACGTCGCCCCCGGCGATCGCGTACTCGCCGGACAGACCGTGGCCACGATCGAAGCCATGAAGATGGAGGCCGCGATCACTTCCTCGGTCTCGGGGGTCGTGAGCCGGGTGGCGATCGAACCAGCCGCCACCGTGGAGGGTGGCGATCTGCTGTTAGTACTCGACGTGCAGCCTCAATAAATCACGCTGGTTTCGAGTCACTGACCCGTAGACCTACCTCGAATACATTACCTTTATACTCGTATCTGTAATTTAAAGGAGAGCGGTGGTCGAACGAGTTGCCGGTCGCGACGTCGAGGTGGTCTGGAATGGGCGGCGCGTTCGCGCCTTCGTACCCACGTTGCTCGCGGAGCGTGATCTCACGCTCTCGTCCACGTCGATCGCCAAGGTCGCGACGGCCCAGGCCGACGCCGAGTTCGCGGCCGAGTCGTTAGGCAACGAGTACGAGGTACTAGCCCGCCTGTTGCTGCGCTCTGAGGGGGTGGCGTCCTCCTTCATCGAAGGAATCACCGCTCCGGTCATTGACATCGTCCTCGCCGAACGAGACCTTCCATCATCGAACTCCCAGGCCACGTGGGTCTCCGCCAACCTTGACGCGGTGACATCAGCTCTGCAAAACCCAGGCCGTTCGGACTTGTCGAGCGAGACACTCAAGTTGTGGCACGCAACGCTCATGGCCGGCAGCCCGACGCCTGAGCGCTACGTGGGGGTCTTTCGCTCCGAGCAGGGCTGGATTGGCGGGCACGACCCCACCGACGCCCACCTCGTCACGCCACCGGCCGACATAGTGGACAACCTGATCTCGGACCTCGTCGCCTTTGTCGCTCGAGAGGACATCGATCCGGTCGCCCAGGCCGCCATCGCCCACGCCCAGTTCGAGATCATCCACCCCTTCGCCGACGGCAACGGCCGCGTGGGACGGGTGCTGATCGCCTGGATTCTCGCGCGACGCCTGGCACTTCTCTCCCCGCCACCGGTGAGCGTCGCCATCGCGACCGACGTGGGCGGGTACTCCTCGGGGCTGACCCTGTTTCGGCTGGGTGACCTCGACGCGTGGGTCCAGTGGTTCGCCGAGGCGATCCGCCGGGCCGCGCGGGCCCAGCGAGAGTTGGTCACGGCCCTTGAGGAGCTCGAAAGTCCACTGGAGTGAGCAGTTGAGCGGGCAAAGAGCCCTACGAAGTGACGCGACGGCGCGTTTTGTACTCGACCTGATCCCACGCTACATAGCCCTCACCAGTGACGTCGTGGCGAACGAATTGGGGGTGAGCACGAAGGTCGCTCTCGACGCCCTGCGCCAACTTGAAGAACGCGGCGTTCTGCTCGAGTACGGCACGCTGCGACGCGGGCGCGGCCAACCCTCGAAGCTGTACGTGAGTCGC
>CAWBQX010000005.1:0-269258 GCA_963791015.1 uncultured Acidimicrobiaceae bacterium | reverse complement strand
ATATTTTCTTTTTTATTATTCTCCTATATGTCTTGAGATCAGAGACCCTATGACTGACAACACACCCAGCATCATTGCAAATGGAAAGATAGAGAGCATCATCGCTGAAAGCGCCGTTATGAAGCAAATCCTTCATGACGCGGCAAAGATTGCGAAAAGCAATGCCAGCGTCTTCATCAGCGGCGAATCGGGAACGGGCAAGGAAGTCATAGCGCATGCAATTCACTTTCAATCTGATAGGCGCCTAGCTCCTTTTGTGAAAGTGAATTGCGCAGCTGTTCCAGAATCACTTGTGGAATCGGAGTTCTTCGGCCATGAAAAGGGGGCTTTTACTGGTGCAATTTTGCGGCGTTTGGGACGTTTTGAGCTCGCTGACAAAGGGACGCTTCTTCTCGATGAGATCTCGGAGGTGCCTCTTAGCTTGCAGTCTAAGCTTTTGCGAGCTGTTCAGGAACAAGAGTTCGAGCGAGTAGGTGGTATTATTCCAATCAAAGTCGATGTTAGATTTATCTCTACATCTAACCGCAATATGAAAGAAACGATTAGCCAAAAGCTTTTCCGTGAAGACCTCTATTACCGGCTCAATGTAGTTCCGATTCATCTCCCGCCTTTGCGCGATCGAAAGGAGGATGTGGTTCCCCTCTTGGAATATTTTTTGGGCAGCTTTTGCAAGGAGAATCATAAATCTTTAAAAAAATTCTCCTCGGAGGCGCGAAAAAAACTTCTCGATTACTTCTGGCCAGGAAACATACGAGAGCTTGCTAATGTCATCGAGCGCTCTGTTGTCATGAATACAACAGATACGATTGCTGCTGAAGAATTGGGCATCGACTTTGGAATGGCAAAAGAATCTATTACTGGCGCTAACAATATCATGACGTTGCAAGAAATAGAAAAAAGGGTGATTTTAGAAACGCTCTCATCAAATAGCCACAATAAAACAAAGACAGCTAAGCTCCTTGGCATCAGCATCCGCACGCTGCGCAATAAGCTCAACGCATATCGAGATTCTTAAGTATCTTTCCAATACTTTTTTCCATCTGTTGCCATTTGACTAAAGGTTGCTTAGGGAATAGGTGGTTTGTCCATAGCGCTCCAACTTGAAGGAAGCAATGGTAGGCAATTTCCTCTTCGATCTCGTGCTCCAAAAAGAGCATTTTTCCTGTCTCCTCTCCGTTTTTTTGCGCCTCTTCAAGATAGCTGCGGCAAATATTCTGACAAGTGAGAAGGCTTTTGGTTAATTCTGCAAAGAGATTTTCGATTTTTTCATTGGAAATATCTCGAAAAGAGAGTTTGTCGATATGCTTGGAGATCATGTGCTGCAGGTTGTGTTTTTTTGTGCAATATTGCTCTATGGCCTTCCCTAAGGAAAGGCTTTGTATCCCCGACAGTTTTAATCCCCCTTCTGTGCAGTCTAAAAATTTCCGCTTAGGGTTTTTCTTCGCATAATCGTTAATTACTTCCGCTTCCATGACCCATCGCGTCTGCGTCAAGACTGTACGCCCCTTTTTATCTTTTTTTCTGATGCGTTATCTAGCGCACTTAAAATATCTCCTTCATGTCCCCCTTCATCAACGCCAGAAGAATAGCGGCGCCCGTCTGTATAGGCAAGGTCAACGCCTGCAAGTATAATGGGATCGCAACCCATAGCGCATGCCATAGCTATAGCAAGTGTTGTGACTGAAAAGGCCTCCTGTTTTAAATCGGCGCCGATCGATTTGGTATTCAAGTTCAATTTTTTCTCCATCCAAGTCTCAAAAGGGCCGCCAGTAGACGAGCAAAAGGGCCCAATGGGTCCTTTGAATAGAGGAAAAATCTCAGGGCACACGCGGTTGGCGTATAAAAGGGGCATATCGGTGGAGGAAATATTTTTAAGGCGTATCAACTCTTCTGGATTGGGGTCGACCGCCATCCCAAAATGGGGCTTAATGCCAAGACTATGGAGCACGGTGATCGCCGATCCGCCGGCAATCACAACTGCTTTTTGCTGCATGGTTTGTAAAAGAGCTGCCTCTTTTTGCAAAGAGGGGCCAGCGCCGCAGACAATTGCGGGAATGTTCTTGAACTTGCCGCGCAAGCTCGTCGCATCAAAAGCTTTGGGCAGACGGCGGAAATTTTCTGCGAGGTTTCTAGTGAGAGCAGAATACTGCAGTACCTCAGAGCAGAGAACTTGGAATGCCGCCGCTTTTTCAAAAACCATTTCCCGAATCATCTGCAGCCTCTTTTCCGAAATGCCACCTGATGCAACCACCTCTATTCTAGACGAAGGAAACTCGAAGCAAACATCTGTCTATAGTGGATGGCCAAAAAACTAGTTCGGAAATATAACGGATAGCGATGCGCTCATGAGAAAGGATCTCTTTGGCTTTAGCATGTGTCAGAAAAGCGGCTATTTTATCCGCATCCTCTTCCAGAATAATGCATTGCTTTTCTTGACCCTGACCCAGCCAAGAAAAAATTTGCGGCAAGTAGGCAATCGAAAGGCCGCAGAGATAGAGAACATCTATCTCCGGCTGCCAAGTTTTTAAAAGGCTGCTATCGGCAAAAAGTTTTTTTTTAGGGACTCTAGGAATCAAAAACGCCCATTCGGGATACTTTTCGGCAGCAAGCTCGAAGATTGCGACATCTGCACTTACGACCATAAATTCCTACCCTCTTTCAGAATCCTTTTAAAAAATAGGAACTGATTCAGCTGCTTGCCAATGGGTTCTAAAATTTTGCGATCAAAAACAGGCTTCCAGATAATCCAAACGGGTTCTAGGATTTTCTGGTAGGCAATCTCTTCAAAAAACTCTACCTCCGCAAGAACATAGTCCCCTTTTTGATCAGGCGTCTGCGGAAAATATTTTTGGAAACATTGGAGTATTCTCTCGCAGTAGTTCTCGCATCTTTCCCAGCTTGCGCGCAATTCTTCAATAATCGGCTCGGGATCTTGCAAAGAAACAGGAGGGAGATTTTCAACGAGGAAATGGATAATTTGCCGCAAATTTTTCGACGTATGAGGAATATCTTTTAAATCTTTCTGAGGCAGACCTTTAAATCCTAAGCCCCCTTTTGTCGCATTGATAAGTTCGAGATCGGGATGATCGCGGGCAAAATCTTCTATCCACAAAGCAGCCATGAACCAATCTTTCCGCGTCCACATCTGTTCCCCTTTGCTGTTTTGCACCTGAATGCTCCCTTCCCGCTCTTTCTCTTCTTGCACGCCCGCTGCATATGCGCGCCCGCCTGTAAAAGCGAGATCCATGCCCGCCAAATAAATGGGCCCGCAGCCCATGGCTTTAGCTAAGGCCAAACAGTAGGTCCCCACATTC
Organism: uncultured Acidimicrobiaceae bacterium; assembly: GCA_963791015.1. Lineage (GTDB taxonomy): Bacteria > Actinomycetota > Acidimicrobiia > Acidimicrobiales > RAAP-2 > RAAP-2. The sequence goes on along the minus strand of CAWBQX010000005.1, from coordinate 265,944 downwards.
CACCCGCCGTCAAAACTCTCATGCGGCAGGCCAAGCTTTTCCATCAGCCACTGTTCAAATGGATAGCCTGTAGGAGCTGTCCAAAGCAGAGGACCTTTGCAAGCTTGCAAAAGTTCCTTTGACACTTTCCATGGGTAGAAAAAAAGGAAGCGCAAAACTGGTTTGAGCCTTATGCCGCTTGCTTGGAGGATCGGGGTCGAGCGCTGCGGCAAAATGGGGCGTAATGCCCGCCTTAGCTAAGACATTCAGCGCAGATCCCCCTGCGAAAATAAGCGCGTTATCTTGCACTCCCCTTAATGTATCGATCTCTTTTTCTAAAGACGGTCCCGCTCCGCAGATCACAGCAGGAGTGCCTGCAAATGCCCCGAATAACCCAGATGCAGCTTTAGAGGAAGATACTTTAGAAACGTTAGCAAGCGTATTAGAAAGCGCTGCGAGTCCCCAATCTCGAAATTCCGATGCGACAAGCTGCACGCCCATTTGATAATAGGCCATCATCTGCAGAACGTGTTTTGTGTCCTTTTTCGATTCCTGAAACGCAAATGGCATAAAAACATATTCCCATGCCAGCTTTTTGAGCACCTCTTCGGGATGTTTTTTGGGTAAAATGACAATTTTTTTTCCATTTTCTTGAAAGAGCGGAAGAGCGCTTTCCTCTTCTTCCAAAAAGAGAAGCGTCTGCCCCTCTTTTGGCTCTAGTCCCGCGTCAAATCCATAGATGCAAAGCACTTCATTGTCCATATTAGACCTCTTGATTAGACCTCTTGCGTAACTAAGGTTCTGTTGTTTTCCTGGTTCTTTTGAGCCGCTTTTCGACTTAAAATTTCAGGGGTAATATACCTAATGTCGATATTACCCCTGAAATTTTAAGTCGAAAAGCGGCTCAAAAGAACCAGGAAAACAACAGAACCTTAGTTACGCAAGAGGTCTATTGCCTCAAAAGCTCCCGAAAATCTGGCAAATGGGAAATAAAAACATATTTTCCTAAAGATGCATCAAAATGCCCTACTTGAATTGCATTTTCTGCAGCCAATCCAATAAAGCGCGCTTTTACAAATGCATTGTAACCAATCACTTGCTGTATTGCCTTTTGTGCAATCACCACTCCTTTGCATTCAATCACTAAAAGGGGATAGAGAGAGTGCTCCGGATGGATCCCTTTAGCAAAGCAAACAATATCCAAGCGCCGCCGCGGCAAACCCTTGCAACAAGCAAGATGGGGCAGAGAAGCAATTTCTTTTTCCACGGCGATTAGCTCTTTTGGGTAATGCAACTGCTGGACCATGCAATCTAGCCACCTCTGGCGCACCTTTTCTTCTGGAAGCGCCGCGACCCAAGCTCTGCGAACCTCATCAAAAATTTGCGCTATATCAGACCTCTGGTTGCATAAGTCCGTAGTTGCCGTCTTTGCGCCGGTAAAGAACCTTCAGCCTGCGGTCTGCCTCATCGCGGAAAAAGAGAAAAGAATCGCCAGAGAGTTCAAGTTTCATAACCGCTTCTTCAGCAGAGAGCGTTTTTAGAGGGCGTGTTTCCGTGCCGATCACTTTAGGGGTGCGATATTTCTGCTCAGCCTCTTTCCGATTTTCCGCTTCAATTTCTGCATTAATCTCTTCTACTTCGTTGAAAGGACTCTGAAGCACGTTGACAAGCATATCGACAATAGCTGGTTTTTTATGGTGCAAATCAAAAATACGGCCGTTCCACCTACGCAGTTTTGCTTGCAGACGGTCAATTGCCTTTTCAATAGAGACATACATGTCGGTGCTGCTCGCCTGAACCTTGATTTCGGTATGATCTATTTTAAGAACAATCGAAACCGTATGCTCTAGCTTCTGGATATCAAGCGTGACCGTAACATGCATAATATGATTATGGAAACGCTCGATCTTACTCAACTTTTCCCAGGCATAGCTTTTCATTGCCTCGGTGACTTGAATATTCCGCCCGATAATATTAATCGTGTACCCTTGCGCCTCTTCTTCCAAAAATTTGCTTTTGTCCACCATAAATCCCCTGTAGGTCTCAACTATATCTTATAAAACCTATTGCGTGTAGCTGAAAATCGAATTCTTCGAGATCATACAACATAGATAATAGACATCGCACCGAACAGGACTTGAACCTGTAACCACCCGGTTCGAAGCCGGGTACTCTATCCGATTGAGCTATCGGTGCAAACGAGAGAATATATTATATAAATTAGGACCTGAATGCAACACAATGAAGAACAAGCAGAAGGGATTGTCCTCCGCTCTACAGAATATAAAGATAGACAGCGGATCATCGCTATTTTCACCCACACGCAAGGGATTATCCACGTAATTGTCAAAGGACTCTCCCCTAAAAAACCCCATTTACTCGCCCTGACCTCTCCCTTTTCTCAAGCCGAGTTCACTTACGCAAAAGGGAGATCCGATCTCTTCCGCTTTGTCGAAGGAAACCTCCTCAACTCCCATCTATCCCTCCGCAATACCCTAATCCACTTCCAAGCAGCGGGCAAACTCGTACAAGCTATTCACCGCTCCCAGCTCCTCGGCAAACCCGCCCCCCTTCTCTACACCCTGTTTACAAGAGCATTGAGCGCCCTCCCCTTCCTACCCAAGCCCGAACTCCTGATCACACTCTTCAGCCTCAAGCTCCTGCAACACGAAGGACTTTTCGATCCAGCCCTTTCTCCTGAAACATTCTCTTCCGAAGAAACCTCCACCCTACACGCCCTCTTGGAAGTGCGTCAATTTTCTCTACTTAAAAATTTCCCAATAACCCCATCTGCGCAAGAAAAACTTACACTTTACGCGGTCGAGAAAATGCAACTAGAATACGATCATTAAGAATGCGAAAGAGGGGATTTGAACCCCTACGAGTTACCCCGCTACCACCTCAAGGTAGTGCGTCTGCCAGTTCCGCCACTTTCGCCTGTAGAGACTGCTATCGGACTTAAGCTTCTGTCGAGTTTTGGGGCTTTTTGAGCCGATTTTGCAGCCAAAAATCCTCCAAAAATCGACGAAGTCTTAATCCGATAGCAGTCTCTTAAAAGAGAGAGGGCTAGAATAGTGGAAATTTCCCTTTTAATGCAACTTTGAGGTATAACCGCTCATATTATGTCGCTTCGGTGCACAGGGTATTCTACGGCATCCGCCTACGACATTCCCCGCCTTTTTTTAGATCAACAAAAAGCAGGACACGCCCAAACCTACCGCGATCTGCTCCATACCCAGATCCGCGAAGATAAGCGGGTGAAAGGAGATGTTTTCTTTTTCTCCTACGGCGTAGTTGTGTTCTGGGGAATGACCGTCGAAGAAGAGCAAGCAGCCCTTACCTACCTCAAAGAATTCGAAAAAGAACCCGGATCTAAAATAGAGCTCGATGAATTCTCCTTCATCTATGGCGACACCATGAAAATCGACGAAGATAAAATCATTCTGCATAACAAAAGCACCCTCTTAAAACTCGCCGTTTCTCATGGAATTGCCCAATCGGTCAAACTCACCGTTTTTGAAGAAGCCATCCAAAAAACCATTGACATGACCAAACAGCTGCCATCCGACCTAGCAAGAAAGGGAAAATCCGCCTCTCCCGCAAAGAAATTTCTCAAAAAATGGGAGAGCTGTTCATGGAAAGGAATTTCATCAACGTCCATGCCGAGATGCTCGACACTCCCGAATTTTTCTGGAACCATCCCGAACTCGAGCCCTTTTACAGACGCACTGCCCACTACCTCGATGTCAACAAGCGGATTGAGGTTCTCAACAAACGCCTCGGCGTTGTCCACGAACTCTTCGAAATCTTAAGCAACGAGCTCAACCACCAACACTCTTCCCGCCTTGAGCTCATCATCATCTCCCTCATCGTAATCGAAGTCGTGATCGCCCTTTTGCGCGACCTTTTCCATCTTATTTAATGTTTTTAGGCTTCTTGCGAGTATGTGCACCTTCGCCATTTTGAGCAGAGGATTTTTTCTTTGAACCACCCACAGATTGTGAAGCATTCTTCCGCAAGTCCCTCGTTCCTAATCCATATTCCTTCAATATGTCGAGCACCTCTAGTGGAACTAGTTCCGCATCGGCGCTATTGTTGTTATCGTTGCGGTAGTCAGATATCGAATTTCCGGGATGCTCCAAGTAATATGCCACCACCCTTTCATGTTGGTTTTGCTTGCGCGGATCATAAGTACCAAAGAACTGATTTCGGCTGAGAATACTCGCATTCTCCCTATTTTCCAGCCCAGTTTTGTTAGAGTTAGCGCCATTAGAGATCGTGGCTTTTACACGATGTGTGGATGCAGAACTCTTCCTCTTTCCCTTTTGCAGAGAAGGCGTGCTTGAAGAGGACATCGGCTGCACATGCAAAAGATTTTCTTCCGGTTCAGATTGCACAGACACCGAGAATGGATTGAGAACCGGCGCTTGGACAAAATTTTGCAAATGATTGCCTACAGGTTGACGTTCGAGCTGAACTGGATTTATTGGACTCAAATTTGGCATAGGCGTTGGAAGCATTTCTTGATTTTCAGAGACATGTAAAGATTCAGACTGCGCTGGATGTAGCACACTGAAATCTGGCATAGGATAAGAAATATTTCCCGCTCTTTTTCAGGTTCGCTCGAAGGCATTATAAGCGGCTTTGCTGCGGTATGAAATCCTTCCGTATAAGGAGCAGGTACAACGACAAGGCCTATATCAAGAAGATTCTGTAAAAAATGCGGTCTATTGCCCTTGTCTCTCAGCTGTACCTTATAGACATTTGCCAAAATCTTTCGCGAAACTTCATCTGTTCTCTTTATACCATTATTCGACAACTGATCGCGAAAATGTTCCTTAAACGTCTTCAGGTTACCCATTTCCTTGTTTTTATCAGCTTGGCTGCAATAAATTAACAAAGATTCAATCAAACGCTGTTCTATATTTCTTCCTATCTGCTCCTGAACTTGACTTCTTAATCCCAAACTACGCATCACTTTGACAAAATCATTAAAAAATTTATAATCAAAAAAATATATATTTTTTATTCCATCATAAAAAACCTTAAATGTAAGCCCTGTTTTATTTAAACCCAATTGGTTTGCTTTTTCTTTTATCCCATCATCAACATTTATAAAAGGCGAATCGAAATATTTTCCCTTGGTCAGGTCGCGACTGGTTAATCGAGGCACTGTAATCGCGCCATTAGGTCCCAAAACCGCAGTTGTTTGTTCCATTTTTGCATTCCTAAGTTCTGCTTCTGTAAACAGAGAGCTGCGTTTTGAAAAATCGCCTGTTATTATTTCAACTCCTTTTTCCTTAAAAAATGCTATTAATTTGGAGCCATGAAATTCATACAAAAAATCATACTTTGCATAAGTATGTTGAATAGGCGAACGAGAAAATCCAAGATCAATTTTGCTAATTTTTTTTTGAATATCACGTTGTGTAGGCACTTTATTTAATTCATAATTCATCACAAATTCAACAATTTCCTGCTCGCATTTAAATTTTTTATTACTATTTTTATCAACTCTAATTTCTTCAGAAAACTCATCAAAAATTTCCTTCGTAAAAAAATACGTCTTTTTAGCGCTGTCATATAAAATTTGACATTTCGGCTGAGCTACTTGCTGTGTAATAGAGGTCGTATTCTCACCCCCTCTTGCAGGATCTGCATTAATAGGCGTGCGCGTTATTCCTAAATTATTATTAACAGACGGAATCGTCATTTTACTCTCCAATAATTAAATTATATCATCTATTATAGCAAATTTTACAGAAAAAGTAAACAAATTCTATTATATTAAGCTATGTCAAAAAACGCTAACTGTTTGAAAATAAATGATTTGCGAAATATCCACCAGCATTAACCAGGCAGAGTCAAATAATAAATACATTTTTATCTAAACAACACTTACAGCGCTATTTAAATAATTGAATTATTTCACTGAATACCGTACACTATATGTATTATTTAAAAATAGGTGATAACTATGTCTTTTACAACAGTATTAGAAAGACCTTCTTTCTGCGAATGCTGGATCAATATGCAAATAACCCCCTGCTTATGGCAATCCCCCTGATTGCCATCTTGAACGATCTATGCTCATAAGAGAAAAATTTTACACTGCTGCAACCAAATTACGAAACAGCGACAACTTCCTATCACAACCACTTGGCCCTCTTTTTGCAATGCCCAATCATATTTGTTCTACTCGTGAAAAATACATAGTAGTATGCGGCAGCATACTGCAGCGGGATGAGGCTACATTGAGAGAAATATCAGACATAGCCCACTTTTGTTTGCATACCACAGTCCCTCTCGGAACAGCTATTGAGCTGCGCAATGAAATAATATGGGTAAACAGGATTTATGATTCGGCCGAGTATATATTTAAAAGAGAATCTAATGAATTTCAAAAGTCTCAGATTTAAATAAAACTAAAAAGCTATCAGAGTTAAACAAAATTCAAACAATTTTGAGTGCTATTAAAGAACAGACAAATATAAAAAAGGCGCAATTGCAGGAACTTAAAAAACGGGAGGAGTATACAGAGAAAAGGGCTGCTATTCAGAAATTGTTAGACTTACCCAACAGCCCGTGAATTTCAGAGATCTTCAAAGGTCTTATACAGACTGGGTGGTAGAGTGCCATTTAAAGGAACCGCGTACTGAGCAATATGGAACGAGAAAAACAGAGCCACTATTTAGGCAAGTCACAAAAATGATACAGGCTCTGCAGCAAGAATTCTCCAATATCACCGATCCCATTTGAGGAATTGCAAAACTGCTAGTCGCAATGATCGCAATACGACACCCGTTCTTCAACATGACCCGTATGCATTTCGCTAGCAATTTCCACTAAAATGCCATTCGGGTCCCTGACATAGCCAATAACCTGACCCCATTCCTTTTGCAACGGAAGAGCCACCATAACCGCCCCCGCTTCAACAGCCTTATCGAAGGCCGCCTGAACATCATGCGAAGTAAAAGCAATTTCCATCCCAGGGGGCAATTCGCCCGCATCTATTTTCCTAAAACCATTCGGCAAATTCGACCTTGCCAGATCCAGCGAAGCAAAACCCAAAGCCGTATGTCCTGTTTCCAGCTCCCCATACCGATTGCTCGGATCGACAAACCGCCTCTTCAACCCAAAAGCCTTCTCAAAAAAAGCAACCGACGCCTCCACATCCTCCACATAAAAAATCACATTCTCCAGCCGAATCATCGCTATCCCCCCGCAAATTTCCGCGCCATCATATAGGAAGCTTTGAGCGTTGTAAAGGTGGGAGTTGGTTTTGGGGGGGGGGCTTTCAAGGGCTGGGGTTTTGAGAAAGGGTTTGTAAAATCAGAACATACTATCATGACTATCATGCGCAACTTAAAGTACATTCTATTTTAAATAAAAACTAACTTAATTTTTCCGCTGTTATTAGATAATAATCTATAAAACATTTTTGACATCCTTTATACCAAGGTCGCAATGAAAACATTATCCTTCAAGAGAGGGGCCGCTTGCTCTAAAATCTTGTGAGCGATTTGCATAGTTCCCCATGTTTTCTTGATGCCATGAGAAATTTATATTAAAAAAATTTCTAAGAAAACCCAAGTGTGTCTTAAGTTAACAGCATTGCGTGAACGCGTACTTTTCTTGATTTCCTAGGAAATATCACGTACCATCTGCGGACAAAATCTACGAGGGGTAATTTTTTAAGAAAAAAATTTCAAGAAATAAATCACTCAAGGGCCCAAAAAAGGAGGGACGCATGAACACTTCAGTAGAATATTATAAGTTAGCGGCTGATGAGATATGTGACGACGTCAATGAAACAAATCAGACAATCATCAAATCTCAAGTAGAAGGCGTGGATCTTGTGATATTCCCGCATGTTTACCCTTCCCATAAATTCCGCACAACTGGGTTTGTGCTCAGGAATTTGAGGGATCTAGTAAAAGGCAAGACAGTATGCGATATGGGCTGTGGACCCGGGATAGTTGGTCTGTATGCTTTACACAACGGAGCTAAACGAGTAGTGCAGGCTGATATTAATCCAAGCGCTATAGAGAATGCCAAAGAAAATAATACCCTTCAGAGATTCGAGAAAATCAAATAAAGACCTATCAAAGCAACTGTTTTGATGACGTGCCTAAAGATACATTTGATGTTATCGTATTTAACATGCCGTATCATTGTGATAAAATAGAAATCGACGATCCATTAAAATACGCTTTCTATGATCCAGCTTTTGCTTCTATTAAACAGTTCCTCAAACAAGCTAGAGAATATTCCCATAAAAAGACTCAGATTTTCATTGCCTTCTCTAACAAGGGAGAAACTGCTCTCTTAGAGAGCGTCTTCGAGCAAAACCAATATGATTGGAAGCTTTGGAAGATAACGAATACAGACCAGGAGTATGACAACAGAATTTATCTTCTCACATAAGCAGGATTGGGTTCAACATGAAGCAACCCATGTTCATGAAGGGAAAGGCCTGAATAATTTATTCTTTTTAGAAAGCAAGCCAGAGGGGGGTGTGTATGAGTAGCAGAAATATAAAAAAAGCCACCGATTGTTCATCCAGCACCCTATTGGAGCCGCCTTTTGCTGGTGTTTTTACTTAAAGAAGACTGCCATTAATAGAAAGATTAACCCAGTTATTTGATGATCTAAATTTAGAAAATACACTAGTTATTTCTGTGCAGCATTTATGTTCGACTACCGAAGTGCTTTTTGATGCATTGCTTGATCTAAATTTGTACCCTGAAAATTTGTACGTGGTAGGCAAATGTTATTCAACAAATCCTGAGGTTCTGGTTCGCCTAAGAAAAAAAGGTATAAACGCCTTGTTCTCAAGTTCTTTTTTTAATTATTCAATGCCTTTTGATATTGATTTTGATCGAAATGTAGATGAAATGATTAAACAGGTCATATCATCGAATGATTTATTCTCTTTTGAGAAAATCATTATTTTAGATGATGGAGGCCATTTGTTAGAGAGAGCTAATGCGCTTCTACCAAAAGGCTTGCCGGTTGTTGGCATCGAGCAGACCTCTTCCGGTTTCAATAGAATGAAGGATAAACTCCTTCCTTTCCCAATCATCAATTTAGCAAGATCTTGGCTTAAATTAGAATATGAAAGCCCGATTATAATTTCATTAGCTCTTAGAAAAATTAAAGAAAAGCTCGATCAGTTAGATTACAATATTAATAAAGCGCTTTTGATAGGATTTGGTGTATTGGGGCAAAAAATACATGAGATTTTGAAAGACAGCTACTTAATTTCTATTTTTGATTCCATTCCAGAAAAGAGCACGATCGCGCCTGATGAATTTAAAGCGCGCCTGGGAGAATTTGATTTGATTATAGGGTGTACCGGGTCAACATCTCTGCCATTTAATAATTTTAGGTATTTGAAAAAACCGGTAATATTAGCAAGTGTTTCATCTTCTGACCGTGAATTTGAGTCCTTCAAATTTAGAAAGTTAAGCTCCGTTAAGAATTGTCATAGCCATGTTGTGGTCGATGGAATAACGCTTTTAAATTGTGGTTTCCCCATCACCTTTGATGAAGATTATGACTCGATTGATACGGACGATTTTCAACTGACCCGCGCTCTAATATTAGCTTCTATCTACCAAGCTTCTATCACTGGCCAAAATTTACACGGTTTTTTACCAATGGAAGACGACTTGCAAAGAACAATATTAACACAGCTTAGGAACTTATGAAAGAACCCGTTGCCCTCGTCACGGGCACCTCTCGTGGGTTGGGTAGAGAAATAGCCCTCTTATTAGCTGAGAATGGATATCGGGTCTACGCAGGAGTCAGAAATATAGAAGAAGCTCCAAAAGGAACGATACCTGTATGGGTTGACCTAACAAACGAAGAAAGTTTGCGGCTTTGCGTAAATAAAATTATCGAGGAAGAGAAAAAAATCGATGTATTGGTCAACAATGCAGCAATTGCCTATTTTGGTGGAGTTGATACTATGACCCTAAAAGAAGCTCGAGAACTTTTTGATGTAAATTTTTTTGGAACATTTTTTTTAACACAACTTTTGTTGCCCTATATGAGACAGCAAAAGAAAGGGAAAATTTTTTTTATTAGTAGCATTCGAGGTGTTGAAAGTTGTGCATACATGGGCATGTACTCTGCTAGCAAAGCGGCTTTAGAAGCGGTCGCTTTCGATTGGGCGGTTACCGTATCAAAATGGAATATTGTCGTTTCTGTGGTTCAACCAGGACCCTTAGATACTGGTATAGACATCAAGCATGGGACTCATTTTCCTTCCAACGAAAATCCGTATGCACCCTATGGAGAATATAATCTCCCATTACAGTCGCCAAAAGATGCAGCAAAAGTGATTGTAGAAAAGATTTTAGAATCAAATCCTCCTTTTAGATTTCAAACAGATGATTCATCAAAAATGGTGATTGAGAAACATTTGAAAGATCATTCTGGCATGAATTGGTATCTCGAACAGAAAATTACCCAGTGATGTGGATTATTCCTTAGTCTGATTTTGCTGTTTTTTTCTAAACTTCTTATATTCTGCTCGAATTAAAATAGCACTTCCAATCACTATTAATAAGGCGCTGACCCCTGTTTGAGCATTTACTAACTCATCGTTAATCAATGCATTAAATAATACAGCATATACTTCTAATGAATAGCTGGATATGGCTACAATAATTGGATCTACATAATAAAATGCCTGCAGAAAACAAATACATGCTACTGCGTATAGCGAGCCTTCTCCAAGAGCACTTTTGATATCAAAGCTAGCAAAGTCAAAAGTTCCTATTTCATGTGCTGAAATCAGTATAAAAAACAAAGAAATTAACAGCCCGCAAAAGCATTGATAAAATACGACCCGAACCGGGTGGTCATGCTGTACAATGATGCTTGTCAAAATAAGAATTATCGCTAATGAAAATGATGAGCTTAATCCAAGTAAACACCCCTTAATTCCTAAATCTCGATTCATATCCATTAGGTCAAAAAGAACAATAATTCCTATGCCACAAATCACAGTCGCTATTCCAGACCACTCTCGCAGATTGTACCGTGCTTTTAGCAAAAGAATTGCCAGAAGAACATACATTAAAGAGTCAGCTCCATAGATGATAGCATTGTCAATTGTCCCAACCGCCACCCTAGCCAATTGAAAGCCAATATACCCACCAGCTCCTATAAGTCCTCTTGCGAAAATCAATCTTCTCCGAGTCTTAGGCATGAGAATCGCTGAACCAGATATTTCATTTTCATGCGATATTTTTAAAAATTCAACTACTCCTAGCTTTTTTGGTATTAATAACTTGTAAACAAACCTAGCCAAGATTATTAACAAGACACCGGTGGCGAATTGCACAGAGAAATTTATCTTGTACCCCACACTATTTAATGGTTCTTTAAAAATGACGGCATCAATGCCTAAAAGTCCCCACCCCAGAAGTAAAAGAGCAACACCTTTGAACCAATCTTTTGGATTGATCTCGATTCTATGGTCTCCAGCAAACTGTAAAAAGTCGATCCATTGAGCCCAAACCCTGTTTGCTGAATTTCTAAATTTATTTAACATTTGATATTTTTAAGCTCCATCCAGCATGTAGCATACGATCTTTGAGGACGCATTCACAGAGGTGTAGGAAATCTATTTTTAGAGCCCGTCTGACCTCCTCCAAAAACAGGCCTTCCTTGTTCCTTAATTTTCTCAACTATTGTCCTTGCTGTACCACATGAACTGTTTCTGAGCAAATACTCGAGCAGCTTTTCTTTACCTACCTCGCTTATTTGAGCCAATTGTTTTCCAAGATTGACCCTTGTCTAAAAATTCAGTATGTTGGCTTCATCCTATGTGAGTTAGTGCAAAAAAAATGATTAAGATTTTTGCAATTTCGGGCAGTCTTCGACGGTTTTCTTCAAATACAGCCTTTCTGCGTGCTGCAGCTATTTTGGCGCCCAGGAATGTTGAAATATCGGTATACACAGGCCTTGGAAGCTTGCCTCATTTTAATCCGGATTTAGAAGGATTTGAAAATCCATCAGTATTGGATTTTCGGTCCCGATTACGAATGTCCGATGGGGTGCTGATTGCGAGTCCTGAATATGCGCATGGAATAACAGGTGTAATGAAAAATGCGCTGGATTGGGTGGTCGGCAGTGGAGAATTTGTCTATAAACCTGTTGCCTTTTTCAACTTATCGCATCGGGCTATACATGCGCAGGAATCGTTGAAAGAAATACTCAAAACAATGGATGCGCGTATTGTGTTGGAAGCATCGAAAACAATTCCTCTTTCTAATAATGAAATGGATGAAGCCGCTATCATTGCGCATCCGGAGTTTTCTAGCTTGTTGCGTATGGCGCTTGGAACATTTGTTGATGCACTCCAGCCAAAGGTTTCTTATACTTCAGTCAGCCACGAACTTTGAATTTTTTGGTTCGGTATACAGCGCGCAGTATGAGCAGTGTAAAAAGGAGATTTCATTGTGAGCTTTTTTAAAGCAGTTTTTACATTTTTGGTAATTATGAGTAATTGCAACCTGAACCTTCTTATGGCGCATGAAAGCAAAATTGATGCAATTGTAAACCAAGCTCTTGAAGAATTTCACGTTCCAGGTGCTGCAGTAGTAGTTGTTGTAGGTGATGAAATTATCCTCTGTCGCGGCTATGGGATGCGGGATTTGGAGAAGAGGCTTCCTGTAACTGAAAATACAGTATTTCCCATTGCATCGAATACAAAAGCGTTTACAAGTTTCCTCATTAGTCAACTTGTCGAGGAGGGAAAGCTAATTTGGGACGACCCGGTGATCAAATATCTCCCTGAATTTCGCCTGCATAATGATGAACTTTCCTCTCAAGTCACTTTGCGTGATTTGATAGCTCATCGGACAGGAATTCCTCGCCATGATGTACTATGGTATCTTGTCCGCGACCTCTCAGAAGAAGATGTTCTTCAAACGCTACCTCATTTTCCTCCTGTTTCTAAATTGAGAGAGGCCTTTCTGTATAACAATTTCATGTATGTGGTTGCGGGAAAGGTCATTAACAGAGTGACAAAAAACACGTGGGAAGAAGAGGTTGCCTCTCGAATTTTAAAACCCTTGCGAATGGACCGTTCTGGTACTTCAAATGAGCTTCAACAAATATCCGATGTTGCACAGCCTTATGCAGAAATCGGAGGAAAGATTCGAAAACTTCCTTTTTTCATATCCTCGCTCAACTCTAGCTGCAAGTGCAATGCATTCGTCGGCTTCTGATATGGCTAAGTGGGTGCGAATCCAACTCTTTGATAAAACCCAACCTGATTTCATTCAAAAAGAGACTCTTGACGAAATGCATACAATTCATATGCCCCAATCATCTCTTGAGCCGTCCGGATATGGTTTAGGATGGGAAATTGATGCATATAGAGGAAGAAAACAAGTGTACCATGGAGGAACGCTTGAGGGTTTTTTTTCTGAGGTTTCTCTCCTTCCTAATGAAAAAATAGGTATTGTTATTTTGACAAATAGTAGTACGGATGGCCGATATGCTATCTCTTGTATAAAAAACAGCATTTACGATCATTTTTTTGGTGTCGAAGACACAAATTGGATTCAGAAATTTTCAGAGGAACGTTTAAAAATAAATCGAGAAATACAAATTGCATCATTGCAAAAGTATGAGGGTCAATATGTGCATCCAGCATATGGAGCTATGCAGATCACGGTTGAATACGATTCTCTCGTGGCTACTCTTGGAAAAATGAGGGTCCGGCTAAACCAGAAAAGCGAAGGAATTTTTGAGGCAAAATATCCAGCCCTTCTTACTTATGGGATAAGCCCTATTGTAGAATTTTCTTTTTTCAGTAACTCTTTAGGAGAGGTGGACGAATTGCGTGTTCCTTTTGAACATTTTCGCTTAGGACCTCCCATAATATTTAAGAAATGACCACAAAGAACGATGTCTTTCAGTCGGAAATTTTTTGAAAAATACGCCAATCATGCGACGGTGCCACCTAGATAGCCATCGATATCGGAATTTTTTAGAAAAATCAAATCCTAACATGCTTGGTAACCGTGTTTGCAAGTCGAACTGTAGCATATAGGCCCCAAAAGGTGTTGCGTTGATTTTTGGTCTTTTTCCAAAAATCTTTCTGTAAATTTTGAAATTTATATAAAAAAAATAAAGGAGGAATGGGAGGCAAGGACCAATCATAGACTTATATCGAATTACTGATTTTAAATTTTGTAAAGTTTCTTGATCCAGATATTGGGGAAAGAATATTAACACCGCAGACAATACTAAGAGGCCTTTAGGCTTTTTTTTGAGTTTTTTATTTAGATAAAGCCTATCTATTTCAAGATCATCCATATTTTTGCTAAAAAATTAAAAAATACACCATCATTTTGTTTTATATTCCGAGGGTTTTTCTTGCAGTACCATGCGCACCTGTTTCTGAGCAAATGCTTGATAAAAATTTTGTTTTGTCCTATACCGAGCGCAGTTGAAAACGTTACTTTTTGACTGCGCCAGCATCCCCATCTTTGCAACTGTCTGCATCGCCCATGTGTTTACACATGAGCTGCTTCGACATCGGCTTCGCCTGTTGCAAACCTGGGGCGCTGGCTTTGTCAAAAGTAACGTTTTCAACCGCGCTCGGTATAACTCGCTTCTTCATACTGCCTATCAATTGAATAATGTCGGCGCAATGTTCAGGCAAATCAGTCCAACTTCGTCCCGTTACAGCACCTTCATAATATTCTTCAACGGGATTGCTTATTTTGGGAGGAGTTACGGACTTATCTTCAGAAAATTTTCAATTTCAATTTCCCCCAGATTAATTTCATCAGCAGCAACAAAAAGCCCCGCTAGCGCCAATTTTAAAGAAGGCCAATCTGGACTAAAGGCGATGGCATTTTTGCATATATGATAGCTTCTTCAAATTTTGTATCCACATCAGTGATAACACTTGCTAACGCGAGTTTTGGATAAGGAGAAAGCATGAAAAGTCTAAGATTAAGAAGTTTGAGGTTGAAAAAAACCTTCACATGGTTGAAAATTTGTTTTACAAACAGAAATTAACCAACCATGGAAGGTCAAAATGATTAGCACGATATTATCGCCTTATATCAATTTTTTGCGATGTCGACCATTTTTGCAAGGAATTTGAACCAGAATAGCGAAAATCCTAATTGAAAATCAAGAAAATCATTTGATTGCGGAAAAGAAAAAAAGAAATAGAAAAACTGAATTATCGCTTAAGCGAAGCAATGACAATAGTTATCATGTTTCATAAAACACGTTATAGAACATTTAAACATTATTATAAAGACTTGTTCTGTTTTATTGGAAAAAATATTTCCCTAGTTGATTAGCTATAGTAGATTCGTTAATCCTGATGGGGCAAGCTTCCCGCCCGTTTCCTCTATTTGTCTTTTCTCAAGGATGTCATAGGCAATTGCTACAGGCATTTCTTTTATGGATTCCACTATCTTAACTGTTTGTCATGCCAGACGCATCAATTCGCATCTTGAGTGTTTAAGAAAATGGCTAAAACGAGGAAAAACTTCTACAGGATGGTTTTATGGATTTAAGTTACATATGATCATCAATGATAGAGGAAAATTCTTGGCTTACATGTTGATCATCCAGGTAATGTCGACGATCGAGTCTCCTGTTCCAGTATTATCTAAAATCTTATTCGGAAAACTCTTTCGGCAGATAAAGCTATATTTCAGAGGAGCTTTTTCTCAAATTATATGAAATGAGGATTAGAAATTATCACCAGACTTAAAATAGAACATGAAAAAATAAAATAATGCAATATTGTGATAAAATATTATTAAGAAGTCAAGAGGAGTTATTGAAAGTGTTAATAATACAAAGTTGAAATATGATTGTCAAATCGAACACCATCGACATCGAAGTCCCTGGAATTTTCTCGTCAACCTTGTTGCTGGAATAGTCGCCTATGCTTATGACTCTGCAAACCCAGTGTGCAAATCACCAAAAAAAAGAGAGGCTAGCCATGTTGGGTGGGGTCGGTATTTAGTCTATGGGTAGTAACGCGTTCTTAACGATTTTTCTTATCCAAAACTCGCGTTTGCTAATAAGCTCAAACAGTCAGAACGTGTAGAATCAATCGCTAACGCTTCTCTCAAAACTTTTTCCGCTTCGGCATATGCACAAAAATCGTGATAAAGCACTTTAGCTAGCCAAAATCGAGCTGCAACATTTTTTAATTTGTATTTGATGGCATCTTCTTAGGGTCTGTCGAGCATTATGATGCTCATGAAATGGCATGAACTGCAAAGCGCCAAATTGCACTAATGATTCTACGTCTTTTGGGTTGTTCTCGGTTTTTTTCTTTAAAAGTTCGTAATACGCTTTCTCACCCTTCTCATCCATTTTTTTATCTCTTTTTGGGAGCACAAAAAGCTCCACATTTTAACTGTCTTTTACAATGATCACTATTAAAGGCTCCCTCAAGAACAATAGCCACAACGTCGGTTCTGTCATATTTGTAACCGGCGCAGCGGTTATCTCCTTCTGTCTTTTATCAATCAATGCATGGGCTCCGATTCCAGACGCTTAGTTTTTCGAAGGTTTTTCTTGCAACACCATGCCAATTTTAGTACCTAAAAAGCCCAAACTAGTATTTTTTTTGCATTTTGGCCTGATTTAATTTTATAATCGTATAATTATAATATTTTTCTAAATTATCCCAGCTCAAACCAGTCACAAACTTGTTATAATATTCTTCAACAAAATCACTTGATGGTTTAAGCAGCAAACACGCCTTCTCTCAAAGCTTTCTGAATTTGTACTTCTGCTTTTTCGATTTCATTTTCTTCATCAGCAAGCGAGCCAATTGTAATTTTTACACAGGCCACGTTGGTGCATAAGTTAAAGCTTTGTTTATAAAACAAATGGCATCAGAGTATTGTTTATTTTCTTTCTTTATTTCTGCTATTAAACTGAGGAATTCTGGACGATTAGGACTAAACTTTAGCAGATAGCTAATGATTTTTTGGACCTTGCATAGTCACAAAAATAATTATAAAGAATAAATGCAAGCCCTAAAAATTAGCAGGAACATTTTCCGGTTGATATTGCACCGCTAATTTTAAATTTTGCAAAGCCTCTTCATACTCAGCAAGTTTCATAAATTGGATAGTCCCAAGCAACACTAACGCCTCCACGTCTTTTGGAGTTTTTTCGAGTTTATTTTTCAGGCTATCTCGAAAAGTTACAGCAGATTCTCTATCCATTTATTTCCCCTCGTGTGGAACATAAAAAGTCCCATATTTAAGTTCCCCATCTTTTATTATGCCCTTAACATGCACTGGTATTTTATCAATTCAAAATTTAAGAAAAAACGGTTCATTTGCAATAATTTTGCCTTCTTGATCTGCTTCAATTACAGCTTTTGTAATCTTACCCATAACGCAAGAATTGTTATTATCTAATAAATGCAATTGATGTTCCTGCTTAAATAAATGACTGAATTTGTTTTCATCACATATATGATAAATACAATCAAATGTTTTTATGTTTTTTCCATTGATGTGCCATATGCCGTCAGGAGCAAATCTGATTTCGGTAGGAATGCTTGGAGGGTCGCGGTATTTGCGATACGCGCTGCCTGGACACTTTCTTTGGGGAGATTATGCCAAGTGCGAAGCTCTGTTGCAAATGTCTTTGCAGCGGATGCTTCTGCAACTGTAGCTTCCGCAGGAGCGAGGTTCTTTCTTCCAAGCGTTGAAAAATTTGCCAGCAACGGTTTCCAACGGTTTTAATTGCAACTTTCACCGCTGCGGATGGCGGCTGTAATGTCTTTAACTCGGAGGGTCTGGATTATTGGCCTGTTTTTAGAAGGCCTGTGATTATTGGGCCGCCGGGTAAGTAAATGAAGGGAGGCGTTTCGATTTTGATCTGAGCTGCTTTTGTGAGGCGCAACGTCTCTGGATGGGACATAATTTCCGATTTGATCGGTGCCAAAGAATTCATCGATGTTTTGCTAACCGGAAGCCATGGCTTGTCAAGTCGTTCTTCGTAGGCTTTGTCGTTTTACTGGATCGATGATATCCCCAATGATGTCAGACACGTGGAAACGCGGACGCTTGCTAAAGCCGGTCCGACTAAATCCCATGTGCTATGTGCTCCATCAGCTGCTAGGTTTTGCAGAAGTCGGCAACGTCTGTCGCTAGGGAAGGCGGCTCAAGAGGAGGCGCAATCTCGGAGGGACTGACTGGCGTAAGCAGGCCGGTTTGCAAATATGCAGGAGCTGGGACAGTGAATTCTGGCAATTTGTGGGGCTCGGGTGTGGAGATGGGCGCTTGACGAGAAGAAAAGGGCATTCCGGAGAGAAACGATTGGTGAATGGTGGAGGAAGTTTGAGAGAAGAACAGGCTGTGAGGAGTGACAGTGGGCAGTGTTTGCGGGGGCAAGCGGTTGTATGGGTTGTTCGAATTGGCTGCTTGTCGGCTGACCAGGTTGGGTGTAGAGGATGCATCGGCGGTTGGCGGTGGATCTGTTTTTCTCATCTTTTTCTTTTTTGGGTTTTTCGCTTAAAGCATCGGCTAGTAAACAACCGCCTCCGCATATTGCTAAGGCAACCCCTGCGGCTTGTACGGGGTGGTCTTTTACAAGTTTGTGGACTTTTTTGCGCCGTTTGCGCATGCCTCGTCTATGCGCTTGCGGGAAATCCTAACTTTTTGCGGAAGGACGATTCCGTCTTGGGAATCAAGGGGATTTAGCCAAACTTGATAATCTCTTTCAGGCTCGGGAAGGATTTACCCATGAAATTGGTAATTCTTTCAGATTCGGGGGGACTCTACCGAAAATTCGTGAATCTCTTTCGTAGCGGGGGTCGGCAAATCGGAAATTGCTTGGCTCTGAGGATGAACCGTCGTTGTCGGGTTGTAGAAATATGGGGGATGATATTTTTTTCGGAGAATGTCTCGGCAGAGGCATCGGGGTGTCGCTTGATGTGGGCTCTACCGAGGATAAAAAAACGGACAAAGGTTGGCTTTTGTTGAGAAGTGCGACGCTTCTTACTCCCCACTGCGTTGTAGCATCGGGAGCGATAAGCTCGACATCCAACTCTATCATACTCGTAGACGGTGCGGCGGTTGTGCCCTTCGGGAATGTATGTGATTTTCATGAAAGCTCGTAGTGAAGATTTTATTGGTCACGAATTTTATATTGAGTGAATTTTTTAATGTAAAAAAAATGCGTATGGTATACTCGTTCTCATTGACGATTTTTTTCGATCGTAACAAAGCGAAAGAGGACTTTCGCACTCCATACGCTCTGCGTACTCAAGTCTTTAAGGCGCGAAGCGTGTGGAGGCGCTTGTCCTCGAGAATTTTTTATGAAATACTCCTTTTGTTTTTTATTCGCGGGTACCAGTGGACGGTGGGCACGTTGATTGGCAAGTCGTGCCGCTTTTATCCGAGCTGTTCTGATTATGGCGCGGAGGCGGTGAAAAAGCATGGCGCTTGTAAAGGCGGATGGCTTGTTGTCAAACGGATTGCAAAATGCCATCCGTGGCATCCGGGCGGGTGGACGAAGTGCCTTAGTTATTTCTTTTCTTGGGGAATTTCAAGTTTTTTGCCGGGGCGCAGGCGCTCTGTGTCGAGGTGGTTTGCTTTCATGAGCGCTTCTATGGATACGCGGTATTCGCGCGATCTTCCAAAGGGAATCCCCTTCTTGAATCGTATGCAATTTTTATCGATTGGGTGGGGTAGGGGCTGGGGTGTGATGGCAAGGGGCTCTTCGGGTTTTTGCTCGGGGAAAACTCTACGCAGGGCAAGGGTTTGATTGAACGGTTCGGGAAAGGGCTCTTTAATTTTTGCGTAAGAATTTGGTGCTTTTTTTCCAGATGGCGTCTGATCGTTGGCTCTTTAGGAGTTCTTTGGCAAAGGGTTCGAGCTGGGGGTGGTCGGATGGCAGGAGCGAGCAGGACGAGGAGCTGGGCGTCGTCGAAGCGTTTGAGGGAAAATTCGGTATCGGAGGTTAAGATGAGGCTAGCTGCTAGGGGGGAGCGAAAATTGAGGTAGTTGAGGAGGATGTTGCGGCGGAATTGCGGGCTTAGGTCGTTTGTTTGTTTTTGCAGAGCGGTGTTTTCAGCAAGGGTTTCCCACTCGCCGTCTATAATAAGTTCTAGAATTTGGGATTGCGTGAGGGGCAGGCCGGTTTTTTCGAAGAGTTGGCCAGGGTCTCGTATTCGGGAGAGCGCGCAAATGCTTCGAGGAGGGAGGGGTCTTTGATGTGGCTTGCTTTTTTTAACTCGTAAAAAAGTCCTTTTGTAGTCAGGGGCCATTTTTCTGTTTTGGCATAGCGCAAGATAGCTTCAAATTGATAGTCGGATAATCCTTGAAAAATGGGTATTTCTATTCGTTCAAGTCCTTGGCTATCTGTGAAGGCGATGAGTCTTTTGGGAAAGATTTTGGTGCCGAGGGCGCTGTTTAGATTAAAGTGGTGGAAGGAAACAAGGCAGGCAAGGGCTAGGTCGCGCCTTGTATAGCCGTCTTCGGCAAGGTCTTGATTTTCAAGGCGGAGGAGGAGTTCCTGGAATGGAAGGGTGCAGTAGGCTCTGAGAAGGGAGATATTCGTCGCATGCTTTTCTGAGGATGCAGAGGCGGGTTTGGGAATCTGAAGACGCCTATCTTGGAATAAAAAGGCGACAAATGTGGCAAGAAAGGCGATGTTGAGGGCTCCGCTGATGATGAGGGCGGCAGCTAGCCATTTCATACGGGAGAGCCAAGGTTGTTCCATAATTTTGACCTATGCGGTAGTATAACTATATTTCTGAAAAAAATTTATGAAAATTCATTTATCTTGGCTGCAAGAGTTTTTACCAGTTCGGCTTGAGGTACATGATGTTGCCCTGCGCTTAACGGCTTTGGGACTCGAGGTAGATAAGATTGAGACGGCAGCGTCCTCAGACCCTATTTTGGAAATTTCGCTCACCCCCAATTTGGGGCATTGTTTGAGCGCTAGGGGAATTGCAAGGGAGCTAGCTTCAAGCTTTCCCTGTAAGATTGCCCTGCCAAAAATAGCGGTGCAAGAAAAGGGCGAGCGCAACCCTTTTCAGATTCAGATTGAAGACCTAAAAAACTGCAGCCGGTATGCGTGCCGCGTTGTAAGGGGTATAAAACTTGGAAAAACTCCCGATTGGATGAAGAAGAGGCTTGAGACTGCGGGGATGCGCAGTATTAATAACGCTATTGATATTTCTAATTATGTCATGCTGGAGCTGGGACAGCCTTTACATTTTTTTGATGGGGAAAAATTTTCTGGGAATGTCCTTTTGATTACCTCTCGAACAAAAGCTTTGTCTTTGATGACATTAGATGAGCAATTGCGCCCCATACCTCAAGGGACTTTGCTGATTTGCGATGGAGAAAAACCGATTGCTTTTGCAGGGGTGATGGGAGGACTTGCGACATCTGTTTCTGAAGGAACGCGCAATGTAGTGCTCGAGGCGGCCCATTTTTCTCCGCAGGCTATCCGCAAAAGTGCAAAAGCGCTGGATTTGCGCTCGGAATCTTCCTACCGCTTTGAGAGAGGAACCGATCCCCTTGGGTTAGAAGAGGCATTAGACCGCGCAGCGTGTCTTTTGCAAGAAATCTGCGGAGGGGTTATAGGCAGCGGGATTGCTGAGGAAAAGACGCATGATATTCTGCCAAAGCGCATCCCGCTCCGCCTGGAGAGGGTGAATGCGGTTTTAGGGACCCATTTTAATAGCGGAGAGGTAATAGAGATGCTCTCCCGGTTGCATATGTTGGCAGAAGAAGAAAAAGGGTTCCTTGCTGTAGATATTCCCACATACCGCAACGATATTGCTGAAGAAATCGATCTTGTGGAAGAGGTCGCTCGTGTTTTTGGGTATCAGAATCTCCCCAAACGCCCCGCGCGGCATATCTCTTCTTCGATTCCGAATGCTCCCGTTTTTGTTTTTGAGAAAAGAGCGCGCGATAGACTTGTTGCAGAAGGGCTGCAAGAGTGGATCACGTGCGATTTGATTAGCCCGGGTCTTTCTGCACTTGCTGGGATGAGGGAAAAAAACTCCACGGCGATTGCTGTTTTACATCCGAGATCGGTTGATCAATCTATTTTGCGAACCTCTCTTTTGCCAGGTCTTTTGCAAACGGTGAAATATAACTTAGATCGGCAAAATAGAGATTTATCAGCTTTTGAGGTGGGAAAAATCCATTTCAAAGAAGCGGATGCATTCCATGAAATGTCAGCTTTGGGAATCATCATGGCAGGCAAGGCTCGCCCTTATCACTTTGATCGAAAGCCTGAGGATGTCGATTTTTTTGATCTAAAAGGGGTAGTCGAAAATGTTCTGCAAGGCTTGGGACTTACAAATGGTGCATGTATCGCATCGCATCTTCCGCAATTCCATCCAGGTCGGCAAGCGCAGATTATGGTTGGCGATTGTGTCATCGGCGCTCTGGGAGAGGTACATCCAGCGATTTCTTCGGCTTTAGATATCGGAGAAAAAGTGTACTTTGCAGAAATTAACTTAAACGATCTGTACCCTTTGTGCAAAAAAGAAGTGCAGGTGGAATCTTTTTCTCTGTACCCGGGATCGGAAAGAGATTGGACAGTAGCTCTTCCTGAAGAGATGCCGGCAGGAGTTGTTTTGCAGGCAATTAAAGTTGCTGCCTCTTCTTATTTGGAGCAAACGGTATTGCTTGATCTTTATCCCGCGGAGAGCGGGCGGAAAAAGGGAAAAAAAATGTTACCTTTAGATTCTTTTACCGCGATAGAGAAAAGACGTTAGAACAAGAAGTAGTAGATCAAGAACACAAAAAAATGATACAAGAAGTGGCGCAAAAGTTGCGTATTGTTTAGTATGAGGAAAGATAAGGGGTAATGACATGAAATTCCAGGCATCATCGATTTTTCTGGCGATCTCATCTGCAGCGATTCTCTTCACAAGCTGCCAACAATCACAAAGCGAGAACCCTGTGGTTTTCTCAGCGCTTTATTCACAAGTATGGCTATGCGGTTTCTAAAGATGAATGGGAATCTCGCAATTATCCTGGACAGGTCATTACAACGCTGCGCAATGGCGTCTTAATCACAAATACTTATGAAAGCGGCATTTTGCATGGGCCGACAACATATATTTATCCACAGTCAAACGCTTGAGTCTTATTTTCTCTACAATAACGGCGAGATAGTGAAAGAAATCCTCTACGACATCAAAGGAAGGCCCATTAGCGAAACGGTTCAGGTTTCTCCTAACCGCCACACTGTCACTTTATGGTACTGCGATGGCTGCCCTTTGAGTATTGAAGAATTTGCTCACGGCGAGTTGCTTGAGGGACAATATTTTACGATGCAGAACGAAACAGAAGCCCGTGTGGAAAAAGGGAATGGCTGGCGCATGCGCCGAGATCAACAAGGCACTCTTCTTTCTAAAGATGCGATTGCAAGTGGCTACATGGTTAAACGGGAGTCTTTTTATCCGAATGGAACTCCTGAGGGAATCGCTTCTTATATTAAGAATCAGCTGCACGGCGATAGGAAGACCTTTACACAAACCGGAGAGCCTTTAGCAATAGAGGAATATCTCTATGGAAAGCTCCATGGAAAATCGCTCTACTACAAAAACGGCACGAAGCAGGTTGAAGTTTCTTACCTCCATGGACAAAAGAATGGGAAAGAGATCCACTATGTCGACGGCGTGGAGATCCGCGAAGAAATTGACTGGGAAAATAACAAGCGCCATGGGGCTACGACCTATTATATCGACGGATCTGCGAATACCCTCTGGTTTTATGATGGCAACGAGGTGAGCCAAGGCCGTTTCAAAGAGCTGGATAAGTTAGACGAAATGATCTCGAATATTTCACCGAGCGTCCAAATCAATTGAGTTTTGGCAGGCAAGGCTTGCCGGCTCAATCCTTACCTTTTGCGCATCCCCTGCCACCTCGCGTTCGGCTTCTGAGGTTAACGGATAGTCTCTTGAGGTCTGAAAGAGTTGTCTTCTCGTTCTTTGAGATAATGAAAAGTCTCTTTTTTTGGGCCTTCATCCTCTTTTGCTAAGACTTTGTTTTCCATATTGATAGCGCCGTCTGTTTCTTCATCAAAGAGAGTAATCCCTTCATCTGAAGCCATCAAAACCGTCTTCTTTTTTTTCACAGCATGCAAGCAAGAGAAAGCAAGCAGAAAGGCATATAAGACATCTCATAACTAAATATTCTCTAAAATTCTTCCGCTCTTTTTGCAATACGCAGACCGCATTTGGAGTGCGAAAAGGATCCAGGCGCGCGCCTCCTTGGGGCCGGCGGTAAGGAACGTCTGCAGGCCGAGCGTCTCGAAGCCAACTCGGGACAGCTGGGCGAGCCCCGACTCGTGCTGGCCGTAGGACTCCAGGAGTTCCATCGCTTCGGCGTCATCGAGTTCGGCGAGTTCCGCCTCCACTTTGGCGCAGAGCACGACGCTCGGGGCGGGAGCGACCGACGCGCGTAACTCGTCCTGGCGCGCGTCGTCACCGAGCGTCGCTTCGTCGACGTTGAACACGTAGATGAAGGGCTTGTCGCTCAGGAGATGAAGGTCCTCCAATTGGGTGCGATCGATGTCCTTATCCCCGAGTTGGGAGATCACCCGTCCGTCGTTGAGCGCGGCGTGAGCCTTGCGAACTTCGGCCAACTTGATGGCGGACTCGCCGCCACGTTTCGAGTCGCGCTCAAGACGCGCGATGACCTTGTCGACGGTCTGGAGGTCCGCCAGGATGAGTTCGGTCTCGATGGTGGCCATGTCACTGGCGGGATCTATCCGGCCGTCGACGTGGATGACGTCGTCATCTTCGAATACCCGCACCACCTCACAGATCGCGTCCGACTCGCGGATGGCGGCCAAGAACTGATTACCCAACCCCTCGCCGGTCGAGGCGCCACGCACGATGCCCGCGATGTCGACGAAGGTTACCGTCGCGCCAATGATCTTCTCGGAGTGGAACATCTCAGCCAACACGCCGAGGCGCTCGTCGGGCACCGCGACCACGCCCACGTTGGGCTCGATGGTGGCGAAGGGGTAGTTCGCCGCCAGGACGTTGTTCTTCGTCAAGGCATTGAAGAGTGTTGATTTTCCGACGTTCGGCAGTCCGACGATGCCAATGGAGAGCCCCATAGAGGGACCCAGGCTAGTGGAGGCGAGTTGCGCTCTCTACGAGACTTCGGCCATTACGCCGTCGTCGATCTCGAAACGTCGGTCGGCCTGACGCGCGACCTTGTCGTCGTGGGTCACCACGAGGACAGTCGCACGCTGGGTGGACGCCGCGCTGCGTAGGAGCTCGACAATTTTTTGGCCGGTCGACTTATCGAGACTGCCCGTTGGTTCGTCGGCCAGGATCAGTTGGGGCTGGGCCGCGAAGGCGCGGGCGATGGCGACGCGCTGCTGCTCACCACCGGACAGGCGTGCCGGTCGACGTTGCGCCTTCTCATCGTTGAGCCCCACCAGGGCGAGCATCTCGTCGGCGCGCTGCGCGCGGTCCGCCTTGGGCCAGCGTGAGTACTCCAGGGCCAAGAGCACGTTTTCCTTGGCGCTCAGGTTCGGAATGAGATTGAACTGTTGAAAGACAAAGCCCACCTGGTGCGAGCGGTACTTGGTTCGACCACTCCCGTCCAGGGAGGCCAGTTCGACGCCGTCGAGGTCAATGCTGCCGTTGTCGGGCGCATCGAGCAGACCGAGCAGTGCGAGCAAGGTCGATTTGCCGCTGCCGCTGGCTCCCACGATCGCGACCATCTCGCCATTGTCGGCGTCAAAACTCACGTCGCGCACCGCGTGGACCTCGCCCGCGGGCGTGCGAAACGTCTTGTTGAGATTCTTCACTTTTAGCATTACTCACTCCTCAATACTTCGGCCGGACGAATACGAACGATGGTGGCAGCCGCGACGGTCGAACCGAGGGCCGCGATCACGATGGCAATGACGAAGGCGTAGGTCAGCGTGGACCAGCCCACCGACGTGTGCAAGGTGTCCAGCGTGTTGCTCACGCCGCCGAAGCGAAGTGCGCCACCGGCCCGGAACCCGCCCGACGGGGGAGTGAATCCGCTGGCCCCACCCGCGAAGGCGCCACCACCTCCTCCTCCGCGCACGAACCCGGTCTGGTTCGACGTCGAGTTGTTCGATGTCGAACTCACCAGGGCCGAGGCAATCGGGCTACTCAGTAAGGCTCCGACGACAAAGCCAACGATGGCGCCCAAGACGGTGAACGTGGTCGATTCGGCGATGAACTGTCCAATGATGGAGCGGTTCGGTGCGCCGAGCGCCTTTAAGACACCGACTTCGCGCCGGCGTTCTCGCACGATCATGAGCATCGAGAGCAGCAAGATGATGGCGGCCCCGATGATGGCGCCAATCAACGTGTAGGTCGAGATCGTCTTGACTGAGTTGAGCGGCGCGAGTTCCGCTTCGGTGGTGGCTTGGGTCGAGGTGACGTCCGCTTTCGAGCCGATCTTGGCGGTGACCACCTTGGTGACGCTGGCCACGTTGTTGACGTTGTTGACCGTCACCGTGGCGTTAGTGACATCACCGGTCGCCTTGGCCAAGGTCTGGAGGGTCGCGAGCGGCATGAGGACATCGGAGTCGGCGAAGGTCGAACCCGAGTTGTAGATCCCCACGACCGTGATGGTGGTGCCGTACGCGGTGAAGGTCGAGCCCACCGTCAGCTTGTTCTTCGAGGCCAGGGTGGCGCCCACCACCGCAACGTCAGCGGTCGAGGTGGAGCTGAACGACTTGCCCGACGTCAGTTTTTCGGTTCCGCCGCCGTTGGCCCCTCCCACCAGCGCGGTGCCGGGAGAGTTCGTGCCGATGACCCGCACGGGAATGGTGAAGGTCCCCGTACCACCGCCAAAGTTCGAGTTACCGGAACTGGATGAGTTACCGGCGAACTGACCGCCGAGGGATCCGGCGGGAGTCGGTGACTTGAGCGAGGTGTTCGAGGATTGGAGCTCCTCGCTGAGGGACTCCTGAACCGAGACGACGTTCTTCAGATTGAGCAGCGCGTCGATGGTCGTGGCCTTGAGTGGGGTGCCGCCGCCGTTGAAGCCAAAGAATCCCTTGGGCGAGACAGTAACCGTGGTGCCCGTCGAGGACTTCACGCTGTTGATCTTGCTAGTGACCGCGTCACGGGCGATCAACATCGAGATGGAGAGAGCGATCGCCACGGCCAGAATCACCACGACGCCGATGGAGCGCATGGAGTTTCTGAACGCGTTGCGAATGCCTCGGCGTAATGAATTCACAGATGTCCTTTCCGACTTGGGTGGCGTTCATCCTTCTGTACTGCACGGCAAGCCGACCGCAAAAGTCCGTAATAGAGAAATAAGAATCACTCGCCCGTGACTTAGAGTCGATGATCATGAGTGAGAACGCGACCACCGAAGGACTTGCCCCGTTTCGCGAGTACGAGACCTGGTACCGGATCACCGGCGACGTTCACTCGGGTGTCACGCCGCTCGTCGTGGTCCACGGCGGCCCGGGATGCTCGCACGACTACCTCGACTCACTGGTGGCCCTGGCCCGCAAGGGGCGCGCGGTCATTCACTACGACCAGTTGGGCGGCGGGCGCTCCACCTTGTTGCCGAGCCGCGGCGCGGACTTTTGGACGGTCGATCTCTTCTTGGACGAACTGAACAATCTGCTCAACGCACTGGGCGTGCAGAGTAACTACGACCTCCTCGGTCAGTCCTGGGGAGGCATGCTGGGCGCCGAGCACGCGATTCGACGGCCTGAGGGACTTCGCGGACTCGTTCTTTCGAACTCACCCGCGTCGATGGACTTGTGGTCGAGCGAGGCCAAGATCCTGCGCGGTCAACTACCACCCGAGGTCGAGGCGGCTCTCGATCGACACGAAGCCGATGGCACCGTCAACGATCCTGAGTATCTCGAGGCGACCAAGGTGTACTACGACGAGCACGTCTGTCGCGTTGTGCCCAACCCGCCCGAGGTTCAGCGCACCTTTGAGTACATGGCGAAGGACTCAACCGTCTACAACACGATGAACGGTCCCAACGAGTTCTTTTGCATCGGTACCTTGCGCGACTGGAGTGTCGTGGACCGCGTGAGTTCCATCGCCGTGCCGACGTTGCTGTTGTCGGGGCGACACGACGAGGCGACCCCCGCCACGGTTCAGCCCTTCTTTGACAACATTCCTCACGTTCGCTGGGAGATCTTCGAGGACTCGAGCCATATGCCCTTCGTCGAGGAGACCGACCGCTACATGGACGTGGTCGACGGGTTTCTCTCGTCGCTCGACTAACTATGGGTGCGCGCGTGTGGGGTCCCGGCGAGGGCGCCAGGGAATATTCCGCCCGCGGTAGCGACATGTTCTTCAAGGCGATCGGCGAACTCGACGACGGTGATTTCTCGCTCATGGAACGCACCTTGCCGCCGGGCGGTCGTCGTCCGCCGGTGCATCGCCACACCAACTGCTCGGAGGCCTACTTCGTCCTCGACGGCTCCGTGACCGTGGCCATCGATGAGCAGGAGTTGAGTCTCGGTGGCGGCGATTTCGTCCTCGTACCCCGCGGCACCGCGCACACCTTTGCCAACACCAGCGACGAAGACGCGCGGCTGCTCGTGATTCACGCGCCGGCGATGGACGGTTATTTTGCGGGACTTCACGAGTTGTGGCATCGCGACGCTGCACCGACTCCCGAAGAAGAGCGAGTGCTCATGGCCCGTTTCGGCATGGAGCACCCCTAAGAGTCGGACGTTATCCGAACGTGAAGTCGTAGGCCTCGACGCCGGGAGTGAACTTCATGACCAGGGTTCCCGCGGAGGTCGTCTTCGAGTGAAAGACGGTGTAGAGCTTGGGGACTCCCGCGACGTGGATCGTGGTGGGGGCAAGTCCGTCGCCGTCCGAGACGGTCACGGTGCCCGTACCCCCCATCACGAGATAGACATCCTCGTCTTGGAAACTCAGTTCCAGTTGGGCCTGCTTGTCCGCGGTGGCCTCTTGGGCGTGGTCGGTCCACAGACCGGACAAGGCGAAGTAGTCGGGTGCGAGGGTCGCGGGAAAGCTAAATGCGGTGGGGACGTTCGGTGTCGGGGCCGTCGCGGCGTCGAGGTACTGGAGGCGCTCGTAGCCCACGTAACTCTCGGGATTGGTGGGCAGGGTCGGTGTGAGGTTCGGCACGCTGGTACGCGGGGGGAGTTTGAGACCCGGGTGCGCAGCGACGAGTAGACCGCGAATCAGATTCTCGGTGAGTCCGTAGTTGCCCTCGCCGAACTCCTCGTGCCGTACCACCCCGTTGGCGTCGACGAGATACTCGGCGGGCCAGTATTCGTTTCCGTAGGCGTTCCACGTGCCGTAGTTGTCGTCGACGGCGACGGGGTAGTCAACCCCGAGCGTCTTGGATTCGCGGCGCACGTTGCTCACGACGTGTTCGAAACTGAACTCGGGGGTGTGGACACCGACGACGACCAAGCCATCGTTCTTGTAGCGGTTGTACCAGGCCTCGACGTGGGGGAGCGTTCGCTCGCAGTTGATGCACGTGTAGGTCCAAAAGTCGACGAGGACCACCTTGCCCCGGAGCTCCTTCATGGTGAGCGCCTGGCCGCCGGGCGTATTGAGCCAGGTAGTGATGTCAGTGAAGTTGGGTGCGGTGCCGCACTTTTCGAGGACCGGATCACTCGGGAGACACTTCGTGAGAGATCCATCAGTGCTCTTGTTGTCTGAGAGATTCTGGAGTTGCTTGCGCACCGTCGCAGATCCTTCGACGTGTTGCTGGAGAGCATTGGTGTAACCCGGGACGTCGGTCTGCAAGGAGTTGAACGCGTTGGCCCAGATGGCCGCCGCCATGACAATGAGAACGGCACCTCCGACGCGTCGCAGGAGCGGCGCCTTGGATCGCAGGGCACGCGCTCGTTCGACCAGGGCACTGCCCGCGAGGGCGATCACGAGAAGCGGGACCGATGCCCCGATGGAGAAGGCCAACGTCACAAAGACGGTCTCTAAGTTGACGTGTTCCTTGGCGCCCAGGACGATGATGGTCGAGAGCACGGGTCCCGCACAGGGGACAAAAACGAGCCCGAGTGCCAGGCCAATAAGAAAGCCGCCGCCCGCGAGCGTCGGTTGACGACCAAGAACGAAGCGGGAAAAGGGGCGTTCGAGCAACTGGCCAACCACGGGGAAAACCAGTCCGATTCCGATGGCGATCAGCAGACCGATGCCCAGGTAGTGCAGGAACGATTGGGGGAGATGAAAGAGCGAGACAATCTCGGCGCCCGCCAGGATCAGGACCGAGAAGCTGATGATCAGTCCGAGGACAATGGAGACCGCCCGGCGCCACGCGGAGGGTGAGTTCGTGGTCGCACCGGCGACGAAGACGACCGGCAGTACGGGCAGCACGCACGGCGAAATGCCCGCGATCAAGCCCGCAACGACGGCGATCAAAATTAGCGTCACTACCCGACTTCCTCGATGACGATTAACGGCTCGGCGCGAACGGCTGGGGGAGCCACTCCTCTATTAGTCACCCGCCGGAGAAACGCGTTACATCGGTACTGACGCTACTTTCGCTATCTCGACGAATCTGATCGAGAACATCAGGATCAAGCCGTCCAAGATAAGACTTCGCTAAGAAGGTTCGCTTCAAGTCGTGGCCTGAGAGTCCATTGGCGGAACAAGACCCTCGCGTCGCGTGGGGGGTTCGACGGCCTAGGTTCTTCATTCATGAGAGGCGGTACTTCGGCGTTCAGCAACGAGCAGTTAGTACGACGTGGTCGACGTCTCGAGAAGGCGACTCTTGCCTGGAACGTTGTCGGCGTTGGCGTCCTGAGCTATGCCGCGCTCGCGGCCAAGTCAGTCGCCCTCGCGGGATTCGGGTTAGACAGCGTCATCGAAATTGGTGCATCGGTCGTGGTTCTATGGGAACTCGCCGACGTGGCGGAGAACCGACAACAGCGCGCGATGCGAATGATTGGCTGCGCGTTTATCGCACTATCGATCTATCTGGCGATACAAAGCACGGTGGTCCTCGTCGTCGGATTTCGACCCCACCACAGCCCGGCTGGCATCGCGTGGACCTCCGCGACGGCCGTAGCAATGTTCGCGCTCGCTCGCGCCAAGGCGAAGACCGGAGATGCCCTAAACAACCCCGTTCTTAAAACCGAAGGTCGCGTCACCCTCATCGATGGAATCCTTGCCACGGCAGTCCTCGTCGGACTGTTGCTCAACTCGCTTCTTGGCTGGTGGTGGGCCGACCCGTGTGCTGGCTACGTCATTCTGTACTACGCCATTCGCGAGGCACGCGGGTCGCTCAAGTGACGAGGCCGGCGACTCGTCGCGCTCTCAACTAAGAGTCGGTCATCCCGCCGCCCTGGAGGGCCGGCAGCGCGGTCGCACGCATCCTCCTGAGGACCCGGTGATCCAGCGATCGCGCGTGCGGGTGCACGCCGCCATTGGCCTGCGTGCTCGCACTCCACGCCGCGCGTCGAGATGCAAATGTCTCGGCGTCGCTCAGTTCCGTACAGTCAATCTGATCAGTCGCAATATTGACCACGATGGTGTCGCCGTCTTCGACCAGCGCAATCGGACCGCCCAGGAAGGCTTCGGGGCCAACGTGACCAATAACCAAGCCCACCGAGCCGCCCGAGAATCGTGCGTCGGTCATGAGACCGATCGTGATACCTCGCTGTCGACAGATCGTGGTGATCTTCGACGTGGGTTCCAACATTTCGGGCATTCCCGGTGCGCCGCGGGGACCTTCGTAACGAATAACCACCATGTCGCCGTTCTCGAAGATCTCGGGGTGTTGATCCAGGGTCTCGGTTAGAGCGTGTTCACTGTTAAAGACACGAGCCCGACCGACAAACGTGTTGTCAGTGATCCCGCTCTCGAGGCCCGCGAGTTTGAGTATCGCCCCGCCATTGGGTGCGAGGTTTCCGCCCAGCAGGCGGAGCCCACCCGTGTCTTTGAACGGCCGAGCGACGGAGTAGATCACTTCGTGGTCGGGCGTTGGCGGCGCGAGGCGAGCAATCTGTTCCGCGAGCGTTTCTCCGGTGCAGGTCATCGCCGTTCCATCCAGAAAACCGTCAGCCAAGAGCTCATTGACGATGACCGGCAGGCCGCCGCTACTTTCGATGTCGGGCATCGAGTAGTAGCCAAAGGGTCGCATGTTGACGAGTACCGGAAGTCGACGCGACAGCGCGTTGAACTCGTCCTGACTGATGACGTCCTGCCAGAGATCGAGACCTGCGGCGCGCGCGATCTCGACGCTGTGCAACATGACGTTTGTCGATCCGCCCATCGCGGCCGCCACCGTTAGCGCGTTGCGCAGCGACGCCGGTGTCACGATGTCGCGTGGTCGAATGTTCGAAGCCGACATCGCGACGAGGCAATCAACGATCTGATCGGGAAACTCCGAGATCCGGCGGGGGTCGTCGGACGCTGGCGAGATCATGTGAAGTGGCTCTAAGCCCAGTACGCCGATAAAGGTCTGCATCGTGTTGTAGGTGAACATCCCGCCACAACTTCCCTGACCTGGACACGCGTGGAGGGCTAAGTTCGCGCGAAACTCAGCGTCGGGGTTGGAGGCGGCCTGGAACGCCGTAACGAGGTCAATGCGCTCGCCAGTGTGCGGGTCTACCCCGGGCCGGATCGAGCCGTCGGAGAGTATGACCGAGGGCATGTTGTGCTCAAGCAGAGCAGCGACGGTCCCGACCGGCGGCTTGTCGCAGGCCACGACCGCGACAAAGCCCGCCACGCTATTAGCGGCTAGGTGTGTGGCGGTGGCGTCATTCACCAGTTCTCGCCCAATCAGCGAATAGCGCATCTCCGAGGTTCCGTTTAGTTGGCCATCCGATACGCCCAGGGTGAAGGCGGGTGCGATGAGACGCACCTGAAGGTTCTTCGCTGCTGCGCGTTTTGACAGTGCCGCCTGGATGGCCGCCACTTTTGCCTGCACTCCTAGGTAGCACTGGCTATCGCCGAGAGTGCCCAACACAGCCCACACGGGATTGTGGATCTTGGCCACGTCTTCGCCCAGGAAGACGGCCGTTCCCACCCTCTGCACGTCACGTCCGGGGTTGTTCGAATCAAGTTCCGTCATATGGCTTTGACGAAAGACACTAGTGGCGCGCAAAAGTAGCTCGATGAGTGTCGTCGCCTCGATTCAACGAGGGTCAGGCTGATCGACGTTCCAGTGACGCACCACGGTCGGGTACCAGTCACCGTCGGGACGTGGGATGAGTGAGAACCGACTTATGACGCGTTGACCACCCAGGTGGTCGCCGTACAGGATGTCCAAGAACATCCGCTCCGGTTCTTTGATACGAGCGCTCACCTCGCTGAAGTCCGTCTCTGTCGGATCTCGGAAGGCGCCTTGCCAAAACGACACGTCGCCGACCGCCACATAGAGGTCTCGAGTGAGTCGATGGAAGTCGGATACCTCTGGTCGTGTCATTCCGGAAAGATCTCTCGACAGTTCGATCCTCCAGCCGTGCAAGATAGCGATGCCGTTACCCACATTCCGCACTGACATAGTGAGGTAGATCGCTTCATCGGTGACCTCGGCGGTCGCACTGCCCCCGGGAAGATGAACGTAATGATTGTCCGCAAATCCCACCTTGAGTGCGGGGTCGCCTGCTCGTGACGTCATCAGAAGCGGACGAATTCCCGCGAGTAGCGATCTTTCCGCCGCGCGCGAGGACCGATTGGCTGAACGTACCGAGGCGAATGTGGCACCCGCGAGTACCAGGGTTCCGCCGCCCGTGGTGAACGCCGAGATCGTGACCCAGTTAGTCATGGCGTCATAGTACGTTGCCCGATAGAGACGTGACGAGGAGCGTTGCGCGCCGACGATGGGGCGCCGTGATCGCGGAAGGTGGGTGAGTGGCACGAGTTTTTATTACGGGATCGAGCGAAGGACTCGGTCTCATGGCAGCTCAGATACTCGTGAGTGAAGGGCACGCTGTGACGCTGCACGCGCGAAGCGAGGAACGCGCCGCGGACGCGCGAAGGGCACTACCCGGCGCAGAGGACGTGGTTATCGGTGACGTGGCGATCATTGACGGTATGCGACTCGTGGCGGAGCAAGTGAAGGATCGAGAACGATTCGAAGCCGTGATTCATAATGTCGGGGTCGGCTATCGACAGGCCCAGCGCATCGAGACCGAGGACGGATTGTCCAACGTCTTCGCCATCAACGTACTCGCGCCCTACCTGCTCACCGCGCTGATTCCCGCCCCGGATCGACTCGTCTATCTCAGTTCAGGGATGCATCGAGGGGGTTCGTCTGATCTCACGGACCTTCAATGGACTCGTCGACAATGGAACGGCGCGCAGGCCTACTCTGACAGCAAATTGTTGGACGTTGCGCTGGCCTTTGCGGTTGCTCGACGATGGCCTCGCGTACTGTCCAATGCGTTGGAGCCTGGATGGGTTCCCACAAAGATGGGTGGCCAAGGAGCTCCCGACGATCTGGCGTTAGGTTCTGTCACCCAAGCGTGGCTTGCCGTGAGCGACGATCCGGCGGCCCTGGTGACCGCGAGTTACTTTTATCATCAACGTCTTCGAGACGTGAGCCCGTCCGCTCGTTCGATCGAAGTTCAGGACGGATTACTCGAGTACTGTCAGCAACTCACTGGTACTCGCCTCCCAGAGCAGTAGTTAGTCCCTTCGAAGGTCGGGCCCCACGACCTGACACTTACTTCGACTCGATCCTGACAGTGACGTCCGCCTTGAGCCGATTCGATCAGGAGGCGCGCACGCCACTCCAAGCGTGCGGCGTTCTACCGATAGGTTCGTGACCCGCCAAACGGTTTGCGCGGATTAGGTCCTCTCGAAAGACGTATAGCCGCCACGTGAAAGTCATTCTTGAGTGTCTCGCCCCAGATGTGGTATCATGACACTATGACAAAAAACCTCACAATTCGGATTCCTGACGACGTTGCGGCCAACGCCGAGGCGATTGCTCGCGTTGACGGTGTGAGTTTGAACGAGACCGTCAAGCAGTCCCTCGTCGAGGCCGTCGAGCGACGTCGTAAAAGCCCAGAGTTTAAGGCTCGATTGAAGAGAATTATCGAAGAGGATCGCGAGTTGCTTGAACGCCTCGCGAAGTGAGCGTTGAGTATCCGGACCTGACCGACTATCTGGTCGTCGCTGGTGCCGTAACGGGACTCGATGATCAAACGCTCATGACCGCTACCAAGTTGGATTTGGCTGACTCCGCTCTGCACGCTCCGTCGGCCGGCTTCGGTGATCAAGACCTTTACCCGGATTTCGTCGATAAGGCGGCCGTGTTGCTCGTGCGACTCGCGAAAAACCATCCGCTGCTCGACGGCAACAAACGTGCCGCTTGGGTGACACTCCGACTCTTTATTGAAATGAATGGATGGTTGTGGAATCCCTATCCTTCAATTGACGATGCCGAGCAAGTTGTGCTGTCTGTCGCCTCGGGGGAATGGAACGAAGAGCGAACAGCTGTGTGGCTACGGACTCATCTCATACGACCCGCCGCTGAAGACACGTGAGCGGCCGACGAATCACGACAGGGTCGTTGGGAGAGGCGAGACACGCGCTTTGTCGTGTGGGTCAATGCGATGAACCTCGATCGCGACCCACTTTGAGAGAACGTACCGCTTTCGTCGGACGCCTCCAAATGGGGAGATCTATCATCGAAGTGTCTATCGATGCCCTATCTCGACCACTCGAAAGTTTGGGCAAGATTGGAGCAGAGGGATACGCTCCCGTAGCTCAGGGGATAGAGCAATGGTTTCCTAAACCGTGTGCGCAGGTTCGAATCCTGCCGGGGGCACTTTGGGGATTGTCAGATCTTGGATGTCAAGCGTGAGGCGAAATCAGGTCGTAATTCCGATTGCGTTGCCTTCAGGATCGCGCACTCGAACAAGTCGGTATCCCTCATCCGCACCCTCTTCGCCGCCCTCAAACTCCACACCGCGCCCTCGAAGATACGCGACTGTTTCGTCGAGGTCATTGACGCTGAGAGTAGGAGTCCAACCAACTCCGGACTGAGCGCTGATTCGTTCGGGGTGATCTGTGGCCAAGGCGAGGACACCTCCAGCTTGGTCCTCCGAGATCAGAGTGCAGAACTCGCCGGGTTCTAACCAGCCGACGGTGAGGCCGAGCACGTCGCGATACCAGTCCAGCATGGCGTCGAAATTCCGAACTTGGAGTGTGACCATCGCGAGTTGACGAATTCGCACCGCTTCTCCTCAGAGCTTGACGATGAAGTGAACCGTAGCGGGCGAGCGCGGCTCCCGAATATTTCTACAAGTAACGAGATTCGAACGCAATTGGATGGTCGGGCCACGTAACCGCGTATTTGGGCGCGCGGCCCTCACAGAGACGGGCGTATCGCAGAAGTTCTCTCACAATGCCGGCGTTGCCCATCGCCCACCCCGTCCGTGGCTCGAGGTCGCTTGGGTCAGTTCGGTGTTCGACATTCGACCAGCGCGCTCCCGCGCCGTCGACGATGGCGCGCGCTTCCAGATCATCGGTCAAGAGATCTGCGAACGCGAAGTCGTCGCTTTGCTCCACAATTCGATCACAGGCGAGCGCAAGCACGCCCGCTGTTCCACAACAGCGTCCGTTGTTGTCCCAGAAGCCAGGTCGTAATCGTTGGGGCAATCCCGAGTTGGTAATGGTGCGCCAACAGCGTTCACCGAGATCGGACCACTTCGACTGATCGGTGACGCGATTGAGGAGGCGAAACACCTGAGCGTCTCCCGCCGGTCCATTGCACCAGCCATAGCTATATCGCTCAGCGATGTCCGGTCGGTGCGGGGGATCAGAATGCGGAACGAGGAAGCTCTCTGGACCGGCGTCGTTACGGCTGACGACGTCCTCCGCGCCCAACACCGCAAGGTCAATCATGTCGGTTCGACCTGTGGTGTAACCCACGCCGGCCAACGCGTAGGCGATGCCGAGTGTGCCGTGGGCGATGTGATGCGAGCGCGGCGGCGACGGACGCACCGCCCAATTCACTCCGTGAGGCGTCGCGTCCGCCCTTGACACGTACGATTCCAATGCGTCGACAGCGAGATCGATATCGCCCGCAGACAGCGCACCCAACGCGATGCCCGCGTTTCCCATCATGAGCTCGAACATCTCGTTCCAGCGCGTCCCATCAAAGCGCTCGCGAATGAGCGCGAGCGCCCGATCGGCTCCATCGTCGCGACGCAAAGCGCGAAGGGTAAAGGCCAGCCCGGCCAACCCGAGATACAAGGAGCAGTCATCAACCGTGTCGACCGCACTTACGAGTACATCGGTGCCACGCTCAATGGCGGACGAATAGCGGTTGTCGATGAAGTGCTGGTCTGCTTCGAGCAGCGCGAGGACGCCGCCGGCTAACCCGTGGTACAGCGACGGGTCGTCAGCGTTATTCCACATATTGACGCTCAGCCAGTCGGCCGCTCCTCGCGCCAAGACTTCGGCTCGGCGTCCCCGACTCTGTCGGTCAATCTCCTTCATGAGCCGAGGCTATGGGCGTCGAAGTTCGTTTTTCTCCATTGGCTGGAAGCGGGTTGTGGGTGGTTCTTGCCGTGCGCCGTCTTCACGTCGTTGTGGAATAATCACGCTCATGTCAACCTCCGAAGCTCAATACGAAGAAGCCCTGTCACGAGCCAGCGACTACGCCCGAGCGTGGCTGGACACGGTCGCCAGTCGTCGCGTGTCGCCGAGCGCAAGCGCTGACGACCTCTTATCTTTCTTCGGAGGGCCACTGCCCGACCACGGCGAGGCGGCCGGTGACGTGGTTGATCAGCTCGCAACCGGCGCTGAGCCGGGGTTGATGGCGATCGGCTCGGGCCGCTTCTACGGCTGGGTGATGGGTGGAACTCTGCCCGCCGCACTCGGCGCCGATTGGCTCGTGAGCGCGTGGGACCAGAACGCCGGTCTTCGCTACGCGACGCCTGCGGTGGCCGCTCTTGAAGAGGCTGCCGCCGCGTGGCTGCTGGATCTCCTCGGACTTCCCTCGGGGGCCGACGTTGGCTTCGTGACCGGTGGAACGATGGCTAACTTCACGGGCCTTGCCGCAGGTCGGTTCCAGGTCCTGGATCAAGTGGGCTGGGACGTTAACAGCAAGGGGCTCACCGGTTCTCCCCGCGTTCACGTTCTGGTCGGGGCCGAGCGACACGACACGATCGACCTTTCGCTTCGCTACCTCGGCCTCGGTCATCCCACCGAGGTAGAAGCCGACGATGAGGGTCGCATCAAACTCGACGCACTGGCCGCGGCGTTGGACGCGGTTCCCGAGGGTGCGCCGATCATTGTCTGTCTCCAAGCTGGCAACGTTCACTCGGGCGCGTTCGATCCCTTCGCCGGGGCGATTGAGCTCGCCCGTCGTAAAGGAGCCTGGGTCCACGTGGACGGAGCATTCGGGCTGTGGGCCGCAGCCTCTCCCACTCTTGCCACACTCGCGGCGGGATTGGGAGAGGCAGACTCGTGGGCGACCGACGCCCACAAGACCCTCAACGTTCCCTATGACTGTGGCATCGCGATTGTCGCAGACCCTCGCGCGATGCGCTCCACATTTGGGGTGCACACCGACTACCTGATCAGCGATGAAACAGGTGTAGGGGACCCGTCCGAGAAGGTGCCCGAACTGTCACGCCGCGCGCGAGGAGTGCCCGTGTGGGCCGCTCTGCGTTCGCTCGGTCGGACCGGCGTAGTGGATCTCGTCGATCGACTCGTGCGCAACGCGCAGTCAATCGCTGAGGGGCTGGACACGATCGAAGGTGCGGAGATCCTCAACGACGTCGTTTACACCCAGGTGTGCGTTGCCTTCGAGAGCGATGAGCGCACTCGCGAGGTTACCCAGCGCATCATTGCCGACGGCGCGACGTGGATGTCGGGATCGCGCTGGAAGGGTCGAGAGATCGTCCGCGTCTCGGTCAGCAATTGGAGCACCGATGACGACGATGTTCGTCTCTCGATCGACGCCGTGCGCAGGGCCGCCGCAGGGTAACTAGTTGCCCGTGTAGTACTTGTCGGCGACGCCAAGCGCTCGATCGAGTCGCGCGAGGCCGTCGCGCGCTTCGTCGTCGGTCACGGTGCACGGCGGAACGACGTGAATGCGGTTGAAGTTGTTGAAGATCAACAGACTTTCGTTGCGACAGGCCGCGAGAATCTCGTTCATCGCGGGTGAAGTCCCGCCGTAGGGGGCGAGGGGTTCCTTGGTCGCTCGATCGCTCACCAGTTCGAGGGCGAACAAGACGCCGAGTCCGCGCACCTCGCCGATGATCCGATGCTTGGCCGCGAGTTCCTGAAGACCAGGACGCAACACCTCGTCGCCGATTCGACGCGCATTGTCGACGATTCCTTCGCTCTCCATCGCCTCAATGCTCGCCACGGCCGCGGCGCAAGCGAGGGGGTGGCCCGAGTAGGTCAAGCCGCCGGGGTAGACCCGGTCGGTGAAAGTGGCCGCGATGGCTTCGTTGATCACGACGCCGCCCAAGGGGACGTACCCCGAGTTCACACCCTTGGCGAAGGCGACCAGGTCGGGCTTGACGTCGTGGTCGAGGTACCCGAACCACGAACCGGTGCGTCCGAATCCGCACATCACCTCGTCGGCGACGTAGACAATGCCGTAGCGATCGCAGATCTCGCGGACGCCGGCGAGGAATCCCTTCGGCGGGACCATGATGCCCGCCGTGCCGGGAATCGACTCGAGGATGATGGCGGCAAAGGAACTCGGACCCTCGAACTGGATGAGGCGATCGAGGTTCCCGAGCGCCCGATCGCGTTCCTCTTCTTCGGTCGTGGCGCCGGTCGCAGAGCGATAGAGGAAGGGACCGAAGAAGTGCACCGCGCCTTCGGTGCCGTAGTCGTTGGGCCACCGACGCGGATCGCCGGTCAGATTGATCGAGGTCGTCGTGGCACCGTGGTAGCTGCGGTACGCCGAGAGGACCTTGTAGCGACCGGTGTGCAGGCGCGCCATGCGGATGGCGTGCTCGACCGCTTCGGTGCCGCCGTTAGTGAAGAACACCTTGGTCGCGCCGTCGAAGGAGTGGTCGAGAATCAGTTCGGCCGCTCGATAGCGAGACTCGTATCCGTGCTGGGGCGCGATGGTGCTCAGCACACCCGCTTGCTCCTGGATGGCGCGGACCACCGAGGGGTGCTGGTGACCGATGTTGGTGTTCACCAGTTGCGAGGAGAAGTCGAGGTACGTCGTGCCATCGATGTCCGTGACGTAGACGCCCTTGGCGTCTTTGATCATGAGGGGATTGATGGAGCCCTGCGCGGACCAGGAGTGAAAGACAGACGCCTTCTCTCGTTCTTGGGGACTCAAGGTAGATCGATCGGTTGACATGACTCCCTTTCTAGTTGGTGGCGACAGTCAGTTCGACTTCACGCGATAGCGCAAGTGCACGCCACCCGAGTCGAAGCGTCGTTCGCTGATGAGTTCGAGGGGAATCGGCCCATCGCTGGGCAGTGCTCGCAGGCCCGCACCGATGATGATGGGCTGCACGAAGAGGTGGCACTCGTCGATGAGTCCGGCCCGAAACGCGGCGGACGCGAGGGTCGGACCGTTAATTGAGATATTGCGGGCGGCGGCCGACTTCATCTGTGCGATCGCGTCAGGCTCAAACGTTCTCACGAGCTGCGTGCGGGCGGTTGCGACATCGGACAAGGTGGTAGAGAACACGATCTTGTCGGCGCTGAGCCACATGCGAGAGAACGCCGCCTCGAGCGGGTCGGTTTGTTCGTCCGGGTCGGCAGTTTCCCAGTAGCTCATCGTCTCGTACATTCGTCGTCCGTAGAGGTAGGTGCCGATCTCGCTCTCGAGGTCATTGGCGGCGGCCATCATTTCGTCGTCGGGTGCCGCCCACTCGAAGGCGCCGGACGCGTCCGAGATGAAGCCATCCAGTGACGACATTGCGGCGTAGATGAGTTCAGCCATCCCGGCCAAGTTACTGGTCGACAGGTTCCGCGTTCACGGGGCCGGTCTAGTATCCACAACTGTTCAGGTGTTCGCGCATCAACGAGAGTGGGGGTCTAATGAGTCCGAGCGATTCGACCAGCGACATCGTACGAGCCGCGCTCGTCCAGACGAAGTGGACCGGCGACAAGGACTCCATGATCGAAGCCAACGTCGCGCTCGCGCGACGGGCCGCTGGCCAGGGTGCCCAGGTGCTGTGCTTCCAGGAGCTGTTCTACGGTCCCTACTTTTGCCAGGTCCAAGACCCCGCGTACTTCGCCTATACCGAGTCGATTCCTGGCCCCACCACCGAGCGGATGCAGGAGCTGGCTCGCGAGACCCACATGGTGCTCGTGGTGCCGATCTACGAAGTCGAGCAAGAAGGAGTCTTCTACAACACCGCCTTTGTCATTGACGCCGACGGCACGTACTTGGGCAAGTACCGCAAGCACCACATTCCTCAGGTCAAGGGATTCTGGGAGAAGTTCTACTTTCGTCCCGGGAACCTCGGCTACCCCATCTTTCACACGGCCGTGGGACCGGTCGGGGTCTACATCTGTTACGACCGCCACTTCCCCGAGGGCTGGCGCGCGCTGGGACTCGCCGGAGCCAAGATCGTCTTTAATCCCTCGGCCACGAGCCGCGGACTCTCGGCGTACCTGTGGAACCTCGAACAGCCCGCCGCCGCGGTGGCGAATGAGTACTTCGTGGGCGCGATCAATCGCGTCGGCGTCGAGGACCTCGGCGACAACGACTTCTATGGCGGGTCGTACTTTGTTGACCCGCGCGGACAGATCATCGGGGAATCGGCATCGGACAGCGCGGATGATGTCATCGTGCGCGACCTAGACATGGGCCTGCTCACCGAGGTGCGACACACCTGGGCCTTCTACCGTGACCGTCGCCCGGACAGTTACGGCAGCCTGGTCGCTCCCTAGCCTTCGACGAAGAGAGGTGCGCGTATGAAGATTCTGATCAGCGGCGGAACGGTGGTGAACTCGACGGGTCCCTTCGCCGCCGACCTGCTCATCGACGGCGAGCGCATTGCGGCCCTCGTGGATCCCGACTCCGACGCCAGCGCATCGTGGCGCGAGAGCGCCGATCGCGTGATCGACGCGACGGGCCTGTACGTGGTGCCCGGCGCCATCGACTCGCACACCCACATGGAGATGCCCTTTGGCGGGACGCACTCAGTGGACACGTTCGAGACCGGCACCCGCGCTGCAGCGTTCGGTGGTACGACGACCATTATCGACTTCGCGATTCAAACCAGGGGACAGAGCCTGCGCGAAGGGCTCGAGAAGTGGCACGCCAAGGCCGATGGCAACTGCGCGATCGACTACGGCTTTCACATGATCGTCTCGGACGTGAACGAGTCGTCGCTCAAGGAGATGGACGGCGTCGTGGACGACGGCGTCTCGAGTTTCAAGTTGTTCATGGCGTATCCGGGCGTGTTCTACTCCGACGACGGTCAGATTCTCCAGGCCATGCAGCAGGCCTCGGGCAACGGGGCGACGATCATGATGCACGCGGAAAACGGGATCGCCATCGACGTCTTGGTGGCCCAATCGCTGGCCCGCGGCGAAGGAGATCCGCGGTTCCACGCCTCCACACGCCCGGCCCTCTTCGAAGGCGAAGCGACCAATCGAGCGATCCAACTCGCCCGCGTCGCCGGGGCCCCGCTCTACATCGTGCACCTCTCGGCCAATGAGGCGCTCGAGCAAGTCGTGGCGGCGCGCGACCGCGGACAGAACGTGTTCGCCGAAACGTGCCCGCAGTATCTCTTTCTATCCGAAGACGATCTGGCCCGTGAGGGCTTCGAGGGCGCCAAGTTCGTCTGCTCGCCACCCCTTCGTGCCGAGCACAATCACATTGACCTGTGGCGGGGACTTCGCACCGACGACCTCAGTGTCGTGTCGACCGACCATTGTCCGTTCTGCTTTAAGGAGCAAAAGGAACTGGGCATCGGTGACTTCTCCAAGATCCCCAACGGCATGCCGGGCGTCGAGCACCGATTTGATCTCATCTTCCAGGGCGTGGATCAAGGCAAATTGTCGCTCGAGCGCTGGGTGGAAGTGTGCTCGACGACGCCGGCGAGGCTCTTTGGGCTCTTTCCCAAAAAAGGCGTCCTCGCGCCGGGATCGGACGCCGACGTCGTGCTCTATGACCCCACGGCCACGCAGACCCTGTCGGCGGCCACCCATCATATGAACGTCGACTACTCGGCCTATGAGGGTATGACGCTCACGGGCCAAGCGGTGTGCGTGATATCGCGTGGCGAGGTCGTCGTTGAGAACCACAACTACGTGGGCACGCCCGGTCGGGGTCAGTTCCTCCGGCGTGGCCTCAACGGCTACCTGCGATAAGTCGCCCAGACCGAGAGGAGAGTCATGGAATTCGGTCTTGTGGCCCAGACGAACGCTCCGGCGCGTGATGTCGTCGAGCTAGCCCAGCGCGCGGAAGACGCCGGCTTCACTCACTTTTGGACCTTCGATTCCTGCGTCCTGTGGCAGGAGCCTTTCGTCATCTACTCCCAGATTCTCGCGAACACCTCATCGATCATCGTCGGGCCGATGGTGACCAATCCCGTGACCCGCGACTGGTCAGTGACGGCTTCGCTCTTTGCCACCTTGAACGAGATGTACGGCGACCGTACGATCTGTGGGATTGGCCGGGGCGACTCGGCGCTGCGCGTCACCGGCGGCAGTCCCGCCTCTCTCGACACGCTGAGTGAGTCCATCGGCGTGATCAAGGGTCTGGCCGAGGGTCGCGAGGTCACCTTCAACGGCCGAGCGGTCAAGATTCCCTGGGTCGAGAACGGGAAGTTGGACGTTCTGATGGCCGCCTACGGCCCCAAGGCTTTGGCGGTCGCCGGAGCCAAGGCCGATGGCCTGATTATGCAGTTGGCCGACCCCTTCATCGTCCAGTGGGCGAGTGAGCAAGCTTTGGCCGCGCGCGCCACCGCCGGACTCATGACGAGCGACTATCGCGTCGTCGTGGCCGCGCCCGCGTACGTGGGTCGGGACCTTGCGCACCAGCGCGACCAGGTGCGGTGGTTTGGCGGCATGGTGGGTAACCACGTCGCCGACATCGTCGGGCGCTACGGCGCGGAGTCGTCGTTCGTCCCCCAGGCGCTGACCGACTACATCGCCGGACGCAAGGGGTACGACTACTCCCACCATGGACGCGCGGACAACCCCGA
This sequence comes from uncultured Acidimicrobiaceae bacterium, assembly GCA_963791015.1. Classification (GTDB taxonomy): domain Bacteria; phylum Actinomycetota; class Acidimicrobiia; order Acidimicrobiales; family RAAP-2; genus RAAP-2. Next base: position 221,877 of record CAWBQX010000005.1, on the reverse strand, counting down.
CGTCGACTTCGTGCCCGATGAGATCATCGATCGATTCTGCGTGCTCGGCGACGTGCAGGCGCACCGCGACAAATTAAGCGAGCTCTCCGAGTTGGGGGTCGACCAGTACTCGCTCTATCTGATGCACGACGATCCCGAAGGGACCATCACCGCGTACCGCGACCAGATCATCGGCCAGGTCTGACCTAGGGGGCGGGAAGCGCGGGATCAAGGCGATACTTCATGATGATCGCTCCCGCGCGTGCGATCGACTCAACGACGGCCAGCGCGATTCCGCCGGTGAGCACATAGGTCACGAACTCGTTGTGCAGATGCGAGATCGATGACTCGGCGATACGCAAGATCAATAGCAACCCGAGGAGCCCGTACTCCATGGCACTACGACGAAAGATGACGCTGTGCGACTCTTTGACCGCGCGAACGTACATCACCCTCGCACGAGCCATCCCGATGGGAACGCCAATCGCGCCGCCAATGAGAGCGGCGACCACGTGACCGTCACTGCGCATCATGAGAGTCCACAGGACCGATCCGATGAGCACGATGCTCACCAGGGGGTCGAGCGCGGTAATGGCGAGCGGGCGGAGCCGTTCGCCCTTGTTGAGGACCACGTCTCGGTTCTGTCGAATGCTGCGACTCCGCAGAATCGCAATAAATATGAGCACCGCCAAGACCAAGTAACCGCTGTCGCTTGCACCGCTAGATGAGCTGGCCACTAAGTAGGTCGGGTCTTACCAGCGCCGGTCGGCGTGCAGATCTCGCACGGCCTTCCAGTGTTGTCGCCAGCGCACGGCGCGCTGATCGGCGCGCTGGCGCTCCTGGGAGGCCAGTTTCTTGGCGATCTTCTTCAGTTGCGGTTGCTCAGTGGCGATGTCGCGGAACCAGTTCGAGGCGATGACGAGGTCGTGCTGCTTACCGAGGTACTTCTGCATGTAGTCGAGACGTCGTGCGAACTCCTCGACGGGCGAACCCACGACGTCCGAGAGCGCCTGGGCCGCGTAGAGCATTCGTTTGGCCGCGACGCGCGTCGAGTGCAGGTTCCGGTCGCTGGGCTTGCGTTTGGCCTGCTTGATCTCGCGGCGAAGTTCGCTCCACGCCACTCGCAGCGCGCGACGAGCCATGGGCGTGAGGGTCTCGGATGAGGTGAAGCGAGTGGGTAACGACGTGCGAAACTCACTGACTTCGCGCAACGTGTCGTGATACTTATCGGACTTGAGCAGGTCGTCGGTCTTGTGCTGCAGGTTTCGCCGCGATCGAGCGGCGATGTCCATGAGCTGTCGACCCTGGGAGGACGTCACCCGATTACCCAGGGCGCGGATGACGCTGGCTTCGAGCACCTCGGCGTCTCGCAGGCGCCCAAAGAGCTTGCTCACGTCGCCCAGGCGCACGATGAGGTCGTCCGCGCCCAGGGTCGGATCGATACTGGCCATGGTCGTCAGGCGGTATTGAACGCGGCGAAAGGACAGGCGCAGCTTGCGAGTCGATTCCGGGTCGTCGGGAGCGCCGTCGCCGCGGTTGTTGCGCACGATGAAGTCCGCGAGTTTGATGTCACTTTCGGCCACGCTGAGCAGTTCGCGGGTAAAGGCCTTGACGACGTCGTGGTCGTGGCGGCGCTGTTGTTTCTTGGTCATCTTGACCGGCCCCCTCCCATCCAGTAACGCGTCGACCTCGTAGCGTAGGCAACTCATCGCGGTTCGCCGATATTAAGCCGAAAATGGAGGAATCCACTGGCCCGGGGCATCGTGCGAGACCGGGGAGCGCGAGGCCTGCGTGGCAGATCGCCTCGCTGACAGACGTTTGCGTGCGGCACTCTTCGGTGGTCCTCGCCTCGCGCCGTGATTCCCACTGTTCAACGGTATCTTGGGTGCTTTCGCATTTAGGTCATGCTCCGTTTTGAGTACGTCGCCGCACTACTCTGAATGGCTCGGCGCGTCGCCGAATCGAGTTGCCTGGAGTCTCATGCGTCGTCTTGTCCTCGTGGTTCCCGCCACCGCCCTTCTCCTCGCCACGTTTCCGTTGAGCGCGGGCGCCGCCACGAAGACCGCGGCGCAGATTCTTCAGATCAGCGTGGGTTCGATGAAGACCGAGGGCAGTTTTCACTACAACTCCACCTCCTCGATCGCGGGCAAGGTGGCCCTCAGCTTGTCCACGGATAGTTCGCTCACCTACGGCACCCAGACGCAGAAGCTGGACGGAGGCACGGAGACCACCAGGCTGATTGGCAAGAACCTGTACATGTACGCGAACGCGAAGGCCTACGCCCAGGACTTCGACGTCGCCAAGACCACCTTGGCCAACAAGTGGGTCCTGGTGCCCTCGACGAACAAGAACTACGGCAACATCGCCGACGCGATCTTGGTGAAGTCGGTTATGCAGCAGCTCGTCGACATTGGATCGGTAAAGGAAGTGGGCACGGCCTCCTTTGACGGCCAGACCGCATTAGAACTTCGCGGCGACGCGGGGGCGAGTGGCACCGAAACGATCTACGTGTCGTCGACGGCGCCGTACCTGCCCATTGGCCTCTCGGCTGAAGCAACCGAAGAGGGACACAAGATCATCAACGAACTCGTGTTTTCGAAGTGGGGCGAGAAGTTCAGCGTGAAAGCCCCCTCGACTTACGTGACAGCGACCAAGAAGACCTTCCCGTAGGTTCATCAACGAGGGCTTAGGATTCGTCGGTGGCCGGGGACTACAGCGACGGAATCGTCTCGTGCGACACCGAGGGCGTCGTCTTACGGGGCTACTTTCCGTGGGGCGCCAAGCGCGTGCCCTACGGCACGATTCGGGGTCTGGAGCGCGTCACGATGGGTACCTTCACCGGTCAGTGGCGTATCTGGGGAACGGCGAATCTCAAGTTGTGGGCCAACTTCGACGCGAAGCGACCCAAGAAGACGATCGGTTTCATTCTTGACGCGGGCAAGAGAGTGAGGCCGTTCGTGACTCCTGACGACCCCGACGCGTTTGAAGCGGTCGTTCGTGAGCGCGCGCACTTGGGTCCCAGCAGCGGCGAGGCTGGCCCGTCGCCTTTTCTATAGCAACTTCGCTCGGAAAGCGCCTTGACGGCGCGGCGTGCCCGGTGCATAGTCATCAAGGCGAGGTCTCACACCGCGCAGCCCTCTCGGAAGGGGTCCAATGCGCCCAGTGATCGTCCAGGAGTTCGTCACTCTCGACGGCGTCATGCAAGCGCCGGGCGACGCTCACGACCACCCGGTGGCGGGATGGCAGCGCCAGTTCGTTGGCGAAGACCACATTCGATTGATCGTCGAACAGATGCGCGAGGCCGACGCGCTGCTGCTTGGTCGCACCACCTACCAAGAGTTCGCCGCCGTCTGGCCTCACACGCGCGACACCATCGGACTCGCCGCGCGCATGAACGAGATACCCAAGTTCGTCGCCTCGACCACGCTCTCGCGGGTCTCGTGGAACGCCAGCCTCTTACGGGGCGACGTGGCGAGTGCGGTCGCCCAACTCAAGGAGTCGCCGGGCAATGGACTGGTCGTCATTGGGAGTCGGAAACTCGCCATGTACCTGCACCAGCATGATCTCGTTGACGAATACCGCCTGTGGTTGCACCCGGTGATCGTCGGTTCGGGCGACCGACTCTTCGAAGAGGGTCTCAATCCCGCGACCTGGCATCTCTTCGATGTCGAGTCGACCGGAGAGGGAGTCCTCGTCGCGACGTATCGTCGCCGACCCCACCACTAGGGTCGCGTAACGCGCGGGCGCGTGCCAAGACTGTGTAAGAACGCGACGAAAGGACTGCCATGGAACTGGACGCGAGCACCATCACGGTGATCGGGGCGAGTTGGTGCCCGGACTGTCGTCGAGCCAAGACCTTCCTCGCCGAGCAGCGGGTCGCCTTTAACTGGGTCGATCTTGAACAGCACCCCGAGGCCACCGAGATCGTCGAGCGCTATAACGACGGACGCCGCTCGATTCCCACGATCATCTTTCCCGACGGTTCGCACCTCACCGAGCCCGAGAACGACGAGCTGGCCGACAAACTCGGCCTGTCGCGCTCCGCCGAGTGCGACATGTACGACGTCATCATCGTGGGCGGTGGTCCCACGGGTCTGACCGCGGCCATCTACGCCGCGCGCGAGAACCAAAGTGTGCTCATCATCGAGAAGTCCGCGCCCGGGGGACAGGCCGGTGTCACCGAGCGCCTTGACAACTACCCGGGTTTTCCCGACGGCGTGCCGGGCTATGAACTCGCCGACCGCATGAGCCGTCAAGCCGAGCGCTACGGCGTCGAGATTCTCCAGGCTGTAGCCGTCACCGACGTGGCGCGCGATGGCGAGTGGGTCGCGGTCACTACCGCCACCAAGGAGACGTATCGCGCGAGTGCGGTGCTGATCGCGACCGGTTCGGTCTACCGGCGCACCGGCGCGGAGGGCGAAGCCGATCTCATCGGCGCGGGCATTCACTTCTGTGCGACGTGCGACGGTCCCTTCTACCGCGGCGCGAAGGAAGTGCTCGTCATTGGCGGCGGTAACAGCGGGCTGGAGGAGGGATTCTTTCTCACGCAGTTCGCCGAACACGTGACCATCGTTGAGTACAACGAGACTCTCGGTGGCAGCCGACTGCTCCAAGACGAAGTGGCGGAAAACCCGAAGATGTCAGTGCTGACCAACACCAAGGTCGTGAGATTTTCCGGCAACGAGAAGGGCAAGCTCGATCACGTCGATCTAGAAGATCGCGCGACGGGAGAAATTCGCTCGCACGAGGCCGCCGGTGCCTTCGTGTTTATCGGGTTGGATCCCAACACGGAGTTCCTCCACGGCGCCCTTGATCTGGACGAGCGCGGGTTCATTGTGAGCGACGAGCAGTTCCGCACGAGCGTTCCGGGTGTCTTCGTCGCCGGCGATGTGCGTCACGGCTCGACCAAACAACTCGCCTCAGCGGTGGGCGAAGGGGCCGCCGCGTCCATTCAGATTCGCTATTTGCTCGACAAGATGGCCAAGGCCGAGCACGTAGGGGCCTAAGCGGGCGTGGTGACCTGCTCGCCGACCTTGAACTCGCGGCGGCCCCGTGACGTGAGGTGCCAGACGCTGGCGTGACCTTCGACGGTCCACTCACTGGGGCCCCCCACCAGTGCGGTCAGTTCGTCGATGCCATAGATCGAGGTGGCGGACTCGTCGGGCAGAACAAAGCGCGCGACGATGTCGGGTACGCGCGCGGCGAAGGCGTCGAAGTGGGGGAGTATCCCCACGTGGGAGAGCAGTCCCAATCCGGCCGTGGCGGCGCTGCGCGGGTGGCGAATCGACGGAATCCACGACCCGATCGCCATCGCTCCCGCACTGCAGCCCGCGAGTGCGGCGCCGCCCCGCCAGTTCCGTTCGATCGCCGACCACACGAGCGTGTCGCGAAGCGTGTTGGCGAGGTAGTGGGGGTCGCCGCCCGAGAGGTAGATGAGTCCGGCGCCCTCGATGAGTGCGGCAAGGTCGGCGTTGTTCGCGTCCTCGTGCGTGCCCACCGGCACGGCGACCGCTTCGACGCCGATTCGCTGCGCCTGAGCCGCTCCCAGTTGATGCCAGTGCTCCACGACGCTCGGGCCGTCGTTGTAGGCCGCCGTCGCGAGTTGCACGTAGCGTGGGGCGCGACCTTTGATGAGTGACGACTCGACCTCGAGCATCTCGGGCAGATACTCGCCCGAGCCGACGAGGGCGAGGGGACCTGGACCTGTCTCGGCGCTCACGAACGTCTCCCCCTACCAACGACGAGCCCCGATGGCGGCGCCGAGTTCCATCAATTTAACGGCGCGTCGCAGCGAGTGCGCAGGACCCGTCACTAAGTTGAGTCGATGTCATCGACGTCGAGAGCCGATATTGCGTGGTTCGTCTTTGACGTCGTCGTCGTTCTGGTGTTCGTGGTGATTGGCCGCCATACCCATGATCACGGCGAAACTCTCGGGGGAGTGTTCTCCACCACTTGGCCGTTCGGTGTGGGGCTCATTGTCGGCTGGGTCGGCGTGCTCGTGTCGCATAGGCCCCCATCGGCGATTCGCGGAGGGGTCGTGATCTGGCTGTCGACGGTGGTTCTCGGGATGGTGCTACGCGTGGTGGCCGGTCAGGGCACGGCCATTGCGTTCATCTGCGTGGCGCTTGGATTCCTCGCTCTGTTCATGCTGGGAGCACGAGTGGTCGCGAGCAGAAGTCGCGTACGAGTGTCAGCGCGCTAAAAGAAGATGGCGCACAGGTCGTAGATCTCGCGGGGCACCTGTCGGCGCCCCGTCGTGACAGTGGAGAGCTCGGTAAGTACGACCGTGCCGTCGCGCACCACGGGAATCATTCCGAACTTCCCAGCGACCACCGCTTCATAGGCGGCCGCGGCGACGCGGGTGGCGTAGATACGGTCATGCGCCGTGGGACTACCGCCACGCTGGAGGTGGCCGAGCACTGTGGTGCGCACTTCGAAACCGTGCTGTTCGATCTTGGAGGCTACGAAGTGACCGACGCCGCGCGTCGCGTGACGCACGCCACTCACGCCGTCGGAGTCCACGTGGCTCGCGGCGCCGACCTCGAGTGAGTCGAGGTCGATCCCTTCGGCGACCACCACGATGGAAAAGACCAGTCCCGCGCGCCGACGCACTTCGAGGTGCGCGACGATCTCGTCGATCGTGATCGGAAACTCCGGGATCACGATCATGTCCGCGCCGCCCGCGAGCCCGCCGAGCGCGGCCACCCAGCCCGTGGAGCGTCCCATCGTTTCGACCACGATGACCCGGTGGTGCGAGGCGGCGGTTGTGTTGAGTCGGTCGAGCGACTCGGCCACGATGCTGATGGCCGTGTCGAAGCCAATGCAGTAGTCCGTACCGGGCAGGTCGTTGTCGAGGGTCTTGGGAACGCCGACGACCGGTGCGTTGCGCTCGGCCAACCAGTGCGAGATGTGATGGGTACCGTCGCCGCCGATGGCAATCAGAGCATCGACGTGCTCGTCGATCGCCGCGAGAACGCTGTCGCGTCCGCCCACCGGATCGTCCAAGTTGTAGCGCTGAGTGCCGAGCAGCGTTCCGCCCTGGCCGATGATGCCCGCGCAGGTCCTTGGCGGTGAGGGTTTCGCCCTCAAATTCGCCCACCAGTCCGGCCCAACCGTTAGCAATTCCAATGACTTCGTGGCCGTCACGCATGGCCATATCGCCGATCGCGCGAATGGCCGCGTTCAGCCCCGGGGCGTCGCCGCCCGCGGTGAGTACACCGATGCGCATGACGACAACCTCCTAACCCAACCCGACCCAAGTCTACGAGTGACCAACGAGTTGCAGGGGTAAGGCCCTAGGCGAGAGCCTCTTCGCGCGTCACCGCGCTGCGTCCGAGGAGAAGGGTGGCGAAGAAACTGAACGCCAGGGCGACGATCACACCCAAGTTCGCGTACGCCCACGCACCCGACTTGCCACCGAGGCCAAAGGGCGAGAGAAGATATCCCTGCCACGTGAGCCATGACGCGGCCCCGTTGGTCACGAGCCCCCACCCCAAGACGCTCGCGATGACCGTAATCGCGATGGGAGCCAGACGCACGTCGCCGTAGCGTCCGCGCGTCTCGTAGAGCTCCTTCTCGGCGTAGTTCTTACGTCGGAGCGCCAGGTCACCGAGAAAGACTCCGCACCAGGCGGCGATGAGCACGCCGACCGTAATGAGAAATCCCTCGAACTGAGAGAGGAAGTTGTTGCGCGAAAAAGACGATGTAGATAGTCCCGATCAACATGATCACGCCATCCACGCCGGCCGCTGCGTAGCGCGGTATGCGTAGACCCGCCGACAGGAGCGACAGGCCCGAGGAGTAGATGTCGAGCACCGCGCCGCCGATAAGCCCAGCCAGGGCCACGATCACGAAGGGAACCAGGAACCAGGTCGGTAGGAGTTTGGCCAACGCTCCGACGGGGTCATCGCCGACAGCTGTGCTGAGATGGCTCGACGAGCCCGCGAGCAAGAGTCCGAAAAAGAGGAGAATGATCGGAGCGACTGACCCGCCAAACGTTGTCCACCACACGACGCCGCGATTTGACGCACTTCTCGGTAAATAACGCGAATAGTCGGCCGCCACGTTGACCCACCCAAGCCCGAAGCCGGTCATCACGAACACGAGGGCGCCGATGGTGGATTGAGATGAACCGGAGTGCAGGTGACTGACGATGTGCCACTGGACGTGTTTGAACGTCAGGGCGATGAAGACAATGGTGAGCACACCGGTCAGAACAGTGATGACCGCCTGCATGCGCATGATCAGATCGAAGCCCATCACGCCGCCGCCGGTGATGAGGGCGGCCACGACCAACATGGCGACAACTTTGGTCGCATCGCCACCGTTCCACCCCAGCCGCGTAAAGACCGTTGATGTCGCCAGGACGGCAATGACGGTGAGGGCCGTCTCCCAGCCCACGCACAGGAGCCATGAGATCCCCGATGGCAGGCGATTACCACGCACGCCGTAGGCCGCACGCGAGAGCACCATGGTGGGCGCGGAACCCTTCTTGCCCGCGGTCGCGATGACCCCGCAGAGCCAGAAGCTAAAGATGATCCCGATCGCCCCCACGATGACGGCCTGGGTGAACGAGATGCCGAAGCCCAGCACAAAGGATCCATAACTAAGTCCCAGCACCGAGACATTGGCTCCAAACCAAGGCCAGAAGAGTTCGGCGGGCCGGCCCTTGCGTTCGTCCTCGGTGATGACGTTGATGCCATTGGCCTCAACGTGCAGTGCGCCCGAGGTCGCGGCGGCGAAATTTGCATTGTTATCAACGACCTGGGTCACGTCTTCTTCATGCCTCCCCGCGAGCGACGGCGTGTCGCTTGGTGACGATTGTACGAGGTCAGGACCAGTGCAACAGCGTGGCAGAGCGAATACAGCGCCTCACTCGTCCTAGGGTGACTCCATGGTCGCGTCACGACTCTTCTGCGCGGACACGGTTCTCATCGACGTGGTGCTGACCGTGGCATCACTTCCGCAACGTGCCGGTGACGTGCGAGCGACATCCCAACTCATCACGACCGGCGGGGGCTTCAATGCGATGAGCGCCGCGGCGCGCCACGACGTCGCTGTCGTCTATGCGGGTCGTCTGGGCACCGGCCCGTTCGCCACGCTGGCCTCAGCGGACCTGGCGCGCGAGGGGATCGGCGCACCGGTCGAGGCGAATCCCGAGGTGGACTGCGGGATCTGTGTCGTGCTCGTCGAACCGGACGCCGAGCGCACCTTCGTGACAACCGCGGGGGCCGAAAGCACCGTCCGTGCGAACGACCTCTCGGCGCTCGACGTGAAGGCGGGCGACTACGTCTTGGTGTCGGGCTACAACGTGATGTACGACGACATGGCCGGGGTCGTACTTGGTTGGCTGGAGTCACTGGATCGTGACGTCACCGTCGCCTTCGATCCCGCGACGCGGGTGGAGGACATACCTCAGCAGTACCTCGCGCGCGCTCTGCGTCGGGCCAACTGGTTGATGTGCAATCTCGCTGAAGCGACCGCGCTCGTGGGCACGGACGACGCGTTGGCCGCGGCCCGTGAACTCGACGCGGCGCGGCGAGACCCTCAGTGCACTCGTGCGACGCGGCGCTGCGGGGTGCGTCGTCGCCGAGCACGATGCTCCCGCCGTGGCGGTCGAAGGGTTCACGACCACGGTCCTCGACACCAACGGCGCAGGCGACGTCCACAACGGAGTCTTTCTGGCCGAGTTGGCCCAGCACGTCGCGCCGATCGATGCGGCACGATGGGCGAACGCCGCCGCTGCGATGGCCGTTGCTCGCAGGGGTCCCGCGACCGGACCACGTCGCGGTGAGGTCGAGGCGTTCTTGGCGACGCGCAACGAAGCGGAGATGACCTAGAAGTACTGTCGACCGAGTTCGTCGCTCCAGGGCGCGACGCGCAACTCACCGCGGGGACCGTTCCATGAGAACACGGGCTTGATGTCAAGCACGGGGGTGTCGTTGATGGCGTCCAGACCTCGCACCACGAGCGAACGCGCTCCGACCGCCTCGATCGCCGCGATCGAGACAAGTAATCGATTAGGTCGATCCTTGTTGCGCTGGGCGAACACTCCGACATCGGGCCAGTCGGGGTTGCCCCGAGGGTGGCGATGCCACGGCCCGGGCGGCACGTTCTGGGCCAACTCCGCGAGGCAGACGACCTCAACGTGCGAGAACTCCTCGAGTCCGCGCAGCGCCGCGTCGGGAACATCGTCAGCTAACTCGATCACTGAGGTGAAGTTGTCCCAGTTGTCATCGGCTAACTCGCGACGTTCGTTGTGCACGTACGCGACGACGCGGAGTATGGGTTCCACGCCTTGCTCCTATGTCAAGCCGCCCACTCGAGCGGCACGGTAACAGTGCTCGTCGCATCGAGTAGGAGGGTTCGGTCAGATGACGTTGGAGAGTTTGCGCTTTAGTGCGCGTCGTGCCTCGGGCCCGGTGTTGCCCATCTCGCGACGTCGAGCGAGGAACTCTTTGGCCGGTTCGTGACACCGTGCTTGGGTGAGCGCGATGCGATGCAGGGCACAGTTGAGTTGACGATTGCCGCTGCGACTCAGGCGGAAACGCTCCTTGTTCGAACTCCACACGGGTAGCGGCGCGGTGCCGTTGTGGCGCGCGAAGGCATCTTTGGACGTAAAACGTCGAATGTCGGCAACTTCGCCCACGATCTTGGCGGCGATGAGCGGGCCCACACCTGGCAGCGCCAAGAGATTCGGTGCCACGCCGGCCACGATGGTGGCGATCTCACGCGCGAGGGTGCGTTCGGCGACCGTGATCGCTCGAGCGCGATCAACGAGCTCGCGCGCGATGCGCGCCACCGTGCCCTGGTAAGAGTTCAGTTGGTCCGCCACGCGGTCCAACTGGCAGAATCGGACGAGCGACCGGCTGTCCGGATCCCCACCCGGGATCGAGTTCGTGCAGATGCCATCTCAGGCGATTGATGACGCGCGTGCGCTCCGCGACCAGGTCCTCTCGGTGGTCGACCAGGAGGCGCAGCTCGCGGCTCGGTCCATCGAGCTGGGCCGCGGGCAGGTCGGGCTGACGCAGGGCCGCGCGGGCCACGGCCAGGGCGTCAATCGGGTCGGACTTGCCGTAGGTGCGAGCACTGTCGCGGGCGTGAGCCATGAGCTTGGGCGGCACCCGCACGAGTCGCTCGCCGGCTCCCAGCAGGTCGCGCTCCAAGCGGCGCGAGAGGTGCCGGCAGTCCTCGACCGCGAAGAGCCGGTCGGTGCCGAATTGATCAGCCCATTGGACCAGGGCTAAGTGCTCCTCGGTCGTCGTCGCTGCCGTGGTGCGAACGCCTAACTGGCGACCCGCGTCGTCGACCGCGACGATGGTGTGCGTGCGCTTATGAGCGTCAATGCCTAAAGTAATCATGTCGTCTCCATTCTCGGTTGATGATTAGGCCCAATCTACTGAGCGGGTCAGTTTCAGCAACGCGATGAGGCAGAACGCGGCGGTAACGTAGGTCGTTCGAAAGAAGAGAATGGCAGAACTGACTTTTACGTACGGGACGATGGCGTCGGGAAAATCGACGCTGGCTCTGCAACTGTGCTGGCAACTACGAGAGGGCCGCAGCGACGTGGCCCTCTGGACCTTCGGCGATCGAAGCGCCGACGGAATGGTGACGAGTCGCATCGGTATCGAAGCCGCCGCTGAAGCCATCGAGCCCGGAACGTCGATTGAACCGCACGTTGAGGCGCTGCTCGCTCGCGGTGTCCACATCCTCGTGATCGACGAGGCCCAGTTCGCGAGCGTGGACCAGATTGATCAGCTCGCGCGCCTGGTCGACGACCACGGCGTAGACGTGCACGCTTTTGGGCTCTCGGCCGACTTCCTGCTCAACGTCTTTCCGGCGTCGGCGAGGCTCCTGGCGATCGCCGACTGGGCCCACGAGTTGCCCCTGACCTCATCGTGCTGGTGCGGGAAGAAGGGGAGATGCAACGCTCGAGTCGTCGATGGGGTCGTCGCCCGAGAGGGAACTCAGTTCGTCACCGGCGACGTGAGCGACGGGGTCGTCCACTATCAGGTCCTCTGTCGGACTCACTACCGCCTCGGCCAGCTCAGCGGCGACCCGTCGTAGCGAGTTTCACTCGCCCCAAAGACGAGGGTCATTCACGCTCGCAGTGGCGTCGAAGACGTATTTGAGTTCACCGTTGTTGTGAAAGCCTTCAGTCTTCGTCAATTTCTTTTTCATTTCACTTGCCGAGTGACTTCAATTCACCTGCCGTTTACCTGGAATTCCTAGTTTGCAGGAGGCAATACGTTCGACGTTCGATACGTGGCGTCTACACCTTTCTTTAGGAGGAAAGTTCAGCATGAAGAAATCACTCAGACTGATCATGGCGATCTCATTCGCCGCGACCGGTCTCCTCGCTGTGGCGACACTGCCCGCAAGCGGTGCCACGCACAAGGTCGTGTGCTACCGACTGGTCAACAACAAGGTGAAGTCGGCCAAGTTCAATACTCGCTGCCCCAAGCCGTGGACACGGACGAAGCCCAAGCCGGTTGTATCAAGCCTGCAGGGTTCGAACAAGACCGGTGACCCCGACCTAAACGTGCCGAGTTCCGTCTCGCTCGCCATCAACGGCTCCTCGTTCGACGCGCCATTGATTGGTGCGACGACCTCGGGCTCCTCGGCGTACAGCGCGGGTGGCAAGGTCTCCTTCAGCTCGTACCCGGCCGCGGGTTCAGGCTCGGGGCGTACCGGTATCACCAACGGCTCGCTGAACATTGGCTTTACGGACGTGCCTATGACGGCGAGCGCCGCCGGCACCGTTCCCGCGGGTGTGAACGTGTCTAACTACGTCCAGGTTCCCTATCTCCTTGGTGGCGGCGTGGTCGCGTACAACCTTGGACAGGGATTCGACAACATCAAGTTGACGGGCGCCGAAGTGGCCGGCATCTACAACGGCTCGATCACCCAGTGGTCGGACTCCCAGATCGTCGCGACTAACGGTGGGGCTGGTACCGCGTTGGGCAAGGCGCTCACGACGCTCGGTACCGCGAACGAGCCCAAGGACACGATCAAGGTCTTCTACCGTGCCGCCAGTTCGGGCACGACCGAAGCCTTCACTTACTACCTCCAAGAGGCCGGCAACTCGGGCATCGCGCCCAACGGTGGCGGTGTGATGGAAGGCAGCGGCGGAGCGTGGAAGGCCAAGAACATTGACGGTGTGGCGAACAACGCGGGCATGGCTCAGGGAGTCGATCAGACTCTGGGCGGCATCGGCTACGTGGAGTACAGCTACCTCTTGATCCCGGGCAACAGCGCCCTTCAGGTGGCCCTGCTCCAGGACAAGAACGGCCAGTGGCTCTCGCCCAACCTCACCAACATTGGTAACGCGGCGGCCGCCGCAGGCACGAAGGTCACGCCTGACAACTTTGCCATCACCGACGAGCCAGGCAGCAACGTGTGGCCCTTCGCAACCTACAGTTGGGCAATCGTTCCCGCGTCGATCTCCTCGGACGCCACCTGCCAGGCCAGTGTGAAGTACCTGGACTGGGAGTCGCACTACGGACAGACGGCTCTCGCCAAGTCTGAGGGGTACGTACCTTTGCCGGCGCTGACTCAGGCGTACGCGCGCGCCCAGTTGTCCAAGGTGACATCTGGTGGCACGGAGTGCCTCACCCAGAGTTAAGTAACTACTAGACAAGCAAGGGAGCGATCAGAAGAATGCCTGAAGATCAGGTCGTGGGCTTGCTTGAATACGACGAAGCGGTGGCGGAACCAGTGTCCGCCACCGCTCCTCGTCGTACGTGGTACAACTACCTGCTCATCGGTGCCGCGCTGGTTTTCACTGCGGTCAGTGTTGGCTTCGTGGGGTCAATTTTCTGGAGTTCCTGGCCCGAATGGATTCACCACGGCGTCACGCTGCTAACGGGGAAGGGTTGGACGTCGCCGGATGGCCCGTTCGGCGGTTTGGCGATGATCTTGGGCACGGCCGAGACCTCGGTGATTGCCCTGGTAATCGCCGTCTTGATCGGGCTGGGCACCTCGATCTCGATCGTCTTTTTCATTCCTCGTCGATTTCGCACCGTGGTGGCAACGCTGGTGGAGCTGTTGGCGGCGATACCCAGCGTGGTCTACGGCCTTTGGGGTCTGCTCGTTCTTGCTCCGTGGATGCAGACCACAGTGAACCCGTGGCTGAACAGTTGGCCGTTCGCCAAGCAGATCTTTGGCAACTCGGGTCAGGAGTTCGGGACATCGTTGCTGCTCGCCTCGATCGTGCTGGGCATCATGATTCTGCCGACCTTTGTTGCCATCAGTCGTGAGGTGATCGCGGTCGTTCCCCAAGACCTCATGGAAGCGAGCCTTTCGCTCGGCGCGACGCGCTGGCAGATGATTCGCGAAGTGGTTCTGCCCACCGCCAAGATCGGCCTGTTCGGGGCAACGTTCCTTGCCCTCGCTCGGGCCACCGGTGAGACGGTCGCTGTCGCCCTGGTGGCCGGCAGCGTCGCCAACGTTCAGTTCCACCTCCTCTATCCGGGAACGTCGATCGCAGCCTGGATCGCGACGGAGTTCGGCGAGTCCCAGGGCAACGAGGTCGCCGCGCTCATGGCGCTGGGCGTGCTGTTGATGTTGCTCAACGTGTGCCTTGCCCTCGTCAGCCGTTCGCTCGTTAACCGTCAACGTAAGTTGCTGGCCATCGTATGAGCGATCTGATCGAACTCGACCCGCAAGACACGCGCAACGCGATGCGCGACGAGATCCGCAAGACCTCGGATCACAATCGCGCTCGGCGCGTTCTCATCTCGCGCATCATGGTCGTGTTGTGCACGATCGCGATCATCCTCGCCGCCGTGCCCCTCGTGTTGTTGATGTATCAGTTGATTAAGCAGGGCGCCGGCCAGATCGACTGGAAGTTTTTCACGACGTTGCCGACGACGCCGAGCCTGACTGATCCCCTGGGGACCGGGGGAATCTCAAACGCGATCGTCGGCACGATAGCCCTCAACATCTACGCGTCGATCATGGCGATACCCCTGGGCGTCATCGTCGGTATCTACTTGGCCGAGACGCAGTCCAAACTCGCGACCACGTTGCGCGTGATCGCTCAGACCATGGCCGGGGCTCCGTCGATTCTGATGGGCCTGTTCGCCTTTTCCTTCATCGTGCATGACTTGAACGTGGGCTTCTCGGCGATTGCCGGATCATTTGCTCTCGCTGTTCTAATGATGCCCGTCATCATCATCTCGACCGAGATCGCGGTACGCAACGTCCCCAACACGCTTCGCGAAGCGGGTCTGGCACTCGGCGCGAAGTCTCACGTGGTCTCGCTCAAGATTGTGCTGCCCTCCGCGCTGACCGGCATCGTGACGGGCTCGATCCTGGCAGTCTCGCGCGCGATTGGTGAGACCGCGCCAGTGCTGTTGGTGATCGCCGGTGGCTTCACCAATTCGTGGAAGCCGCTTTCTCCGGTCTCGGCGATGCCCCTTTCGATCTACGAGAACGCGAAGTCCGAGTGGCCGAGCCAACGAGCCCAGGTGTGGGGAATCGCATTAGTCCTGGTCGTGTTCGTTTTCATTCTTAGTCTCAGCGCCCGCATTTGGGCATCAAGAAAGCAGCAGGTTAGAAATTAAATATGGAACAGGAAATCGAAGCCATGGTTGAGGTTCAAACGAGGGTCGAGCCCGAAGCTCCCAAGGAGCGCGGCGCCGTTGCAATGCAGCTGAAAGACGTGGCCATCGCATTCCACGGTCGCACGGCGGTACGCGACTGCACCTTCGACGTCACGAAGAATAAAGTCACGAGTCTGATCGGACCGTCGGGGTCGGGAAAGACCACGTTGCTACGCGCGCTCAACCGACTGCACGACCTCACACCGGGCGCGAAGGTGAGCGGCAGTATCTCACTTGAAGGCACCGACATCTATCGCGGCAACATCACGGTGACCGAACTGCGCACCCGCGTCGGCATGGTCTTTCAGCGCCCGAACCCATTTCCCACGATGTCGATCTACGACAACGTCGTCTCGGGTCTGCGCTTTAACGGCATCAAGAAGAAGACGTTGCTCGACGAGGCCGCCGAGACCTCACTGCGTTCCGCTGCTCTGTGGGAGTCAGTGTCCACTCGACTCAAGGTCGCGGCCTCCAACCTCTCAGGGGGCGAGCAGCAGCGGCTGTGCATCGCGCGTGCTCTCGCGCTTGACCCCGAAGTGCTGTTGATGGACGAGCCCACGTCGGCACTCGACCCGATCGCCACGTTGCACATCGAAGAATTGATGAAGACTCTCAAGAGTCGCGTGACGGTCGTCATCGTCACCCACAACATGCAGCAGGCCGCTCGTATCTCGGACGACTGCGCGTTCTTGCTCATGGGTGAGGATCGTGCCGGAGAGCTCATCGAGTTCGACACCACCGAGAAGATCTTCAACAACCCCGACGACACCCGCACCCTGGACTACACGCTGGGCCGATTCGGCTGATCACGCGGGCATGACAGACTGACCAGAGTCAAATCTGGGGGTGTTCATGGAACTGTGGCGAGAGTCTGCGCTGTCACTCGCACAGCTCATTCGCAGCGGCGACGTCACGTCGCGTGAAGTCGCCGAGTCGCACTTAGAACGCATTGAGGCGGTGAACGCCGACGTCAACGCGGTCGTCGAAGTTCGTCCCGACGAGGTGCTCGCCGAGGCCGACCGCGCAGACGCCACGTTGCGCTCGGGTGAGGCCGTAGGTACTCTTCACGGCGTTCCTTTTACCACCAAGACCAACATCGACGTGGCGGGCTACGCGACCACCCAAGGGTCGTTTGCTCTCGCCGACCTGATGGCAAAGGTGGACGCGCCGCTCGTAGAAAAGATGCGAGGCGCGGGAGCAGTGATGCTGGCGCGCACGAACATGCCCGATCTCGGACTTCGACTCAACACCGAATCGTCGCTGTACGGCGCCACGCATAACCCCTGGCGCCACGGCTACACCGCAGGCGGATCCTCAGGCGGCGAAGCGGCGTCACTGGCCTCGGGCATGAGTCCAATCGGCTTTGGCAACGACATCGGGGGTTCACTGCGCAATCCGGCGTTCTGCTGCGGCGTCGCGTCCATCAAGCCGTCGCGCGGTCGCGTCGCGGCCCAAGACTCCAGTGCGATCTACGAGCGCGGACTGACCCAGCAGGTCATGTTGGTTGACGGCGTGCTGGCCCGTCACGTGGGCGATGTGCGCCGCGGTCTGGAGATCGTGATGGGCGCTCACCGCGCCGATCCCCAGTCGGTCGATGTGCCCTTGCACGGCCCTCCCGTCTCCAAACGGGTGGCCCTCGTACCTGAGCCTGCGGGCGGTGACACCGATCCCGACGATCGCCGAGGGCGTACGCCGGGCCGGGCGAGCATTGGAGGAGGCGGGCTACGACGTCGAAGAGGTCGATCCGCCGCGAGTGCTCGACACCTACTTGGCGTGGAGGGAGCTCATGACGACGAGCCTGACGGACGTTCCTGTACCTCTCGACACGGTGATGGGTCCAGATGCGATCCGCTTCCTAGAACTGAGCACCGAAGACTTCGCAGCGGCTGCGAGTGACGCCCTCCTGCACCGGACTCGGTTCGGGATCGCTCGCGCCTGGCGCGAGTTCTTTACGACCTATCCGCTCATCGTAGGACCGACGTGGGCGCTGCCCCAATTCCCCCTGGGGTTCGATATCCGAGACAAGGAGTCCGCATTGAGGGTTCTCGAGACCGTACGCTTCGTACTGCCCGCGAACCTGTTGGGACTACCCGCGGCGTGCGTTCCGGTGGGCATGGCGAACGATCTCCCGACCGGTGTGCAGGTGATCGGTGACATCTTTCGAGAAGACCTGTGTCTCAATGCGGCCGAGGCTATCGAGCAGAGTGTCGGCGTCTTCACGCCGATTGATCCTCGCTAATTGTGGACATCGTCGTTCGACCCATCGAGAGAGACGAGATCGCAGCGGCGTCGCTGGTGGTCCAGGGCGGTTCGCTCTCGGCGGAGTTCGAAGACGAGAACGAAGTGCAGCGGTACTGGGACGCCGTCGAAGAGACCCGTCGGCGTCGCGGTGACGTCCTAGTCGCGATCGACGGGGACGAGCTGGTGGGCGTCTGTCAGGTCATGGTCTTTCCGCACTTCCAACACACCGGAGGGTGGTGCTGTGAACTCGAGAGCGTGCACGTGCGCGCGGACCACCGGAGCCACGGAGTGGGCGCACAACTTCTCCAGGCGGCTGAGGCGCTCGCTCGACGCGAGGGCTGTTACCGGATGCAGCTAACGAGCCGCAATGTGCGCGTCGACGCCCATCGCTTCTACGAACGCCAGGGATACGAGGCGACCTCTCAGGGCTTCAAGAAATTGCTGTAGGCGACAGGTATTTCGCGTAGTGCGCCGTCGTCGACGTCGTAGACGAAACCTCTGATCTCGGCGTCGCTGAGGAAGGGACTCTCGCGCAAAGCGCGCACCGTTACGCGAACGTCCTCGTCCACGTCGCTGTAGGCACCGAGACGAAAGTTCGGTCGCACGCGCAGCTCGTCCGTGATCTCATCGAGCAGGGTGGACTCATCGAAGGTCTCGAGCCCGCAGCGCGTGTGGTGGATCGCCATGATGGAGCGTGTGCCGAGCAACCACTGGCTGAGCAGCAGCGATCGAATGGCGTCATCGCTCGCGATGCCGCCCGCGTTGCGCACCAGATGCGCTTGACCGAGAGTGAGGCCGAGTGCGTTGAACAGGTCGATGCGAGAGTCCATGCACGTGAGCACCGCCAAGTGCAGCGCGGGTTCGGTCGGCATCACGCGATGCCCGTGCGACTGAACGTAACCCTCGTTGTGCTCAACCAAGTCGTCGATGGCGGTCACAACATCATCTTAAAACTGCGCGGCGGACCATCGAGAAGCGAATCGCTACGCTCGTAAAAAAAGAGTGGAGGATCGCGTGGAGAGTATGGACAGTATTCGCGAGGAGCTACGTCAACCGGCTCGAGACCTTCATGAGTTGATTCCCGAAGTCATGCGCGCACACGCGGAGTTGTCGAGTGCGGCGATGGCCGAGGGAGAGCTCACGACCGCCACTAAGGAGTTACTTGCACTCGCTATTGCGGTGACCAGAGAGTGCGACGGATGCATCGTCGCCCACGCTCGCGGAGCACTGCGCGCGGGCGTCACTCGCCAGCAACTGGCCGAGGCGATGGGCGTGGCCATCTCGATGAACGGAGGACCAGGCACCGTGTGGGGGCCGAGGGCGCTGCGGGTCTACGACGAGGCCGTCGCCGCCCGGTAGGGCACGAAGCGCCTATTTTCCGGCAGAATGGAGGCGTGGAACTCACCGACCAAGAACGTTCGAGTCGCCTCGCGGCTCTCAACTCATTAATGGAGTTGATGCGGCCCTCGGTCCAGGCCGACGGGGGAGACCTCCTGCTCGTGCGCTGTGACGTAGAAGCCGGCGTCGTCGAGGTCCAGTTGTCGGGCGCGTGCTCCAGTTGCGCGATCTCCACAGACACCATCCAGGGCGGGGTGACGCGGATCCTGAAGGACCGTCTGACCTGGGTGACCGAGGTGGTCGGCGACGTGGACGACACGATCGACCCCGAGGAGTCCTCGTTCTTGGGAACCGGAGGCTACGTGCCCCGGTACCGCTCGCTCAGTTAGCGCAACTTCGCTCTACGAGCGCGCGACTTTGGGCTCCTTCGGCAGACCGAGGGCGCGCTCACCGATGATGTTGCGCTGGATCTCGGCCGTGCCACCCCAGATTGTCTCGGAACGCGAGAAGAAAAAGGACGCTTGCAACTCCGAGACCGGGTAGTCCTCGCGACCCCGGTGCATCGCACCCGAGGGTCCGGCGACCGATCCCGTGCCCGTGAGGACTTGGGCTTGCATACCCAGGATGTTCATCGCGAGGTCCATGTAGTCACGATGCGTCTCGGACCAAAACATCTTGTTGCACGCGCCGAGCAATGCCGCATTGTGCGTGTTGTTGAGGGCGTCGGTCAATGACCGGTACCCGTTGATCTGCATGATCTTGATCTTGGACCACGTCTTGACGAGGTCTTCGCGAACCAGTTCGTCGTCGCTCTTGCCCACCCGACGGGCCTCGCCCACGATCGTCTCGTACTCCTTGAGGAAGCGGCGATACCCGGTGGTGGACGAGGAGCCACGCTCAAAGCCGAGCGTGGTCATTGCGACCTTCCATCCATTGTTCACGCCGCCGACGACATTGTTCTTGGGGCAGCGCGCGTTGGTGAAGAACACTTCGTTGAACTCGGCCGAGCCATCGACTTGGGTGATCGGCCGCACGTCGATGCCGTCCTGGTGCATCGGTACCAATAGGTAACTGATACCGGCGTGCTGCTCGACGTCCGGGTCGGTGCGCGTGAGCAAGAAGACGTAGTCGGCGTACTGGGCTTGGGTTGTCCAGACTTTCTGTCCGTTGATGACCCACTCGTCACCGTCCAGCACCGCCGAGGTCTTGAGGCTGGCCAAGTCCGATCCGGAGTTGGGCTCCGAGAATCCCTGGCACCACGTGATCGTGCCGTTCAAGATGCCGGGGATGAACTCCTTCTTCTGCTCATCGGTGCCCCACTGGAGAATCGTCGGTCCGACCAGCGTGTCGCCGAAGAAGTCGGCGCGCATCGGCGCGTTGGCCTTGGCGAACTCCTCATTGAGCACGACCTGTTCGATCAGCGTGAGGCCCTTGCCGCCGTACTCCGTGGGCCATCCGGCACAGATCCAGCCACCTGCAAAGAGCTTCGTGGGCCAGGTCGTATTGAACTCGCGGCGCTCGTCGGGTGAGAGGGAAAAGCCGGGTTCGAACCACCCCTCGGGCAGGTTCTCTTCGAGCCACGCGCGTATCTCCTTACGAAACGACTCGGCTTCGGGGGGATAGGTCAGATCCATATTTCGAAGCGTAGCCAGGAATCCTGGGTGGTTTGTGTGCCGCGTCGAAGTGCGCGAGAATGGACGACCGCCCTGACAAGGAAAGTTGACTCGTGGCCCGATCCATCGCTGAGACCATTGCCGCCACCAAGGCGTCGTGGGCCCTCAGTCGCACCATCGTCATTCCCGAGCGTGTTCCCGCGCGAGCGGCCGAGCCCGGCAAATTGCGTATTGCCTTCTTGGTCTACCGGGGCAACCCACGCTGCGGCGGGCAAGGGGTCTACACCCGTCACCTGACCCGCGAACTGGTCGCCCTCGGTCACAGCGTCGAGGTCTTCTCGGGCCAACCCTGGCCCGAACTCGACCCCGGCGTGGGCTTTACCCCCGTGCCCGGTCTCGATCTCTACCGGGACCCCGATCCCTTCCGCACTCCCGCGCTCTCGGAGTTCAGCGTCCCTGGCCGACGTGGCGGAGTTCGCGGTCATGCTGAGCGCCGGCTTTGGCGAACCGTTGGCCTACTCGATGCGCTTGGCCTCGTACCTCGACGATCGGCGCGATGAGTTCGACATCGTCCACGACGACCAGTGCATGGGTTCGGGGGTGCTTCGCCTGCATCGTCGCGGTTGGCCGCTGCTCGAGACGCTGCATCACCCGATCACCGTGGACCGCTCGATCGCGCTCGATCACGCCACAACGTGGTGGAAGCGATTCACGACGCGCCGGTGGTTCGGCTTCTTGCGCATGCAGATTCGCGTGGTGAAGCAGCTGCCGGCCGTGTTGACCGTGTCGCACAACTCCAAGATCGACATCCACGGCCAGATGGGCGTGGCGCTGGAACGACTCACCGTGGTACCCGTGGGGGTCGATCACGAAGTGTTTCGCCCCTACGACGACGTCGTGAAGAAAAAGGGCCGCCTCATGGTCACGTCGAGCAGCGACGTGCCGATGAAGGGGTTGGTACCGCTCCTCGAGGCGATCGCCAAGTTGCGCGTGGAGCGAGAGATCGACCTGATCGTCATCGGTAAGCCCCAGCCCAAGGGACGCGTTGCTCGCGCTCTCGATCGACTGGGACTCAGCGACATCGTGACCACCATCTCGGGCGTGAGCGACGAGGAACTCGCTCGTCTCTATGGTGAGGCCGAAGTTGCCATCGTCCCGAGTCTCTACGAAGGCTTCTCGCTCCCGGCCATCGAGGCGATGAGCTGTGGCGTGCCGGTCGTGGCCACGACCGGGGGAGCGCTGCCCGAAGTGGTGGGAGTGAGCGGCGAGACGGGTCTGCTCGTCGAGCCCAATAATCCCGAGGCGTTGGTGGAGGCGATTGGACGTTTGCTCGATGACGCTGAACTACGCGAACGTCTGGGCGCGGCCGGCCGGGAGCGCGTGATCGAGCGATTCACGTGGCAGGTGACCGCCCGCGGGACGGCGGCCTGCTACGAGGCGATTCTGAACCACGAGCCGCTACCCGAGTCGATGAACTTCGACTGATGCTCACCGCCCAGTACGAACGACTCGGACTGCGCGCCGATGACACGCTGTTGGATCTCGGCTGCGGTTTTGGTCGTCACGCCTTCGAGGCGGCGCGACGTGGCGCATCCGTAGTCGCCGTCGACGCGGGGGATGACGAAGTCAAGGGCGTGGCCGCGATGTTCAACGCCATGGTCGCCGCGGGTGAGCTCGACGAGAGCTCCCATCATGCCGCCGTGCAGGGCGACGGACTGGCGCTGCCGTTCGCTGACGCCAGCTTCGATCGCGTGATCTGTTCGGAAGTACTCGAGCACATCCCCGACGACCTCGGCGCCATGCGCGAACTCACACGAGTGTTGCGTCCCGGCGGCACCATGGCGATCACCGTGCCGCGCTTCGGGCCGGAACTTGTGAACTGGGCGCTGTCGGACGAGTACCACAACGTGCCCGGCGGTCACATCCGCATCTACCGCAAGGGTGTGCTGAAAGAGCGCCTGACCTCGACCGGACTCGTGTTCACCGGGCATCACTACGCGCACGGCCTGCACAGTCCGTACTGGTGGCTCAAGTGCGTGGTGGGCACCACGAACGACGAGCACCGTCTCGTAAAGGCGTACCACCGTCTGCTGGTGTGGGACATCATGAAAAAGCCGCGCACCACGAGGTACGCCGAAAAGGTCCTGTCGCCGATCATGGGCAAGTCGATCGTGCTCTACCTGAGGAAACCGTCGTGAGGTCGACCCTGGAGCTGCACGGTGTGCCCGACGTTTTGACGAGCGAAGAGATCGCCGACGACGGGTGAGTACCTCAAGAACTTGCAACGAGCGAACGGTCAGATTCCCTGGTTCGAAGGCGGTCACTGTGACCCCTGGAACCACGTGGAAGTGGCGATGGCGCTCACGATTTGCGGTCACCTGGAGAACGCGCGCGCGGCCTACGCCTGGCTAGCGCGTGAGCAACTGGGTGATGGGAGTTGGTTCAACTACTACATCGGTGATCGGGTGAAGGACGCTCGTCTGGACACCAACGTGTGCGCGTACGTGGCGACCGGTCTCTACCACTACGTGCTCGCGACCGGCGACGTCGACTTCGCCGCGTCAATGTGGCCAATGGTCGAGCGGGCCATCTCCTTTGTGCTGCGCTGGCAACTCGAAGACGGCACGATTCGCTGGTCCCTTGACGCCCAGGGCCGACCTGAGCACTACGCCCTTCTCACGGGCTCGTCATCGATCTTTCACTCGCTGTGTAGTGCGGTCGCTCTCGCCGAACGGCTCGGCTTTGCCCGACCAGAGTGGGAACTGGCGAGCGGACGTCTGGGACACGCGGTCTCGCACCACCCCGGGGCCTTCGCTCCCAAGAACGAGTTCGCCATGGACTGGTACTACCCGATCTTCTCGGGGGCACTGCGCGGGGCGAGGGGCGAATACCGCGTCGCCGACGGCTTCGAACGGCACGTCATGGACGGGCTTGGGGTGCGCTGTGTATCGACCAACGACTGGGTCACCGCCGCCGAGACGGCCGAGTTCGTGCTCGCCTTGGATGCGCTCGGCCTCACCAGCCAGGCGTTAGAACTCTTTCGCTGCACGAACCTGCACCGCCGCGAGGACGGCGCCTACTGGACGGGTATCGCGTACCCCGATCGAGTGACGTTCCCGCACCGTGAGGTCACCTCATATACCGCAGCCGCCGTGTTGCTGGCGGCGGACGCGCTCACCTCCTCGTCGCCCGCAGCCGGACTCTTTCGCCACGGCGAACTGCCCGAACCCTTGGACCTGGCCGAGCCGGGCTGTCCGCTGCTCTAGCGGCGCTGCAGCACGCGTAGCGACCCGACGGCGCCGACGTCGACAAAGTCGCCGTCGCGCGCGGCGAGGTAGATCTCGTAGGGCGGTCGCCCGCCGTCTCGCGGATCCTCGAAGACGTCGTGGATCAGAAGCAGCCCTCCCGTGGTGACCTTGGGCGCCCAGTGTTCGTAGTCGGCCCAGGCGACGTCGTGGGCGTGTCCGCCGTCGATGAAGAGTAGATCGAGGGGTTGGGCAAAGTGCGCCGCCACGACCACCGAGGGTCCCACCAGTCCGATCACCGTGGACTCCAGATTGGCCTGCGCGATGGAGCGTTGCCACGCGGGCAAGGTGTTGAGTCGTCCGTCCGCGGGGTCAACGAGCGACTCGTCGAAGTGCTCCCAGCCGATCTGATTCTCTTCACTGCCGTGATGGTGGTCGAGCGAGTAGAGCACACAGCTGGTCTCCTCGGCCGCCGCACCGAGATACAGCGCCGACTTGCCACACCACGCGCCCACCTCGAGCCACGTGCCCTCCGGGGTTCGCTCGCCGGCCGAGCGCGCGTAGCCAAAGAGCGCCAGGCCTTCGGGACGCGGCATAAAGCCCTTCGCGGCGTCGGCGTGCGCGAGCAGTTCGTCGCGTCGATTCATGACCATGAGGTGGCCAGGTTGACGAGCGTGTAGATACCCAGGCCCAGAAAGATCAGGCCGCCACCTCGACGAATCCACTTCAGTGGCACGATTCGCTGGAGGAGTTGACCTCCGTAGGCACCGATGAATGAGACACACACCAAGGCGATCGACCCCGCCAGGAAGACCTCGAGGGGCGCATGCGTTTTGATGGTGAAGTTCGCCGCCTGGATCTGGGTGAGGTCCCCAAACTCAGCCAGGAAGATGACGGTGTAGGCGGTGGCGATCTCTTTGAGGCGCGTCGAGGACTGTTCGCGTTGCGCCTCGCGCTCGCCGCTCTCGACGGCCGTCTCCTCCTTGGAGAGGAGCAGGTACGCCGCACCGCCCAAGAACAGAACCGCCACGATGATGTCCTTCGCGCGCACGGGCAGCAGCGTCAAGAGACCGCCGGCGCCAACCGCGATGCCCATCTGGGTGATGAAGGCGAGCGACGCTCCGGTCACGATCGAGGACGAGCGCGAACGCGTGCTCATCACGATCGTGGCGATCATGGTCTTATCCGGCAACTCCAACAAGAACATCACGGCGAAGATGCCGAAAAACGCCCCGACGTTCATGGGGAGATTAGAACTGCTGACGAATTACTTCGGCAAAGGCCAGACCGATTCGCATGCGCTCCACGTGCTGCGGAGCGGTTGCCGGATATCCGCCCATGACCGGATGCGCGTTGTGGAACGCCTCGACCTCGTCGGCGAAGGCCGGGTCGTTCACGTAGGTCGGCGCGCCAGAAGCCATACGCGACAGGTGCTGGGCGGGCACCTTCTCGAGCGTCTCATCCCAGTGTTCGGTCACGTATCGCCAGGCCGCAGGTCCGGTTTCGACGTTCATCAGCAATAGGGGAAGGGTGAGCGGCACGTCTTGGCTGCGGAACTCGCTCAGGTTGCGCTTAACGGCGTCGATCGACACATCGAGATTTCGGAAGCCCGCCAGGGCGCTGAGATAGCGCATCTCCTCCTGGGGTGTGGGCGCCAAGCGGTAGCGCTCGAGGAACGTCTCGTAGTCCCCGGGTCGGTCCTGGACCGCCACGACCCGTAAGACTGCTCGCGCGGTGTCGCCGTCCAAGTGATCGGCCTCAAAGCGCTTGACCGCTTCAGCCTGCACGTCCTCGTCCTCGCCGACCACACCGAGCGTCGAGATCACCACGGCGCGCAGTTGGGGGGTGAGCTCGTCCTCGTCGTCCTTCGCGTCCCACCCGAGACGGGCGAGCTGCGGGGCAAAGAGCGCGCGCACCTGGTCGCGCAAGATGACGCGCTGGTCGGCGTTGAGGGCGCGGTACACCATGTCGATCCCCGCGGCGACCATCTCCCAGGGGGTGGGTTCGTTTTGGTCGCCTAGTCCCTGGGCCAACGTCAGAAAGTCGTTCCAAGTGATCGCGTTGGCGAGCAGTGCCGCCAGGGCGTCCGAGAAGACGGTCGCGCGCTCGATCTCGGTCAGGTCGTCGAGTCGTGCGGCGATCGCGGCCGTTTCGTTGCTCGCGTAGCGCGATCGAAAGACTCCCGAGCCCCCCGCGTTGAGCAACACGGGTGCGGCGTCGGTGACGGTGAGGGGTGCGTCATCGAGCAGGTGGCGCGAAGGCTCACCACCGTTCAGTGAACGGGTCATGAGCGGGACCAACCAGTGTTCGCCGATCGCGCTGTCCGTGCTCTTGGCGTGGTAACGGAAGGGCTGTTGGGTCACCGTCGTGCCATCCAACGTCACCAGGGGCACGCCACCTTGGAGGATCCACGTGTCCATGACGTTGCGCACGGGCTGGCCCGAGTTCTCTTCCAGCGCGTCCCACAGGTCGGTCGTCGTGGCGTTGGCGTAGCTGTGCTTGCGCAGATACAGGCGAATTCCGTCGCGAAAGACCTCTTCGCCGAGGTACTGCTCGAGCATGCGCAGCACCGACCCGCCCTTTTCGTAGGTGAGGACGTCGAACATCCCTTGAGTGTCGTCAGGCGAGACGACCTCGTACTCGATCGGGCGCGTGCGATTCAGACCGTCGATCTGCAGGGCCAAGTCGCGGTCGGGGACTTGGGCGGCCCAGATGCGCCACTCGGGGCGAAACGCGTTCTACAGATGAGTTGCATGAAGGTGGCGAAGGCCTCGTTGAGCCAGATCCCCTCCCACCACTCCATTGTCACGAGGTCGCCGAACCACATGTGAGCGAGTTCGTGGTGCGACTACTTGCGCCACGCGCTCGATCTCGACGTGGGCGGCCGTGGCGGGATCCACCAAGAGTGCATTCTCGCGGTAGGTGACGCAGACCGAGATTCTCCATTGCTCCCTGGAGGAAGTCGGGAATCGCGATCATGTCCAACTTCTCGCCGGGATAGCGGATGTCGAAGTAGTCGCCAAAGAATCGCAGGGCGAACGCCCCGGCTTCCAGGGCGAGTTCGCTGAGGTGCACCTTGCCGATGGGCGTGATCACGCGCAGGGGAATCCCGTCGACGTCGATCGTCTCGCTCTCTTCGAATGCGCCCACGACGAAGGCCACGAGGTAGCTCGACATGATCATGGTGGGCGGAAACTCACCGTGCGCTGACCGTTGCCCAGGTCGACGTCGGACTCGACGGGTGAGTTTGAGTAGGTCTTGAGTTCGCTGGGGACCGTCAGATTGACCTGGAACGTCGCCTTGAAGGAGGTTCGTCCCAGCACGGAAAGGCGCGACGGGCGTCGGTGTTCTCGAACTGGGTGGTGGCGATCACGTGATCGACGCCGTTCACGTCGGTGTACGTGGAGCGATAAAAACCAACCAACTTGTCGTTGAGGAAGCCGTCAAAGGCGATCTCGAGGATGGCGGGACCGGTGGGCAACTCACGATCGAAGACGAAGGTCGCCGTTTGGTATGTCTCGTCCATTGTGTGCTCCAAGGACCGATAACTCGTCGCCGTCACTGCTGATCGTGGCGGCCCCAATTCGAGGTCGAGGGCGTTCAAGGTGAAGCGATCGACGCTCTGTTTGATGTCGATGTCGATCTCGACGCGGCCGGCGAAGGTGAACTTCTCAAGATCAGGGGTAAGGAAGATCCGGTACGCCGAGGGAACGACAGTTCGGGCGAGACGGTAGGGGTTCATTGAAGGGCTCATAACGCACCACCCTAGAACGATTTCGCCTATCCTCGACGGGTGAGTTCTCCCCCGACACCCGTCTCGTTACGTCAAAAACCCGGCCCCAATCGGCTCGCGGTGACGGGCATCGGCAACGCCATGCTCGACATCATTACCGAGGACGTGGCCGAGGTCTACGCCTCACTCGGACTTGTGAAAGCGTCCATGGAGCTCATCGAGGTGGACCAGCTCGAGCGCTTTCTCGGAGCCATGGGCACGACGGTCCAGATGTCGGGCGGTTCGGTCGCCAACTCCATCGCGGGCATCGCCGCTCTCGGGGGAACCTGTGGGTACATCGGCAAGGTCGCCGACGATGAGTTCGGCGAGCGCTTCCGCTACGACCTCGAGTCCCTAGGCGTGGAACTTGACCTCGCGGTCGCCCGGGCCGATGAGGGAGCGACGGGACGTTGTCACGTCTTCATTACGCCCGACGCCCAACGCACGATGGCGACGTACCTGGGCGCGTCAAATCGCCTGACCACCGAGGATATTCACGGCGATCTCATTACGCGTTCGGAGATCACGTACGTCGAGGGGTACCTCTTCGACC
Organism: uncultured Acidimicrobiaceae bacterium; assembly: GCA_963791015.1. GTDB lineage: Bacteria > Actinomycetota > Acidimicrobiia > Acidimicrobiales > RAAP-2 > RAAP-2. Next base: position 193,531 of record CAWBQX010000005.1, on the reverse strand, counting down.
TCCCGCCGGCCAAGGAGTCGATCCGCAAGGTCGTGAACTTCGCCCACGAGGCCGACTCGATGGTCGCGCTCTCACTCTCGGACATGTTCTGCGTGAATCGGCATCGCCGTGACTTCCTTGATCTCGTGACCGGGGACGTCGACGTCCTGCTCGCCAACGAGGCTGAGATCCTCTCGCTCTTTCAGTACGAGCGCCTCGAGCAAGCCTTCGAAGCGCTCGACGAGATTGGTGTGCTCGCGGTGGTCACCCGCGGACCCGCGGGCGCAGAGGTGGCGACCGTGTCGGGTGTCGTACACGTTCCCGCAGCGGAGGTCGCCGACGTGATCGATCAAAACGGCGCGGGCGACATGTTCGCCTCGGGCTTCCTCTACGGCCTCGCCCTCGGTGCCGATCCCGTCGAGGCAGCAGAACTTGGATCGCTCTGCGCGGGCGAGATCATTACGCATTTGGGCGCGCGACCGGAAAACGACCTCGAACTACTCGGCATCGAGGCCGGGCTTCTCTAGCTAGATCCCCTGGGCGTCGAGGATGGCGTCGAGTTCCTTGGTGCGCAGCGTCTCCCAGTGCACCCACGCAAAGGCCATTGGAATGAGGGCGAGCAACATCAGCGCGTCGCCGCCGATCCACATGATGCCGCCGCCCAACTTGATGTTCGAGAGCTGCCAGGAAGCGCTTGTGCCTGACGGCGCCATCATCGCGTAGTTGGCGTAGGGGACGTGCGAGGACATCGACAACACCAGCCCGGTGAAGGTGTCCACCGGGACGGCCGCCATTACGTAGACGAGCCGCAGTCCCGGGTGCATCTTGTAGCCGCGCTCGAGTCCGAAGGCCGGGCGAAAGAAGAGATAGCCCACCACGAGGAAGGCGACCTGCTCGAGGTGGTGAATCCACATGTGGGCCATCATGAGGTTCATGAACCCCGTGAGGTGCGTAATGGGGATGAAGGCGAAGTAGAGCGCGAAGCCCACGAGAGGATGGGTGAGGGTCGTCATGAAGCGACCATCGAGGAAATGGCGAATCGCGTCGGTACCGCTCTGGTACGCGAGGTCGAGCGGAGCACTCAGGGCAAAGAGCGGGGCCGCCACCATGATCAGCATCAGGTGCTGGACCATGTGGTCGCTGAAGTACTCCATGTCGTAGACGCCGATGAAGGTCTGGGTGGCGAGGAACGTGACCACCAGGCCCGCGACAAAGCAGATACTGCGCGAGCGGGCCCAGGGGGTGGGGCTGCGTTTCACGCCCCAGTAGTAGAGGGCTCCCGCGCCCACCAGCAAAATCATCGGGAGGGCCGAGATGTCCCAGTGGTTGAGATGACGCCAGGAGAACGCCATATTCATCGTCATCGAGGGCACCCGTCCATAATACGGGGCAGTTTCATGCCTGAATTTTCTCTCAGTAGGATGAAGCGGTGCGTCGAAAGTATTTTTCACTTCGAGCAATCGGACTTCATGTGGCCCTGATCCTGTGGCTCACCATGTGCGCTCTGGCTGCATGGTGGCAGGTGGGACGGGCCGTCCAAGGCAACGCGCTCAGTTATCTCTATTCGATCGAGTGGCCCCTCATCGGCATTCTCGGCGTCGTCGGTTGGTACTCCATGTTGAACATGGAGAAGGTCTCTGAGCACAAGGAGCAGGCTCGTCGCGAGTACGAAGAGCGCATGCGCGCCGAAGCTCAGGCCGCGCGCGAGCGCGCCGCGCAGGTTGAAGGTGAAGACCCCTCGCTGGCCGCCTACAACGACCACCTCGCCCAACTCGCCCAGACGCCCAAGAAGCGTCTCTGGGGTCATTAGTGGAGGCCACGTTTCGTCGGTACCGGGCCATGTCCTACGTCACCGGTACCACTCTGTTAGTCCTGTTCGTGACCCTGTTCCTGCACACGGTCGACCTGACGTTCTGGAACCACATTCACCTCTTCGTGGATGTCGTGGGCATCGGTCACGGCATCATCCTGTACCCGATCTACATGATCACGTGCTTTAACTTGACGGTGAAGTTTCACCTGCCCATTTACTACATCGCGATCATGCTCTTCGCGGGATTCGTGCCGGGCTTGGCCTTCTATCTCGAGCATCGCATGCGCGCCAAGCTCTACCCCTATGGGCTGCCCGAGAAGGTTCCCGCGACCCAGTGAGTGAGTGGCTCGCGCGCAGGGTCATCAACTACGCACACCAAGGGGGATCGTTCGAAGGCCCTTCGTCTACCCTGGCCGCGATCGAGCACGCCCTCGAGTCCGGAGCGAGCGGGATTGAACTCGACGTCCACGCGACCATGGACCGTTACCTCGTCGTCTGTCACGACGCCACCATTGAGCGCACCACCAATCACCAGGGAACAATCGCCGAGATGACCCTCGACGAACTGCGCGGCGTCGATAACGCCTACTGGTGGATTGAGGGCGACGTCGTGACGCCCGGTCGGCCCGACGAGGAGTATCACCACCGGGGCCGTGCGCCGAGCGACCGGCGATTTGGTGTGGCGACCCTCGAAGAAGTGGCGATCACCTTTCCCGACGTTCTGTTGAACTTGGACATCAAGGGCACCGCCCCGTTCGTCGAGCCCTACGAAGAGTTGCTGGCCGACGAGATCGAGCGTCTGGACCTTGGAGATCGCGTGATCGTCGCGTCGTTTCACGACTCCGCCATACAGAGCTTTCGCCACCACGCACCGGGCGTGGCCACGTCGGCGGCCACGAACGAAACTGCTGGCTTTTATTTCTCGCTCGAGAGCGTTCCGGTCGTCCCGCCCGTGGTGGCCTTCCAAGTGCCCGCGCGCTACGGAACCGTCGACGTCGTCACCGAGTCATTCGTGGCGGCCGCGCACGCGGCGGGCGTCGCGGTGCACGTCTGGACGATCAACGACGTCGACGAGATGCAGCGCTTGGTCGACCTCGGCGTTGATGGGCTCATTAGTGACCGTCCGAGCGTTCTCGCGGGCGTTTTGCGCGAACGCAACTGCCTATGGGATGGACGTCTCGGCTAAGTCGAGGACGAGGAGCTAGCTCTTCATGCGACGCCGCGCGCGCAGAAGCGAGAGCGCGAGTCCCGCGACCACCAGGACCGGTAGCGCGACTTCGGCGAGGCCGTTGAGGTGAGCGGAGTCGCGCGCGAGAGCCACGACGCCGAGGACGAGCAGGACAACGACGGTGATCTCTGGGGTGTCGCCGACGAGGAAGTCCCACCAGAATCGCCCAAACGCGACGATGCCCGTCGCGATCCAGTTCAGGGCCTTCTTCATGCGCGCCTCGCTGCGAGGCCCGGGACGTTGGGCGACCAGTGACTCAAGACGGTGACGACGACCGCGTAGATCGCCACGAGAACGATCAGCATCGTGTCGCCGCCGGGCCAGCGAACGTGGAGGCCTTCGCCCGTCCAGAACGTTCCGAAACTAATCAGCATGACGCCCACCGACATCTTCATGAGGTTTTCGGGGACCTTGGTCAGCTGTCGTGCGACGATGGCTCCGACGATGGCCACGGCGACCACGGCCACCGCGGCGACAATGATGGCGAGACCGAGTCGGTGCGCGGATGTGCCCAGGGTGAGGACAGCAACCACGATCTCGGTGCCCTCGAGAAAGACACCCTTGAAGGCGACCACGAAGGCGACGTTGTCACGCCCCACGGGTTTGCCCTCCGCACGTAGTGAGGCCACCGTCTTTTCGTAGATGGCATCCTCGTCGTGCAGGCCGATGTAGCCCGTGGATCGCAAGATGGCCTTGCGCAACCACTGCAGCCCGAAGACCAACAGGACCGAACCGACCACCAGGCGCAGTGGGGTGAGAGGAATGCGCACGAGGGCCGGACCGAAGATGGCCACCAGCGCCGCGAGGGCGAGGAGTGCGACGCCCGTACCCTCGAAGGACGAACGCCATCCGCGCGTGTGACCGACGGCCACCACAATGGTGAGCGCTTCGACCATCTCGACCGCGGCGGCGAGAAAGACCGCGCACACCAGCACGATGGTGGAAGTGGAACCGCTGACACTAGCGATCATTTACGCCTCTTGTTCCTGGGTGTTCATGACGAAGCACTCCGAAGGTTCGAAAGTCACTTTGACGTTGTGATCTCGTTCGAAGCGACGTGTCGAGAATATCTTGGTGAGCCGAGCCCCCTCGCCGAGCGTGATCACGTGCTCATAACCTCGCCCGGTAAATGCCACGTCCAGGACTTCACCAGCGACGCCCTCCTCGTGAGACGCGGGATGAAGTGTCAGGCCAGTTGAGCGCACGAAAAACGTCAGCGATCCGTTCATCGCGACTGTGCCGTTGTAGCGCGCCCGCAGCCGTTGAGCGGGAGCGAAGGGCAGCGAGAGCTCCAGCAGATCGCCGCGTCGATCGTGGACCTTCACCACGCGGAACTCGCCCGACACGCCGGTGAAACGCGTCACGAAGCAACTTGCGGGTCGGTGGTACACGTTTTCGGGCGTGTCGAACTGCACGAGCGATCCCTTATCGAGGACGCCTACGGATCGGCGAGCGCGAACGCCTCGCTCTGATCGTGGGTGATGTAGATCGACGTGGCCCCGGCCTCGCGGGTCAAGGTCGCGATCTCCAGGCGCAGTTGTTCGCGCCGATCGGCGTCGAGGTTGGAGAGGGGCTCGTCGAAGAGGATGAGTCCCACGTCGGCCGCGAGCGCCCTCGCCAGCGCCACGCGCTGTTGCTCGCCGCCGGAGAGTTCATTGGGGTATCGATCGGCCAGATGCACGATGCCCACGCGCTCTAGGAGTCCCTCGACGCGCTGATGGCGAATCTCGCGCGGGTGCGCCGAGGTGCCCAGGGGAAAGGCGACGTTCTTTCGCACCGTGAGGTGTGGCCAGAGGGCGTAGTCCTGAAAGACCATCGCGACGCCACGCTTCTCGGGACTGAGAAACGTCGAAGGGCCGGCGACGACTTTGTCGTTCAGGGTGATAGAGCCGCTGGTCGGTCGTTCGATGCCGGCGACGCAGCGCAGCGTCGTGGTCTTGCCCGACCCCGAAGGACCAAGGAGCACGACAAAATCGCCGGGGTCGATTGAGAGTGAGACGTTCGACAGCGCGGCCTTGCCGTTGAAGGACTTGCTCAGTGCGTCGATCGCAACGCGCACAGGAGTGACCTGAGGCACGCCCATCAGTCGACCACGCTCCAGCCCACCCGTCGCCACCCCGCGGGAGCCGCCAGTCGGTAGAGCGCGAGCGCAATCAGAATCACGCCGAACATCTCGCCCATCAGCAACACAGTCATCGCGGTGCCGGTGCCGAGTTGGAAGTTGTTGATGTAGGCCTGAATCGAGACCGACGCCGGCTCCTGACTCGGGGGATAGAGGATCTGGGACATGGCTAACTCCGAGATGGTCTTGGCGAAGGTGAGCAGCCATCCCCACACGAGAACTCTCGACATGAGCGGCAGACTGGTCGTGCGCCACGTGCGCCAGCGACTCGCCCCGTGGACTCGCGCCGCCTCGCCGAGCGACGACTGGATCTGACTGACCGGACCGGCCATGAAGCGCGTCTGGCCGGGCACGGCCGAGGCCACCAGTCCGAGCATCAACAAGGGCAACGTCTTGTAGATGTCGATCACGTTGCGCGTAATGAAGCCCAGGTCGTAGAAGAATATGTACCCCACACCGAGCACCACTCCAGGTATCGCAATTGATCCGAGCAGGAACAGGTCGGTGATGCGCTGGCTCCAGCCGCCCCGCGACGCCACCATGCGCCGAGCTAAGACGACTGCGAGGACCCCGGTCGCCGTGGCGACGACGAGTCCGAGCTGGTTGGACAGCGTGAGGGGAGAACCGAGTCCCGCGTTCTCGATCGAGGGGTGAAAGATCTGGGCGAAGTAGGTCAATGTGAAGTGCACATGCGCCGCCCCGACTTCGCCGAGGTTCTGGACGAACGACCCCACCACCGCGCCGATGATCGGGACCCCGAGGGCGACAAAGACGCCGAATCCGACCGCGCACGTGATGAGTGCCCGCGGCCCGCGGCGAAACTCGCGACGCCGGGGTGCGCGCGTGCGCCCACCAAGCACGGCGTACGACGCGGCGCGCCGACTCGCCATCGACTGCAGGGCGATGCACGGCACCGTCGCGAGGATCAGCACCGCTGCGATCACTGCGGCCACCGAGAAGTTGGCGGGGAAGTTCGAGATGGCACTGAAGAGGGTGAAGGTGGCCAGAGGAAAGTGGGCGTGATAGCCCAGCGTGTCGGCGACGCCGAAGTCGCTGATCGTCTCGGCGAAGCTGATGGCGAGCGCGCCGAGGATCGCGGGCGCGATGATCGGCAGGACCGTCTTCATCGTGCGCCACCTTCCGGCACCGTGGATGCGTGCGGCGTCTTCGAACTCGGGGCCGAGTCCGCGCAGTCCGGCCGAGACGATGAAAAAGGCGAAGGGTAGGGCAGTGGACGTGAGGACCACGACGATCCCGAGTGGACCGAAAAACTCCCCGTAGAGCCACGAGAGGTTGATGCCCATCGCCTGGGCCACGCCGTAGGGCTGCAGGACGTCGGTCCAACCCTGGGCCATGATCCACGTAGGCATGAGCAGGAGTAGCCACATCGCCACGGACCAGAATCGACGCGCGCCCAGGTTGGTGCGCTGGACGAGCCAGGCGAGCATCGTCGCGCCCGCGGTCGCGAGCACGCCGACGAGCGACGACACCCACAGCGAGTTGAGGATCCCGGTGAGGGTGTAGCCCTCGAAGGCCTGACGGATGAACGTGAAGGTGAACCACTGCGGGCCTTGAGAAAAGAGGCGAGGACTCACGCCCAACAGGAGAAAGCACGCCACCGGCGCGATGATGAGCAACGTGAGGACGACCCAGATTGTGAGTCCCCCGAAGGTAAAGCGGCGCGGGCGCCACTCCTTGATCGACGGGGGCGTGACGAGTCCCGCGGGTTCGATGCTGGGAGTCACGATCAGGTCAGTCACGTTTCAGCGCCTTGTTGTGCCGCGACCCCGAGGTGGGAACCTCGGGGTCGCGGGGACGACTTCGGGGAGGGTGAAGTCGAGGGTCAGACGGGGATGATGGTCTTGTCAAACCATGCGTTGATGGAGGACTCCAGCGGACCCCACACGTAGGGGTTGATGCTGACTGCGTGGGTGGATGAGAGCGGCGGGATGATCTTGTTGGCGGGCGCCTCGTTGTTCAGCACCGGCCAGAACAGAGAGTCTCCCTGGGGGTCGCCCGTCTGCATCACGTGCTGTCCGGGCTTGGACATGACCCAGTCGGCAAACTTCTCGGCGTCCTGCTGGACGATCTTGGGCTCCTTGGCGTCGATGCCGATCGCACTGGGTAGCGCGACGGAGTAGTTGAGGTACTTCACTCGCACCGAAGGGAAGGATCCGTTGAGCTCATCGCCGTAACACGCCGAGCTCTGAACGACGGCCATGTTGATCGAGCCGATCTCCATGGCACCCAGGGTCGGACCGTTGGTCGAACTCACGAGCAGACCGTTCTTCGAGAGTGCCTCAAAGAAGGACTTGCCCTTGGTGACCGACGACGTGGTCGAGCCGCTCTTGTACTTGCCCAACTCGTTCATGACGCCCGCGATGAGCGGGAACGTCGGACCGGACTGGGCCGGGTCGTTCATGCCGAGCTGGCCGTTGTACTTGGCCTGGGTCAACTGGGCCCACGTGCTGGGAAGTTGGCTGGCCTTCACTTTGGCCGAGTTGTAGCAGAGCGCGCCCGTGACGGTCAGGCCCGTAGGGATGAAGCTGCCATCGGTGGGTACGTTCGCCTGGCCGAGCGAGTTGAAGTCCACCTTGGGCACGACGTGCTTGACGAGCATTCCCTGATCGTCGAGTTCGGCGAAGGCGGCGGTGCCGTCCACCCAGAGAGCACCCCACTTGGGGTTGTTGCCCTCGGCCTGGATCTGCTGGAGGAGCGGTCCGGTGGAGTCGTCATTCAGAGTGACGGTGAACCCGGGCTTGGTCGCGTTAAAGGCGGTGACCGTCGCCTGGTCGTACCCCTGGGCGGAGTACAGGACGAAGCCGGGGTTCGAGGCCGCGTGGGCGGGCAACGTGATTACGACCAGGGACAGGGCTACCGCGCTGGCCGAAACGGCCAGGCGAAGTCCGGGGATACGACGACGGTGGGGGTGTGGTTTTGTCATGGGTCATGCTTATGACCGGAGATTTATCACCAAGTGAGTGAAGTCAAACGCTTATGCAACACCTGTACGACGCGTATGTGAACTCACACGTCCGTCAGTGAAAATCGGCAAAAGGCGCTTAGCCCCGGCCGCAGTTGGGCCGCTTGCCGTGATTGGCTTTCTTTTTGGCGCGTAACTTGCGCTTCACGGTTCGCTTTGACATAGGTGACAATGTTAGTGGGAGTTGCCGCCCATCCGCCAAACGAGGACGCCAGTGCAAGAGAACGTGATCAGCGGTGAATTAGTGCTCGTGGCCACGCCGATCGGCAACCTCGGGGACCTCTCGAAACGCGCCCTTGATTTGTTTCGCCGGGCTGATGTGATCTATTGCGAAGACACCCGCCACTCGAGGACGCTGCTCAGCGCCAACTCGATACCGGCGGGCGGACGACTTCGGGCGCTCCACGAGCACAACGAGGTGTCCGAGAGCGCACACGTCGTATCCCGCGTCGCCGCCGGGGAACTGGTCCTCCTGGTGAGCGACGCCGGAACGCCGGGAATCTCGGATCCGGGTAGTCGTGTCGTCGCGGCCGTCGCGGGCGCCGGTCTTCGGGTCACGACCGCGCCCGGACCGTCGGCCGTCATCGCCGCGCTCAGCGTGAGTGGGCTGTCGACCGAGCGCTTCGCCATGGAGGGGTTCTTACCGCGCAAGGCCGGAGAGCGGACACTGCGCTATACCCAATGGGCGCACGAGGAACGCACGATCGTGTTTTTCGAGTCGCCTCAGAGGGTCAATTCGGTCATGGGCGAACTCGCCGCCACATTTCCCGAGCGTCGCGTCGCGATTGCGCGGGAGCTCACCAAGCTGCATGAAGAGGTCCTGCGCGGCACGGTTGCAGAGATCGCTCGCGAACTGGCCGAACGTGAGATCCAGGGCGAAGTAGTCGTCGTCCTGGAAGGAGCGCCTACCCGGGAGCGCGTCAGTGACGATGTCGTTCTGGCGGCACTCGAAGAGCAGTGGGGCGAGGGGGCAAGTACGCGCGACGCTGTGGACTACGTGTCGCGCATCCTCGGGGTTGCGCATCGCGACGTCTACGAACTCGCCCTGGCGAGCCGGAAAGACGACCCAGGCGAGTAACTAACTAACCTCTATTCATGGGCCGCTTCTACATCACGACGCCTATTTACTACGCCAATGACGCGCCCCACGTGGGCTCGGCCTACACGACGGTGAACGCCGACGCGCTTGCGCGCTGGCATCGCCTCGCGGGCGACGAGGTGAAGTTCCTCACCGGCACCGACGAGCACGGACAGAAAATGGCTGATGCGGCGGCCAAACACGGTGCGACGCCCCGGGAGTGGACCGATCAAGTGTCCGAGAGATTCCGCGCAGCGTGGTCGGCGCTGGACATCTCTTACGACGACTTCATCCGAACCTCGGAACCCCGCCACTACGAGTCGGTTCAAAAGTTCCTCTCAGTGATCTATGAGAACGGCTACATCTACAAGGACGTCTACGAGGGCCTCTACTGCGTGAGCTGTGAGGACTACTACACCTTGGACGCAAGTGACGAGGGCAAGTGTCCGATTCACCACTCGGTGCTCACCCACATGCAAGAAGAGAACTGGTTCTTTCGACTGAGCGCGTTCGAAGATCAGCTCATCGAGTTCTACGAGAAGAACCCGGGTTTCGTCACGCCCGAGACCAAGCGCAACGAGGCCTTCGCCTTCGTCAAGGGCGGACTACGCGACATCTCCATCACGCGAACCTCAATCAGTTGGGGTGTCCCCGTGCCCTGGGACCCGGGTCACGTTTTTTATGTCTGGTACGACGCGCTCATCAACTACCTCACCGCTATTGGCTACGGCCGGGACGACGACGAGGTCGAGTACTGGTGGCCGTACTCGAATCACCTGATCGGCAAGGAGATCATTCGCTTTCACTGCGTCTGGTGGCCGGCGATGTGCATGGCCGCGGGGCTCGATCCCGTCCACCACGTCCACGTGCACGGCTGGTTGCTGATCGGTGGCGAGAAGTTAGGCAAGACCATGGCCGCCGAGGGCGCGGTGAAGATCACCGACATCGAGCCGGTGGGCCTCGCCCAGGAGTTCGGCGTCGATCCGCTGCGCTACTACCTGCTGCGTGAAACGGCACTAGGCAACGACGGTGAGTTCTCCCTCGAAGGCATCACCGCGCGCTACAACACCGACCTCGCCAACAACTTGGGCAACCTCGTCGCACGCGTCGCAGCCGTCGTCGGTGCCAAGTGCGCGGGCGTCGGTCCGCAACCGCACGCCGACTCGTCGTTGCGTGAGATCGCCGAGAGTTGTCTCGCGAGGGCGGCCGATGCCTGGGACAACTTCGCTCCCCAGCGCGCACTCGAATCGACGTTCGAACTGGTGAGCGCGACCAACGCCTACCTGGAGACCCATGCACCCTGGAAGATGGAACCCGGCAGCGAGGTAGACACGGTGATGGGTGACGCGCTTGAAGCTATTCGCCTGGTCACAATTCTTATTTCGCCCGCGATGCCCAGCGTCGCTAAAGAGATCTGGCGGCGCATCGGACTGGACGGCGAACCCAGTGGCGTGGTCTTTGGCGCGGCCGGGCTGTGGGGTCTGTACCCGGGCGGGACCGTCGACAAAGGAGAGCCGCTCTTTCCGCGCATTACGGGTGAGCAGTGAACTTCTGGACCGACGCACACTGTCACCTCCAGGACGAGTTCTTCGATAACGCGCCTGACGCGACCGCCCAAGTTGGCGCCGCGCTCCTTCGCGCCCGCGACGCGGGCGTACGTCGCGTCGTGGTGGTGGGAACCGGTGCGGAGAGCTCGGCCGAAGCACTTGCCCTTACCGACATGAGCGGCGACGTGGAGATCTTTGCGACGGTGGGTCTGCATCCTCATGACGCCACGGAGGATCTTGCTCCCGTAGCGGCATTGGCTCGATCGGGTCATCCGCGGTTGGTGGGAATCGGGGAGTGCGGACTCGATTACTACTACGAGCACTCCCCGAAAGCCCAACAACGACAGGCTTTTGCGGCCCAGATCGCTCTGGCGATGGAGCTCGATCTCGCTCTCGTGGTCCACGCGCGCGACGCCTTTGGCGATCTCTTCGATGTCTTCGCCAGCGAGGGCGTGCCGGCTCGCACAGTGATTCACTGCTTCACCGGTGGGCCTGATGAGGCCGTCGGTTGCTTGGAGCGAGGATGCGACATCTCGATCTCGGGGATCGTGACGTTTAAGAACGCCGAGGCCCTACGAGAGGCCACCCGGTTGGTCCCGCTCGATCGCCTACACGTCGAGACCGACAGTCCCTTTTTGGCGCCGGTGCCGCATCGCGGGAAGAAGAACGAGCCGAGTTACGTGTCAATCGTCGGCGACTACGTCGCCGCACTGCGCGGCGAGGACGCGGAGGCGCTGCGGCGAGCGACTTCCGCCAACTCGGCTCGTCTCTTCAACTTTCCCGCGGACTGACCCCAAAAGCCAATAGTTTCAAGGGTTGTCGTCGCTGGTTGCCCCACGAGTCGGGCTCTCGTAGCGTAGAGGGCGGGTTGTACCAACCAGTAGGCCTGGCGGAGGGCATCGACTGAGTACTACACGACGTGGGGCGTTGCGGCGTCCGCGGTTACTGCGTACGACGGCGGTCGTGTTCGTCACGTGCGGCGTGCTTCTTGCGCCCAGCCTCGCGGGAGCAACCGGTCATCCCGCCTTCCACATGCCTGACCTCGTGGGGCGCTCGCGCCTCGCCGTCTTTCGTACGATGCGCCACGACGGCCTCTACTTTGTCACCCGCGGACCGGGCAGTTCCGACGCCAAATGGAACGATGTCGTGAGTCAGAGTCCGGCTCCCGGCGACATGGTGCGCTGGCACAGCGAAGCAACCTTGACGGTGCGCCCCGAGGCGCGTCACGCCATGCGGGTCGTGCCTCGTCTCACCGGGCGCTCACGGGCTGCCGTCTACGCCGCCATGAAGTCGGCGTCGCTGTTCTTTTCGACGGTTGGACCAGGGAGTACGAACGGTACCTGGCGAGTGGCGGTGGCCCAGTCGCCTCGCCCCGGCACCAAGGTCCCCTGGCACTCCAGTGTCGTGGTTCACGTCACCACCCGACCTCCGGTGACGGTGACGGCAGCCAAAAAGACCGCGTCCCCCGAGGGCGGGACGTCGACGGCGACCAACGAGGTCGTGAGCGGCGCCAACTTCAAACTCGGGGTTGCTACCTGGTATCACTACGTGCCGGGTCAGTGCGCGACCTGGTACTTACCCAAGGGCACGGTCGTCACCGTGCTCGACCTTTCCACGGGTCGATCCATCACCTGCACCATCACCGACCGCAACAGCGACGTCGACAATCACATCGTGGATCTCGACGCGGCACAGTTCGCCGCGCTCGAACCACTCGCCAAGGGACTGATTAGTGTCAAAGTTTCTTGGTGACCATTTCGCGCACTGAACTCATGGCCTTGCTTCAGACCCACGGGCTGAAGCCGTCGCGCGCCCTGGGCCAGAACTTCGTGGTGGACGCCAATACGGTGCGCCGTATCGCGCGCCTCGCCCACGTTGGTCCGGGTGACCAGGTATTAGAGATCGGAGCGGGGCTCGGGTCGCTCTCACTGGCCCTGGCGGAGACCGGCGCGAGTATCCAGGCGCTCGAGATTGATCGACATCTGATCGCGCCTCTACGCGAGGTTGTCGAGCCCGTCGGGGTCACTGTGCACCAGGCCGATGCCCTCACGGCCGACTACGACGAGATCCTTGGATCGCGGCCGACCGTCGTGGTGGCAAACCTGCCCTACAACGTGGCGACCCCCGTCGTGCTCCATCTGCTCGAGACTCGACCTGAAGTTGCGCGCATGCTGGTCATGGTCCAAAAGGAGGCGGGGGAGCGACTAGCGGCGCACGCCGGGGATGAGGCGTACGGGGCCGTCTCGCTGCGCGTCCAGTACTTCGCCGACGCCACTGTCGTGGGCAAGGTGCCCCCGAGTGTGTTCGTGCCGAAGCCTCACGTTGACTCCGTGCTCGTTGCGGTCGTGCGACGCGAGAGCGTGCGCGTCGATCCAGCGGTGGTGAGCGAAGACGAACTCTTTTCGGTCATCCGTACGGCTTTTGGCCAACGCCGCAAGATGCTGCGACGCTCCCTGGCCGAGTGGACGACCGAAGGTGTCTTTGAGCGCGCCGGTGTCGACGAGACCCGTCGTCCCGAGGAACTCACGATCGAAGAGTTCGCGGCTCTGGCGGCGGCCCGATGATCGAACTGCTCGCGCCCGCCAAGTTGACGTGGTTTCTTGAGATCACGGGAACGCGGAACGACGGTATGCACGAACTGCGGGCCGAGATGCTGAGTGTCGACTTTGCTGATCGTCTGGAGATTGACGAAGAGGGCGACTACCTCAACCTTGAGGGTCCGTACTCGAACGTGATCGCCAACGAGGACAACCTGGTCGGGCGCGCCTTGCAGTTGGTAAATCGGAGCGCGGGCGTGACCCTGCACAAGTTCGTCCCTCCCGGTGGGGGCCTCGGCGGCGGCAGTTCCGACGCGGGGGCGATCTTGCGCTGGGCGGGGGGAGTGAGTGCGGATCTCGCGGTGACCTTGGGCGGCGACGTGCCCTTTTGCCAGGTCGGTGGACGTGCCCTCGTCGAGGGCGTGGGCGAGAAGGTATACGAGCGGCCCTATGAGAAGCGCGACGTGACCCTCATCCTGCTCAGCTTCGGAGTCAATACCGCCCAGTGCTATCGCGCCTACGACGAACTCGTGGCCGCGGGAGAGCGTCCGTCGGGTCGCAACCATCTCGAATCGGCCGCTCGGATCGTTGAGCCTCGCCTGGCCGAGACGATGGACTGGCTCGCGGCCACCCTCGGCGACCGCGTGCACCTCGCGGGATCAGGCTCCACGCTGTTCGTCGAGGGCCATTTGGAGCAGGGTGTCAGCACCTGGGACGTCATGGGCCCCGAGGGTGTCGTTCAGTTCTGCCAGACCACCACTACGCCCAAACCGGCGTAGAAAGAGTTATTTACCGGCGGCGCGACGCTGGAAGCGCGTGCGCTTCAGCATCTTCTTGTGCTTCTTCTTGCGCATACGCTTGCGCCGCTTCTTAATGAGTGATCCCATGGCCCGAAGAACACTACTACGTTCTGGTGAGGCCCTATTTTTGGAGGTTGTCGTGGCGTGGGTGCTCGATCACGTGCAACTCGCGATTCCTGCCGGTTCGGAAGACCTGTGCGACGAGTTCTACGTCGGCGTGCTCGGATTTGAATCCGAGGCTAAGCCGCCGATCTTGGCCGCGCGCGGCGGTCGCTGGTATCGACGCGACGGAGCAGTCTTGCACCTCGGCGTGGATCCAACATTCTCGCCCGCCACGAAGGCCCACCCCGCGCTCACGGTCGACAACTACGACGAGATCCTCGCGCGACTCGCGGACGCACGCGTTGAGGTTCGCCCCGACGAATCGATCCCCGGTCGGCGGCGTTGCCACATAGACGATCCCGTGGGCAATCGCATCGAGTTGATCGACGCGACTAGTTCTCGCTGACGCGCTCAATCACGAGCGCTTGTCGCGGGCAGCCGCGTACCGCGAATCGGGCCGAACGCAGAGCCGAACGGTCGTGCAGCGAGGTGACCATCTGGCGAATGACGGGATATCCCCACTCGTCGATGTCCACGAGGTCCGGCGCAAGCTCGTGACAGTGTCCGAATCCATCACACAGGATGGGATCGACGCGCAACAGGAACCCAAGATCTTTCTTCACGACCGCGCCGCCACGGTTAGGGCACCGGGAATGCGGGCGTAGCGGCGATCGAGGTGCGCAGCGGCGCACACGTGGCCACTGGCGTGCGCGAGGGCGTGTTCGCGAAAGGTGCTGAGGGCCGAACGCACGAGGCGCACCACACCGTCGGGGTGGCGACAGGCCCCGCGACCTTCGATGACCCCGCAGCGCTCGAGGAGTCGTTCCAACGCCGTTGCCGCTCCGCGTTGCCCACTGACCAGCAGCGCGAGGTCGTCTGCCAGAGCGGGAAGGCCAAAGGCGCAGGGCCCGCACTGGCGGGCGCTCTCGCCGGCCATCCACGTGACCACTCGAGACGTCTCTAAGAGCCCGCATCCGCCCTCACCCAGGGCGACGATGACGCCCGCTCCGACGGATGCGCCCGCTTCGCGCAACGACTCATTGGCCAGGGGAGTGTCGAGGAGCGAGCCGTCGAGCCACGACCCTCCGTATCCCCCGAGGAGAATCGCCTGGATCTCTTCGGTGGGCCGGGCGGTCGCGATCAGATCGCGCAGAGGGGTTCCGAGGGCGGCTTCGAGAACCACTGGACTCTCGAATGCCCCGCTCAAGGTGACGAGCGTGCTGCCGGGACTCGCGCTCGTGCCCACCGCGCGAAACCAGTTGGCGCCGTGGCGTGCGATCAGTCCCACGTGCGCGCACGTCTCGACGTTGTCGACGAGCACTGGTCGATTTCGCAGTCGCGGCACGAAGGGGCGTTGTGGTCGGTAGAGCGGCTCGGCCACGCGCTCGCTCAACCAGTGTGTGAGCGCGGACTCTTCGCCCGTGATGTAGCGGGCCGGCGGCGAGACGATCTCGATGTGTGGGCCGCCACGGTGATCGCGCACGCGTTCTTCGACGGCGTGTCGAACGTACTGGAGCGAGCGGCGATTGGTGGCGGGGACGCACACGATGATCTCGTGGGCACCGATCATCGAGGCGAGAGCGACAGCCCCGTCGAGGACGAGGTGAGGATTGGCGCTCAGCAAGCTGGCATCTTTGCGCGATGCGGGCTCGCCCTCCATCGCGTTGACGACGACTGCCTTGTTGTGGCCCCGCTGACGCTGAAGGAGTCGGACCTTGGCCGAGGTCGGAAAGGCGGCGCCTCCGCGGCCCGTCAGACCCGAAGCCTCGAGCGCCTCGATCTGATGTGCCGCTGCGTTAGCCCGCCCGAAGATGGCGTGGTGTTCGTCGAGACCGAGCGGTGTTCCCCGCGAGCCGTGCAACAAGCGTGGCAGTGACGTGTCACTCATCGTGCGCTCCGCGAGGTCGGCCTCGGGGGAGTCGAGGGAGCGAGGGGCGAGAGAGCGGTGCGGCGATGAACTCGCTCGGGACGCGCCAGCGCCCGCCAGACAGCAGCGACGAGGACGGCGGCGGTGCATGCCGCGGTAAGAGCCAGGCCCGCGTCGTTGCGCGTGTCGGCCCCAATGAGGAACGTGTGAGCGATCGCCCCCACGTAGGCCAACCAACTGAGCCAGTGGAGGTAGCGCCAGGTCCGCGGTTGGACGCGTGACTTGAACAGGCTCGAGACCCATACGGCGATCATCAGATCGATCGCCACCGCACCCAGCGCCACCCCGACGCGGTCGTAGCGAGAGACGAACGGTACGAGAGCGGAGAGCCAGCCTGTGGGTGCATAGGTGTCGACGACGGTCGACACGACGTGCAGGACCAAGAAGGTCATGGCGACGAGTGACAGCGAGCGGTGCAGCTCGTTGAACTCGAACCGGCCGATCTTCTTGCCGCCCACGCGATTCGAGACGAGCGTGCCGAGCACGACCACGCTCGTGATGAGCACCAAGGCGACCAGCCCGGTCGCTCGCGAGGTGTACCACAGGTAGGGCGACGTCAGAGCGATCACGCCGCCACCTCGTCGACCGGCCATCCGCCGATGTAGTCCATAACTCCGTCGACGCGAACGAGACGGGCCGCACATCGTGCCTGGGCCAGATAGTACGGAGCGTCCTCGCCCCAAATCAGTGCGGCCGTCGCGAAGGCGTTGGCCCGTTGACAACTCTCGGCGGCGACGGTCGCCGTCACGTACGGACCTGATGCCGGACTCCCGGTTCGCGGATCGATGATGTGATGGACACGTTGACCACCAGCGCGCCAGGCGCGGACTGTCGTCGATGAGGTGGCGACTCCCGCGTTGGTCAGGCTCACGCGTGGCTCGTGGCCCGAAATGACAAGGTCCTCGCTGACTCCAATCGACCACGCGCCGTTCGGTCCGCGCCCGCGCACCGCCACGTCCCCGCCTATCTCGATGAGCACTCCGCCGTGCGGGGCCACGTCGTCGGCGATGAGATCGACCGCCAGCGCCTTCGCGCTCGCGCCCAAGTCGATCTGGCAGCCGGGTGCGAGTGACACAAAGTGGGATGATTCGTCGATTCTCAACGCGCTGGCGCCGGGGCTCGGTGCACTCGGGCGGCGCGCGAAGTCCTGTCGGTCTTGTACGTCCGCAAAGTCGCTGTCGTAACCCAGGGCGAGCAGCGCGGGCAGGACCGTGGGATCGCACAGTCCTTGCGTGGCGTGCCACGACTCCACCGCCGTGACGAGCGCTCGTTCGAAGGTGGCGCTCATGACGGCTTCACCGCGAGCATTGAGCCGAGAGAGTTCTGAGTCGTCTCGGAATCGACTGCACGCCGCGTCGATCGCAGCGAGCCAGTGAGATAGGCGCCGCGCCGCAAAATCGTGGAGATCTTCGTTCTCGGTGACGAGCGTGCCGCTCATGCCCCAGACGTTGAAGTTCATCTCAGCTGCACTCCTGCACACCCGATGGCGACGTATAGCAGGTTGGCGCGGTCGTCGTTGTGGTGACGGGGACGGTTGTCGTGGTGGTCGGCGTCGTCGTTGTCGTCGGTGGCGAGGAACTCGTTGTCGTTCGCTGGGAGGAAGGCGTGGTCGTGGTGGTCGTCGTTGGCGTAGCGGTTGTTGTCGTCGTGGGTGAGGTGCTCGTCGTTGTTGTCGTCGTAGGGGGTTTGACGATGCGAACAGCGGGCTTAGCTGTCGTGGCGAAGAAGCCCACGAGCGCCGCCGACGAGAGACTCGAGATGACAAAGACGCCACGCGTCGCTCGGCGAACTCGGGCGAATCGCCGATCGCGTTGCTGTGGGGTGCGGGGGGACGTCGTCATAAGAGTGGACCAATCCAGTCTGACGGTGAATCATGAAGCCAGAATGAACGAACCCAGTCTGACGGTGAATTGTTAAGGGCGATCGCCTGCTAACTAAGAAGATTCGAAAATTGATGCGCTTGTGAACTATTCGGCTATTTCCGGGAAGTGCAGGGTAAAGCGTGCTCCACCGAGGTTGGGGTCGCGATCCACCGACACGGTTCCGCCAAACTCGGCCGCCACCTGGGCCACGATGGAGAGTCCAAGGCCCGAGCCGGGTAGTGAGCGGGCGGCGGGAGAACGCCAGAATCGATCAAAGATGTATTCACGATCCTCGTCGGCGATGCCCGGACCGCTGTCTGCGACACTGACCGTTCCGGCTGCGGTCGTGATCAGAATGCGACCCCCAGGGGGAGTGAACTTCACTGCGTTGGTGAGCAGGTTCGAGATCGCACGATTGAGGCGATCGTGGCGGGCGTGCACGCGCGATGGCTCTGTATCGACGTCGATGGTGATGTGCTTGGTACGCGCGTACGTGCGCGCGGTGTCGACGCACTCATCAACGCAGTCGTCCAAGCGCAGAACTTCGAGAGCGCCACCAGAACGTTCACCGCGCGCGAGTTCCCCCAGGTCGGTGACGAGAGCTGCCAACTCGTCGACCTGGGCGATCATGTCATCGCTGATTTGACGCAACTCTTCGTGACTGAGCTCGTCGATACGAGAGAGCACCTGGGCATTGGTGCGCAGCGACGTCAAAGGAGTGCGCAACTCATGACTGGCGTCGAGGACCAGTTGTTGTTGGAGATTCTGGCTGCTCTGAACCGAGTGGAGAAGGCGGTTGAAGACTCTGCGCAGTCGACCCAGTTCGTCCTCGTCTCCTTCGACGAGTCGACGTTCCAAGTCGTTGGTGGTAGCGATCGTTTCGATCTCGTCGGTGACCTCTTCGAGGGGGTGCAGAGCCTGACGAGCCAGGAAGAGACCGAGGGCGAAGGCGAGCAGAAGTCCACCGGCGGCCACGAGCATCAGCGTCGTCGTGAGTTGGTTGAGTTGGTCGACCTGACCCGTGATCTCGACGACGTAGAGCTCGGCCGACGTCGTCGTGATCGCCTGGCAGTCGCCGGGTGCGGAGCAGCCCGCGATCGTATTGGCGGCCACTGGGGCGATGAGTTCTCGAAAATCCTGACCGTTGAAGGAGACGGTGCGGATGACCTGCTTGCTCTTGCCATCGGCGACACTCATGATCGTCGCGTCAAGAGGAACTCGCGATGCTGGCATCGTCTCGCGGTTGGGCAGCACCAGTTCGAAGCTGGCGCCGATGACGCGGTCGTAGTCGTGATTGCTCAACGGTTGCTGGGACGCCTCTATGAGGGAAGCGTCAACCGAGTGATAGAGGGCGTTGCGAGTGGTGAAGTACGACGCGAAGCAAGCGAGAATCACCGCGATGGCCGCCGCCGCCACGGTCGCGGCGATCACGCGAATGCGAAACGTCACGAGGTGCGAAGAGCGTAACCAACCCCGCGAACGGTCTGAATGAGTCGCGGCTTGTTGTCTTCTTCGAGCTTGCGTCGCAGGTAACCGATGTAGACGGCCAGAGAGTTGGTGCCCGAGTCAAAGTTGTACCCCCACACGAGATCCAGGATCTGATCCCGGGTGAGAACCTGGCGCGGATGGCGCAAGAACAGTTCCAGCAGATCGAACTCGATCTTCGTCAGTTCGATCAGGCGGGTGCCGCGATGGACCTCGCGAGTCGCTGGGTTAAGGGTCAGATCCTCGAAGCGAAGCACCGTGCCATCGACGTCGCTGACGTTGTGGCGTCGCAAGAGAGCTCGTAGTCGCGCTAACAGTTCGGCCAGATCGAAGGGCTTGACGAGGTAGTCGTCCGCACCGACGTCAAGACCCTCGACGCGATCATTGACCGCGTTGCGCGCGGTCAACATCAAGATGGGTGTCATATCGCCGGAGCGCCGAATTCGTCGACACACCTCAAGCCCGTCGATGTCAGGCAACTGGAGGTCAAGGACCAGCGCATCCGGAGCGCGAAGCTGGATCGACTTGAGAGCCGTGGCCCCGTCTTCAAAGAGCTCCACGTCGTAGTTCTCCATACGAAGAGCCCGCCCCAGGGCAGAACGAATCGCAGAATCGTCGTCGACGATGGCGACGTAGGAGTTGGGCAGCGAGGTGGTCGACACGATGTCTTTCGGTTTACTAGTTCTGAGCCTCTAGTGTTGTGGCTTGGTATTAATCGTCTTCAGGGATACTTTAAGAATCTCCGAAGATTGCCGCAATTAACGGCAAATGACAGTGGCGGGTAATTCAATTGGCAGAATGCCGGACTTTGAATCCGGTCGTTGGAGGTTCGAGCCCTCCCCCGCCAGCCACCGAGTCGATGGGTGGCGCCACGTTCACCCGCTGCTTCGCCGCTACCGTGATCGTGTGAGCGCCAAACGAGTCTGCGGTGGTGTGGTTCATGCCCTCCCCAATGATCTTCGTTCGGCCCTGGCCGCGAATGCGGTTGCCCTTGCTGCATGGAATGACGTCACCCCGCTCGCGCGGAACGAATTCATCTGCTGGGTTCTGAGCGCGAAGCAACCGGTGACCCGAGAACGCAGAATTCGCCGAACCCAAGAGGAACTCGAAGCCGGTCAACGTCGGCCGTGCTGCTGGCCGGGCTGTGATCACCGTGAAAAGACGGGCCGTTAGGAGTTCCCGACGTCTCAGTTTCCCTGGCAAACCCTGAGGTGACCCAGTCTGGCTAGGGGAGCGCTCGGGGATGTCCCTGATGGTCCGACGACAGTCTTTCGCGTACCTTCGAGAAGTAGAAGTCGAATCAGCGATGATCCCAAGTTGACACGGAGCACATGGCCGATGTATCGTAAGTATGATACTGAGTATACAACTGGCTATAGAGGAGCGATCATGAGCGTGCGACATGCGTTGCTGGCACTGCTGAGTGAGGGTCCAAAATACGGGCTTCAACTCCGCCAAGAGTTCGAAGAGCGCACGGGCGAAGTGTGGCCTCTCAACGTGGGCCAGGTGTATACGACCCTTCAGCGCTTGGAGCGTGACGGATTGGTCGAGTCCGACGACTCGGACGACGAGGGGCCTCAGAAGAGTTTTCGCATCACCGCGACGGGAAAGATCGAACTCGACGAGTGGCTGCGAACGCCGCCGGACCTCAGCTCTCCTCCGCGAGACGAACTGGTCATGAAGGTCTTGATCGCGGTGCGCTTACCGGGTGTGAACGTGACCGAGGTCATTCAAAGCCATCGGCGCTATCTCGTCCAACTGATGCAGCAGTGGACGCACTTAAAGGAAGACGAGGCCCGTTTCGATCTGTCGTTTGCGCTTGTGGTGGACGCCGAACTCTTTCGACTCGACTCCGTCGTTCGGTGGCTCGACACGGCGGAGGGGCGACTAAAGCGCGCGTCGATTGAACCAGTTGCAAGCGAGGGGCTGCCGATGCCTCTCACGAGAAGGAAGGCGGACATACGACCATGAGCTATCTCGAACTACGAGGAGTGTCCAAGACCTACGGACAAGAGCCCAACGAGGTTCACGCTCTCAGTGACATCAATCTGTCCGTGGACGCCGGCTCGTTGGTAGCGGTGATGGGGGCGAGTGGGTCGGGCAAGAGCACGCTGCTGACGATCGCGGGCAGCTTGGAGGCGCCCACGATGGGCGACGTTCTGCTGGACGGAGCTGTCCTGTCCAAGATGTCGCGCGACGATCAGGCGCGTATGAGGCGGCGCTCGATCGGTTATGTCTTTCAGGACTACAACTTGTTGGCAGGATTGAGTGCCGTAGAAAACGTGTCGTTGCCCCTGGAGCTGGACGGTGTGTCTGCGAAGAAGGCGCGGGTCGCGGGCATGGGCGCGTTGGAGGAACTTGGTTTGGCCGATCGAGCCGCGCATTATCCCGACGAACTCTCGGGAGGGGAACGTCAACGTGTGTCGATCGCCCGTGCCGTAGTAGGGGAGCGGCACCTCCTGCTCGCTGACGAGCCCTCAGGGGCACTGGACTCTACCAACGCCGAAGCGGTTATGCGACTTATCCTTACGGCCTGTCGTCGTGGTGTGGCCGCGGTGGTGGTCACGCACGACGCGCAACTCGCATCATGGGCCGATCGCGTGGTGTTCCTGCGCGACGGTCACGTGGTCGATCAAACGCTGCCGTCGGCCGGTCCCGAATCGGTTCTCGAGTCCGCTCCACGGCCATGACGATCGACGTCGAACTGCGCAAAGAACGAGGTATGGCCCGTCCGCGCCACGGTGGCGTTCCGGCGCGACGCGCGATGACGCGCTGGGCGTGGCGACTCTTTCGTCGAGAGTGGCGCCAGCAGTTGTTGATTCTCGCTCTCGTGATTGTCGCGACGGCGGGCACGATTCTGGGCGCTGCGGTATCCACGAACTCCTCACAGGTCGCCAACTTTGGCTTTGGCACCGCCCAGAATCTTGCGTTCTTTCAGGCACCTAGTTCGAACGCCAAAGGCGGCGACGCGACAATCAACAACGACGCCGCGCAATTGGAGCATCTCTATCCCCGCAGCGACGTCATCGAAAACCAGACGCTCAGTATTCCCGGATCGATCAACACGTACGACCTGCGCGCCGAAGACCCTTCGGGGGTCTATCTGCGCCCCATGTTGTCGCTTCTGAGCGGCCACTATCCCACCGACGCGCACGAGGTGGCCCTCACCTCAGGAGTCGCCTCCTCGCTCAACACGAGAGTTGGCGAAAGCGTCGCCATCGACGGGGTCACGCGGCGCGTCGTCGGTCTCGTCGTCAATCCCCAGAGTCTGTTGGACGAGTTTGCGCTCGTGGTACCTGGTCAAGTCACGTCTCCCAGCGACATCACGGTTCTCTTCGACGGCAGGCCGCCCAGCTCCAAGTCTCACCTGAGCGCCTACGTGCAAAACGTCAACTCGATTCCCTCGAATGGTTTCAATCCTGAGACGATCACGATCGCCGCACTGGTGCTTGGCATGACGCTGCTCGCGCTGGTGTCGATCGGTGGATTCACCGTGCTCGCGCAGCGGCGCCTGCGATCGATCGGCATGATCGAGTCCTTGGGCGCGACGGACCGTCACGTGCGTTACGTCGTGCGGGCCAACGGACTGGTCGTGGGCGTGGTGGGCTCGATCGTGGGCGTGGTGCTCGGATTTCTTGGCTGGTTCGCGTATCGACCTCACCTCGAACAGAGCTCACACCATGACATCGGACTCCTTGCCATTCCGTGGCTGGTGGTGGCGCTCGCCGTCATTCTGGGCATCGCCGCTACGTTTTTTGCGGCATCTCGCCCAGCTCGGCTCATCACCAAAGTGCCCATCGTCTCCGCCCTCTCGGGTCGTCCCGCACCGCCTCGGCAGATTCGCCGCAGCGCGATTCCGGGTGTGGCCTTTTTCGTCGGCGCCTTCCTTCTCCTTGGCTACGCCGGGGCGGGAAGCGGTTCGCAGCCCCACACACCAGAACTTGTCTTCGGCCTCGTAGCGCTGATCCCGGGCATCATCCTGTTGTCGCCGTTCTTTCTCACGCTGTGTGCGCGCGTGGGACGTCGCGCGCCCGTCGCCATCCGCCTGGCGTTGAGAGATCTCTCGCGCTACCGCGCGCGCTCGGGCTCGGCTCTCTCGGCGATCAGCGTGGGAATTCTGATTGCCGTAGTCATCTCGCTGGTGTCGGCCGCCCGCTTCTCCAACGTCCTCGACTATGCCGGTCCCAATATGACGTCCAGTCAGATCAACGTCTATACCCCGAACGGTCCGTATGGCCCGAGCGGCCCGGGAACCAACGCGCCGAGCGCCGTGACTTCACAGACGATCGCTTCGATGAAGCGAACGGCCGACTCGATCGCATCCTCGATCTCCAGTCACAAAGTCCTCGAACTGGAAACCACGAGTGCCTCGCTCTTCCACGACGCGCCCGGGCGGAGTTGGTCAGGGCCGGTGTTCGTAGCTACCCCCGCGCTGCTGCGATTCTTTGGCATCTCACCGTCCTCGATCGCTCCTCACACCGACATCCTCTCGATGCGATCGGGTCTGTCCGGCCTGTCAAAGATGCAGCTGACCACTCAGAACAAAGTGGGACCGTCGAACAACGTGTGCACGCCAAGCGGCGGGTGCTACGCGAATCCCACTATTCAATACGTCAGCGCGTTGCCGTCGGGTACCTCCGTGCCCAATACGGTGATCACCGAATACGCCGTGCACAAGTATCACTTGCAGCCGATCGTCGCGGGTTGGATGATCCAAGCGCCGGCGCCACTGAGTGCGTCACAGATCACCGGTGCGCGCCTGAGCGCGTCCGCAGCGAACTTGAGCGTCGAGAGCAAGAACAGCCTGCCCTCGTCGAACGAGGTCATTGACTGGGCGACGTTCTTTGGGGTGGTGCTCGCCCTCGGCGTGCTCGCGATGTCCGTCGGACTCATTCGAAGCGAGACCGCCAGCGACGATCGAATCCTGTCGGCGACCGGGGCGAGTTCGCGCACTCGTCGGGCGCTCAGTGCCACGACGGCCGGAGCGCTGGGACTCCTAGGTGCGGTACTCGGAACGTTGGCCGCCTACATCGGAGTGGCGGGGTGGATTCGAACGAACACGCTCAACGGGGGCCTCGGCGCACTGAGCGCGGTACCCGCGAAGAACCTCGTGATCATTCTCGTGGGCATGCCCCTCGTGGCCGCTCTGGGTGGATGGATCTTTGCGGGACGCCAGCCGTCCTCACTCTCGCGCCAGCCCATCGAATGAGCCAGCTACATAGGCCCTCGTCACTGCCTATATAAGCGCCGTGTATACGCGGAGTGTATAGTCATGGCATGAGTGTTCCCTTGACTTTGTTGGGTCTCCTCGAGCGAGAGCCCAGCCACGGATATGACCTAAAGCGCGACTATGACACGTTTTTTGGGCGCTCCAAACCTCTACCCTTTGGGCAGGTGTACGCCACGTTGGCGCGCCTTTCGCGCGACGGCAAGGTCACGACCGGTGGCCCTGAGGCGGGGGACGGACCCGACCGCAAGCGCTACCTCATCACCGAAGACGGACGCCAGGAGTTCGAAACCTGGCTCCGTGAGCCGGTGGAGCCAGAGCCCCACCTCCAGACAGTCCTCTTTTCGAAGGTCGTTCTTGCCCTCATGCTGGGCCGGGCCGCGGGGGCCTACCTCGACACCCAACGAGCGGCGCACCTGCGGCGCATGCGCGAGCTGACCGAGTTAAAGCGTTCCGGCAACGTGGTGGACGCTTTGCTGGCCGATCACGGACTCTTTCACCTAGAGGCCGACCTGCGATGGATTGACATGACGGCGGCCCGTCTGCCTTCCCTGGCTGCCGCAGTGGCGTCATGAGCGTGATGGTCGACTCGCGGAACATTCGCTCGGGGGTCGTGCTCGAAGCGCGCGACGTCGTCGTTGACTTCGGCCCCACGTCGGCCCTGCGGCGAGCGAGCGTTGAGGTTTGCGAGGGTGAGATTCTGGCCGTCATGGGGCCGAGCGGCTCGGGCAAGTCGACGCTCTTGTACTGCCTGGCGGGCATCTTGACGCCCAACTCCGGCGAAGTGTTCTTTGCGGGGCAGCGTCTTGACACGCTGGACGACAACGATCGCAGCGCGCTGCGTCGAAACGTCTTTGGCTTCGTTTTTCAGTTCGGCCAGCTTGTACCGGAACTGCGTGCTGACGAGAACGTGGCGCTGCCGCTGCTCTTGGGTGGGGCAAGCCGTCGCGACGCCATGGTTCAGGCTCGCGATTGGTTGGCTCGTTTGGATCTCGCCGGGCTGGAGGATCGTCGCGCGGGAGAGCTCTCGGGCGGACAGGCCCAACGCGTGGCCCTCGCGCGAGGAATGGTGGCGCACCCTCGCGTCCTCTTCGCCGACGAGCCCACCGGGTCACTCGACTCGCTCACGGGCGAGCGAGTGATGGAACTGCTCGCGGACGTCGCGCGCGAGGACGGAACGACCGTGGTGCTCGTGACTCACGAACCTCGCGTCGCCGCGTACGCGGCGAGAGAGGTGATCGTGCGCGATGGGGTCGTGGCGTCATTGACGGAAGAGACATGATTCGCTTTGGTTGTCGTCTCGCGCTGCGCGGGGGTCGCGAGTCGCTGTCACGACTGATCGTGATGGCGCTCGCCGTGGCGATTGGCGTCGCCATGCTGCTCGCGACGTTGTCCATCATGAATGCACTCAACGTGCAGAACTCTCGCGGGGCGTGGCTCACGACGATGCCCCTCAACACCAACCAGTACGTGAACCAGCACAGATCGGATGCGAATGCTCCGCCGAGCGAGAACGCGTTGTGGTGGCTGGTGAGCACTGATGAGTTTCAGGGTCAGATCATTGTGCGCGTGGACGTCGCGCCGCGCGGTTCTCATCCAGTGACCCTTCCGGGTATTTCGCGCTTGCCCGGGCCGGGTCAGTTCTACGTCTCGAGCGCGCTCCAAGCATTGATGCGCTCTACGCCCGACAGTGAGTTGCGCGACCGATTCTCCGGCGTGCCGGTGGGGGTCATCAAGTCGTCGGCGCTTCCGTCGTCGAGCGACCTCGTCATCATCGAGGGCGACCGCTCCAGAACCCTGTCGCGAGTTCCTGGCGCGGGTTCGATCAGCTCTTTCGCGACGTCATCGGCCAACGGGGGACCGGACAGTCTTGGCACCACGGGACTGGAGATCGTGCTCGGCATCTTGGGTCTGGTGCTGCTGGTGCCGGTGCTCGTCTTCGTCGGTACGGCCACGCGACTGTCCGCCGCGCGTCGCGAACAGCGCTTCGCCTCGATGCGCCTCGCGGGCGCGACGCTGCGACAAGTTGCGCTCATTGCGGCGACCGAAGCGTGCCTCGCCTCGCTGATGGGTGTTGCGATTGGCTTTGGTACGTTCTTTCTCGTCGAACCGGCCCTCGTCCACATTCCCTTCGCGGGCGAGCCCTTTCACGCGGGTGAGCTGTCGATCAACCTGGCCGACGCGCTGATCGTGGCCGTAGGCGTGCCGTTGGCCGCGGCTCTCGTTGCTCGCGTGGCCCTGCGACGAGTGCGCATCTCGCCACTGGGCGTCTCGCGCAAAGTCACGCCGTCGCCCCTGCGGGCCTACCGACTGATTCCACTCGCCGCCGGTGTGGGTGAGCTCACGTACTTCGTGGCGGTGGGACGGCCCACTAGTTCCAATGGACAGATTGAGGCCTACTTTCTGGGTTTCTTTCTCGTGATGGTCGGACTCGTGGTGGCCGGTCCGTACGTGACCATGGTGGGAGCGAAGCGCCTCGCGTCAAGCACCAACCATGTTCCGCGACTGATTGCGGGCCGGCGACTCTCGGACAATCCGCGAGGCTCGTTTCGTGCCATCAATGGACTCATCCTCGCGATCTTTGTCACCAGCGTGTCGGTCGGGATTATCTCGACGTTGCTGGCGGACCACGACTCGACGAGCACGGGTAGCGCCGCGAGCAAGACGGTGACGGATCAGTTTGATTTCTCCTCAAGCAATGACGTTCGCGCGGTACCGAAGTCGGTCATCTCCGCGACTTCGTGACATCCCCGGGGTAATGGGCGTCACCTTGGTCCACGTGGCTCCGTCCGCGATGCACACGAGTGCCTCGGTTCCTGACATAAACGGACTCGGCGGTGACGTGCAAGACGGGGTCGCTGCGTGCGACGAACTTCGACTCACGCCGGCGTTGGGTCGGTGCCCCGCGAGCGCCCGATACGTCGCGCTCGGCGATGATGTCGCCTTCATGCCGGTCACGAAATCGATCACGACCGCATCGACAGTTACGTGGCCAAGCGCGAACATCAGCGGCGTCGCGCAACTGCCCGTCCAGTTAGTCGCCGTCGCGACCGACGGGTCGCCGGCCGCCATCGCGCGCGCTGAGACGGTGCTCGACGCCGCCTTCCCCTTTACCAGCCAGTCCAGCTTGTTCGGCGAGATCGGAGCACAGACCTCGCAGTTGCTCGGCGAGATGAAGACTTCGAGCGAGGTCGTCATCCTCGCGAGTCTGCTGATCGCCGGATGCAGTTTGGCGGTGGCGATGACCTCGGGCGTCACCGAGCGTCGTCGCGCTTTCGGTCTGTTACGGGTTACAGGTGTGTCGCTCAGCACCCTGCGTCGCGTGGTGGCGCTTGAGACAGCGGGGCCACTGCTCGTGATCTCCTTGACGTCCGCGCTCGTGGGGCTCCTGAGCGCCGAACTGTTTTTGCGCTCGCAACTCGGCCTCACGCTGCGCGCGCCCGGCGCGAGCTACTTTCTCATCGTGCTCGGCGGTCTCGTGGGCTCGCTGGTCGTGATTGCTCTGACGATGCCGTTGCTCGATCGACTCACGAGACCCCAAGAGGTCCGTATGGAATTAGCCCTAGTCGAGGGCCGGTTGAATGTCGACGCGCGAGATCGCCAGATACGCCACCACCACGAAGACTGCGCCAAAGAACACCAAGGCGGTTTGGCCGTCGCCGAAGTTGATGCCGCTCAGGGCTTGGGTCTTGGAGATGTAGTCGGCGTAGGACGCCCCCAGGGGACGAGTGAGGACGTAGGCCGCCCAGAATCCGGCGATGCGATTGAACCCGAGGTACCCGGTCGCGACCGCGGGAACCAAGATCAGCACGCTGAAGAGGATGCCCGAGGCGAGATAGCCCAGGTGCAGCGACGACGCAGTGAAGTCGCCCAGCGCCGTGCCCAGGGCGAACGTCGCAAAGACGGTGGCCCAGTAGAAGGCCTCGCGCCGCTGGGTCACGATGCTGTGAATCGAGAGCGTACCTTCGCTCTTCTGCCAGCTCACGAAGACCGCGGCCAGGATCACCGCCCACAGCAAGGTGGTGCCGAGGTACGGGATATGGACGTCGAGGTGCAAGAAGTCCGAGACGCCAGTGCCGAAGATCGCGATGGCAAAGGCGAGAAACCAGTAACTGAACGCCTGATAGCGCCGCGTCGAGAACTGCCAGAGGACGCCCACCACGAAGACGAGAACTTCCGTGGCGCCGCCTTTGATGTTGCCCCAGGTCTTGAGGTAGTCCGAGGTGGCCTCGCCGCCCGCGGTGGTCAGAATCTTGGCGACCCAGAACCAGATAATGACCTCGGGCACCTTGGCCGCCACGGGCGCCGGAAAGAATCGACCGAGAACGGGAACGTCGTCACGGCTGCTGCGCGCGGTGCCGGAGGGGGATGACGACGTGCGACGGTGTTTGGCGGGCGCCATCTAGGCCCCTGTGACGACGGTGAGACTCACGACCTCCCACGCTAGGGGTCGGCCCTGACGAAAACATGAACGGTTTCGAACTGGCCCACGACCACTGATACCTTCGACGACATGCGAGTCCTGGTGGCTGAGGATGACGCCAGCTTGCGACGAGTCCTTCACAGCGGCCTCGTTGAAGCTGGCTACGTCGTGGACGCGGCCGCCGACGGTGACGAGGCACTGCGCTTTCTCAAGGAGCACGAGTACGGCGCTGTCATCCTCGATTGGCGAATGCCCAAGACCTCGGGCCGCGACGTGCTGGCCATCGCGCGCGCTCGCGATCCGCACACGCCAATGGTGATGCTGACCGCGCGCGACACGCCCGAGGACCGGATCGATGCGCTCGACGCCGGCGCCGATGATTACATGGTCAAGCCCTTTGACTTCGGAGAACTTCTCGCACGCTTGCGCGCCCTGCAGCGTCGCTCGGGTGAGAGTCGCAGCCCGATCCTGTCGTGCGGGTCTCTGGGGATCGATCCGTCGACGCACCAGGTGTTCGTGAACGAACGAGAACTGCGCGTTACCCCGCGAGAGTTCGCCATCATCGAACTTCTCGTGCGCAAGAGTCCGAGCGTCGTGACGCGTCGCTCCATCGCGCTGCAGGCCTGGGCCGAAGAGTCCGACGCGGTGGGCTCCAACACCATTGAGGTGCACATCGCACGACTGCGCTCGAAACTCTCCGGTTCCGGGGTGCGCCTGGAAACCGTTCGTGGCGTGGGGTATCGCGTGGCCGCCTCGTGAGTCGTGCCTCTGTTCCGTCGAGCGCCGGCGCGACGACGAACGAACTGCGCGCCAACGCTCGGCGGGTCGCGCTGCGCGCCACTCTCGTCGCGCTGGTCGGTGGCGTGCTCATCTGTGCGGTGGCGGACATCGTTGCGGTCCAGCGCGTGTCGCGCTCGGAGGATGCGGCTCTCTCGAGGCGCATCACTGCCCTCGAGACTCAATCCTCGCCGTCGCTGGCGACCTTCGTGGACAACTACCAGGACACGGCCCAGGCCGACAAGCCCGACTTTGATGCCTCGACCTTCCTCGAGTGGTTCGTCCCTTCGGGTTCACCGACGACACTTCACTTGAATGACGGAACGCCGGACCTGCCCAGAGGTGTTCGGACGCTGTCTCACCTACTGAGCGTGACGATCGAGGGGCGACGCTACCTCCTCGAGGGGTCCGCGGTAGCAGGCGGCCAACTCATTGTGGGAGAGAGTACAGAAAATGACGGCGACGTTCTCACCACACTGCTGGTGGTTCAGTCGATCTTGGCGCCCCTCGCCCTGTTGGCGCTTTACCTCGTGGCGACCACGATTGGCAGACGAGCCGCCGCACCGATCGATCGCGCTCGTCGCCGCCAACTTGATTTTGCGGCCGACGCGTCGCACGAACTGCGAACCCCCCTCAGCGTGATCCAAGCCGAAGTGAGCCTTGCGCTCAGCGCGACGCGATCGGCCGTTCAGTATCGTGACGCCCTCGAACGAGTGAACGCGGAGACCGGTCGTCTGCGAAAGATCGTGGACAACCTGTTGTGGCTCGCGCGCTTGGACTCCATACCCGAGGGCTCCGAGCACGAGCTGGTCGATGTCGCGATCATTGCGGCGAACTGCGTGGATCGCTTTGGCGCGGTGGGAGCGAGTCGCGACATTACCCTGTCGCTCGAGCGACGCGGCTCGTTCGAACCCCTCGTGATGGCTCCCGCGGAGTGGCTAGACGAACTCGTGTCGGTGTTGCTCGATAACGCCACGCGTTACGCGCGTGACGGCGGGCGAGTGGAGGTGCACGTCGACACGTCCGATCAGCGCGTGCGCGTGAGCGTGGACGACGACGGCCCCGGGTTTGGCGAGGGTGATCACGAGCGGCTGCTCGAGCGCTTCCATCGCGCGAGCACCGAGCCGGGCGGAGCGGGACTCGGGCTGGCGATCGCCGGCGCTGTGGTGACGGCGACGAAGGGCGAGATTTCTCTGGGTACGTCGGAGTTAGGGGGTGCGAGGGTCGCGGTGTCGTGGCCGCGCCGCCCGATGGAGACCGCGTTACCCCTGGTGCAACGCGTCGGCACCTAGCTCGAGGAACGCTCGAGTCGCAACTGGCGAAGTCGGTGCACCACGAAGATCGCGACGACCACGACGACGACGGCGGCCGCGATGTAGCCCACGTAACTGAAGTCCGTGATCACCTTGTGCCAACTCCCACCGACGCCGTACCCGATGCCCGCGAGCACGCCGCACCAGATGACGCTCGCCGCCGCAGAGAATGCGACGAACTTGGCGAGGGACATCTCGCCGATGCCCGCGGCGATGGAGACGAAGGATCGAACGAGCGGGATGAATCGGCCAAAGAAGACCATGGGATCGCCGCGGCGTTGAAACCACGCCTCAGCTCGGTCGAGGTCCTTGTGGGTGAGCAGTACGTATTTTCCTACGCGGTCGACCAGGGAGCGACCGCCGTAGCGACCGATGGCGTAACCGATGAGAGAGCCGAGGACCTCGCCGAGGGCGGCAAAGACAATCACGAGCGCGAGAGTGAGGTGGTCGTGGTGTCCCGAGACGAACTGGCCACTGGCGAGCACCCCGGCGTAGCCGATGGCGATCTCGGAGCCCACGGGTATACCGAGAGCCGCGAGGGCGGTGATCCC
Organism: uncultured Acidimicrobiaceae bacterium; assembly: GCA_963791015.1. Classification (GTDB taxonomy): domain Bacteria; phylum Actinomycetota; class Acidimicrobiia; order Acidimicrobiales; family RAAP-2; genus RAAP-2. The sequence goes on along the minus strand of CAWBQX010000005.1, from coordinate 161,777 downwards.
GACGAGCGCGAGGTAACCCCACGACGCAAGAAAGTGTTCCATTGACCTCACCTCAATTTGACCCGCGCGCTGTGGGTACCACTTAAGAATGCCCGACCAGCCTGACGTTCAGGTGAACACTGGATCGAATCCGGTCCGAGCCGAGGACTAGAAGCAGATCTCTTCGATCACCCGGGCCAATTGCACGGGCTGATCTCCCTGGATCGAGTGCCCCGCCCCCTCGATGTGTACGACGGTCGCCTCGGGCTGGAGTCGGCGCAGTTCCGCTTCGTCTTCGTCGTCCACCACGGATCCCGGCAGCCATGCCGCGCACCAGGGCGATGGGCACACGCAACGATCCGACTCGTTCCCACAAGTCGCTCACGGGCGGGGCCTCGAGCGACGCGGGACCGTGCTGTTGATGGCGCCACACCCAGGTGCCGTCGGGTTGCTGGATCGCGTTGTGCAGAATGCCCCGTCGCAAGGAGGTGACCGAGCGAGTCGGATTGTGCTCGATCGTGCGCTCAAGGAGATCGTCGAAGTTGTCGAAGGTAGCTGGTCCGTTCACGAAGTTGGTGATGTGGCGTGCTTTGTCAGCGTTCACCCCCGGCGTGATGTCGATGAGGACCAACTTGGAGACAAGGTCGGGCCGTTCGCTCGCCACGAGCAACGACGCGAGGCCCCCGAGTGACATCCCAACCAGTGGCACCGCGTGATCGCTCAACTGCTCCATTGCGCGCGCGACGTCGCGTGCGTGACTCGCGACGGCCGAATTTCCGTAAGGGGAGGGGTCGGAGTGTCCGTGACCGGGCAGATCGAGCGCGATGAGAGGTCGCTGCAGCGCGAGGGCCACCGTGTCGAAGGTGTGCGCGTTTTGCGCTCCGCCGTGAACCAGCACGAGCTCGGGGGCCGATTCACCCCAGCGCAGGCCACTGATCTGGCGCAGACCGTCGACCGCGACGAAGAACCGCTGCACTCGCGGGATCTCTACATTGAGGTCCCACTCGTCAAGGTTCTCGCTAAAGAGAGAAAACTCGTCATAAGAATTGTCACTCACGCTCAGAAGCGTATGCCTTTCGCTGCTAGAGATAGAGAGGTGAAGCGCCCTACCTGCGTCGTGGTGCTCGCCGCGGGCGAGGGAACGAGGATGCGTTCCTCACGTCCCAAGCCCCTTCACCAGCTCTGCGGTCGCGCCATGGTGCGCTACGTGCTCGACGCGGTCGCTCACGAGGACGTGCGCGCCACGATCGTCGTGGTGGGACATCACGGCACGTGGGTGGAAAAGGAACTTAGCGAAGGCGCCTCGGCTCGGCGTCCCCTCACTTTCGTCGAGCAGCGCGAGCAACTCGGGACCGGACATGCGGTCTCGGTTGCCCTCGGGGCCATTGTCGAAGCGATCGGCGACACCGACGGTGACGTGCTTATCGTGCCGGGCGACGCGCCGCTGCTCAAGGCATCCAGTGTGGCCCGACTGCTCGAGGTGCACCGAGATCGCCAGAGCGCCCTCACGGTACTCAGCGCCCGTCTGGATGACCCCACGGGGTACGGGCGAGTGATCCACGCCAAGGATGGAACACTCGAGCGCATCGTTGAAGAGCGCGACGCCCGAGAAAGCGAGCGCGCGATCAACGAAGTGAACACCTCGATCATGGTGGTTCGCCAGAGTTTGCTAGGCCCGGCGCTGCGACGTATCGGTCGCCACAACGCCCAACAGGAGTACTACTTAACTGACCTCGTCCAGGAACTCCACGACATGGGCCACGTCGTGGCGTCCTGGCAGCTCGACGACGCGAACGAGGCTCTGGGCATCAATGACCGGCGCCAACTGGCCCAAGCCGAGCGGGTGCTGCGCGCACGCATCAACGAGCGCTGGATGTCGCGCGGGGTGACCATGTGGGATCCGAGCCAGACCTACGTGGATGCCGACGTCGAACTCGCTCCGGAAGTCACGCTCCTGCCGGGGACGATTCTCACGGGCCACTGCGTCATCGCGCGGGGCGCCACGATTGGACCGAACGCGTATCTGAGCGACACCGAAGTCGGCGAGGGTGCCACGCTCGCCACAGTCGAAGCTACGCACGCGCGCGTCGGGGCGGACGCGAACGTCGGCTCCTTCGTCGTGCTCGCGCCGGGTGCGGAGGTCTCGACCGGCGAGATCGTCGCACCCTTCAGTCATCGCTCTCACTGACCTCAGCCGTTCACCTGTACCCTGGCTACGTGGAATCCCTGGCCAAGCGTCGGCTCGTGATCGTGTCGGGGCGTTGCCACCCAGCCCTCGCTCAGGACGTCGCCGACCTATTGGGCGTGGAACTGACCGAGGCCAACCTTCGCGAATTCGCTGATGGCGAGATCCACTGCCGTATTGATGAGTCCATACGTGGCGCGCACGTGTTCATTATGCAAACGCACGCGTCACCCGTCAACGACTCGGTAATGGAACAACTCATCATGATCGACGCCGCCAAGCGGGCGTCTGCCAAGAGCATTACGGCCGTCGTGCCGAACTACGGCTACGCCCGCCAGGATCGCAAAACGGCCGGTCGCGAGCCCATCACGGCCAAGCTGGTGGCCGACATGCTCCAAACCGCTGGCGCCACCCGCGTGCTCTCGGTGGACTTCCATTCCGGTCAGATTCAGGGCTTTTTCGACGTGCCGGTCGATCATCTCGTGGCCGCGCCCGTCCTAGAGGGCTATCTCAAGGCGAACGCCAATCCCCACGAACTGGTGGTCGTTGCCCCCGACGCGGGACGCGTAAAGGTAGCAGAGCGCTACGCCCAGCATCTTGGTTGCGATCTGGCCCTGGTGCACAAGACGCGCCCGAGGGGGGCTATCAACGTGGCCGAAGCCCGTCACATCGTCGGTGACGTCGATGGACGCCACTGCGTGCTGATCGACGACATGATCGATACCGCGGGCACAATCGTGGCGGCGTGCGATCTGCTCAAGGCGCACGGCGCCGAAGACATTTGGGTCATGGCGACGCATGCTGTCTTCTCGCCACCGGCCGTAGAGCGACTCTTCAACGCGCCGATCTCTCGGGTCATCGTGACCGACACTCTGCCACTGCCGCCGGAGAAGCGCTTCGAGAAGCTCGAGGTCCTCTCGATCGCGCCGATTCTGGCCAACGCGATCTCGGCAATCTTTGAGGACACGTCAGTCTCGGACATCTTCGGCGGCGAAAACCTTCTCTAAAGGTGACAGTGACTTGCGCAGCAAGTGATCGAGACCTAAACATGGTGCAGAGGAGGGACGATGAATTTCTTTGGACGCTCAGGGGTTGCAATCCACGGACCAGGTCCAGGGAGAGTCATCCGATTTGGCCCGTTTGGCCCAGGTCAGTTCGGTCCGCGCGGACCGCTCGGCGCGTTTTTCGCCCTCGTGCTGTTCCTGATCGTGATCGCAGCAGCAGCCTTCCTTGTGACGCTGGTGGTGCGCAGGAGTCGCTTCGCCCATCGATTTCCCAGCAGGAATCGGCCCGCACACCCATGTGTCGTCGGCGACCGACGCATTGCGAATTCTTGACGAGCGCTTCGCCCGCGGCGAAATCGACGCCGCGGACTATCGAGAGCGCCGCGACCTCTTGCAGGGCACGTCCTAGCCGTACCCGCCGGCGCGCTCCGCGCCGGATTGGGAAAATCCGAATCAATACTTGCGCCAACGGCGACTCAGCGATATAGTTCACTAGGAGACTAGTGAACTAGAGGTATTGTGATTGAGTTCTATATAGACAACCGTTCGGGCGTGCCGCCGTACCTTCAGATCGGCCAGCAAGTTCGACGAGCGATCAAATTGGGCCTCCTCGAGGAGGGCGACCAGCTGCCGACCGTGAAGGAGGTAGTCGCTCGACTGGCGATTAACCCCAACACGGTTTCCAAGGCCTACCGCGAGCTCGAGCACGAGGGCCTGGTCGCCGCGCGCGTGGGTGTGGGCACGTTCGTCGACGACGTCGGTCGTCAGTGAGTCGCTGAGCGCGCTCGCGCCGCTGCGACACGACTTGCAGAAGTGGATGGAGTCCGCGCGTCGAGCGCGGCCTCGACGACGAGAGCATCGAAGCGCTCGTGCGCGAATGCTTTCGGTCCACCTCGGGGACGGTAGTGGCGTGAGCGCCGTCTTAGAGACCGAGGATCTAACCAAGCACTATCGCGCCAAGACGGCCCTCGCCGACTGCACGATCACGGTGCCCCGAAGGGTCACGTGGTCGGCCTCGTGGGCCCCAATGGTTCGGGGAAGTCCACGCTGCTGAACATTTCGCCGCGGGCGTGCTCTCACCGACCTCGGGGATCCGTTCGCGTTTTCGGCGCACCGCCGGCCTCGACCCAACGCAATCGAGAGCGCGTGGGATTTGTCGCCCAAGACACGCCCGTGTATTCGGGCCTCAGTGTCCGCGAACACCTGCGCTACGGCAAGCACGTCAATCCCAAGTGGGACGACGAACTCGCACGTCGTCGCATCGACGAGCTCGGACTCGATCTCACGCAGCGAGCGGGCAAGCTCTCCGGGAGGTCAACGGGCTCAACTGGCGCTCACTCTGGCCATCGCCAAACGTCCTGACTTCTTCTTGCTCGATGAGCCCGTCGCGAGCCTCGACCCTACTCGCGCGACGCGAGTTCCTTCAGATTTTGATGGAGACAGTCGCCGAACGACGAGGTCAGTGTGCTGCTTTCCTCGCACCTGGTCGCCGACATCGAGCGAGTGTGCGACTATCTGGTTGTCCTGGTCGCTTCGCGGGTCCAGGTTGCGGGCGACGTCGAGGATCTTCTCGCCACTCATCATCGGCTCATTGGGCCGCGCGACGCCGAGCGTGCCCGATGGTCAAGTAGTGATTGAGTCGAGTCACACCGAGCGCCAAAGCACGTTGTTTGTTCGCTCCGATGGCCCCATCACGGACTCTCGCTGGATCGTCGAAGCATCAATCTCGAAGACGTCGTCCTCGCGTACATGGGTCAAGGCCGCGTTGGATCAAGCGACCACCGGGAGTCCGCATGATTTGGTTCGCGTGGCGCCAATTTCGAACCCAGGCGCTGATCGCCTTTGTGCTGCTCCTGGCCGTGGGCATCGCCTTTCTCGTCACGGGTCCGCACGTGCTGCACACGTACCACACCCAGATCGTCGGCTGCAGCGCGCGTCACGACTGCACCGCGGTCCGCGGCAGCTTTTTGTCGGCGTATCCCTTCTTGCAGAACCTGCTCACGGAGAGTGAGTTGCTCGCGGTCGTCATCGGCATTTTCTGGGGCGCCCCGGTGGTGCGCGGGAGTTTGACACGGGCACGTACCGATTGGCGTGGACCCAGAGCGCGTCGCGCGCGCGGTGGCTGTCGGCCAAGATGCTGGTGGGTGCGGATTGCAACTGTCATCACGGCGGGAGTCTTCACCTTGATGGCGACATGGTGGTCGAGCCCCATCGACCGCGTGCGGGACCAACCCTTCAGCCTCTTTGACACGCGCGACATCGTTCCGATTGGCTACGCACTGTTCGCCTTCGCGCTCGGCGTGGCGCTCGGAGCCGTGGTGCGACGAGTGATCCCCGCCATGGTGCTCACGATCGCGGGCTTCGCCGCGGTGCGCGGGTTGTTCAATTTCGTCATTCGCCAGCACCTCGCGACAATCCTGCATACGTCGTTTTCACTCACGAGTCCGGCAACGACCGGTGGCATCCGAATTGGCGGCAATATCAATCCGGGCGACTGGATCCTCACGACCGTGACCAAGAACGGCGCCGGGAAGGTCGTTCCCCCATTTGGCAACGGCATCGACTTTCAGCCCAACTGGCAACGGGTCCGTCACCTTGCAAGGAGTGGGACGTTGCCCGAACAAGATTCCCGGGCGGCCTGGGCGAGCGGCCGCTCAGGACCGCCCGCAGCGGTGCGAGAGGCACTGTGCCAAGTGCGTGAACTCGTTTCACCTGCATCAGTTCGTCTCGTATCAACCGGTCTCTCACTACTGGGGCATTCAGTGGCTGGAACTGGCGTCGTACGTCGTGTTGTCCGCGATTCTCGCCGTCTTCAGTGTGTGGTGGATTCGCCGCCGTTAGTCGTTCACCCACTTCGATCCTCACGATCCACGAGGGGCCCGCTACCCACTGGAGCGGCGCGGCTTCGGCGGAGTAGACTGTTTTCCCTGTGCGTCGCCCCCGGGCCGCCAGCCATTTCTTAGAGGAGTTTTCATGTCACAGGCCACGTTGCAGGCGTCGATGAGTCGCGCCGAGGGCTCGGCAAGTTCACGCCGTTTGCGCCGCGATGGTTCCATTCCCGGGGTCGTCTATGGACACGGCGTGGGCCCCTTTACGGTAGCCGTCAACGCCAAGGACTTTCGCACCGCGGTCTCGGGTGACCAGGGACTGAACTCCTTGATAACTCTGGACGCCGATGGCACGACCTACACCGTTCTCGCGCGCGAGCTCCAGCGCCACCCGGTGCGCGGGACCGTCTCGCACATCGACTTCCAAGTTGTCGACCCGAACCAGGTCGTCCTCGCCGAGGTGCCGCTGCACCTCATTGGTGACGCCGTGGAAGTGCGTCACGCCGACTGGGAAGTGGACCAGCAGATGTTCAGTCTCGAAGTCAGCGCTCGGCCGAGCGACATTCCGACCTTCCTTGAAGTCGAGATCTCGAACCTCACGGCAGGCGCCACCATTCGCGTGTCGGACCTCGCTCTGCCCAAGGGAGTCACGGCCCCCGGCGACCCGAGCGCGGCGGTCGTCGCGACCCACGCCGGTCGTGCGGCCAAGACGCCGGGGCCCGCCGCCGCTGTCGCGGAGTAGTTTGCCATGGCGCTTCGGCGCGCTCGCCAGAACGATCGACGCGGACAGTCCAGTCGGTTGCTGATCGTCGGACTTGCCAATCCCGGCGAAGACTTCGAGGGATCCCGCCACAATGTGGGCGGCGACGCCGTGCGACTGGTGGTGGAGCGTCGCGGAGGTCACCTCGCACTCGAACGACATCAACGCGCACTCACCGCGACCCTGCCCACGCCCGATGGTCCGGTGACCCTGGCCGTGCCCACCGTGTTCATGAACGACTCGGGTGCCGCCATTCCACCCTTGATGCGCCGGACGTCTCTCGAGGGTCTGTCGCACCTGGTCGTCGTGCACGACGAGTTGGATCTCGAACCCGGTCGCGTGCAGATCAAGTTCGCCGGTGGACTCGCGGGTCACAACGGGCTTCGTTCGATCGCTCACACGCTGGGCTCCCAGGACTTCGCGCGAGTGCGCGTCGGCATTGGCAAGCCGCCCACCAAAGAGCAGGGAGCCAACTACGTCCTCAAGCGACCGACCGGAAAACTCAAAGAGGCGCTGGCAGTTGACGTCGCGCTGGCCGCCGACGCCATCGAGGCGTTGCTTGACTACAGCTTTGACGTCGCCCAGCAGCGCGTGAACGCTTCGTGAGCGAGGTCGCTCTTCGCGCCGTTCTTGATCGTGTCGCGCCCAGCGTGCGCGCGTCGATCGCCGCGGGTTCGTTCGTACCCTCGAGTTACGCCACGCCACTCGCGCTCGCGTCACTCGCTCTCGAGGAAGAGCACCTGGTGGCGGTGGTGGCGACCTCAAGTGACGCGGAGCAGTTCTACGACGCACTCGTGGCGTGGTTGGGCAATAACGAGGTGGCGCTCTGGCCGGGCTGGGACACGCACCCTCTGGAGCGAGTAAGCCCCGACAGCCTCGTCATGGCCCAGCGCTCACTTCTTCGCTGGCGCATCCAAAACGGCACGGCTCCGCGTGTGATCGTGGCGTCTGCCCGCTCGATCGCCCAGATTCTCTCGCCCGAGGAGCTGCGCGAGCCTTTCGTGCTCTCTCAGGGGGCAGAGATCGAGCGCGATCAGTTCATCGAAGGCCTGGTCTCGATGGGGTATCGCCGCGAGCAACTCGTCGAGCACCGCGCCGAGATCGCGGTGCGCGGTGGCATCGTCGACGTGTGGCCCGCGCACGCGGACGAGCCAATCCGCTTGGACTTCTTCGGCGACGACATCGAACGCCTCACGATCTTTGACATTGCGACGCAGCGTTCGACGCACGATGTCGACGAGGTCGTCATTGGACCTGCCCGGGAGTGGCTGCCCGGGGAGCGCACTCGAGAGAGCGCCGAGAAACTGGCCCTCACCGCGCCGTGGGCTCAATCCACGTTCGACCGCATCGCCACGGGCCAGCTCTTCGACGGCATGGAGGGCTGGATGGAGCTCTTCGTGAGCGATCCGTTGACCCTGCTCGACGAGGTCGAAGGCGCGCGCGTCGTCGTGGTCGAAACACCGCGCGTGCACGCGCGTCTGGATGAGTTGCTCGTCGAAGAACGCGAGCTGACTGACGTTGTCGCGGCCACCTGGCGAACGAGCGATGAAGTGCCGCTGCTCCACCTTGACTACGACCAGGTTCTTGAGGGACGCGTAAATCTGGCCCTCGACGCCCGCGCGAGCACGCTCGACTCCGCGCTCGCGTCACCGCCCGTCGTACAGGGTGACGCCAGTCGCATCGCGGCGCACGTGCGCGGGTGGGCAAAAGCGCGCCGCGGGGTGATCCTGACCTCGAGTGCGGGGGCAATTGAGCGGATGGCCGATCAGTTACGCAGCGAGGGCTTGGAGGTCACAACCGACCCCGCCCGCGTGCTCGAGGCGAGGTTGAGCGTTCTCGAGAGCCATTTGCCGCTGGGCTTCTCGCTCGAGGATCCCGAGGTCGTCGTATGGAGCGAGAGCGACCTCACCGGGCGACGCCCCCAGCGTCGCGTGGCGCGCACGCGGACTCGCACCGTGGATGGCTTTTTCGATGACCTCGCGGTGGGTAGTTACGTCGTGCACCGCCAGCACGGCGTCGCGCGATTCTCCGGTACGACGACGCGAGCGATCAACGGGGTGACGCGTGACTACTTGATCCTCGAGTTCAAAGATGGTCGCAGCTACTGGCCCACCGAACAGATCGATGCCCTCACGCCCTACACCGGGGGCGACTCGCCGGCGCTCTCGCGCATGGGTGGGGCCGAATGGCAAAAGACGCGGGCCAAGGCGCGAGCCGCCGCGTTCCTCGTCGCCCAAGAGCTCGTCGACCTGTATCGGCTGCGCACCGTGGCCGAGGGTCACGCCTTCAGCCCGGACAGCGCGTGGCAGCGCGAGATGGAAGAGCTCTTTCCCTACACCCTCACCGCCGACCAAGCCCAGTGCATCCTCGACGTGAAGGCGGACATGGAGTCGCCGCGCCCCATGGACCGCTTGGTGTGTGCGGACGTCGGCTTCGGCAAGACCGAAGTGGCCCTGCGCGCGGTGTTCAAGGCCGTCCAGGACAACTATCAGGCCGCCGTGCTCGTGCCCACGACCCTGCTCGCGAGTCAACACTTTGCGACCTTCACCGAGCGATTCGCGGGTTTTCCGGTCAAGGTTGCCATGCTCAGTCGGTTCGTCGACGAGGCCGAGAGCAGGACGGTCCTCGCCGGACTCAAGGACGGGTCGATCGACGTGGTCATCGGCACGCATCGTCTGTTGAGTGAGTCGGTGGCCTTCAAGAAGCTCGGTCTGCTCGTGGTCGACGAAGAGCAGCGTTTTGGCGTCACGCACAAAGAAGAGATCAAGTCGCGCTCGGTGGGCATCGACGTGTTGACCTTGAGTGCGAGCCCCATCCCGCGCACCCTCGAGATGGCCTTTACCGGCATTCGCGATCTGTCGATGATTACGACGCCGCCGGCGGAGCGCCGCCCGATCCTTACTCACGTGGGGGAGTACAACGAGCCGGCCGTGGTGGAAGCGATACGACGCGAGCTCCTGCGCGAAGGCCAAGTCTTTTTCGTGCACAACCGCGTGACCGATATCGATCAGGTGGCAAAGCGCCTGGGACAACTCGTGCCCGACGCGCGCATCGCGGTCGCTCACGGACAGATGGACGAAGGCACGCTCGAGCGGGTCATGATCGACTTCTGGGAGCGGCGCTATGACGTGCTGGTGTGTACGACCATCGTTGAGTCGGGCATCGACCTGCCGTCGGTGAACACGCTCATCGTGGACCGTGCCGAGCGCCTCGGTCTGGGCCAACTGCACCAGTTGCGTGGTCGCGTGGGACGAAGCGGACAGCGGGCCTACGCGTACCTCTTTCACCCCGCTGATCAGGTACTCTCAGAGACCGCGTATGAACGCTTGCGTACCATTGGCGACAATACGGCTCTCGGGAGTGGCTTCAAGATCGCGATGCGCGACCTCGAGATCAGGGGAGCGGGCAACCTGCTCGGGCACGACCAGTCCGGACCGGTGGCGGCCGTTGGTTACGACCTCTACGTGCAACTCGTCGCCGAAGCCGTGGCCGACGCGAAGGGCTTCTCGGTTCCCGAAGTCACGCCCATCAACCTCGACGTGCCGGGTGACGCGCATCTGCCAAAGAACTACGTCGAAGCTGACGACGCGCGCCTCGAGGCGTACCGTCACCTCGCGAGCGTGACGACCCACGAGGAACTCGACGATCTGCGCGCCGAGTGGGTGGACCGCTACGGCGCGCTGCCCGCACCCGCGATCGGTCTGCTCGAGCTCGCGAGGCTCCGACTCACCTGCTTGGAGTACGGCGTGACCTCAGTCGTGGTGATGCCCGCACGGGCCGGCGTACGGTCTCGCCCGGTGGTGCGATTAGGCCCCATTTCGCTCGCGCTCAGCCAACAAATACGCATCCGGCGCACCTACGGTTCGTCGGCGTTTAACGAATCGACCCACGAGTTTCGCGTGGAGCGTACCCTGCGCGACGTCACGCCGAGCGCGCTGACCGCGCTCATTATCGACCTGCACGCTGCGACGGAGGTCTCGGCGTGACGCGGTAGCGTGGATGGGTGCGCCGACTTGTAGCTCTGTTTGTGGTCGCGCTCATCGGGGCCAGCATCTACGGGGTGAGCGGCCTTTCCTCGGGCGTGAGCGTCAATCACCAGTCCGTTTCCGGCTCGAGTTTGAACTCTGAGCTCTCTGCAATCGCCCACAACAAGAACCTTGAGTGTTATATCGAGTCGCTCGATCCCACGACGTACTCACCCGGGGCCGGGGGCGACTCGCTCAAGACCAGTGCCGCGCGGGTGTGGGTGAACCTGCGCGTCGAGGGTCTCGCTATCAACCAGTACGTCACGGCAAAGTGGAACTATCACCCCGACGACGCCCAGCTCGCCGCCGCCAAGACCTCGCTCATCGGTGAGTTGACCGATGAAGCCAAGGCGAACTCGCTCAGTTGCCCGGGCTCATCGGGCGCGGCGTTGGCCGAGATGCCCGCCGAGATGCGCACGGCCGAGATCCAGTCGCAGGCAACGTCGTTGTATCTGGTGAAGAAGTTGAATGACACGATTCCACTCACCACCGCGGCGATGGAGACCTACTACAAGTCCCACCAGAGCGACTACGACACGCTGTGCATCTCGATTGCCCTCGTGTTGCCGGCCAAGGTCACTGCCTTCGAGAGTGCCGCGGCGCAGGGCGACAGTGTGGCCACGCTGGCCGCGGATTTCTCCCAGGACCCCTCAAAGTCCAAGGGCGGAGCGTACGGGTGCTACGCGCCCTCGAGTAGCTCCTACGCCAGCGTGCGCCAGGACGCCAGCGAAGGCACGTTGAATGAGTTTCCCGCGTCGCCCACCTACATCCAGTACAACGGCAGCGAGTACGGCCTCTTCGTGGCGGTGACCAAGAAGACCCTCACGCCCTTCGCCACCGCTGAGCCAACGGTGTTGAGCGACCTCAAAGCGATCAATGCCCAGGCCGCGGAATCGGTGAAGAACACGGTGCTCGAAGAGGCCGCGATCTACGTCGATCCCGCCTTCGGCCAGTGGGGGATATCGAGCACGCAGGGGCCCGAGGTCTTTGCGCCGAGTGTGCCGTCCTCCTCGAGTGTCATCGGGGCCGACAAGCTCGCCGCAGGGGCCGCGAACTATCAGTGACCCCCGTCGTACGAGTCGTCGGACTGGGACCGGGTAGCAGCGAACACATCACCGAAGGCAGCGCCCGACTCATACGTGAGTCACCCGTCGTGCGCTTTCGAACCCTGCGCCACCCGGCCGCGGCGGACTTCGCGGGCGTTGAAAGTTACGACGACCTCTACGAGCGTGCGGACTCCTATGACGAGCTCTACGTCGCGATCGCCGACGATCTGGTGCGGTTGGCGCGCGGCGCGGTCGGGGGAGAGGTGCTCTACGTCGTGCCGGGCTCGCCCGTCGTGGCCGAGCGCACCGTCGAGATCCTGCGCGAGCGAAGCGACGTCACGCTGATCACCGAGCCGGCGGTCTCGGTGATTGACCTGGCCTGTGCGGCGCTGGGCGCTGATCCCATGACCGTGGGTCTGCGCGTCGCGGACGCGCTCGGGTCTGAAGAGGCACGGGACGGACCTGGGCCGATTCTGGTACTCCAGACATACTCGCCGGAGATTCTGGCCGTCGTCGCCGATCGGCTGAAGCAAACGGGTGAGGTGACGATCCTTCACCACTTAGGCCTGGCAGATGAGGAGATTCTGACCGTACCAACGAGTGACCTCACGACATTCCTTCGCGCTGATCACCTGACCTCGTTGTGGGTGCACGAGGTGCGAGGCCCCGGCCAGGCGATGAACGAGTTGTGGCGTCTCATTGAGCGGCTGCGCCTTGAGTGCCCGTGGGATCAAGAGCAGACTCACGCATCCCTCACGAACCACCTGCTCGAAGAGGCCTACGAGGCCATTGACGCGCTCGAAGTGATGGCGCGCACGTCCGAGCGCGGAGAGCGCGACGAAGCCGTTGTCTCGCACGCCGAAGAAGAGCTTGGTGATCTTCTGGCCCAGGTTCTCCACCATGCGGTGATTGGCGCCGAGGACGACGAATTTGACCTGACGTCCATTGCCGATCACCTGCGCGACAAGCTCATCTATCGTCACCCTCATATCTTTGGCGACGCGACCGCCGACAGCGCCGACGAGGTCGCCCAGCGGTGGGAGGCACTCAAGCGCTCCGAGAAGGGTCGCGCCAGCGTGACCGACGGCATCGAATGGAATCTGCCGGCTCTCACGCTGTACACCAAACTGCTTCGCAAAGCGGCCGCCGTTGACCTCGCGATGGAGACCGGTGATGCGGCGCGGGGTCGCGCGCTCGCCGCACTCGGGGACCTGGATTTTGAGGATGAAGCCGCGAGCGACACGAGCTCCACCTCACACACACTCTCGCCGTGGGGCGACGCGATCGTCGCGCTCGTGATCGCTGCGCGCTACGCCGGGGTCGATCTCGAAGGGGTGCTGCGCGAGCGCGCCCTCGCGTTGCGCGACGTCATTCGCGAGAGCGAATTGGAAAAACTCGCCGACTAACGTTTGTCCGAACTGAGGAGACCGACATGAGCGCGATTGAAGTTGTCGTAGGCCGCCAGATTCTTGACTCGCGGGGCAACCCCACCGTTGAGGCGGAGGTGCACCTCGAGTCGGGTGCCGTGGGACGCGCCGTGTCGCCGTCGGGTGCCTCAACGGGCATTCACGAAGCCGTCGAACTGCGCGACGGGGGAAGTGAGTGGAACGGCAAGGGCGTGACAACGGCCGTCGGCTACGTGAACGGCGAGATCAACGACGCCTTAGAGGGCTACGACGCCGAGGATCAACGCTCGGTGGACTACGCGATGATCGACCTCGACGGCACCGCCAACAAGGCCCGACTCGGCGCGAACGCCATCCTGGCGGTCTCGCTGGCTACGGCCAAAGCCGCGGCGCTGGAGTGCGACCTGCCCTTGTTTCAGTACCTGGGTGGTGTCAATGCCCACGTTCTGCCGGTGCCGATGATGAACGTCATCAACGGCGGCGCGCACGCGAAGAACACGATCGACTTTCAAGAGTTCATGGTCATGCCCATCGGTGCGGCGTCCTTTAGCGAAGCGCTGCGCTGGGGTACCGAGACGTACCACGCGCTCAAGGGCATATTCGATCAGCGAGGACTCTCGACCGCGGTCGGCGACGAAGGTGGCTTCGCGCCGGACTTGCCCAACGCCGAAGCGGCGATCCAGGCATTGCTCGACGCCATCGAAGCGGCCGGACGCGTACCGGGTACCGAGATCGCGATCGCGATGGACCCGGCGACGAGCGAGCTGTACCGCGACGGCGCGTACCACTTGGACGGTGAGGGACGCGTGCTCTCGAGTGGGGAGCTCGTGGACTACTGGGCGGATCTGTGTAGCCGCTATCCCATCGTCTCGCTCGAAGACGGGATGGCCGAAGAGGACTGGGACGGGTGGGCTGCTCTCACGGCGCGCCTGGGCGACACGATTCAGATCGTGGGTGACGACATCTTCGTGACCAATCCCGAACTCTTGGAAAAGGGAATCGATCGCGGCGTCGCCAACTCCATATTGGTGAAGTTGAACCAGATCGGCACGCTCACCGAGACGTTGGACACGGTGCGACTGGCGAACACTCATCGTTATAGCTGCGTGATCTCGCACCGTTCGGGCGAAACCGAGGACACGACCATCAGTGACGTGGCCGTTGCGACGAACGCCGGACAGATAAAAACCGGTGCGCCGGCTCGTAGCGATCGCGTGGCGAAGTACAATCAACTGTTGAGAATTGAAGAGCAGCTCGGAGACTCCGCCCGTTTTCTCGGTGCGACGTCTTTGTCGGGAGCGTCAGGTGTCAGCAACTCATAGCGTCGATCGATCGCATCGCAATCACTGGATGTTGCCCCTCGCCATCGTGGTTGCGGCCGTCATGTTGGTCGGCTGGTTTCCAGCGAAGGCCCTTTGGCACCAGCAGGCCCAACTGAACGCGACGTTGAACGAGATCCACGCGGTCCAACGTCAAGAGGCGCTGCTCACCAACGAGTCCAAAACCGTGGACACCAAAGCGGCCGCTACCCAGCTCGCCCGCGCGCAGTATCAACTTGTTAATCCCGGCCAAAGTCTGATCCAAGTACTTCCGGGCGACTCTTCTGGTCAGGTGTCGGCCAACTCGGCCGACCCGGGTTTCCAGCCCCTCGTCTCGCCGACGTCCGCGACCGAGCCCGGTACCACCACAACCCCGGCGTCGTCGTCGACCTCAAAGTCGCATCATCGCTCGGACGGATTCCTCTCGCGCTTGGCGCACACCTTCGAGTTCTGGCGTTGACCTTTCGCGACGCCACGTCGGACGATCAACAACTCGTAGAAAATCTCGTCGGCCGGCCACTCGGCGGTCGATTCGCCGTGGTCGTACGAACTCGAGACGGTCGGCCCGTGGTGATCGAAAACGAGCCGCACCTGCGAGACGGCACACCGATGCCCACCCTGTACTGGCTGGTGGATCCGGAGATTCATTCCGCGGTGAGCACCCTCGAGAGCAATGGCGGGGTGCACCGCTTCGAAGAGCTCGTTGACGATGGTGAACTGCAGCGAGCGCACGACGACTACGCGCGACGTCGCGACGCGGCCATCGTGCGCCGTGACCTCGTGTCGCCCAGCGGAGGAGTCGGTGGCACGCGTCGGGGAGTGAAGTGTCTGCACGCGCATCTCGCCAACTACTTGGTGAGCGCCGATGATCCGGTCGGTCAGTTGGTGGCGACGTCCGTGAACATCGGCGTCGTGTCCGTGGAGGTGGTACGTGGGTGACGTGGTGGCAGCTTTCGACTGCGGGAGCAACTCGACGCGTCTGTTGATCGCCAACGACGAGGGAACCACGCTTGTGCGTGCGATGAACATCACGCGCTTGAGCCAGGGCGTGGACGCATCGGGCACGTTGTTGCCCGAGGCCATGGAACGAACGCTTTCGGTCTTGCGCGACTATCGCGCCGCCTGTGACCTCGATGGCGTCACGAGAGGACGACTCGTGGCGACGTCGGCTGTGCGTGACGCGAGCAACGGTGCTGAGTTTCTTCGCCGGGCCCACGAGATTGCCCGGGTTCCCGCCGGCGTGCTCGCCGGCAGCGAGGAAGCGGCGTTGTCCTACGCCGGAGCGACCAAGGATCTCGCGCCACTGGAGGTCCCCACGATGATCGTCGACGTCGGGGGAGGGTCCACCGAACTGGCAGTTGAACTGGATGGACGACTGGTGAGCTATTCGATGCAGCTGGGCTGTGTTCGCATTACCGAACGAGCCCTCGGCCGCGGCGTCGTGACGCCCGCGAGTGACGACGCTGCGCGCACCATGATCGATGAAGAAATCGCTCGAGCGTTTGCGGCGCGACCCGAGTTTGAGACTCTGGTGGGTCACGTTCGTCTCGTGGGGCTGGCGGGCACGGTCGCGACCCTCGCCCAGATGGACGCTGGTCTGGTGCACTACGACCGCGATGTCGTGCACCACCGCGTGCTGTCGCTCGAGACTGTGGAGTGGTGGCAGGACTTGCTCTCGAGCGAGCCGCCCGCCGAACGACTGGGCCATCCGGGCATGGTGGTGGGGCGAGAAGACGTGTTGCCCGCGGGCCTCTACGTGCTGGACGCCGTGATGCGGCGGCTCGGCGTCGGCGAACTATTAAGTTCCGAAAACGACATCCTTGATGGGATCGTGGGGTCGCTGCTCGCCGCGTGAGATTGCGCCCGCTCCAACGACCTGTAACGATGGGAAAGTGAGAGGCCGCTCATGGTGACGACGCGTAGCGCGATCTTCTCGCCCATTACGTTGCACGGGCGTCGCATCGTGCTGCGCACGATGAACGAACAGGACTACGAGGCCTGGCACGAGGTTCGGATCCGCAACCACGACTGGCTGCTCAAGTGGGAGCCGCGATCCGCCCACGCCTCGCACCTGTCCGAAGACCGGCGCAGTTTCGTGAGTCGCTGCGCGATACGAGAGCGCGAGCGTCAGATTGGCACGGGATTTGGCTTCGGCATATTCGTTGACGGCCGCTTCGTGGGCGAGATCACGCTTTCGTCGATTCAACGCGGACCGCTGCAGTCGGCCTTCATCGGGTACTGGATCGACCAGGCCGCCGCGGGCCAGGGTCTCATGCCCGAAGCAGTGGTGGCGATGCTGCAGTACGCCTTTGAGTCGCTGCGTCTTCATCGCGTGGAGGTCAATATCATTCCGCGCAATCAGCCGTCGCGTCGTGTCGTGGAGAAACTGGGACTGCGCTGTGAGGGAGTCTCGGAGCGCTACCTCGAGATCGATGGCGCCTGGGAAGATCACGCGCGCTACGCCATCACGTCTGAGGAGTGGGGCGATCGTGCACCCGAACTCGTGACACGCTGGTTGCTACCCGACCACCGCTAAATCGCCTCGTAGCTGCGCCCGCGCAGTTCGGTCAGGTTCGCCGTACGCAACTGACCCCCGAGGACCTTGGCCACGCCCAGGCCACCGGGACTGCCGTTACGACCAACAACTAACAGCGCGTTCTCATTTCCCCGAGCGAGGACGAGTCCTTGGAGACGGGCCTCGCGCGCGACCGGAGCAATCTCATCGACGCGAACCTCGGGCGAGAGCTCGACGACGACGCTTTCGTAGTGCGTCGTGCGAATACCGCGGATGTCGCGCAACATGACGAGCGCGTCGTGGACCGGGCGCACCGAGGATCCCGGCACGTCCTGCCACGTGACGAGCAACGGCGTGACACTCAGACCCAGCAACTCCGCGAGATAGAACAGCTCGACGTCAAAGGCGAATCGGTCCACCATGGCGAGCGAGGCGAGAAGTCGGGCCGCCCCCAGTTCAAAGCCCTTGCATCCGCACTGCGTGTCACGCTGGGCGGTTCGGGTGTAGTGATGCACGAAATGGTGAAACACCGTGCCCGCGACGGTGCGCAGCGGCGAACCGTACGCGATGCGACCCTTGATCGCGCGCGTACCGGGGACGAAGGCGCTGGTGCGCAGCGCCGTGGTGAAGAGTGTGAACTGGCCGGGGTCGATGGCCATGTCGGCGTCGGCCGTGATGACGTAGGTGCCGCGAGCGAGTCCCATACCCAGGCGCAAGGCCGCGCCCTTGCCGAGGTTGGTCGGCTGCTGAAGGAATAGCGCATGCTCGAGGTGCCCGTAGACCTCATGCGCGCGCCGCAGCGTGTCGTCGCTCGAACCGTCGTCAACGACAATCACCTCGACACTGGACTCACCGAGTTCACCGAGCGCCGGGGCGAGGCGATCGAAACCGTCTTGGAGTCGCGCGCTCTCATTGAAGGCCGGAATGACGATAGTGAGATCGATCATGCTTAGGGTCGCGCAGCTCCAATGAAGCCGGCGGAAAAGAAGGGCGCGTATCCGACGTCGGTGCCCGTATAGGGCGCGGCAATGATGGTGTCGACGCCGTAGGGGCCCGAACCGACGTACATCACCACGTGGTCAACCTCGTTGTCGCCGTCGAGGTTGAAGTAGAACAGCAGGTCACCGGGCTGTAAGTCAGTCGGCACGACGTGGAGCATGGCGGGGTACTGGGTCTCGGTGGTGCGGGGGATCTTGATGCCCGCCTGGGCCCAGGCCCACTGGACCAGTCCGGAGCAGTCGAATCCGACCCCGGGGGTCTCGCCGCCCCAGACGTAGGGCACCCCGATCTCTCTCTCGGCGGCCTTGACGGCCGCCAGTCCCTGAGCGGACCCGGCGACTTCGGCGATCGTGACCGAGGACTCGGCTTGCTGCTCGGCTTGAATCACCTGGTTGGCCGCGTTCTGGCCGCCGACGGCCGAAGCGGCGGTGACCGCCTGCTCTTCACCCGCGGTGTTTTTAGCCTTCGCGGCCTGAACGCCCACTTCAATCTCATAGTTGATGATCTGGACGCGATACTGGGCGGTGACGTTGGCCAACTCGACCGAGGTCTGATTTTCCAGGGCCACGTTGGCGGCGAGCAGTTGCTGCATCGCGTCGGTCTGTTGTTGAGCCTTGGCGCGTTGGCTCGCCACCCGGGCGCGTTGGGCCGCGACCTTGGCGACGGTGTGCTCCAGTGACATCTTTTCTCGCTGCAACTTCGCTTCCAGCGCATCGAGGTTGCCGATGACCTGATCCTGGTAGATCTTCTCGGCGTCGCCGCGATTCACGTTCTGGTTGAACAGCGAGTTGATCTGAGTCTCTGAGGCCCCGAGGACAAAGGCCCGCACGACCGCCACCACGACCTTCTGTTTGGTCACCGCGACCTGGGCGCGCTTCTTGGCTTCCTTGACCTTGAGGGTGGCGATATTGGCGTCCAGAGTCGTGATGCTGCCGTTGATCGAAGCGAGGTTGGCCTGGTCGGCGTCGTACTCGTTCGCCGAGATCTCGCTGCGCTTTTCCTGACGCGCGAGTGCGGCGGACAAGTCGGCCATGGCCTTTTGGGTTTGGGTGATACTGCGCGCGCCGGCGGGAGTCGGCACGACGACCCACAGGCCACTCAACGCGGCTACCAGAAGGAGCGAAAGATTACGAGTCGTGCTCCGACGACGCACGCGCAACATATCAAACAAGCCTAGTTAGCGCATCCAAAAAATCCGGTCGTTTCGGCGAAATCGTAACAATGCATTAGCGTTGGCACACCACATCGTCGCGTGGGGGCGTAGCCCAATTGGCAGAGGCAGGGCGCTTAAACCGCCTCCAGTGAGGGTTCGAGTCCCTCCGCCCCCACGCAGTGTGACCAGTCTTCAATATTTAGTAGCGTTGAAGGGTGGCGAAAAGCAATTCTGGCAAGTGGGTGAGCCGTGTCGGCTCGGCCGGCGGCGGCAAGACGTACCAAAAATCGCGTCCGGCGAACTACTACGGCGCCCTGTTCGTCATCGTTGTCCTGGGACTCGCGTTGACCGCATTCTCGCGCTACGAGTACGACCACCCCACGAAGAAGGCCGTCGCGCCGGTGGTCGCCCCGGCGATTGGTTCGGTCCAGTACGCCGCTCTCGCCGTCGACGACTGCGGCACCGCATTGCCCTATTTGCAGACAGACACGAGCTACAAGGGCGGCGGATTCCTCGTCGGTGGCGACAACGTCATTCGTCTGACCCCGCTCACCGCGGCGGACGCGGGCCACAACGCGAACCTTAAGACCTTCGCCAAGGAATACGCCGGACTGAAGTTGACGTCGAGCGAGTTGGCAGTGCCCAAGGCCGACGGCGTGGCCAACCCCAAGACCACCTTTAAGAACGGCGACATCTGTGCGGCGGGCACTAAGTACGCGGGCAAGCCCGGCAAGGTCGTCTACGCGTACTGGACGACGCTCGGCCAAGTAAAGCCGACCTTGACGACCAACCCCGCCAAGATCCACTTCGTCAAGGACCTGCGCGTAACGCTGGCCTTTGTGCCCTCGGGTGTGACGCCCTTTGCCCCGGCGGAAGTCTCGGAGCAGGAGATGGTCAAGGATGCCACTACGCCCACGACCACCACGACGACAACTGCACCGACGACGACCACGACCGCACCACTGACCACGACGACCACCCCGACGACGACAACTACCAAGGGCTGAGATTGCAGGCGGTCATTCTCGTCGGTGGCCAGGGCACGCGACTGCGGCCGTTGACGTACGAGACGCCCAAGCAGATGTTGCCCCTGGTGGGAGTGCCGATGATCGAGTGCGTACTCGAATCTCTGGGTCGCCACGGCGTGACCGACGCGGTGCTGTCGCTGGGCTACTTGCCCGATCGGTTCATCGAGGCGTACCCGACGAATCTCATCTCGGGTGTGCGGGTGACGTACGCCGTCGAACCCGAGCCGCTCGATACCGCGGGTGCCATCCGCTTCGCCGCCGACTTCGCCGGGGTGGACGACACCTTCGTCGTCGTGAACGGCGATGTCCTCACCGATCTGGACGTGACCGCACTCCTCACCTTTCACCGCGAACACGACGCGGAAGCGACGATCGCCCTGCACCCCGTGGAGGACCCCTCGCACTTTGGCGTCGTGCCCACGACCGACGACGGCCAAGTGATCGCCTTCGTCGAAAAACCGCCGCGCGATGAGGCACCAACGAACCTGATCAACGCGGGAACCTACGTGTTCGAGCTGCGCGCGCTTGACCGCATCGCGTCCGACCGTCGCGTGAGCGTGGAGCGCGAGACGTTTCCCGCGTTGGCCGCTGCGGGCACGCTCTTTGCCATGGCCGATCACGCGTACTGGCTCGATACGGGCACGCCGCGTCTCTACTTGCAGGCGAACGTCGATGTCCTTAAGGGCCGCAACTCCCAACACGACTTCGTCGGCGTGGTGGACGGATCCTGGCGCGCACTCTCGGCGACCGTTGACCCCTCGGCCAAACTCACCAACTCGGTCGTCGACCGGGGCTGCGTGGTGGCTGCCGACGTCGTGCTCGACGAGTGTGTGTTGCTGCCCGGGGCGGTTG
Source organism: uncultured Acidimicrobiaceae bacterium (assembly GCA_963791015.1). Lineage (GTDB taxonomy): Bacteria > Actinomycetota > Acidimicrobiia > Acidimicrobiales > RAAP-2 > RAAP-2. Next base: position 140,678 of record CAWBQX010000005.1, on the reverse strand, counting down.
TTCAGAGCGGGAGCGAGATTCGCTCGTCGATCATCGGGCCCGAAGCAGTTATCGGGTCAGGATCACAGCTGGGTCCCACCTGCGTGGTCGGAGCCAAGGAGCACGTCGCACCCGACTCGCACCTCTTCGGTGACGTTCGTCTCGGCGGCGTGTAGTCCCGTTTAACGAAACAGGTCGTCGTTCTTCGAGCGCACAATGTTCTCGCCCACCGAGCCCGGACCAAAGAAGGAAGGGTCGAGTCCCCGCACCAGTGCGAAGGGCGTGGCGGCGGACTTATGCAGGACGAGGTTCGCCGCACCGGCAATCTCGTCGGCGATCGCCACCTCGGTGGCTTCGAGCAGACGTCCCGTCGCGTCGTGAGTGCCGCGAAGATCGAGTACGGGGCGCAGTCCGGCCGAACCGAGCGCGACGTCGGTGACACCCTGGCGCCACACCCGTCCAAAGGTGTCCGTGATGAGGACCGCTACGTCGACGCCGAGGCGACGAGTGAGCTCACTCCGGATTCTCCGCGCCGAGCGGTCCGGGTCTTTGGGTAGCAGGATGGCGGTGCCATCGTCGGCGTTGGAGAGATCCACCCCGGCGTTGGCGTTGATGAAGCCGTGGTGTGTCTCGGTGATGCGAAGCGTGCCGCGACGGCGCAAGACGCGACGCGACTCGCCTTCGACGATGGCAACTTTGTGCTCGTCGGTTCCGTCGAATGCCACGACCTGGCCTTCGGACTTTGAGACCACCTTGCTGGTCACGATCACCAGGTCGTTCTCGCGCAAGGTTTCGCCGGCGGACTCAAGAGAGTCGATGAGGAGTGTCACGAGGTCATCGCCACTCTGCACCATGACGGGACACGCCAGCGCGACAAGGCGAAGTTCGCTCACGACACCAGCACCGTGGCGAGTTCGTCGGGCACTCTCGGGCTCGGCCATGATCGTGGTCGTGACCTCCACGCGCATCCCGAGGTGACGAATGGGTTCAGCCAGCGCCGCGTCGACTTCGTCGATGACCCAGGTTCCCACGAGGTCGCCGTAGTAGTCGGCCACGCCAAGCGCGCTGGACTCATGTCCTAGCTCGCGCATCAATCGGTCCGCCGGACCCTTGAGGGCGGCACCACCGACGAGAGGTGACACCGCAATGATGTCGGCGCGCCGAGTGGCGAGAATCTCACGAACACCAGGAACCTGGAGTATCGGATCGATGGAGATCACGGGGTTGGATGGCGCGATCACGATTCGCTGCGACTCACGCAGTGCGCGGGCGACCTCGGACGTCATCGTCGCGTCCTTCACGCCCACGATCTCGACGCCGCGCACCACGACGTCGTGGTGGTACTTCACGAAGTACTCCTGAAAGCTGAGTCGTCCGTTTTCGGTCACGAACTCCGTCGCGATGGTGTCGTCGGTGACCGGTAACAGCGTGACGGCCACGTCGAGTCGTCGAGTGAGCTCATGGGCGACCTCGGTTTTGGTGGCACCCTGGGCGAGTCGCTGACTTCGATAGAGGTGCGTGGCGAGATCGCGATCACCGAGTCGAAACCAGTCCTCGCCACCCAGGGCTCCTAACTCTTCCATGACCCGCCACGACTCGCCGCGCAGTCCCCATCCCAGTTCGTCGTTGTTGAGACCGGCCAAGGTGTACGTGATGGTATCGAGGTCGGGACAGATCGTCAGTCCGTGTAGCACGAGGTCGTCGCCGACGTTCACGACGGCGCACAACTCGCTCGGATCGACCACGTCGCTCAGCGCGTGCAAGAGCCGAGCCGCACCCACGCCGCCCGAGAGAACCGTTATCACCTCCGAAACCTTAGAGGCGCGTAGATAACATCGAATGATGAGCGAGCTCGATGAGGGATGGCCCGGCTCGCCCGCCTTCGTGGTGTTGCGCATGAACGGCGGAGCGATCGAGCGCGTCGCGGAACATGGCGACCTCGACGACGTGCGTGATTGGGCGTCCGTCTCCAAACTCGCGGTATCGATGGCCTTTGGCGTGGAGATGGACTGGGATTTGCACAGTTATACCGAGATGGTCGGCCCCCAGGGCGCCAACTACGCCAATCTTCTCTCTCACTCGAGCGGGCTCGGTCTCGAAGAAGGCGATCCCGTCGTCCCCATCGCGACCAAGCGCGTGTACTCGAACTACGGCGTCGAACTCGCGGTATCCAAGATCGTGGGCGAGAATGGTGCCGCGCAGTGGCTCGAAGATCGAGTTTTTCCCCCTTGGGTCTGGCGACCACATCACTCGTCGGGCGTCCGGCCGCGGGGGTGAGCGGATCGACCAACGACCTCGCGACCTTTGCGCTCGCGTGGATGCGTTCGGATCTGCTCTCTCTCGCCACTCGCGACCGACTCATCCGTCCCTATCTGCCCGATCTCGATGGAATCGTGCCGGGCTTTGGCCGCTTTGCGCCGTGCCCGTGGGGGATGGGACCCGAGATTCGTGGCGACAAGGAGCACTGGATGGGCGACTGGCCCCCTCGCAGCTTCGGTCACTTCGGCCAGAGCGGCGCGATGCTGTTGGTCAACGCGGACGAGGCGATCGCCGTGGTGGCCACGAGCACCGAAGCCTTCGGTAGATGGGCCGTCGACCTGTGGCCCCGCTGGACTAGCGCGGCGCGCGCTCTCGCCCTGGCTCCGTGAGCGACGCGCTGCGCGTCGGGCTCGACCTGGACGGCTCGCTGGAGTCGTTGGGCAATTCGATGAACGACTTGGCTAATGCCTTGGACACCTCGCGCGCGTGTGAGCTGGTGAGATTCCATACGCTCAGTGCTCGGCGTTCGCCCGACGAGGCGCGCCTGTTGGGCAGGGCGCTGTGGGCCCCGCTCTGGCGTCGCGGTATCGGTCCTGCGATCGATCGATTCCTGGAGCCGCTCGATGTGATTCACGTCGCCGGTCGTGCCACGCCACCGACCAGGTCCACGCCGCTCGTGATCTCCGTGGACGACCTGCGACCCCTTCGCGGAGAGTCGCGCGAGTACCAGCGCATCAACCAGTTGCGTCGTGCGGTCGACCATGGCGCGACACTCGTCGCGTCCACGCGCAGCGCGAGCCACGAGGTCCAACAGGTTCTCCACGTGGCGCGAACCCAAGTGGTCGTGGTGCCACCCGCGGTTCCCGTCGTGGAGCCAACGACGGAGGGCACTCGTGTGGTCGTCAACCTAACCGGCGTCGTCGAGCCATTCTTTACCTTGTCGCGTGACCTCGTTGACTTTGCACGGCGTCACGGCACGCAAGTGGAGGCCGTGACGAGCGCGAAAGTCGCTCAGCGAATCCGCGCTCGAGGCATCGACGTGCACCTACGCCCTCGCAGCGAGGCGCGCGATGCGTTGAGCGATGCGCGCGTCGTGTTGCACATCTCCGATGGCGCGAGGTTTCCTTCCTTCGCGATCGCCGCCTTGGCGGCGGGCGTGCCCACCATTGCTCGCGCCACCGCGATCAACCGTGAACTGCTGAGCGGCGCGGCCGCACTGACGAACAGCGACGACGACGTGCCCGCACTACTCGAGGATCTATGGGACAACTCCTCGCGCCGGGCGATCGCCATCGCGGCCGGAAGGTCACGCGCTCAGGACTTTGCCCCGGCGACCGCGGCGCGCGCCTACATAACCCTGTATCGCGCCGTCGTGCGAGGCTAGAGACGTGTCCCTCGAGGTAGCCGTCTCACTTGACCAGTTCTACCGTCCCCAGCCCGGCGGCATCGCGACGTACGTGCGGGGACTCGTCAAGGGACTCGTGGCGCTCGGTGACGAGTCGCTGCACCTGACCGGCATCGCCCCGACGGGTACTCCTCGTCAGCCGCTTGACGACTTGGGGGTGCGCACAGTGAGTGCGATGCTGCCGGTCGGACTTCTCACTCGTGCCTGGGCGTACTTGACCCCGGGCGTCCCATCGACCAGCAACGTCGTACACGCGACGTCACTCGCCGGTCCTTATCGCGGTGGCGTTTCCGGTGCTGTGCACTCGCTCGCGCTGCACGATCTTCTCTGGCGAGACGAACCTGACGCCAGTACTCCGCGGGGCATTCGATTTCACGAAGAACGTCTGGCGATGCTGCGTCGTCGCGAGGACGTGCGCGTCATTGTGACCGCCCCGGGGCTGCGCGAACGTCTCATCGCAGAGGGCTTTGCGCCAGGTCGCCTGTACGAGTCACGCTTCGGCGTAGACGACGATGACGTCACGCCCGAGAGTGCCGAGCGGGTGGCCGCGCTGTTGCGCGAACGCGGGGTCGACGGTCCCTACACGCTGTACGCCGGAACGAGGGAGCCCCGAAAGAATCTCGAGCGCTTGGTCGCCGCCCACGTCCACGCGCGCGCCGAACACCCGGAACTCGGGGCGCTCGTGGTGGTCGGGCCCCAGGGGTGGGGAAGCATCGATCTCGGCCGACTCCGTTGTGCTCGGTGAGGTAAGTCGCGCCATGCTCAAGGGGTTGCTGCGGGAGTCATCGGTCGTGGCGTATGTACCACGGGCCGAAGGCTTCGGACTGCCGCCGGTCGAGGCGTTACATCAGGGAGCGCGCGTCGTGGCGAGTGCTTCGACGCCCAGCGTCGCGCACAACCCCGAGGTGGTAGTAGTGGACGCCATGGATGTGGCGGCCATCGAAGCCGGACTCGTGAGCGCCTTGGCGCTGTCGACCACCGAGTCGGCGCGTGCGCAGCGACGAGACAGTGTGGCGGATCTCACGTGGCGCAACGTCGCCCTCGACCATCTGGCGAGTTGGCGGTGAAGGTTGCACTCGACGTCTCGGCAGTACCCCCGCAGGTGGCCGGAGCCGGCCGCTACATCGTGGAGGTCGCCCGGCGTCTCCCGCTCCGGGGTGTCACCACGACACTGGTGACGCGACGCGACGACACCGAGCGGTGGGCCGATCTGTCACCCGATGCGACCCTCGCTCCTCTGGTACCGAGTTCGCGCGCCACCCGCTTGGCGGTCGAGGCCTATCTGCTCGGTGCGTCGGCCACCGCCAAAGATGCTGATCTCTGGCACGGCCCGCACTACACAATGCCTCGGCGTCGCTCGACGCCCTGCGTGGTGACGATTCACGACCTCACCTTCTTTACGAATCCCGAGTGGCACGAGCGCTCCAAGGTCGCCTTCTTTCGCCGAGCGATCACGTTCTCTGCCCAGCACGCGAGTGCGCTGATCTCGGTCAGCGACTTCACGGCGCGCCTCATGGAAGAGCTCTTTCCCCAGCACGCGCCCATTGTGGTGGCGCCGCTCGGTGTGGAGCTCGACGTCTTCGACCCTGACAGCTCCTTCGACGGCGATCTGTTTGAGCGTCACGACCTGCCCCTGGGTTCGTCCTACATCCTCTTCGTGGGAACAGTCGAGCCCCGCAAGGGACTCGACCTCTTGCTCGAGGCCTTCAGCGAAGTGGCGCGAGAGGACGACGCAGTGGAGCTGTGGCTCTGCGGTCAGGTGGGCTGGGGCGAGGGACCCGTCGAAGAGACTCTCAGCACACACCCGTTTGGCGCGCGGGTTCGTCGTCTCGGTTTCGTCCACGATGACCTGCTGCCAGCGTTATACCGCGGGGCACGGGCCGTCGCGTATCCGTCGCGCGGCGAGGGCTTCGGTCTTCCGGTGCTCGAAGCGATGGCCTGTGGGGCGACGGTGGTGACGAGCGCCGAGACCGTCATGGCCGAGGTGGCGGGTGACGAGGCCTATCTCGTCCCTGTCGGCGACGCCGCAGCTCTGGCCGAGGCGCTTCTGACGGCGCTTCGCGAGTCGAGCGAGGATCGCGCCGAGCGCGCGGTGCGGTCTCGGTTGCGAGCCGGGAACTTCACCTGGGAGCGTTGCCTCGATCAACACCTCAGCGCCTACGACGTGGCCCTGTCCTGATGCGCGCCTTGGTCACCGGATCACACGGATTCGTGGGCCAGCACCTCATTCGCCACTTGCGCGAGAGCGGTGATGAGGTGCTGGGAATCGACCGCGAGTACGACGTGACCGACGAAACCGCCGTGCGCGACGTCTTTCGACGTTACGTTCCCGACACGACGTTTCACCTGGCGGCTCTCACCCACGTGGGCGAGTCGTGGGAGCGGGCGAATGAGTTCACGCGCGTCAACGTGGTGGGCACGCATCGCGTGCTGGACGCGGCCTACGAGGTCGCACCGTCGTCGACCACCATCGTGGTGTCCACGTCAGAGGTCTACGGCATCGTGAGCGAAGAAGACCTGCCGCTGGGCGAGACCTTTCGGGTCGCGCCCGCGAACCCATATTCCGCGAGCAAGGTCGAGGCCGAGAACGTGGCGCATGACGTGGTGCGACGACGTGGTCAGCGCGTTGTCGTGGCGCGACCCTTCAATCATCTCGGCCCCGGTCAGTCGGCCAGCTTCGTCGTGCCCGCTCTGGTCACGCGCTTGTTGGACGCGAAGGAGCGCGGCGATCGAGAGATTCCGGTCGGCGATCTGTCGACGCGACGCGACTTCTGTGACGTGCGCGATGTCGTGCGCGCCTACCGCCTGCTCGCCCAGTACGGCCTCACGGGCGAGGCGTACAACGTGGCGTCGGGTCGCGACGTGCTGCTCAGTGATCTCTGCGCACAGTTGGTCCAACGCATTGCACCCGAGATCACGACGGTGATCGATCCCGCGTTGTTGCGGCCCGTCGAGATACCCGTCTTTCGCGGGAGCTACGAGAAGTTGCAACACGCGACGGGTTGGTCACCGCAGATTCCGTTGGACCAGACCTTGAACGATGTCATCACCGACCTCGAAAGTCGGCGTCGCACGACCTAAGACGTCGCATCGATTGTTGAACGTCACTCGATTCCGTTGCCACGGGCCGAGGCCAGTAGCCTTAATGAACTGATGGAATCTCGTGCTCCGGCCGTTGTTGCCGTCATCGTCACCACCGGCTCCGGACCGGGTCTTGAAGCCGCGGCGGCGTCGCTGGCGGCGCAAAACTACGAGCAGTTGAGCCTCTTGGTGGTCGCCAATGGCGACGCGCCCAGTGTCGCCGAACGCGTCGCATCGGTCGCGCCGAACGCCTTCGTGCGTGTCCTGGATGAGAACCGAGGCTTCGGCGCTGCGTGCAACGAGGCGGCTCTCATGGTGGAGGGGACGGCCTTTTTTCTCTTCTGTCACGACGACGTGCGCCTCGAGCCCGACGCGCTCCAACTGATGATCGAAGCGGCCTATCGCACGAACGCGGGTATCGTCACGCCCAAGTTCGTCGAGTACGAAGACCCAATCACGCTCTTGCACGTCGGCCAGTCGTGCGATCGCTTCGGGGTCGCGCGCGAGCGCATCGAAAAAGGTGAGGTCGACCACGGTCAACAGGACTTAGAGCGCGACGTCTTCGTCGCGCCCGGGGGTGTCACCCTCGTTCGCGCCGACCTCTTTTCCTCCCTGCACGGATTCGATCCCGTGATCACTCTGCTAGGAGAGGACCTGGATCTGTGTTGGCGAGCACAGGTCGCCGGTGCGCGCATTGTGGTGGCACCGCTGGCCAAAGTGGCCCATCGCGAGACGATCGCAACCGGTGAGCGCCCCACCTCCGCGCTCGGCACGCGACGGGCCAGCCGCCAAGATCTCTTGCGCCGACACCAGTTGCTCATCGTGGCCTCGGGCTGGCGCCGACGCACGGCGTGGTGGACCCTGCTGGCTCTCCTCGCCCTGGACTGCGTGGAGTTGATCGTGGCCCTGGTGGGCGGCGACACCGATCGGGCGGGCGCCATCGTGGGTTCCTGGCGCTGGCTGATCAAACACCGCCGTCGCGTACGACAGCGCCGCCGCCAGATGAACGCATCTCGCGTGCTGTCTGACTCTGAACTCCACCGTTTGCAGGTCGGGGGCGCACTTCGACTCCGGCGCTTCGTGGTGACGCTGGTTCGCGAAGGGTATGACCGGGCCCGCGGCATCCTGCCGCCCGAGGTCGATCTGGAGCGAGAAGAGATCAGCGAAAGTGAGGAGAGCGGCGTCGGATTCGCCGCCGCCTTCTCCGAGGACGAGGAGTTCGACGAGATCGCCGCGAGCGAGGCGTTTGAGATTCGTACGCGACCCTCGCACATCATGACGTCCTTTCGAGCCCAGGCCACGCTCATCGTGGTGTTCGCGCTGTTGTGGTTCATTGGCTCGCGCAATCTCTTCTCGATGCACCTACCGATGGTGGGGAATCTTGCGCCCCTCGACTCCTGGTGGTCGACGTGGCGGCACTTCTTCGCCTCCTGGTCGGCGAGCGGTGTGGGCACGGGCACCCCGGGGATGCCGGGCTACGGGGTCCTCGCCTTCGCCGGCACCTTCGTCATCGGACGCATGGGGATACTGCCGCGTCTCGCGCTGATCGTCGCCGTCCCCCTGGGTGCGGTGGGCGTGGGGCGCTTCCTGAAGGACCGAGCCTCGAACCGAGCGCGCTTAGTGGGAGCGATCGCCTACGCGGCGATGCCACTCGGCCTGAACGCAATCGGTCAGGGTCGTCTCGATGTGTTGGTCAGCGTCGCCAGTTTGCCCTTCATCGTGCGACGCACCTTTGAAGTCATGGACGTGCCGGGCTTTCGTCCCCGCCCCTACGGCGAACCCGTTCCCTTCGGACAGCGCGGTTGGCGCGTGAGTGAAGCGGGTCAACGCATGACTCTCATCATGATCGTCGCTTTGTCCACCGCCCTCGCGCCAGCGACCCTGGTGGTGAGTGTCCTCGTGATCGTGGGCGTCGCGCTCTCGCGGGCCTTTGAACCGGATCCCGACAGCAACTTTCGTGGCACGGCGCGCCTCGTGGGCGGGCTGATCTTTAACGTCGCGATCTTTCTGTTGCCGATGACCGTGGACGCCCTGGCCGCGGGGCGCCGGTCGGTGGAGATCTTTGGGCTGCCGCGCGGACCGTGGTCGGTGCCGTCATTTCTCTCGATGTTGCGCGACGTCGATGGCGGCTTTGGTGCGACGTGGTGGGGCTGGCTCCTGCCCGTGGCCGCGCTGTTCGCCCTCGTGCTGTGTCGCGGTGATCGCCGGCGCGTGGCGACCAAACTCGCGACCATCGCGGGCCTCACGATGATTCTCGCGGCGCTGGTCTCGCGACACTGGTTGGGTTCGTTCGCGCCCGACCTTGACGTATTGCTGGCGCTGTACGCCTTCACGCTCGCGGCAATGATTGGCCTGGGCGTGGGAGCGCTCGAGTTAGACCTGCGCGGTGATCGCTTCGGCTGGCGACAGATTGCCGCCGTGGCCTCGGTGCTCACTCTGGCGGTGGCGAGCTTGCCCTTTCTCCAGAGTCTCGGGAGCGGGCGTTTTGACCTGCCGACGACCAGCGTCGCGCAGTCCTTGAGCACGCTGGCCCCCAGCGACGCGGGTGGCTATCGCGTCCTATGGCTGGGTGACCCCTCGGTGCTGCCGCTCGCGGGCTGGACGGTTGAGCCCGGACTCGAAGCGGCCACGTCGATGGACGGGCTTCCGGGCGGGGCAACGCAGTTCGTCTCGCCCGACTCAGGAGCGGGCGACCTGATCATGAAGTCGGTCTCGGACGCCATCAATGGGCGCACGGTGCGCCTCGGTTCGCTGCTGGCGACCGCGGGGATCTCCACCATCGTCGTGATGAACTCCTCGGCTCCCGCGCTGGCCGGGGTGCAGAGCGCGCCGGTACGCGACGCGCCGGGCGTGCTCGACACCGCACTCAACGATCAAAGCGACCTTTCACTCGTCTTGCAGACACCGTCGGTCGAGGTCTTTTCGAACTCGCTCTTTCACGGCATCGTCGCCCAGACCGTTCCCGGCACGTCGAGGATCCTTCCCCTGTTCTCGACGACCTCGAACACCGGAGCGCTCTTTTCGGGATCGACCGTGGAAGCGGGCTACGCCCCGGCGAGTGCTTTTGCGCTCAGCGTCAACGGCAAGGGAGCACCTCACTCCACTGACAACACGTGGCTGTCGTACTTTCAGGTGCCGACTAGCACGTCGAACCTGACCGGCACGCTCTTACTCCAGCGCTTCCCGTTCGACACGATTCTGGCGATCTTCACGCTCGCGGTGTGGGTGCTCGTGTGGCTCGGCTTTGGCTGGATTCAACGAGTCGAGTGGCTCTTCACCGGCCGGCGCCGCCGTGAGCGTGCTCGGAGCGAACGATGAAGTCGTCGCGGCGCTTCCCGTGGCTCGGTGTCCTCGCGCTCATCGTGGCCCTCGTCGGGTTCGCCACCACCCGCTCAACACCCAGCAATCCCACGGCGCTTCCTAGCGGTCTCGCGACATCCATTAACGCCGAGTCCACGGCGCTCTACTGCACCGGTCTCACCAGCTCCGCCCCCGGGCGCGTCTCGTACTTCAACACCGCCGACGTGGCGCGCAGCGTCAGCGTCTCGGTCGTCTCCAGCAGTGGGCGGACCTGGAGCGGCACGCTGGAACTCGCGGCGCACGGCGGCCAGATCGTCGAGCCACGAGTGGTCGACCCACCGCTCAAGAGTCGCGCCAAGTCGGGAGCGGTGACAACCCCGAGCGTCACGTACGCGACCGCGGCCCAGATCAGCGGCGGTGGCGTGGTGGCCGACGAGATCGAGGGCAACGCCTCGGTGCCGTGCGACTCACACGGCGTCACGCGGTGGTACGCCGCGGGTCTTGACACCCTCGTTGGCTCTGACGCGTACGTCAGCCTCTACAACCCCACGGCGACCGAAGCGGTCGCGAATATCTCGGTTCTCCTGGCGAATGGCTTTTACGCGCCGGAGAACATCCAGGGGATCTCGGTGCCCGCCCACGTCCAGGAGGTGGTCGACCTGGGCCGGAGCGTGGTGAACAATCCGAACGTCGGCGTCGACGTCAAGGTCGTACGCGGCTCGCTGGCGGTGGTGGGCGAGCAGGACTCGACGGGTGTTCTCTCCTTTGACGCTGGCGTGATCTCTCCCTCCACCGAGACGTGGTTTCCCGCGGTCACCACGGCGAACGCCTCGACGGCCCAGATACGAGTGATCAACCCCAACGACGTGAGGGTGAGTGTGAGCGCGAGTGTCTCCTTGGCGAAGTTCAAGATCTCGCCCCAGAGTGTTTCGCTGCCGCCGTATTCGAGCGGCGTGATTGCCATTACGCCGAACTCCGCGATACCCGCCGCCGGCTACGCAAGCGTTGTGGTGCGATCGAGTGAGCCGGTCGTGTCGGGGCTGGCGACGGGCACGGGACAGTGGATTGTCTTGTCGTCGCCCCAGGCTCCCGCTGGTGCTGATGTGGTCAGGGACTACAGCGGTGAGGGCTTCGACGTGGCCGAACTCACGAACACGTCGGCGCACGCCATGACGGTGCGCGTGACGACGTACTCGACAACGCCCAGTACGAAGGACGTGACAACCAAGGGCACCCGGGTCGCGCCCGGGACCACGGTCTCGTTGGCTTCACTGTTGGGGGCGGCCATCCCCAAACCCGCAGGGACCTACCTCGTATCGGCGTCTACTGCGAGCGCGATCGTCACAGTGACACTTCCCAGCCGGCCGGCCGGGCTCTACGTGCAGGCGCCTCTAGACGGCCGGTAGCGTCGGCGGCTGCCAGCCCGGCGTGGGTGCCGCGGGGGTGGGAGTTGCCGGAGTCGTTGCCGCCGGCGCGTTGGCCAGCTCGTTGGCCTGCTCCTTCGCCGCAGCGCGACTCTTGGCTGAGAGTGCGCTCACCGTCTTGGTACCCACCGGGTGCACCGGCTCGCCGTTCGCCTCGTCGATTAGACGCGCGGCTTCGGCACCGTCGATGGTCTCGTGCTCGAGCAACGCGCGGGTGAGTGCTTCGAGTCCGCGCCGGTGCAGGGTGACCACCTCGATGGCTCGTGACTCCTGCTCGCGCAGGATGCGCTCAACCTCGTCGTCGATGACCTTCGAGGTGTGGTCGGAGTAGTCGCGGGTGTGCATGAGGTCTTCGCCCAAGAACACCTGATTGTTCGAGCCCCAGGCCATGGGACCGATCTCCTTGGACATGCCCCACTCGCGCACCATCCGACGCGCCAGTTCGGTGTTGCGCTGCAAGTCGTCCGCGGCACCCGTTGAGAGGTCGCCGTAGACGAGCAGCTCAGCTACCCGGCCACCCATGCGCATGCAGAGTGAGTCCTCGAGGGCCTGGCGGTCCATGATGTGGCGGTCCTCTTCGGGCAGAGTCATCGTCACGCCCAACGCCATGCCTCGCGGGATGATCGTGATCTTGTGCAACGGGTCAGTCTTTTCGAGCACGTAGGCGAGCAGGGCGTGACCGCTCTCGTGAAAGGCGATGCGCTCGCGCTCGTCGTCCTGGAGGACCATGGTGTCGCGCTCTTGGCCCATGAGGACGCGGTCGCGCGCCGTCTCGAAGTCCTCCATCGAAATGGTGGCTGAGTTGCGTCGCACCGCGTGTAGGGCGGCTTCGTTGACGAGGTTGGCGAGGTCCGCACCGCTCATGCCGGGCGTGCCGCGGGCAACCAGCATGAGATCCACCGAGGGATCGAGCGGTTTACCCTTCGAGTGGACCTCGAGAATCGGGAGACGTTCTTCGAGGTCCGGGAGGGGAACCACGATCTGGCGGTCGAAGCGGCCTGGGCGTAGCAACGCGGGGTCGAGCACGTCGGGACGGTTGGTCGCCGCGATGACGACCACGCCCTCGGTCGGCTCGAAGCCGTCCATCTCACTGAGCATCTGGTTGAGGGTCTGCTCGCGCTCGTCGTGGCCACCGCCGAGGCCCGCGCCGCGCTTGCGACCGATCGAGTCGATCTCGTCGACGAACACGATCGCCGGAGCTTGCTTGCGCGCGGTCGCGAACAGGTCGCGCACACGACTTGCACCGACGCCGACGAACATCTCCATGAAGTCCGAGCCCGAGACCGAGAAGAAGGGGACGCCGGCTTCGCCCGCCACGGCGCGCGCCAGCATGGTCTTGCCCGTACCTGGAGGCCCGACCAACAGCACACCCTTGGGAATCGTCGCACCGATGGTCTTGTAGCGCAGCGGACTCTTCAGAAACTCGACGACCTCACTGATCTCCTGCTTCACGCCGAGGTACCCCGCGACGTCCGCGAAGGTCGTCCTTGGGTGATCCTCGCTGAACTGCTTGGCGCGCGAACGACCCACGGACATCATCCCGTTCATCTGTCCGCGCGCCTGTCGGCTCGCGTAGTACAGGAATCCGCCGAAGATCAAGATCCAGATGAGATAGGGCAGAAACTCCGAGGCCAAGCTGGACGGATTGGCGAAGGTGACGGACACGTTCTCGGTGCGCAGGTCGTTCACTTCCTGAGAAAGAGCGGGCACCGGGCCATTGGCGCTGTAGTTCGTCCCGTTGGTCAGTTGGCCGGTAATCACGCCGCTGTTGTTGTTAATCGTGGCCGTATCGACTTGGTTGGACTTGGCGTCGCGCAACAGGTGCGAGTAGGTCAAGGTTTTGACGTTCTGGTGCGAGAACGCCGAGTTAATGATCAGAATGCCGATGACGAAGGCGATCAGGCCAATGATGATGATGCGGCGCCGAACCTGGGGCGCCATGGGCTTCTCCCCGTTGGGGAGAAACTTTTTGTATCCGTTTTGATCATTCGGTGCATCAGCCACGTATCTAATCTAGAGGTCTACCGCGACAAGTCGTTTGGGCCTGTGTAAAACCTCCGAGTCGAAAGCGCCACCCCTTGAGTTCTCCTTCCGTTCCTGCGCTGGAAAATCGGCCGCGCGTCGTCGCGATCGTGGTGGCGGGACTTATTGGATTCTTAGTCGGTCAGGTCGTCGCCACCCTGCTCGAAGCGCTCGGCGCCGCCTTGACGAGTTATCCCGGAGGGTTGAGTGCCCTCACGAAGGTGGCCAACCCACCGTGGTGGGCGAACGCTTTGGGGCTGTTGGGAGTGTGGACGGGCTTCACTGCCGCAATCGTCTTCGCGTACCGCGAGGGCCATCTTCGCCCCTGGCCCGATCAGTGGCGCCCTCGGGCGAGCGACGCTCTCTACGTCGTGCTCGGAGTTGCGTGCCAGTACCTCATCGACGCCGCCTACTACCCGTTTCACTTCAAGAGTCTGAACCGGCCGGTCAACCACCTCTTTGCCGCCTCCCACGGCGCGGGCTTCATCCTGGTGGGTCTCATGACCGTGTTCCTCGCCCCTCTGTTCGAGGAGTGGCTCTTTCGCGGTGTCCTCTTTCGCGCGCTGGCCGAGGGAATCCACGGCGTTACCCGCCGCAGTGCGGTCGTGATCGGTGTCGTGGTGAGCGCGGCTTTGTTCGGTCTGGCGCACGGCGAGCCGTTGGAGTTCGCGGGTCTTTTCGCACTAGGCATCGTGCTCGCGGTTGTCGCCTATCGCACCAAGCGACTGGTCCCGAGCTACCTCACGCACGCCGCCTTTAACGCGACCGCCTTTGTGATGGTCATCCACCTGCGCTCGGGACATTGATGGCGCGTTTTAGGGCCTGGTGGACCACCGAGCGGATCTTTGATCTCGTCCTTGTCCTCGCCGTCATCTTCATCACCGTCTGGGAGCTGCACCCGAATCTCATCTTTTCGAACACGCTGATCACCGGCGGCGACACCGGAAGCCATTTGGCCGCGCCCGCGTACCTGCGCACGACAGGCAATCCCTTTGACTTCACGCCCTGGGACCCCGGCTGGTTCGACGGCTTTCCGCTGTACACCTACTACTTCGTATTGCCCGACGTGATCGCCACCTTCGCGAGTTACATCATCGGCTTTGCCGTGGCGATCAAACTCGCCACGATTCTCGGCTCGGTGCTCCTGCCGATCACGGCCTACGCGATGGGTCGACTGTTTCGCGCGCCGCGTCCCATTCCCGCCGCACTGGCACTCGCGACGTTGCCCTTTCTCTTTGACGCCACCTTCACGATCGACGGCGGCAATCTCTTTTCGACCATGGCGGGTGAGTACGCCTTCTCGCTCTCGCTCGCCCTGGCGCTACTCACGATCGGACTCTTCGCGCGAGGGATGCGCACGGGCCGTGGATTTTGGCTGGCCGCGATCTCGCTCAGCCTGACCCTGGCCGCGCACGTCCTGCCGTGGCTCTTCACGATCGGCGCGGTGGTTCTGGTGCTGCTCTACGAACTCGCGTATCGCTACGGGCTCTTCGAGCACGACGGACGCGCCAAGGAACTCGACAGCGTCACCAATCGGCTCGCGGTACTCGGGGCCTCCTTGTGCATCGGTTTCGTGCCGTTCTTCTTTGACACGGCGGCCACGACCAACTCGGTCGGCTTTCTGTCCACGCGCGAGTCGCCGTACTCGCTGATCTTCACGTTGTTGCTCGCGCTCTTCGCGGTTGGTCGCATCGTTCAAGTGATCTATTCGCGACGCGGCTACGTCTTTACCGTCCTCGCCGCGGTCTTTGTGGTGATGTCGTTCTTCGTCGCCCTGCGCTTCGCCCTCGCCATGATCCTGGTCATGACCGCTGCCGAGCTGGTGCAGCGTCGTGACTTGGACAACGACGAACGTCGAACGCTGCTGCGCGGTGACCAGTCGCGCCCGATGCGCTTCGCTCTTGGAGCGGGACTGTTGTCGGTGGGGCTTTCGGCGTGGTGGCTCTTTCCCTTTGCGGTCTCACAGTCGCTGACCGATTCGCTGGGCTACACGAACGTTCCGGTATCGAACTTGCGCGAGATCTTCTCCACGCTCGGGTGGTTTAACTCCGTCGGCGGCGCGGCGGGGGACCGCTGGATCATCTGTGTGGCGTGCGTCGCGGTGCTCGTCGCGTTTTTCGTGCGCGATCGCCTTGGGCTCATCCTCGCCTGGACGACGGTCGCGTCGTTCTGGGCCTTCGTGCTCGATCCCCAGAGTGCGATCTGGAACCAGCGGCTCATTCCTTTCTGGTTCATCTCGATCTACCTCGTGTCGGGTTGGCTCGTGGGTTACATGGCGGCCCGCTGGGCGAACTACATTCCCCGTCGTCGTCGGTGGCAACCCGCGTACGTCGAGGGCGACGACATCGCGCGCGAACAAGACGAGGGCGTCCGGCGCGAATCCGGCGTCGCGGCGATGGCGCCCGAGGCGGACGCCGACGAGTCCGAGGAGAGCTACTGGCGTCGCGGTCGCGTCTTTTGGGCCACCTGCGCGGTCGCGATCCTCGGTCTCGGATCGACCGTGCCGGGTCTCATCACGCCGGTGGCGAACTTTCTCAGTCTCAATCTGACCGGCAACCAAGTTTCGGCGTGGGCGGCCGACAACTACGCGGGTTACCAGGCCCAAACCTCGTGGCCCGAGTATCACGACATCATCACGACCATGCAGAGGGTCTCGGCAAAATACGGGTGCGGTCGAGCGATGTGGGAGTACAACTCGTCCGAGAATCGATTTGGCACCCCCGAAGCGCTGATGCTCTTGCCGTATTGGACCGACAACTGCGTGGACTCGATGGAGGGCCTGCTCATGGAGTCCTCGCCGACGACGCCGTATCACTACCTGGACCAGTCCGAACTGAGCGTCTCGCCGAGCGACCCGCAGGTCGGGCTGAACTACGGACCACTCGACGTGGCGGAGGGCGTGCGACACCTGCAGATTCTCGGCGTGAAGTACTTCATGGCCTTCTCTCCGGCCGTCTTCAAGCAGGCGGCGGCTGTTCCCGACCTCAAGCTGGTCGCCACCACCAAGACCTGGCCCGCGCCGGGCGCGCAGTGGCGCATCTACCTGATCACCCACAGTCCCATGGTGCAGTCGCTGGGTGAAGATCCCAACGTCGTGGCCAACATCTCCTCTCAGCACAACTGGCTGAGCGAGAACGAGGAGTGGTGGCTGACCAATGACCGCCAGAGCGTCTTTGCCGCCGAGAGCGGTCCGTCGAACTGGCCGCGTGCGACGAGCATCAACTCGATGAGCGCCTCGGGTGCGTTGCCCAAGGTGACCGTCACGCACGTCAAGGTCGGTCTGCAGTCGATTTCGTTTCACGTGAGTCGCGTGGGTGTGCCCATGCTGGTGAAGATCTCGTACTACCCGCGCTGGCACGTGACCGGCGCGACGGGTCCCTATCGCGTGAGTCCCAACCTGATGGCGGTCGTGCCGACATCGAAGAATGTCTCGCTCGTCTATGGCAGCACTCCTTCGTACACGGTGGGACACGTCGTGAGCGACGTCGCGGTCGTTAGCGGTCTCGTCGTTCTCGTGCTGGCCATTCGGCGTCGAAGAAGGCGCTCGGTAGACTGAGCCCCCGTGGAGACGTCCGAGATTTTCAAGGCCTACGACGTCCGCGGCACCTATCCCGATCAGCTGGATGAGCGCATCGCTCGCGCGGTGGGTTCGGCCTTTGGGACCTTCGTCCAGTCGCCGCGCATCGTGGTCGCGCGTGACATGCGCACCTCGAGCGAGCCGCTGTTGGCCGCCTTTGCTCTCGGCGCGCGGTCGGTCGGAGTCGGGGTCACCGTCCTCGGGCTCGCGTCCACCGACTTTCTCTACTTCGCCTCGGGCTACCTCGGTATGCCCGGAGCGATGTTCACCGCCTCGCACAATCCCGCCCAGTACAACGGGATCAAGTTGTGCTTCGCCGGGGCCAAACCCATCGGCGCCGAGTCGGGGCTCAAGGAAATTGAAGAACTGACCCAGGAGTTCTACGACCACCCGGCCGACGGCGAACAAGCGGAGTACTCGACGCTTGATCTGACCAATGAGTGGGTCACCCACGTGCACTCCTTCGCGGACGTCGCCTCGTTTCGCCCGCTGCGCATCGTGGCCGACACCGCGAACGGCATGGGGGGATTCGTCGCTCCGTTGGTCTTTGACGGCCTGCCCTTTCATGTCGAGATTCTTTATGGCGAGTTGGACGGGACTTTTCCCCACCACCCGGCCGACCCCCTCAATCCGGCCAATCTCGTCGACCTCCAGGCGCGCGTGCGCGAGACCGGCGCGGACGTCGGACTCGCCTTCGATGGTGACGCGGATCGCGTGTTCCTGATCGACGAGCTCGGGAATCCGGTGAGTGGATCGACCACGACCGCAATGGTGGCGTCGGTCATGTTGGCTCGTCATCCCGGCGCGACCGTGCTGTACAACCTGATCTGTTCGAAGTCCGTGCCCGAGGTGATCGAAGAGGCCGGGGGAGTCGCCGTGCGCACGCGCGTCGGTCACAGCTACATCAAGCAGGTAATGGCCGAGACCGGAGCCATCTTCGGGGGCGAGCACTCGGGCCACTACTACTACCGCGACAACTATCGCGCCGACTCCGGGATCATCACCGCCTTCGTGGTCCTAGAACTCCTCAGTCAGTCGGACCTCCCGCTATCGGAGCTCGCCGCACCCTTCATCCGCTACGCCAGTTCCGGCGAGATCAACACCGAAGTCTCGAGTCCGTCGGACGTGATCGCCAAGGTTCGCGAGCGCCTGGAACACGAGGGCGTGACGACCGATGAGCTCGACGGATTGAGCGCGGACTACGGATCGTGGTGGTTCAACCTGCGCGCTTCGAACACCGAACCACTGCTGCGTCTCAACGTGGAAGATCGCGACGAGAAGTCGCTACGCGAACACGTGGCGCAGACCGTGACGATGATCAAGGAGCTCAGCTGATGGCCGTGGACGATTTTCTGCTCTCGTTGCTCGAAGACCCGGTCGATCACGGCAAGTTGCTGTACGTCCCGGCTCACGACGTGCTCTTTAACCCCCGCACGCGCCTCGCCTACGAGATCCGCGACTCCATTCCGGTCATGTTGCCCGACGAGGCGCACGCCGTGAGTGACGACGACATCGCGCTCTACGAGGCCGACCCCGGCGCGCGGTGGACGGGCGAGAGCGAGTAGCTAGTTCAGTCGCTCGATGATCATGGCCATACCCTGGCCACCACCGACGCACATCGTCTCGAGTCCGAATCGCTTGTCAGCGTCCTCGAGTGAGTTGATCAGTGTGGCCATGATGCGTGCGCCGGTCATCCCGAAGGGGTGACCGAGAGCGATCGCCC
The DNA here is from genome assembly GCA_963791015.1 of uncultured Acidimicrobiaceae bacterium. Taxonomy (GTDB): domain Bacteria; phylum Actinomycetota; class Acidimicrobiia; order Acidimicrobiales; family RAAP-2; genus RAAP-2. The sequence goes on along the minus strand of CAWBQX010000005.1, from coordinate 121,908 downwards.
CGCCGCGGATGTTCAACTTGTCCAGGGGTATCTCAAGGTGTTTGGCCGAGGGCAGGACCTGGGCGGCGAAGGCCTCGTTGATCTCGAAGAGGTCGATGTCGGCGACGCTCATGCCCGCGCGCGCCAGAGCCTGGCGCGAGGCCTCAATCGGGCCGAGACCCATGATCTCGGGGTTGAGAGCACTCACGCCACTCGATACGACCCGGGCCAGTGGCGTAATGCCCAACTCCTTGGCGCGGGTGTCGCTCATCACGACGACCGCGGCCGCGCCGTCGTTGAGGGGACACGCGTTGCCCGCGGTGACGGTGCCGCCCTCACGAAACACCGGCTGCAGGCTCTGGAGTTTTTCGAGCGTGGTGCCGTCACGCGGCCCGTCGTCCTTGGTCACCACCGTGCCATCGGGGGTCGTGACCGGCGTGATCTCTCGATCGAAGAAGCCGTTCTTTTGGTGCGCGACGGCGAGCTCTTGACTGCGCAGCGCGAACTCGTCTTGTTCGAGTCGAGAGACCTTCTCGAACTCCGCCACGTTTTCAGCTGTCTGGCCCATGGCGATATAGACGTCGGGCAGGCCGCTCTGAGGGGTCCACGGGGCGCCCGCCTTGGGTGTGCGCTCGAACGTGCGCGCAATCGCGTCGGTGAAAAGCGGGTTCATGGCCGCGCCGCTATCGGCGGCACCACTGCCGATTCGCGAGATGGTCTCCACCCCCGCGGCGATGAAGACGTCGCCTTCGCCCGCACGAATCGCGTGGGCCGCCATGCGGATCGTCTGCAGCGACGACGAGCAGTACCGATTGATCGTGACACCGGGGACGTCGTCGAGCCCCGCCAAGACCGCGGCCACGCGTGCGACATTGAAGCCCGACTCACCGGCGGGCTGGCCGCAACCGACCATGAGGTCCTCCACGCTGTGGGGATCGAGTTCGGGCACCTTTTCGAGTGCGGCTCGCACAATGAAGGCGGTGAGGTCGTCGGGTCGCAGTTCGACCAACGAACCCTTAAAGGCTCGGCCAATCGGTGTGCGGGCCGTAGCGACGATGACGGCTTCGGGCATGACAGTCTCCTCGTGTGTGACGATTAGGCGTTGGGTAGCGTGCCGGCGTTCGTGAAGCCCTGGCGAATGCCCTGACCCGCGCGCTTGGCGAGTTCCTCGGGGGCAAACAGCATCCAGTACGCGTTGCGTGCGTGGTCGCGCGAGCGGTTCTCGAAGACCTTGGCGAGCACCTGGGGGTCGTCGGACTCGTCTTCGTGCACGAAGACTTCGAGGATGGGCGTCGAGGTGAGGAGTTGGGCAGTCATGATGCCGGTCGAGGCTTCGTGGGCGCACTGCTTGTCGATTGGCGCGGATCCCGGCATACCGAGGGCGACCACGATGGACGCACCGTCGCGCTCGATGAGGTTCTTCGCCGCGACGGCGAGATCCTTAAAGCCCGGCACGGTCTGGCTGACGACCTCGAAAGTCTCGCCGTACCCCGGGCACTTGGCGAGCTCGCGTCGGGCGGCGGCTCCCATGTCGAAGCGAGCGAACATCGTGTCCACGACGCCGATGACCTTCTTACGTGCCGGGTCGCGCTCGGTCGTTTCAGTCTTCGACTTGGTCTTGCTCTTCTTTGCCACGGCTCTCCGATCCGGGTTTCATTGTAGAGAGTTACGCCGCGCGCCACACCGGGCGCAATATGTCGGGCCCAGACCTATCTAGTTGCCCTTGAGGTAACTCCCATGCACCGGGGCCGGCACGTCGAGGCCGCGGCGCGTCAGGTCGTGCACCCAGCGATCGATGAGGGTCTCAAGGATCTTGGCGCGGGCGTAGTGCTTGTTCTCGGCCGGGATCAGGTCCCAGGGCGCGTGCTTGGAGTCCGTCGTTTCAACCATGTAGCGCAGCGCCTTCTCGTAGCCCTTGCGCTTTTCGCGATTGCGCCAGTCGTCGGGAGTGAGCTTCCAGCGCTTCAGGGGATTGTTTTCGCGGTCGTTGAAGCGCCTGAGCTCTTCCTCGCTCGAGATCTGCAACCAGAACTTCACGATGGTCGTATTGGCATCCGTGAGCACTTGCTCGAAGTTGACGATCTCCTTGGCCGAGCGTGCGGCCAGATCGTCGTCGATGAGACCCTCGACACGCTCGACGAGCAGGCGGCCATACCAGGAACGGTCAAAGACGGTCATCTCGCCGGTGCCGGGGATATAGGGCTGAAAGCGCCAGAGGAAGTGGTGGCGCAGCTCTTCGTCGGTTGGCGGCCCCACCGGGTGCACGGTCACATGGCGCGGGTCGAGGCTGGCCGTCAGTCGACGGATTGCCCCACCTTTGCCTGCCGCATCGAAACCCTCGAAGAGCACGATGAGACCCGGACCCGCCGGGTGGGGCTCCAGGAGACCGGCGCTGAAGAGTCGCAGTTGGGTCAGGCGGTTTTGCGCCTTGCGCACCCGCTTGTCCGACTCCTCCTTGGACATGGATTTCGTGAGGTCGATGGAGTCGACGGGGTTCTTCGCGTCAGTGGCCATAGGCCCTCAAAGTAGCCGACCAGCGATTGGCTTAGGAGTGCTGTGGAGGCTTGCGCGTGGGGATGAAGCGCCGGCGCTCGTTCACCACCGACCCGAGCAGGAACAAGAAGCCGAGGAATCCGATCAGCAGCGCATAACGCTCGTCGGGCGGGAAGAAGGTGTAGGTGACCTTCGAGGTTCCTGCGGGCACCGACACCTCTTGATAGACGTGGTGCACGGTGGTGATCGGAACTTCCTTGCCGTTCACGTAGGCCTTCCACCCCTTCATCGAGAGCTCGGTGCGCAACAGCGTGGTCGCACTGGGGCATGTCACGCTGGCCGCGTTGTCACTCGTGCTCGTCACGGTGCAGGCCGAGTTGCCCGCAGAGAAGAGTGGTCGAGGGTTCGGCATCTCATAAATGGTGGCGATGGAGTCCTGGAACACTTGCTTCACGCCGCGTTGCGCGAGAGCGGGCATGAGTGACACCGAGGTCGGAATCAAGAGGTACTTGACCCCGGCGTTTTCGTACTGGTGGAAGTGGTTGACCACCGAGTGCTCGAGCTTGCGCACCCCGATCCCGCCGTTCTTCACGACGTACTGGTTGCCGGGCGTGAGTCCCGGCTCGAGGTTGGTCTCGATGAAGTTCTTGAAGTTCTTGGGGAAGGGCAGGTCGATGTCGCTGAGTTCGTTGATGCCGTAGTACGTACCCCAGTTGGGATAGAGCACCGCGAAGTCCAAGAAGCGTTCTTGGCCGACGTGCTGTTGAAGGTACGTGATCGGCGCCATGTCCACCGTGAGCTGTTTGGGCGACTCGGCGGTGGGTACGAGGAACATGGTCAGCGCTTCGCCCACGACGACCAGGGCGACGAGGAAGGGGGCGATCCGCCAGCGTCCAAATCGACTGAAGATCAACACGAGCGCCAGGGCGACGAAGGGCAAGAACTGCAGCGCGACGTAGACGTCGTGGATCTTGGCCGAGGAGAACGTCTGGCCCTCGTTTGTGGCCCGCGCGCCCAGGACACAGAAGACGATCACCACCACCATGAAGGCGCTGGCGGTGGTGAGAAGGCGCTTCGCGCGCACGCTCTGGGTGAAGTCCCACAGACCAAAGGCGGCGAGCAGGATGATCGCGAGCTCGCAGCCCGGCGTGTTGTAGCGCTCAAAGGATGAACGGCTCACGAGTGGGATGAGATCCCAGAGCTTGTGGACGTCGAGGAAGTTAAAAGCTCCCGCCATGGCCACGACGACGTAGGCGCCGAGATAGATGCGTAGCGGTCGCTGCTTCGCGCCAAAGAGACCGACGAGTGCGAGCGCACACACGCTCGCGCCAAAGAAGCCGCCGATGCCGCCCCACATCTGATCGGCCTTGGTGTTGGCGAAGATCGGACCGTAGACGTAGGGATCGAAGAATCCGGCCAGAGCGAAGTGCGGCAGGACCAGCGCCCCGTCTACGGCCGTGGTGTGGCTGCCGATGAAGCCGACCTTGAGGTAGTCCTTGAAGGGCACGATGATCGGCAGCGCCAAGACCATGCCCATGACGCCGCCTAGGACCACGCGACGGGCCGCGCGACTGCGATTGAGGCGGGGAATGACGAAGAATCGCACGACGGCCCACCCGAAGGCGAAGAGGCCGTCGATGAAAGCGACCTCGGGGAACCCGGCGTACAGCGATAGCGCCAACGCGATCGCCATGATGTACCAGCCGCGGTTCTTGGGGCTCGACGCGCTGTCGTAGACCATCTCGACGCCGAGGATGAGCATTGGCAGGAAACACACCGGGTTCATGACCGAGTTGCCGAGCCAGGCGTAGGTGCCATTGATCGCGAACAGCATCCCCGCGAAGGTGGCGAAGAAGACTGGCAGTGAGAGTCGGCGCGCGAGGAAGTAGGTCGAGACGCCAGCGATGATCTCGAGACTGATGTGGAACCAGACCAGGCCCGACGAGAGGGCGAACCAAAGGGTTAATGGAAACAGGGCACCGGACTGCATCTCGCCGGCCAGGGGTTGGCCCAGCCCCTGGGTGTAGGTCCACCAGGGGAAGTGGAAGTGCAGAAGATCCAACGCGGCCTCGTGACCGAGAGTCTGCGTGACGAATCCGACGTTGGGGTCGATCGCGGGACGTCCGCAGGTGATGCGACAGAGGTGGTGCGAAATCCCCGCGGTCCACGAGATCGGATCGTTGTTGGCCAGCCCTAAGACGTAGAACCCGTTGGCTGCCAATACCACCAAGACGATGAGAGCGATGGCTTTGGTGGTAGGGGAGAGTCGGCGATACGCGCCGAACACCCTCGCCCCGAACGAATTCACCTTTTTAGGTTACAAGGGCTCTTCGGGTCGTCCGTGATGGGCTCAACGAACGAAGAAGTACATCTTCTCGCCGAGGAGAAGCAGCGACTCGGGAAAATACGGGTCGCGAAACGAGCCAAAGATGTCCCAGCGCGAAATGAATCGGTTGCGATCTTCCAAGGGATCGAGGTCGCCGCGCGACGAGCCAACGTGGTGATAGAGGCGAACGTGGGGCGTATAGACGACGTAACGACCCTCGATTTGAGAGCGCAGGCAGATGTCCACATCGTTCATCACCACGGCGAGCTGCTCGTCCATGCCGCCCAAGTGCTGCCAGAACTCACGCTCCACCATTTGCACCGCACCCGTGACGGCGGCGACGTCGCGCACGGCCAGCGAGAAATTGTCGACGTGCGGGTAGTTGGAGTCGGTGCGCAAGTGCTGAGGGTACGGGGAGATGACGATGCTCTCGTGCTCTCGGCGTCCATCACGATCGAGCAGGCAGGCTCCCACGATCCCAACGTCCTCGAGCGACGCGAGTGAGATCAGCTGTTCGAGCCAGTCCGGCGTGACGACCACCGTGTCGTTATTGAGCGTGACGACGTAGTCCGCACTCGAGTGGTTGACGCCGCGATTGACGATCTTGGCGTAGTTGAACGGACCCGGGCAGGGAACGACCCGGTACTTCGTCTCGCGGAAGTAGGCGAGCGACGCTTCTTCAATCGAGTCGTTGTCGAGCAGGATGATGCTGTAGTTCGGGTAGGTGGTCTGTTCTTCAATGGCGTCGATGCACTGGCGCACGAGGTCGATGCGATCGCGCGTGGGAATGACGATGTCGATCGACGGGGCCGGGCTGGGCGCATTGAGCGTCCAGCGCACTAGTCCCGCTCGTTCACCCGGTGCAGTCGTGCCCTTCCAACCGCGGCGATCGAGTGCAGCTTGGACGACGCGCACCGTGTCGTCCTCAATACGCTCGGACTCGAAGTCCTGGGCGCCTCGACCCGCCGGCAGGACCCGCGCCAAGTGATGGAACGTCGCCCCACGTTCGGAGAGTCGAAGGTACGCGTCGTGCTCAAAAGCCCAGCCCGCCTCGAGCGAGAAGCCGCCCGCGGAGAACAACGTCTCAACGCGCAACAAGGCCGGACGTCCGACCACGTTGTAGCTGAGCAGGGTGTGGGGGCCGACTCCCGGGCTCTTCAAGATCGGGGCGAACTGGTTCGGGCCCGCCTCGTCGGCAAACACGACGTCGTCCTCGCTCGTCGCATGGGCCAACAACCGTGCAGCGCTGTAGTTGCGCTCGTCAGCGGAGAAAAAGGAGTCACAGAGGAAGAACCACTCGGCCGTGGTCTCGTTGAGCGTGGTGTTGAGCAACTCGATGACAGTGCGGGCGCTCGTCGCATCATGAGGTACTTCGACGATGACGACGTCGCTGAGGTCGGCGTTGAGCGCAGCGCATTCGAGCGAATAGTCCGTGACGCGAGGGCGATAGTTCACTGGGTAGATTTCCGTCGCCTGGGCGGCCGACACGAGGGCTGGTCGCGTCTTTTCCTTCTTGCGCCACTTACGCCACGCGCGCAGTGGTGGGCGAAAGATGGTGCGGGCGGTCTTGTAGCGCCACGTGTCCTCACCCAGCATTCGACCGGCGATGCGCTGGAGTCGCGTACCCGAGAGTCGGCGAATTTCCTGATGGAAGTGGACCCAGCGAGATTTGAGCTCTTCGGGGGTGAGAGGAGTGACGGTGTCTTCGTCGAATCGTTGGAGGAGTGGCACGGGTCTTGAATCTCTCTGTTGGCCGAGCGACGCACATGCGAAAGGCTCGACGACGAATTTAGTCGTGACCGCCTCGTCGTTTCGAGGACGGACTGATCCTGAAAGGACCTGGCGGTTTCGGGCTCGGCATTCACGTCAGTTCGTGTTACATTTCGGCGCCCCCCGTCAACGTAATGAAGGTGATACACAAAGGAGTTTGCGGTCATGACCGAGACGCTCGAGGTGCCCGGAGAGGCGACCCAAGAAAATAGTCTTCGAGCGGGGGTCCTAGGACTCTTCGACGCGGTGATCATGGGTATCGCGGGCGTGGCGCCGGCGTATTCCATCGCGTCCTCGACGGCGGTCCTTTTCGGCGCAGTCCTGCTCGGTGGGGCGGCCGCCCTGTTGTACTGCGGTATCGCGATGTTCGGCATCGTCTTTGCCTTCAGTTACCTGGGTCGGGTCGAGTCCAACGCGGGGGCCAGCTACTCCTGGGTGCGCCGAGCGTTACACCCGATACTGGGATACCTTTCGGGCTGGGCGCTCGTGGTTTCGGCGCTGATTTTCATGGTCGCGGCCACCGTGCCGGCCGGCTCGTACATTCTCGGGCTCTTTTCGCACAGTGCGGCCAACAACACGTTCGACGTGACCCTGGTGGGCGCGATCTTCTTCCTCGCCATGGTGACCGCCGTCGCGGCGGGCGTCACGATCACGGTGACGGTGCAGATCGTGATGTCCTGCATTGAGCTCGCGCTTCTCCTGCTCTTTGCCGTTCTCGCTATCTTTCACGGGCACCACGTGCACGCCTTCACCTGGCACTGGTTCTCGCCGACCATCTTCCACGGCCAGTCCGGCTTTGCCGCAGGTGCATTGGTCGCCGCCTTCTACTACTGGGGCTGGGATGTCACGGCCAACCTGAACGAAGAGACCAAGAACGCCAAGAAAACGCCCGGCTTAGGCGCGATGTTGGGCATCATCGTGGTCTTCTTACTCTTTGAAGTCTTCACGATCTCTACCAACATGGTCCTGACTACTCACCAGATCCAAAACAACGCCGCCGACGTTCTCAACGTTTTGGGCCAAGAGGTGTGGCACGGCGATTGGGGCAAGATCATCGTTCTCGCGGTCGTACTTTCGACGGTGGCGACGCTCGAGACAACACTGATCCAAGTCACCCGCACTCTCTTTGCGATGGGGCGCGATAACACGCTGCCCAAAATTCTTGGACGGATCAACAAGAAGCGCCAGACGCCCATCGTGGCCACCGTCGTGGTCACGGTCATATCGCTCGCGTTGTTCATCGGGTCACAGAAGATCGGCTCGATCTCGAGCATTCTTTCCGACGCGATCGACGCCATTGGTCTGCAGATCTGTATCTACTACTCGTTGGCGGGGCTCTCGGTGGTGGTGCTGTATCGCAAGCAACTGACCAAGTCGGTGTCCAACTTCATTCTCATGGGTCTGTGGCCGCTGGTCGGGGCGATCTTCATGGGGTACTTGTTCGTCAAGGCCATCCCCAATTTGAACGCTGCGACGCTCTGGGTGGGACTCGGCGCCATGGCCCTCGGGCTGATTCCGATGTTCTACTACTGGGCCAAGGGCAACCCGTACTTCGACATGCCGGCCAAGGAGGACCGCGTCGCGGTCCTCGAGGAGTTCGAACAGAACCTGTAGTTCGCGGAACGGCGCGTTGAATCGTAGAGGTCCGCGGCGACGCCCAACGTCGTCAATTTCCTCCTGGCCTGAACTTGACAATGGGACAGTCCTCACATAAGGTCGCGTCAGTCGTAGCGGAACGTAGTTCCGATTATTGGAACAATCACTATTTGGGGGAATGATGTTGCGAATGAAAAAGAGGATCGCCGGATCGGCTCGTCGCAGGACAACGTTGGTCGGCCTCAGCATCGTCACGCTGGCGAGCGTTGGTCTCGCGACCGGTGCGAGCGCGAGTTCAAAGACCACGATCACGATCTGGAATGACCCCCTCGCCGCGGGCTCCGTGGGAGTGCCGGCGTCGAAGTCGTTCTTGACCAAAGGCGTCGCCCTCTTTGAGAAGGCCAACCCCAGCATCGACGTCAAGATCGTGCAGGAGCCGATGGCTTCGTCCACCGCGTTCGACACACTGCTGCAGTCCGCGGAGTTGGCGGGAACGACGCCGGACATCGGCCAGCTCTACGTGGGCGGCCAGGTGATTCAGAACGCCAAGTTCCTTGACCCTCTGAACAAAGACCTTGGCCAGTCGTACATCAACTCGCTGACCGGTTGGCAGTTCGTGACGAAGAACTATGCGACCAAGGGCACCGTGTACGCGGTTCCCTATGGGGCGGGTTACTACTACACCGTGTACTACAACAAGAAGGACTTTGCGACGGCGGGCATCACCACGTTGCCCACCACGTGGACGGCGATGGTTGCCGACGCGCAAAAGCTAAAGGCCAAGAGCATCACGCCCTTCGAGTTCGGCGAGAAGGAAGGGTACTTCGGTGCGTGGACGCAGGACTCCTTGATGTCGATGCTGAACGGCAACCAGGGCGTGCTCGCGATGTACAACGGCAAGGCGACGCTCGACTCCAGCGAACTAATTAAGCCCTACACGGCGTGGCACGGACTGTACAAGGCGGGCCTGACGAACTCCAACGCCGTCACGTTGACGTACACGACGGGCATCGCGAACTTCGCCGCCGGCAAGGCCGCCATGACCATCACTGGTCAGTACTACGACACCCAGATCACCGCGGGCCTCGGCAACAACGTCGGACTCTTCCCGGTGCCGGCGCTCACCGGTTCGAAGGATCCGAAGTCCCTGTCGGGCGGTCCCAACAACGCCTACGTGATCTTCAAGAACTCGACCCACGTGGCCGATGACGTGAAGCTCATCAAGTTCTTGACGACCCTGCCGGTGCAGCTGCTCTCGGTGCACGAACTCGGTCAGCTCCCGAACAACGTCGGATTCCAGCCCTCGGCGTCCTTCAAGACGTCCCAGCCGCTGCTGACCGAACTGAGCACGTACATCAACACCGATCACTACGCGCTCGACGAGGCCTTTGACAACATCATGCCGGGCAGCATCGACTCGTACTGGTACCAGACCAACAACGGCGTGTTCTCAGGTGCCCTCAGTCCCGACAGCGCTGCGTCGAGCATGCAGTCCCAAATGAAGAGCTACCTCGCCGCCGCGTCCACCTGAGCCGACGGTGTAAGCAAGGGAGTGCAAGTACTTTGAGGAGGCTCTAGATGGGGCGTGCGAGCGACGCCGACGTTTTGAAGGACGGCGACTCGACGAGCGTTTCCATCAAGTTTCGCAAGCGGCGCAACGTGTTTTCGTACGTTGCGCTGCTGCCGGCGGCGTTGTTGGTGCTCGGGCTCATGGTGCTGCCCATTGGCTACACCGTCTACCACAGCTTCACGAACTGGGACGGGGTCACCAGCACCTTCATCGGGCTGAAGAACTTCCAACTGATCTTCGACAACCCGATCATCTCCACGGTGCTCGTGAACTCGCTCATCTTCCTCATCTCGGTGCCGCTGATCTTGGCGGCGTCGCTGGTGACGGCGGTGCTCGTGTACGAAAAGGTTCTCGGCTGGAAGGTGTTCCGTTTTCTCTTCTTTATCCCGATGGTCCTGTCGCCGGTGATCATTGGCGTGCTCTTCAGCACGTTCTTTCTCCCCGGCGGAGCCGTCGACCAGATCCTGCGGCCGATCGGACTGGGTAACTTCTCGTGGCTGGCCAGTCCGTGGTCGGCGCGTTGGGTCGTGATCGTGGCACTGGTCTGGGCCTCGTTCGGATTCGGGATGGTCGTCATCCTCTCGGCGATGACCACGATTGACACTGCTCTCTACGACGCGGCGGCCATCGACGGCGCGTCGTGGTGGCGGCGGCTTCGCTCAATCACGATTCCGATGATCTCGGGATCGCTCCAGTTTCTCAGCGTGATCAATGTGATCTACACCTTCACGTCGCTCTTCGCGTTCGTCTTCGTCATTACGGCCGGTGGTCCCGGATTCTCGACGACGACCGTGGACTACTACACCTACATCACGACGTTCGAAAACGGTCAGTTCGGCTACGGCGCGGCGCTTGGAGTTTTGCTCTTCCTGATCGTTCTCACCCTCACCATCGCTCAGGTGAAGCTCTTCCCCAACCGCGAAGTGCAGCAGGGCTCCTAGCCATGACCTCACGAATCTCGCGCGGCATCGTCTTCGTTGTTCTCACCTTGGTGGGGATCTCGACGGTCTATCCGCTGCTCTTCATGGCGCTCAACTCGATGCGCACCTCCCAGGCCTACGAGGTCAACCCGTTCGGGCTGCCCACCCACTTCTCCTTGCGCAGTTACCACGCCCTCTTCTCCCAGGTTCCGTTTCTCCAGAGCATCCTGCACTCGTTCATCGTGGTTGTCCCGGCAGTGCTGCTCGCCACGTTCGCCTCGTCGCTTGCCGCGTTCGTCTTTACCAAGGTCCCGGTGAAACTCGGCAACGCCCTGTTCTGGACGATGTTGATGATCATGTTCATGCCCGGCATCGTGGTGCTGATTCCGCTCTACATCGAAGTTGCGCGCACCGGGCTCGCCAACAATTTCGCCCCGGCCATCCTCATCTACACGGCGATCAATATTCCTTACGGCACGTATCTGCTTCGATCGAACTTTCGATCGATTCCGAACTCGGTCGTCGAAGCCGCGCGCGTCGATGGGGCCAGCTGGGTCAAGGTCTACTGGCGCGTGATTCTGCCCATCGCCAAACCGGGCATCATCACGGTCTCCATCTTGACGTTCCTCAATATCTGGAACGATCTCTTCATCAGTCTCGTACTCCTGCACGCGCCCAACACCGAGATGGTCACGCCCACGCTCGCCCAACTGAGCGGGAAGTTCACGTCCGACATTCCCGTCTTGATGGCGGGGCTGTTGCTCGGAGCCGTGCCGACCCTGCTGCTCTATCTGGTGACCGCTCGCGTCTTCATTCGCGGCATGCTCTCGGGAGCGGTGCGCTGATGGCCCAAGAACGCGACGGTCTCGTCGTCGTCACGGGTGCTGCTCACGGTATTGGTCGCGCCGCCGCCGAGCGCTTCGTCGCCGACGGCCGAGTGACCGTGGGAGTTGATCGCGTTCGCGAAGACGCGCCGTATCCCATTGAGGTGGTGGATCTCGCGAACCTCGATGCGACGTCGACGTTGATCGAGCGTCTGGAAGCGGCGTGGGGGCCCATTAGCGCCCTCGTCAACGTGGCGGGGATCTACGAGCGGATCGATCCCGCGTCGTTTTCCCTCGAGGCCTACCGCCGCGTTTTCGCGGTGGATCTGGATGCCCCCATCGTTCTCTCGGCGGCGGCGGCCACAAAGATGGCGCAGCGGGGATTTGGACGCATCGTCAACGTGACCAGTATTCACGGAGAGTTTGGCGAGCGCGGAGGTCTCGCCTACGACGTGGCCAAGGGAGGGCTCAACCAGGCCACCCGCACGCTCGCGCTGGAGTTCGCCGACCGCGGCGTTCTGTGCAACGGGGTCGCTCCCGGATTCGTCGATACCGCGATGGCAATGGTCGACGGCGTGCTCGAGTCCACGACGGATGAGTTCCGCCGAACGTACGTTGAGGGAGGACGCTTGCCACTCGGTCGCTCCGCCACGCCCGGCGATATCGCGGGTCTCGTCGCCTGGCTCGCCTCCTCCGACAACACGTACGTGACCGGTCAAATCGTCCGCATCGATGGCGGACTCTCGGCGACGTTCTGATGAGTGCCACCAATGGACTCGAGCGCCGTGTGTTTCAATTAACGGAACAGTGTTCCTATTACTGCTCATTTCGGTATAGTGAGGTTTTCGGCGGGCGGGGGATTGGGTGACGACAGACCAGGTGAAGGAGGCCGGTTCCGGCGAGGAATCAAAGGGTCTGAGCGGGGCCGAGCGGGTCCTGGCCACCTTGAGTGCTCTCGGTTCGTACCCCGAAGGAATTGGGCTCAACGACCTCGCGAGGGTCCTTCACTCACCGCGCTCCAGTGTGCATCGCGCCCTGGGCATCTTGCGGCGCGCAGACCTCATTGAGCAAGATCGCGACAGCCGGTATCGGCTCGGCTACGGACTGTTGAAGCTCGCGTTTTCGTACTACGAAGAGCTGGACGAGGTCGGAAGAATTCGGCCAATGTTGACCGCCCTCGCCGATCACTTCGGTGAGACGAGTCACTACGCCATCCTCGACGGCTCCGAGGTCGTCTATCTGGCCAAGGTTCAGCCCGCCACGTCGAGGTACCAGATGACGTCGGTCATCGGCGGGCGCAATCCCGCCTACTGCACGGGGGTGGGTAAGGCTCTATTGGCCTACGCGCTGACCGATGAGACCGCGGTCAACGAGTTCGTGGCGACCCACGAGGGAATGCTCTTGCGTCACACGGATCAAACCATCACGACGTCCAGGAAGCTGAACAGCGAACTGGGTCATATCCGAGAACTGCGCTACGCCGTGGACCGCGAGGAGAACGAGCCCGGCATCAACTGCCTCGCCATACCTCTGTTCTTGACGTCGAAGTCCGTCCCCGACGGGGCCGTGAGCATTACCGCGGTGGCCCAGCGACTGCCGCTGGAGAAGCTGGAAGCGTCCGTTGATGAAGCACGAGACATCATCAGTCAGCACTTAGGAGAGGTTTTGTCGTGAAAATTACCGAGATCGAAGCACTCGTTCTACGAGCGGGAGAGATCGATACGTCGCGCGCAGACGGGACGCAAGACGCGTTCATCGTGCGCATCCACACCGACGAGGGACTGATCGGCGTCGGCGAGGGTGACACGTCGCCCTACGTCGCCCAGGCGATCGTGAACACTCCCTCGTCGCACGCGATCGCGCGGGGTCTGGGCGATGTTCTGCTCGGCCAGGACCCACTACGCGTGCGTCCCCTCTGGGATGAGATGTTCCTCGCCAGTTATCACTACGGGCGCGACGGAGCGGCCCTGCACGCGATGAGCGCTCTGGATATGGCGTTGTGGGACTTGCTCGGCAAAGCCTCGGGACTCTCGGTTACTCAACTTCTGGGGGGCGAGGAGTCCAACGAAATCGAAATCTACGCGAGTGAGGTCATGCCCGAGACGCCGGACGAAGTGAGCGTCCTCGCCCAGCGGGTCGTCGACGAAGGGTTCCACGCCTTGAAACTGGGTTGGGGGCCACTGGGGCGCGATGTCGGTCGCGACGTCGAGTTGGCCCAAGCCGCTCGGGCGGTGCTCGGTCCACGGCGCAAGCTGATGATCGATGGGGGTATGGCCTACACATTGCGCAGCGCGCGCGAGTTCTGTTCTCGAGTCGAATCTCTCGATCTCTTCTGGTTCGAGGAGCCCTTCGAAGCCGACGACCTTCGCTCGTACGATCTCTTGACGTCCTCGGTCGACATGCGCATCGCCTGTGGGGAAGCGCACTCGAACGTCGCGCCGTTTCGTGCGCTTATTGACGCGGGGGTGAGCATCCTGCAGCCGGACTTGGGGCGTTGCGGTGGTCTCACCATCGGCCGGGACATTGCGTCGATGTGTCGCGAGTACGCCGCGAGCGCCGTGGTGATTCCGCACTGCTTCTCCACCGACGTGCTGCTCGCCGCGACGCTGTCCTTTGTCGCGTCGCTGCCCGGCGAGCGGTTGATCGAATACCCGGTCACGGCGTCCAAGCGACAGGGGTCACTCCTGAAGACTCCGTTCACGCCGGATCACGGGATGCTGCGCCTGCCGACGGGCGCGGGCCTGGGCATTGAGCTCGACGACGAGGAAGTGTCGCGCCGATTGGTCACGATCTAGAGCGGGCTACCACGGCCCGGACGAGTTAGAGGAAATATGGCATCAATATCACTAGAGAAGGTCTCGAAGATCTACCCCAACGGCTATCAGGCCGTCGACGACCTCAACATCGACGTCGCCGAAGGTGAGTTCATGGTCCTGGTGGGGCCCTCAGGATGCGGCAAGACGACCGCGCTGCGCATGGTGGCGGGCCTCGAAGAGATCTCCTCGGGGACGCTGCGCATCGGCGATGAGGTCGCGAACCATCGCACGTCCAAGGAGCGTGACGTGGCGATGGTCTTTCAGAACTACGCCTTGTATCCACACATGTCGGTCGCCGAGAACATCGCCTTTGGTCTCAGTCTGCGCAAGATTCCCAAGAGCGACATCAAAAAGAAAGTGGCCGAGGCGGCCAGCGTTCTCGGACTGACGGATCTGCTCAATCAAAAGCCCGGTCTGCTCTCGGGCGGCCAACGTCAACGCGTCGCCATGGGCCGAGCCATCGTCCGCGAGCCGCGGGTCTTCTTGATGGACGAGCCACTGTCGAACCTTGACGCGAAGCTTCGCGTGCAGATGCGCACCGAGGTTCGGCGCATCCAACGGCGCATCGGCGTCGCCACGCTGTACGTCACGCACGATCAGACCGAGGCGATGACGATGGGCGACCGCGTCGCGGTGATGCGTCTGGGCGTGCTACAGCAGTGCGACGCGCCACAGGTTCTGTACTCCAAGCCGACGAATCTTTTCGTCGCGGCCTTCATTGGCTCGCCAGCGATGAATCTCTTTGAAGCAACGCTAAGTGAGAACGGCGAGTCGTTGCGAGTGGGATCCCAGGATCTCACCTTGGACGCCGCGGTGTATCAGCTGCGTCCAGGACTTGCGGCGTATCGCGGACGCAAGCTGGTCGTTGGCTTTCGCGCGGAAGACCTGCCTGTCGCTACTGCCGAGTCTGGTGTGGGCGCGGTCTTACGGGCGCGAGTGGAAGAGATCGAAGCCTTGGGCTCGGAGCTGTTAGTTCACTTCTCGATCGACGCGACGCGCGTCGGCATCGAAGCGAGCACCGTGGCCGACGAAGGCGAACTTGATATGACGTCGATTGACATCGTGGGTGAAGGTGTCGCCCGGGTTGAACCCCGAGCGAACTTGCACGTCGGTGAGGACGTGGCGTTCCAGGTGTTCTCTGAGCGCTTGCACTTTTTCGACCCTGAGAATCAGAACGCAATTCAGTAGTTGTGGTCCCTCGCAGCCCTGGTTCACTGACGTTGGAGAGTGATCGCGTGTCCGTCACGGTCGTCCCCGAGCGAGGCGGGAAGGTCACGAGCCTCTTCGACCGGGTTAATCGGCGCGAGTGGCTCGTCCAAGCTGATCACGAACTCGTCGGACCTCCCGACGCGGACCTGCCCTACGACGAGGGCGACCTTTGCGGGTGGGACGAGATGATGCCGACCATCTCAGCGTGTCGATACCCGGGCACCGAACTAGTTCTCTCGGATCACGGCGAGCTGTGGCAACGTCCGTGGACGGTAGTCACGCACTCGACGAATTCGATCGTCATGGCAGTCACTGGTTCACTTGACTACCAATTCGAGCGCGCGATTTCACTCGAGGGCGAGCGAATCACTGTTCACTACCGCGCGGTCGCGGGGGCTGAGGGCCTGAACTTCCTCTGGGCTGCCCATCCCTTTTTCGCCCTGGGATCCACTACCCGGGTGAGTGTCGACGGACTCAGCGGATTTTTGGAGGTTCGAAGCGACGGAGGACGGACCGACTTCGATTGGCCCGACGGTGGACTCACCATCGCCCAAGCCGTTGCCCCGCACAGGGACAAGAAGCTCTTTGCGCGCGTGGCCAGTGACGCCGCCGAGGTTGTTCTGAGAGATCCTGAAGGACCATCTCTCACGTGGCGTTGGTCCAGAGCTGACGCCCCCTGGTTGGGTGTGTGGCTGGATAGGGCGTCGCTGTCCGGCCACCTCGTGGCGGCGATCGAGCCGACGAACGCCGGTGACGACTCGCTGGAGGTTGCGGCCAGTAGCGGCGACTCGTGGACGTTGGCGCACGGCGAGGAAAAGCGCTGGAGCATCTCGATCACACTGGGCGACAGCTCTGGCTCGAGCGAACACGGTTCACAGACCGAAGAGGAAGGAACACAATGAGATTTGTCCGCGTGGGAGAACCGGGCCGAGAGCGGCCGGGGGTGATCGATGGAGCGGGAAGATTTCTGATTCTGCCCGAAGAGACTGGCGACATTGATGGCGCGTTTTGGACATCGGGAGGCGTCGGGCGAGCACAAGATCAGCTGGACACGGATTCGCTCCAGGAAGTCGAGGTCACGAGACTCGGCCCGCCCATCGCTCGTCCCGGAAAGATCCTCTGCATTGGACTCAACTATCGAGACCACGCCATCGAGACGAACAGCCCGATTCCGACGGAGCCGGTCGTCTTCATGAAGGCGCCCAACTGCGTCGTCGGTCCCAACGACACGGTGCTGATCCCTCGCGGGTCGTCAAAGACGGACTGGGAAGTGGAGTTAGGGATAGTGATCGGTGCTCAGGCGCGATATCTCGCATCCCCCGACGACGCCTGGGCGTCCATTGCCGGCTACGTGATGGCCAACGACGTGTCAGAGCGCGCGTTTCAAATCGAGCGCGGCGGTCAATGGGACAAGGGCAAGTCGTGCGAAACGTTTTGCCCGCTCGGACCGTGGGTGGCCACCAAAGATGAGGTGCCCGATCCCCAAAACCTGTCGTTGCGTCTGAGCGTCAATGGTGACGTTCGCCAAAACGGCACGACGGCCGAAATGATCTTCGGCGTTGACTACATCGTGTGGTACCTGAGCCAGTTCCTGGTGCTCGAACCAGGCGATCTCGTGATCACCGGCACTCCGCCGGGCGTGTCGCTGGGTCACGACGACGTTCCGTTCTTGAAGGCGGGCGACGTCTTGGAACTCTCGATCACGGGACTCGGTACGCAACGCAACCATTTGGCCCAGGCGTAGATCGCCGACCAACCAGGGAAAGGAAACATCGTGGCACTACTTGAAGGAAAGCGGGCTCTCGTGACGGGGGCCACTAGTGGAATCGGCTTAGCGATCGCCGAGGCGTTCGCCCGTGAGGGTGCCGCCGTGGCGGTGGGCGGCCGCGACACGGACCGACTCGCGTCGACGTGTGCGTCGATTGAGGAGTTCGGGGGGCGCTGCGTACCCGCGGCGGGTGACGTGGCGGTGCTCGAGGACGCCCGACGCATTGTTGACGCCAGCGCCGCCGCGCTCGGGGGGCTCGATATCGTCGTCAACAACGCCGGGATCGACGCCAACGAGTGGCATGACGTCGCCGACTGGCCCGTGGACAAGTTTGACGACATCATGGCCGTCAACCTGCGGGGTCCGTTTCTCATCTCCAAATTTGCGATCCCGCACCTCTTGGCGGCGGGCGGCGGGTCGATGCTGCACATCAGTTCGGTGTGCGCGACGACCGTCTGGGCCGGTGACTGCGCGTACGACATCTCGAAGGCAGCGCTCAACATGCTCTCGGACCACATCGCGGTTGAGTACGGCTCGCGGGGAATTGTCTCGAACACACTCATGCCCGGCGTCGTGCGCACCGCGTTGCACGAAGGCGTCATGGCGGGGATGAATGATGGTGGCGCCTTTGAGAAGGTGCTCCTCTCGCGGCACCCCATCGGACGGTTCGGCACCGTGGACGAAGTCGCCCAGAGCGCGGTCTTTCTCTGCCGGGGCGTTGCCCCGTTTCTCACGGGGGCAAATATCCCCATCGACGGCGGCTACAGCAGGGTCTAGACGCGCTTGGCTTACGGCTGGAGCAGCGCCTTCATCGGAGTTGTTTGTCCGTTCATGAGGGCCGTAAAGATCTCTGCCCCCTCGCTCAGGGGATAGGTCGTGGACCACGAGAGATCGAGATGGGGGGCCAGTTCGATGGCGCTGACGAACTCCTCGTCGGTGTAGGCGAAGGAACCGCGAATGCTCTTCTCGAGGCGAACCGCCGCCGCCGCGTCGAAATTACCTTCGTCGGTGGCGAGGCCGAGCCACACCGTTGTCCCACCGGGCATGAGGTGTTCGAGGGAACTGTTGCGAGTTCCGGCCGTTCCCACCGCATCGAAGATCACGTCGAACTCGCCGTCCAGCGACGCGCCGACCTTCGTCGCTCCCAGCCGTGACGCGATCTCTTGGCGATCAGCGGAGAGGTCAGCGCACTCCACGGACGCCGCTCCGTTGTGGAGGGCGACTTGGAGACACGCGAGTCCAATCGGACCGCATCCGATCACACCGATGCGTTGACCCTTCGGTGAACCCGCGAGGTTCCACGCGTGTACCGCGTTGGCGAGAGGTTCGATGAGCGCCGCGCTGTCCCAATCCAGAGAGTCAGGCAGATCGTGGAGCGAGGCCAGCGGGACAGCCACACGCTCGGCAAACCCGCCCGCCACGTGAGCCCCCAAGAGAACGCGGCTGCGGCAAAGCTGTGGGAGTCCGCGACGACACAGTTCGCACGTGCCACACGAAATGAGCGGGTTGACCGCGACGCGACGCCCGTCGTCGGTTCGCCCGACGAACTCATGACCCATGATCAACGGGGGAACACGAAAGCTGGGCTTGGTGATTCCGTGCAACTCACTCCCGCAGATTCCGGCCCGTTCGACGTGCACGATGACCTCGTCGTCCTTGGTCTGGACCTCATCGACGTCCTGAACTTCCACGATCCCAGGGGCGCAAAACACCAGTGCCTTCATTAACTTCCTCCATGCGATACTGCTTTTCGGGCTTGCTTCAACGCTACTGGTTTGCTGCGCATTTGGTGTTGTGAATCGCTCATACGACACGACAAAAACGCTCATTGGGAGCCTCGCATCGATCGAGTTCCGCCTATTAGAACGTGTCGACTTTCGCGACCGATCTTTGTCTGATGTAGTTCCGCTATTCAGAACAAACGGGAGACTCGGTGAGGCGAAGTACTCAGGCGAGAACTCCGACGTTGACGAGTCCGAGTACGGTGAACCGAACGCGTGAAGGTGAAAGAGATGCAGGAATTCAGTGCGACGCCCTGTACGACGGACCTGTACGAGCTTGGTGAGTCGGCCCGTTGGGACGAAGTGCGAGGTGAGCTGTACTGGGTCGACATTCTGACGGGTCGATTTTTCCGGGCGCGCGCGGACGGCACGCACATCAATATCGTTGCCGTGCATCACGTCGAGGGTTTCGTCTCCGCCGTCGCCCCGATCGAGGACCGCGCACTTGGTTGGATTGTCGCCGACAATCAGTCGATCTCTCGGATGGACGAGATGGGCGCTCTGTACGAACTCGCGCGCCCGGAGGCAGACCGAGAGGGTGACGTGCGCATGAACGACGGATCCGCCGATCCGTGGGGACGATTCTGGATCGGGTCGATGGCCTTTGACACGGGTGAAGGTCAAGGCATTCTCTATCGTTTCCAGGAGTCAACCGGCGTCGAGATCATCGTGCGTGGCGCGACAATTTCTAACGGACTCGGGTGGAGTCCTGATCGGATGACGATGTACTACGTCGACTCAGGACCGGGAACCCTTAGCGTCTTTGACGTCGACGACGCGGGCGAGATCTCTGCTCGCAGAGTGCTCGTTCAGTTCGACCAGCGAGAGGGTGACCCCGATGGTTTGTGCGTGGACGCCGACGGCGCAATCTGGGTCGCCGTGTGGGGCGGCTACCAAGTGCGTCGATACTCGCCCAGCGGTCAACTACTCGCGCGCGTCCATCTACCCACCGCACAGCCGTCGAGTTGCACCATCGGCGGGGCGAACGGCACAACCCTGTACGTCACGACCGCGCGCGAAGACATGACCGAGTCGGCCCTAGCAAGCGAGCCCGACGCGGGCCGACTCTTTTGCGTTGACGTGGGCGTGCGAGGACTACCACTCAACTCGTATCGGCCCTCGTAGCGATTCGCGTCAGCTGGTGGAGGCCCCTCGCCACAGGTCGATACCGCCGTCGACGGCGAACTGATCGATCCGGGCGAGTTCGTCCGCGCTAAAGGTGAGATTGTTGAGCGCATCGAGATTGTCGTCGAGTTGCTGCACACTGCTCGCACCGATCAGCGCCGAGGTGACACGTGGGTCGCGTAGGACCCAGGCGATGGCCATCTGGGCGAGTGACTGACCCCGTTCACGGGCGAGGTCGTTGAGCGATCGCACGTGTTGGAGGTTCTCGTCGCTCAGCATGGACGGATCCAGCGAGTCGTTGCGTGACGCTCGTGATCCGTCGGGCACGCCGTTTAAGTACCGATCCGTCAAGAGGCCCTGGGCCAGAGGAGAAAAGGCGATACAGCCAACGCCCTCTTCGTCGAGCACGTCCAGCAACTTGTCTTCGATCCAACGATTGAAGAGCGAATACGAGGGCTGATGAATGAGCAGGGGCGTGCCCAGTGCTCGCAGGATCGCCACCGCTTCCTTGGTGCGCTCGTCGGAGTAGGACGAGATACCCACGTACAGCGCTTTGCCCACGCGCACGGCGTGATCCAGCGCTCCCATCGATTCCTCAAGTGGGGTCGTCGCATCAAAGTGATGGTGGTAGAAGATGTCCACGTACTCAAGGCCCATCCGGCCCAAGCTCTGATCAAGGCTGGCGAGCAGGTATTTGCGCGAACCCAGATCGCCGTAGGGACCCGGCCACATGTCCCAGCCGGCCTTGGTGGAGATGATCAGCTCGTCGCGCAGAGACGAGAAGTCTTCGCGCAAGAGCCGCCCGAAATTGATCTCCGCACTGCCGTAGGGCGGGCCGTAGTTGTTGGCCAGGTCGAAGTGAGTCACCCCTCGGTCGAAGGCGCGCCGCAGCGTGGCGCGCTGCGTGTCGATGGCGCGATCGTCACCGAAGTTGTGCCACAGACCGAGCGACACCGCCGGCAGACGGATACCACTTCGGCCGCTGCGCCGGTACGTCATGTGGTCGTAGCGATCGGATGCGGGGATGTAGGCGTCCATGCTGGCATCGTAGCGAACAACTTCTGGTTGTTGACGAGTTGGGTAAGCCACTGAAGGGGCCAGAGTTAGGCTCACTGATGCCGACGACGCCCCTACGAAGGAGCCACTGTGAAACTGCTTCTGACCTCTGCGGGGATCAAGAACGCCAGTATCCGTGAGGCGTTGGAAGAGATGCTGGGCAAGCCCATCGAAGAGTCCAGCGCCCTGTGC
This sequence comes from uncultured Acidimicrobiaceae bacterium, assembly GCA_963791015.1. Taxonomy (GTDB): domain Bacteria; phylum Actinomycetota; class Acidimicrobiia; order Acidimicrobiales; family RAAP-2; genus RAAP-2. The sequence continues at coordinate 100,483 of CAWBQX010000005.1, read as the reverse complement.
ATTCCTACCGCGACCTACGTCATGGCCGGCGGTGCCGCCCTCGCGTGGCGCTTCATCACCGGGCGAGGCTCGACGCCGATGTGCGAGTTGGGCTGGAAGTCCCTGGGCGTCTTGGAGCTCGCGGCACTGCCCAGCGTCGACCGCGACGTGTGGCTCCCGATGGTTCAAGAGACCGACGCGATCCTCGTCAATGGCGGTGACCCGATGTATTTGAGCTACTGGATGAAGGAGTCCGGGTTCGCGGACGTTCTCGCGTCGCAGTACGACGGAGTGTACGTGGGCCTGAGCGCAGGAAGCATGGTCCTCGCGCCCCACGTCGGAGAGGACTTCGTGCGATGGAGGCCACCGGAGGGTGGCGACACAACCCTGGGGCTCGTCGACTTTTCGATCTTTCCTCATCTGGATGAAATGCCCCAGAACTCCATGGCCGACGCCGAGCAGTGGGCGCCCACCGTGCCCGGACCGGCGTACGCACTCGATGATCAGAGTGCGATCAGGATCGTCGACGGTGCAGTCGACGTTGTCACCGAGGGGCACTGGAAACTTTTCCCCGGCTAGTTCCGTTCACGCCAACGTCGTTCGCGTGCACGACGCGACCCCGAATCAGTTCTTCTGAGTTGTCTTCGTAGTGGTCCGGTGCTTCGCCGACGTTCTTCGTGTGTGGCCGCGCGGCGTGGGAAGTGCGATCTGCACGCGCGCCACGACAACATCCGGGCGCTTGCGAAGTTCTCGGCTCAGCACGACGTCAAGTTGGTTGTGCAGGATCCGGTATCGGATCTTGGCCGGCATCAGCACGGGAATGAGCACGACGATCTGGTCGCCGGTGGACTTACGCTGCTGATCAATGAACGCACAGATCGGTTCGACCACCGAGCTGTATTCGGTGCGCAGCACCTGTAGGGGTATCCCGGGGTTCCACTTGCTCCACTCGTTCGTCAGTTCCTCTTCGCGCGCCTTACTCGTCTCGCCTTCCACGACGACCGTGATGGCGATGACTTGTTGTCCCATCGAGAGCGCCTCGGACAGCGCGTCGCTCGTGAGATTGGAGACGTTCACAATCGGCACGATGACCAGCGTGTCGCGACCCTTCGGTTGAGGTGGCACGCCCCCGATGCCGAGTTCGACGGCGATCCGGTCGTAGTACGCGTGGATGCGCAGGAACAGCGCGATGAAGAGGGGAACCGCGACGACCACGATCCACGCACCCTGCGCGAACTTCGTGACCAGGAAGATCACCGTGGCGAGTCCGGTCACGATCGCGCCAGTCCCGTTCACCATGGCGCGATACCGCCACTGCTTAGGGCGCGCACGCCACCAGTGCACCACGAGGCCCGTCTGCGACAACGTAAAGCCCGTGAAGACCCCGATCGCGAAGAGGGGAATGAGCTCGTTGGTGTTCCCACCGACCGCGATGAGCAAGATTGCCGAGAGCGATGCCAGAACCCAGATGCCGCTGTTAAAGACCTGACGGTCGCCGCGCAGACCGAAGATGTGCGGGAGGAAGTTGTCGCGCGCAAGGAGACTCGCGAGCACCGGCAGCCCCCCGTAGGACGTATTGGCCGCCAGGGCGAGGACCACGGTGATCGTGAGCGAGACGACGTAGTACGCCCAGTGCCGGCCCACGGCGAGACCCATGATCTGACTCAAGACCGTCACGTGCGAACGCGGACCAATGTGCCAACGGTGCGCCAGGGTGGCAAGGCCGAGGAGCATCGCGCCCAGAATGAGACCCAACAGAAGTTCGGTTCGCTTTGCGCGTTGAGGCCGGGGCGGCTTGAAGAGTGGCACGCCGTTGGCGATCGCCTCGACGCCGGTGAGCGCGCTGCAGCCAGCCGAGAACGCCTTGAGAATCAGGAGCACCGACACGACCTGGAGGCCGTGCGTCGAGAGCAACGATCTTCCCGGTTCGGGTTCGTGGAGGCCGAGAGGGTGGATCAGACCCACGGCGATGATTGCCAGCAGTCCGATGATGAAGACAAACGTGGGCAAGAGGAACGCGCGAGCACTGTCGCCGAGTCCGCGCAAGTTGAGCACCGTGATGATCGCGAGAATGCCCAAGCAGATCGGCACCGTGTAGGAAGTGAGACTCGGGAAGGCGGACGTCAGACTGGCGACACCCGCGGCGATCGAGACCGCGACGGTGAGTGTGTAGTCGACGATGAGCGACGCGCCGGCCACGAGGCTGGCGTGGACGCCAAGGTTCGCTCGCGAGACGGCGTACGCGCCGCCTCCGCCGGGGTAGGCGTCAATGACTTGGCGATAGGACACAACCAGGATCGCGAGTAGGACGACGATCGCGATGGTGATGGGCAAGATGAGGTGCAGTGCGCTGGAACCGGCGACAGCCAGGACGACGATGATGGCCTCGGGTCCGTACGCGACCGACGTCAGTGCATCGAGCGACAGAGCGGGTAGACCCTGGACCGGGGTGATCTGTTCCTTGGCGGCCTCGCTGGATCGAAGCGGCCGTCCGACTAACAGCGTCCAGAGATTTCCGCTCGCCACCCTCACTTCTCGTGGGTGCGAGGCCATGTGTAAATCGTACGCGCGGACCCTTCCCAATCCGATGTCGGATCCGGCGCGGCGCGCCGAGTGCGGCTTAGACGAGAGGGTGCTTCAGCGCGCGAGAGCGAAGGACCGCCCACCACAACGAGGCAATCACGACGACTTCAACGACGAGGGCGATCCAACTCACGACTGCCACGCGCGAAAGGGCGGCTATGAACACCACGACGAGTTCGATGGCCACGATCGCGAGAGACGCCACCGCGTACGGCGCGTACTGGACTGCGGCTTCGTGAATGCGCCCCGTGGACTCGACTCGCGAACTCCAGAACGCCTCGAGGACCTGGCGCTTCTCGCGCCAGTTGCAGCTGCGGTACACGTCGAGCTTCATGAAACGACGCTACCCAGCATTCGCCAATGTTGCGACGAATGCTGGGTAGCGTTGAGTTTTAGTACTCGGCGACGATCTCGAAGTGAGACATCTCCTCTTCGATGCTCTCGATGTCCTCGCGAGCCTCCTTGGCCGGTGCACGCAGCACCGCGACGATGATGAGCAGCGCGAGCGAGGCCAAGACGGCGCCAATGAAGAACGCCTCGTGATACCCGGCCAGCAAGGACCGATCAGGGGAGTAGCCCTGGCGCTGCAGTCCCCGTGAGGTGCTGGCCGCCAACGTACCGAAGACGGCGAGACCCGCCGACGAGGCCAGCCACATGGACACGTTCACGATGCCCGAGGCGAGACCGGCGTCCTGGCGCGGGACGTCGGCCATCGCAATGGTGAGCAGCGGAACCGCGACCAGGCTCATGCCGATGCCCAGGAGCAAGAACGCGGGCAGGATCGAGACGAAGTAGTTCGCCTGTACCCCCGAGCGTGACAGCCACAGAAGTCCTACGACCGCCATGGTCATGCCGGGGATCAGAAGCTTCATTGGCCCGAAGCGTGCGAGCAGTCGACTGGTGGCTCCAAGGGACATCGAAGCCATAGCCAGAGTCAGCGGCAGGAAGGCGACCCCGGTGCGGATCGGGTCGTAACCGAGGACGCGCTCCAAGTACAGGGCACCGAAGAAGAACACGGCGAACATCGCGGCAAAGGACAGTCCGCGCACGACGCTCGAGGTGGTCAGGCTCCGCAGCTTCATGATGCGCAACGGCATGATCGGCTTTTCGATACGCGATTCCAGCAGGAAGAACGAGCCCATCAAGAGGATCGAGAGGGCGCCGAAGCCCACGGTGTGGGAGCTGAGCCAGCCGTATGTCGAGGCGGTGACGATGGCATAGATGCCAATCACGAGGGAGACGGTCATCAGGATCGAACCCCGTATGTCCAGCCCCTCGCGCACGCCGAGGCCCTGGTTCTCCTTGATCAAGATTCCGCCAAGGATGAACGTCACGATACCGATGGGCACGTTGATGACAAAGATCCAGTGCCAGTTCACGGCCTGGGTCAAAATGCCACCGACCAGCAGACCAATGGATCCGCCACCGACTGCGACGAACATGTACGCACTCATGGCCTTGGCGCGCTCGTTGGCGCCAGAGAATTCGGTGACGATGATCGCCACGATGACGGAGGTCGAAATGGCCCCGCCCATGCCCTGAAAGAAGCGCGCGATGATGAGCATCGCTTGGCTCGAGGCAACGGAACACACGAGCGATGATGTCGTAAACAATGCGACGCCACTGAGAAAGACTTTCTTCCTTCCGATCAAGTCACCGAGTCGACCGGCCAAGAGAAGAAAGCTGCCAAAGGCAATTAAGTACGCGTCGACGACCCACGTGAGGTTCGCTGATGAGAAGTGCAGACTGCGCTGAATGGAGGGCAGCGCCACGTTGACAATGGAGGAGTCGAGGGCATTCATCAGCATGGCCAGGCACACTACGACGAGGGCGATCCAGCGGCGGCGATCTGTTTGTCCTGATGAGATGGTGGGCAATTCTGTCATAAGTACCTTCTTCCGGGATAGAATGTGAAGCAAGAGGAACGATGAAGCAATATCATCGTGAAGTTGATATAATCACTATAGCATGAATATAAGTCCCTCGCTACCATTAATTTCCGTGGAGGAAAATTCGTCGACTGGACCGATCCTTCTGATCACCCAGTTGTCACGATTGATCAGCCGACGGAGCACACCTGAGCTACTTGGTCAGACGCTAAAAGAGGTTGCGGTGCTCGCCTACTTGCGCGAGTATCAAGAACCCACTCAGCAGCAGTTGACCGAGGGTCTGTGTATCGACACGAACTACTGCGTGATGCTGCTCAACGATCTTGAAGCGTCTGGTCTCGTGGAGCGTCGACGCGATCCCACGGACCGGCGCCGACACATTGTCACGATGACCGAGCAAGGTCGTAAGGCGTTACATCAGGCTGAATCGGCGCAACAGACCCTTGAAGACGAGATACTTGGCGCCCTGGATTCGACCGAGCGCACAGAACTTTCGCACCTGATGCGCAAAGCCATCAAGGGCCAAAGCTCAAACTCGTAGTTCCACCGCTAATCAGTGTCGGTGACGACTTTTTGAAGCGCGTGCAAGCACCCCGACGAGACCGATGGCAGCGACTACGACGGCGGTCCCGTTGATCGCGGGCACCCAACGAACTCGGTCTTCCTTTACGACATAGACGCCGAGTGGCATCACGACGCCACCGAAACCGCCGCCGGATCCGCCAACCGGTGTCTGGCGAACTTTCGATGCGCTGAACTCGTCGATCGTCATCGTCATCGAGGATGTCATCGTCATCGTCATCGTCATCGTCGTCGTCATCGTCGATGTCGCTGTTGAAGCGGGCCGACGTGTGAGCAGCCGGTTCGTCCGTGCCGCCTCCACCGCCCCCACCCGCGACGAACGCGACCGGAATGATGAGAGCGCCATCTCGCTCGTAGGCGTTGCCGAATGCTCGCGCGACCGACAGGTGATCGCTCGCTCGACTCAAGAGGTCCTTCAGATCCATCAGCCAACCTCCTAATAGGACAGGCCCAGCGACCGCCAGGTCCGTCTGAGGCTGAGCGTAGTGCTCGGCATCGTTGCGTTGTCCAGAGAGCTTTTGCCCGTCGCTTACGCTACGAAGAGCGAGGAGGCGACTATGGCTGGTTTTCCATACGAGGACGAGTTCGAGATACATCGGACACTGCCCGAGTTCGGCATGGACAAAGACGCGGTGCTGTCAATCCTTGCGACCATGTCTCACGCGGAGAATCCCACGTGGGAAACCGGTCAGTGTTCAGGGACGATGTACTGCGGGGATCACGATCACTACGACTTTCTCAATGAGGCCTTCTCGTACTTCTCCTACGTGAACTCACTGCAACGCGATATGTGCCCGTCCAACACAAAGTTCGAGGCCGAGATCATCGCCATGACCTTGGATCTGTTGGGGGCCTCGAACCTGACCGAGACGACACCGGCCGGTCTCGTCACCTCGGGCGGCTCAGGATCAATCGCCCACGCGGTGCTCGCGTATCGCGAACACCACCCGACATCCGGACGCCCGAACATGATCAAGCCCGAGACCGCGCACCCCGCCTTCAGCAAGGCCGGGCATCTATTCGGCGTCGACATGAGGATCGCGCCGATCGATCCGATCACGACGCAAGTCGATCTCGACTGGGTGAGCGAGCACATCGATGAGAACACCGTCGCTCTAATCGGATCGGCCTGCAACTACGGCTACGGAACGATCGACCCCATCACCGAACTCGGTGCCCTCGCGCTGGAGAAGAATGTTGGTCTGCACGTTGACGGCTGCCTCGGTGGTTGGATACTGCCCTTCGGTCGTGAATTGGGATACGACATCGCACCCTTTGACTTCTCGGTTCCCGGGGTGACCACGATCTCAGCCGACACCCATAAGTACGGCTACGCGCTCAAGGGCACGAGCGTCTTGTGCTTCGCCGACAAGGCGTTGCGCAATGATCAGTACTTCTATCTGACCGACTGGACAGGCGGGAAGTACTGTTCGCCGGGCATGGACGGATCTCGCTCGGGTGGACTGCTCGCGGCCACCTGGGCCGCCATGGTGCATCTGGGGCGAGAGGGGTATCGCCGCTACGCCGAGGCGATCTTCGCGACGTCGATGGCGATGCAGGAAGCGGTCCGAGAACACCCTTCGCTGCGCATCATGGGCCAACCAACCTTTCTCTTTTCGTTCACCTCCGATGAGTTCGACATCTACCTGGTCAATGACTATTTGCGCCGGCGGGGCTGGCGCCTCAATGGTCAGCAGTATCCCAACGCGCTGCACATGGCGGTCACTCGTCCCCAAACTCAGCCGGGCGTGAGCGATCGGTGGCGCAGCGACTTAGCCGACGCGGTCGCCTACGCGCTCGAGCACAAGGACGAAGCGCCCCAGTCCGGGGCCATCTACGGCGGGGTTGCGGGTGGCATGACTGACGAAGCCGACGCCGTTATCAAGTTCTTCATGGCCGACATGATGGATAAGCAGGCATCCGTTCCCGCGCCGTGACCGCCGAACTGTGTCTGAGTATTGACCTGGGGACCGGTGGCCCCAAGGTCGGGTTGGTCACCTTGGCGGGCGAGATCCTCACCACCGAAGTGCACCCGGTCACCACGCACTTCAGTGGCGACGGCGCTGCCACCCAAGACCCCGATGAGTGGTGGACGATCATCCTGGCGGCATCAAAACGCTTGCTCGATGGCGTTCTCGACTCGCGAGTCAACGTCAGGGCCGTCGCCGTGACCGGTCAGTATGCCTCGACCGTTCCCGTCGATGCCAACGGAACCCCCACCGGTCCTTGCATTACCTGGCTGGACATCCGAGGGGGTCGCTACACACGAGACGCCGTCGGCGGCTGGTTCCTTGGGTACAACCCCCGCAAGGTTCTGCCCTTCGTTCGCAAGACGGGTGGGGCACCCTCCACCGCTGGCGCCGATCCGATCGGCCAGATTCATCTCATCACTCGCGAGATGCCGGAGGTCGCCGAGGCCACGCGCTGGTACATGGAGCCGATCGACTACCTGACAATGCGGTTCACGGGTGTCGCGAGTGCGACCCACGCGTCGCGTCTGGCGATGTGGATGACCGATAATCGCCAACTTGATGAGTATCGCTACGACGCTCGGCTCCTGTCGCTGGTGGGCCTCGACGAGAAGTATCTACCTCCGCTACAGCCTTTTGGATCCATCGTCGCGACACTGTGCGACTCCGTCGCGCTCGATTTGGGTCTGTCGCGAGACGTCGTGGTGGTCTCGGCGATGCCCGACCTGCACGCGGCCGCCATCGGGACAGCCGCCACCTCGCTGTACCAGACCCACCTCGCCCTGTCCACGACGTCGTGGATTAGCTGTCCGGTGCCGACCAAAAGAACGGACATCAACCACAACATTGCGGCCGTTCCCGGTCTCTCGAACGACTCCTACGTGCTGATTGACAATCAAGAAACGGGCGCCAAAGCCCTCGAGTGGCTGCGCGGCGTGATGGCCGGTTCCGGTATTGCACCCACGTACCGCGAACTCGACGAACTGGCGGCGGCGTCGCCGTCGGGATCGAATGGCGTGCGCTTTAGTCCTTGGTTGGCGGGGGAGCGTTCCCCGGTCAGCAATAAGCACATTCGCGCGGGACTATCGAATCTGTCGCACACCACCTCGAGCGCGGATGTCGTGCGCGCGGTGATGGAGGGCGTGGCTGCCAACAGTGCCTGGCTCTTTGGGTATGTCGAGAAGCTCGCCGGTCAGACGCTCTCACCGGTGCGGTTGGTGGGCGGGGGAGCTCAGTCCGCACTCTGGTGTCAGATCTTTGCCGACAGCCTGGATCGCGAGGTGCTGCAGATTGACCAGCCCCTCGTCGCCCAGTTGCGCGGGGCAGCCCTGCTCGCTGGCTGCGCTTTGGGGCAGTACTCGCTGCACGATGTTCCGGTGCCGAACTCGACGGCGTTCGGTCCCTCGAGTGGCGGGGACTCTGATTCTCGTGATCGGGTCGACGAGCTCAAGGCGCTCTACGAACGCGACAAGAAGTGGTCGCGCCGGGCGTCAACGCGCCGGTCGAGTTAAGTAAGGCGACCGGCCAGTGTGGCAATCGCTCCGACGCTGATGAGCACGCCGTAGGTCTGGACCCACTCGCCCCACCCGCCCGGTCGCAGGTAGGCGATCACGCCACCCAAAATCACCCCGATGATGCAGGATGCCAACACGGCACCCGCTCCGCCGGCGAAGGTCCACGGCACGGCGGGCAAGATGATGGCGAGCGACGTGGCGATGCCCATGATGACCGCCAGGCGAAGGTCGCGCTTCACGTCGGACAGATACTGACTCGCCGCCATACCGAACCCCTCGGCGATCAGGAGCCCGATGGCGGCAGCGAGTACGACCTTGCGGCCGTGCGACTCGGTGGCGAGGATGAGGGCCATCGTGGCGACGAGGCCGTCCGAGGCTCCAAAGATCGCGGTGGTGATAGTGGGGGTGACTTTTCTCACGAATCGTCGATCATAACGGCGTCGGCGGAGCGAAATGAGAGCGACACGTCGTCTGCCATCATGGTCCTGGAGGTAGTAATGAGCGACCACGAAGTACGCATCGCCGCGGTGCAACTCGCCGCGGGTGCCGAACCCAGCGAGAACGTCCAACGTGCTGTCGCCCTGGTGGAGCGAGCGGCCGCAGAGGGCGCCACGTACGTTCAACTGCCCGAGTACTTCAACTATCGAGGCAAAACCTCTCGGTATACCGAGATCGCCGAGACGATTCCTGGGCCGACGACGTCGCGACTCGCCAGTCTCGCCAAGGAGCTCGGCATCGTCCTTCATATCGGCAGCACCTTCGAGCGCTCACCGGATCCCACCAAGACCTACAACACCAGCGTCGTGCTCGGACCCGACGGTGAGATACTCGCGACCTACCGCAAGGGCCACCTCTTCGACGTTCACGTTCCCGGGGAGATTAACTACGAGGAGTCCCGCGCGATTGCGCCGGGCAGCCAACTCGTCGTTGTCGACCTGCCCGACTTTCACCTCGGCCTCAGTGTCTGTTTCGACCTTCGATTCTCGGAACTGTACCGTCAGCTGGCTCTGCACGGCGCGACAGTGTTCGCTATCCCGTCGTCCTTTTCGGTACCGACCGGACGAGTTCACTGGGAGGTGCTGATTCGCGCTCGGGCGATCGAGAGCCACGCCTACGTCGTGGCGGCCGCGCAGGCCGGAACCACCGCGGAGGGCGTGTCGTCGTACGGGCATTCAATGATTGTCGGTCCTTGGGGCGAGGTGCTGGCGGAGTCGACCCTCGACACCGAGGACATCATCTACGCGACGATTAGCGAGGACGAGGTCGCTCGGCGCCGGGCCCAGATCGACGTCTGGCATCTGCAACGTCCCGATCTGTACGACTCGCTCGATCGCGGTGAGTGAGATCGCACAAGGATCAGCGAGCGCGCGACAACCTCCCGATCCGTTTGGCCGCGCGGTCTGGGACTGGGCGCACGGTGGGCGAGCGCCCGAGATCATTGAACGTGACGACGGCTACTTCGAAGAAGGCGCGGGACCCGAGGTGTACCTCTCATCGTTCTCGCAATGGCCGCGCGCGGAGCGTCGAGCACTGCGCGAGATGCGCGGTCGGGTGCTGGACGTGGGGTGCGGCGCGGGTCGGGTGGCCCTCGAACTTCAGGCCAGAGGTCTGGACGTGGTGGGCCTCGATGCGTCGAGCTCCGCCGTTCGCGCGGCCCGACTCCGCGGCGTGACGACGGTCTGGCGAAAGTCTCTGGATGACGTGGAAACGCTCATCAGTACGTTCGACTCAATCGTGATGTTCGGGAACAACTTTGGGCTCTTCGCCACACCCGAGCGCGCGAAGGAGAGGCTGAGTGAGTGGGCACGCACGGCGAAGCCCACCGCAAGGCTCTTTGTCGAAAGTACGAGCGCCTACGGCGGAGGAGCGCCAGGGATCGATCGAACGTATTACCGCCGAAACCGGGAACAGGGTCGACCCTCGGGGGAGTTGCGAGCACGGTATCGCTACGACGGCGCGGTGGGAGGCTGGTTTACGTGGCTCTTCGTCAGTCGCGCGGAGTTGAGCGCGATTGTTCGCGGGACGGGGTGGCACATCGGGACGGTCTTTGGCTCACAACTCAGCGAACCCTACGTGGCGATGCTCGAACTGGGCTGAAACCTCTCCCGTCAGCTCGAAGCGGAACTGGGGTCGACGAGACGTCGAATTGTGGCAAAGGTGCTCGAGAGGTTGGGGCCGCCCAAAGTGGGAAGAACCGCGGCGCCGTTCTGGAAGACCTCGGCGCTCGGGCACCCACCCAGCTGAAAGACAACCCTCGTGAAGGGAACGGCACCCTTGTGGGACGCGAACGAGAGGGTGATCGGCATCATCAGATCGTCGGGGCACACGCGATGGGCGTTATTGCTGACGGGAAGTGCGTTGATGAGCGCGCGCACCCGAGCAATCACCGCCAGATTCGTCACTGTGATTTGGCGCTGCAGCGACCCACCCACCATGATGAGCGGATCGCTCCAGTACAGGACGTGAGCCCCGGCCGGAACGTCCTCGCGCGGCGACTTCGTCGTGGCGGAGGCCAGCGACGCTGCACTTGTCACCATCGCCACGACCAGGAGCATCGCCGCAAGTCGCGGCGCAACGCGTGCTGGCCGAACGTGGGTGAATTGCTTCATCAACCTGAACGTACCAGCAGCGCCGACCCACGAGACCGCGCGCTGTTTCTGGCTGATGATCAGATGTTTTGCACCGCGGGCAATACATCAGACGCGAGGAGTCTCACGTGATCGAGGTCGTAGAAGTCGAGCACTTGGAGGTACACGCGTGAGACACCGATCTCTTGATACCGCGCGATCTTGTCGACGAGTTGGGCCGGCGTCCCGACGAGGCCGTCGCTCGACATCTCAGCGACCTCGCGCCCAATGTTGGCCGCGCGACGGGCGACTTCGGCGTCGTTTTCTCCACAACACACCACGACGGCCACGGACCGTCCCAGTGTGGAGGGGTCACGGTCGATCGCCTGGCAGGCGAGGTCGCCTCGCCCGAACTGGAGAGCCGCGGTCTCGAAGGACGCGAAGGGCACGTTGAACTCATCGGCGTACGTCGCGGCGAGTCGAGGCGTACGGGTGGCGCCGTGGCCCCCCACGATGAGTGGCGGTCGGGGCGACTGGAAGGGTTTGGGCAGGGCCGGGCTGTTCGCCAACGAGTAGTGCGTGCCCGCGAAGTCAAAGGTGTCCCCGACGGGTGTTCCCCAGAGCCCCGTGATGATGGCCAACTGTTCTTCGAGACGATCAAATCGCGAACCGAGAGCGGGAAAGGGAATGCCATAGGCCGTGTGCTCATCGTCGAACCACCCGGCCCCCAGACCCAGCTCGATACGTCCTCCGCTCATGGCGTCGACTTCGGCCACAGCGATGGCGAGCGGTCCGGGAAGACGGAACGTCGCCGAGGTCAACAGCGTGCCCAGTCGAATACGTGAGGTGTCGCGCGCGAGTCCCGCCAACGTGATCCACGCGTCACTTGGACCAGGCAGACCGCTGACGGAACCCATCTTCAAGTAATGGTCGGAGCGAAAGAACGCCCCGAAGTCACCCTCTTCACTGACCCGGGCGAGCTCGAGAATGTCGTCGTACGAGGCACCCTGTTGAGGCTCGCAAAAGATTCGCAGTTCCATCGGTTCTCCTTACATTGCAACGGCTTCCACGGCCATTCTTACGGTTTGCGCGGCAACTGCAACCGGAGATCTAGATGCGGTCGAGCTCGATGAGATCGTCGGGCGAGAGTTCGAAGCCCGCGCCCTCGACGTTCTCACGCAAGTGTGCGAGAGAAGACGTGCCTGGAATGAGCAACACGTTGGGCGAGCGTTGCAGCAGCCACGAGAGTGCCACTGATAGCGGCGTCGCACCGAGTCGATCGGCCACCCGCTGGAGTTCCTCAGACTGCAGCAGCGAGAATCCGCCCAACGGGAAGAACGGGACGTAGGCGATGCCCTGGGCGTGAAGTGAGTCGATGAGATCGTCGTCGCGTCGATGCGCCACGTTGTAGTAGTTCTGCACGCAAACAACCGGAGCGATCGACTGCGCCTCGGTGACTTGGGGGAGCGAAGCGTTGCTCAGGCCCAGATGGCGGATGAGCCCCTCGCGCTGGAGTTGCGCCAACGTTCCGAAGGTCTCGGCCAGCGATCCGTGCGTCTCGCCGAGGCGAAGGTTCACCACGTCGAGGGAGTCGAGGCCCAGGTGTCGGAGATTGTCGTGCACCGCGGAGCGCAGTTCGTCGGGTGACATGGCCGATAACCATGCACCGCGCTCATCGCGGCGTCCGCCCACTTTGGTGACGATGCGCAGCGCCTGGGGATAGGGAAACAGGGCATCGTGGATGAGTTCGTTGGTGACAAATGGTCCGTAGTAGTCGGACGTATCGATGTGGGTAATCCCGAGTTCGACGACGGTGCGCAGTACTGCGATTGCCTCGTCGCGATTTCGGGGTGGGCCGAAGACGCCCGGACCCGCCAGTTGCATCGCGCCGTAACCCATTCGAGTGAGCGTGAGATCGTCGGCGAGGTGGTACGTGCCGCCGGGCAATGAAGTCGTCATGTCATTCCTCTCACGTTGACGTCAATCTCAAGAATGTCTTAGAACGCGTCGCACGACGGCGTCGCTGTTGTGCAATGTAACCGCTTCGATCGAATGTCGTGCTGCGAGACGCCAATGATGTCAACGAAATTCTTCGCTGCGCCACGACGAGAGGACTCACGTTGCACTGAGATGACATTCCGTTGTGTCGACGACACTTCGTCGTTGCTCGCTCTTACCTTCAGAGATACGGCAGCGCGAAGACATCGCGAAAGTCGGTAGGTAAATGGAGAGTGATACTCATGCGACGAAACTCAAAGTGGTGGATCGCACTAAGCGTCGTGGTGGTGGTGGCGGCTATAGCCCTAGGACTGACGCTCGGTTCGTCCAACGGCACCGGCTCGCCGACCACGACATCGCCAAGCACTTCAAACACGATTACGTTCGCCGAGGCGCCAGGCGCCGCGCCGAACTACATCTTCCCGTACCTGGGATGTCAGTACTTCTCGGTGGCGACGCTGAGTCAGTTTCAGGAGATGACCTACCGCCCGCTGTATTGGTTCGGTACGCCCGGCTCCAGCGCGGTGGACTACAACCTCTCGCCGGCCAAAGCGCCCGTGTTTTCGAACGGGAACAAGACCATCACCATTGACATGAAGGGTTGGAAGTTCGCTGACGGCCAGAGCGTGAACGCCGAGTCGGTGATGTTTTTCCTCAACATGTACAAGGCCGACCCGACGTCGTACTGCGGCTACAACAAGGGGTACGGCATCCCCGACCAAGTGGCGAGCGCAAGCGGCTCCGGTAATACCGTGGTGATCCACTTCACCTCGGCGGTGAACCCCAACTGGATCCTCTACAACTACCTGGCCGAACTCACCCCGATGCCCAACAGCTGGGACGTGAGTGCGCCCGGTGCGACCTCAACCTGTGCGAGCGGCGTCTATGGCTCGGGTTCAACGAACGCCGCGTGCAAGTCGGTTGAGAAGTATCTGGACGCTCAAGCGGCCACGCAAACGAAATTCGCTGACGCCCTGTGGACCAGTGGCGCGGACGGCCCATGGAAGCTCATCAAGATGGACGACCTAGGAGACGCGACATTCGTGCCCAACGCCACCTACTCCGGTCCGGTGAAGGCGCAAGCGGGAATCAAGTACGTGAAGGAAGAGGCGTTTACCTCAAGTGACGCCGAGCAGAACGCGCTGCGTACTGGTTCGATCACCTTGGGCTACGTGGATCCGACGGAGTTAACACAGAACGCGCCCGCTCCGGGCGAAGTCGGCGCGAACTGGTCGGCGATCTCAAACAACTACAACTTGACGACAGGATTCCCATGGGCGTTTAACTACGCTCCCTTCAACTTCTCGACCAAGGACCCCAAGCTCGCGATCGTCAGCCAGCTCTACGTGCGCCAAGCGCTGCAAGAAGCGGTGGACCAGAGCACGATCATCAACAAGGTGGACAAGGGATACGGCGTGCCGATCGACAGCCCGCTGCCTCCTAACACGCCCCAGTCGGTGAGCGGTCTCGCCAAAGCCATCGAACCGGTCCCCAACCCGTACTCGTTCAGTCTGACCTCGGCCAAGAGACTTCTCACTAGTCACGGCTGGCGGATGATCAACGGCGTCGACACCTGTGAGGCACCGGGCACGAGTGCGACGGAGTGCGGGACGGGTATCGCGAAGGGAACGGCACTCACGCTCAGCATCATCTGGGCCAGCGGTACGCCCGCGCTCGATGACACGTTCAACGCGGAGATCTCGGACTGGGCCGCCATCGGCATCAAGGTCAGCCACACCGAAGCGAGCTTCAACGACGTGATCGCCGACTGCGAAGCCGGAACGACCTACGAGATCTGCTCATGGGGCGGCGGGTGGAGTTACGCGCCTGACTACTACCCCTCGGGTGAGACGTTGTTCGCCCCCGGTGGCGGTTTCAATGTCGGCTCGTACGCGAACGCCACCGAGACCTCGCTCATCGAAGGCACCACGTTCGGCACGGCGAGCCTGAAGGCCTACGCCGAGTACACGGCCGCCCAACTGCCCGTCCTCTACCAGCCCGAGGCGACGGCGACCGGCGAAGTGATTAAGACGCTGAAGGCCAAGGACGTGAACGGCGTGAACGGCCTAGTGGCCAATCCGCTGCAGAACTTCATGCCCGAGTACCTGTACTACTAGTCCCCGCGATCCCGCCCGGTCCTCGTTAGTGAGGGCCGGGCGGGATCGTGTTCGCTCGCCACACGGTGTAGACCGACAGTGTGACTGGGGTGCCGAGCGACAAGAGCGATGTCGAGTCGCCGGACGATGTTGGCGGTGATGCGGCGTGCTGGGCGGGTCTGCTGTGCGAAGAGTGCGGAGTCGTCGTGAGCGAGGGCAGCCATCGGCCCGGCTGCTCGGTGTTGGAGAGTTTGTAACGTCGCGTACCCATCGACACGTTTCTCTGCCATGAAATATTTTGGTTAGTGTCGACCAAACAGGGGAGGGCGATGAGTCATCGAGATCGTCTGACGTGGTACGAGCTCACGGGTCCGGCGAGTGAGTTCGCAGTCACGTCCGGCCTCGCCGAAGGGACGTGGTTCCGCAGTTCAGTGCCGCGCGCGCGTATGCAGCAACTCATGAGGCGTTCGAACTCTCGGGCGCTGCGTGACACGACTGTGTGGGTGGGGCTGGCTCTTCTCGCGGCTGCGGGTGGCGTCTTCTTTTGGCCCACCTGGTGGTCGGCTCCCTTTTGGGTGACCTACGGGGTGCTCTACAGCTCGGCCAGCGAATCGAGGCGGCACGAGACAAGTCACGGCACCGCGTTTCGGTCGCGAGAAATTCAAAACGTCGTCTTGCAGGTTGTGTCGTTTTGTCGGATGAGGGACTCAGTTGTCGAACGCTGGAAGCACACGCGCCACCACACCGATACCTCGATCGTCGGGCGAGATTTGGAGATCGAGGTGATGCGACCCGCCCGCTTCATCAAACTGGTGTGTGACCTCTTCGGCCTCTATGACGTGCCCGTTCAGTTTGGACTGATCGTGCGCCACGCATTCGGTCACTTATCGGAGGACGAAGCATTTGTGGTACCCGAGTCCGAGCGCGCCCGCGTGTATCGCACGGCGCGGATCTGGTTACTCATCTACGTCCTCACCGTCGCCTCGGCGGTGCTACTGCGCTCGTGGATTCCGATTCTTCTCATTGGCGGACCGCAGTTCTACGGATGTTTTCTGGAGAGGATCTATAGCTTCACGCAACACGCGGGGATGGGCGAGAACGTTCTCGATCATCGGTTGAACACCCGGACCATACTGCTCGGGCCCGTCAACCGCTTCGTCTACTGGAACATGAACTACCACATCGAGCATCACATGTTTCCGATGGTTCCCTACTACCGGTTGGCCGAGCTTCACGAAGAACTCAAATCCGACATGCCCGCTCCGTACCCGTCTCTTTGGGCCGCGTACCGCGAAATTATCCCCGCCGTCGTGCGCCAACTAAAGGATCCGACGTACTTCATCAAGCGAGAACTTCCGCCCGGTGCGGCGCCGTACAGTCCGCCCGATAACGGTCTGTTCCTGGAGAACCTGACCGTCTGAGTCGGTCAGCTGACCGCGGTGATCTGTGACTCTGGAACGAACCGACTGGCGCTGGCGAACGCCGCCAGGTCGAGCGCTACCAAGACGACGATGACCACCGGGACGGCGTGAACACCGGCGAGTGATACTGCGAGACTTTCCACGCCGGGGCCGACGATGCCACCGATCATCATGCACAGAATGATGAGAGCCAGGCCGTTTCGATCGTGTGGACACAACCGCGTGTACCAGATCAGGCCCATCGGATAGACCGAGGCGAACGCTAGCCCGAGGAGAGGGTAGGCGACGGGCGCGGCCGCGGTGCTGAACGCGACTCCGGCAAAGATGACGCCAGCGCCGAGCGATCCAAGCACCAAGGCTCGATCGGCGAAGCGCCGGTGCAAGCGACCACCACCCATTCGACCGAGCGTGAGTCCGAGCCAGAAGCCCCCCGTGATCAACCCGGCCAGTGACGCGGAGTGCCCTTCGCGATGGAGTTGCGGGGCGATCCATCCCGACGCGCTCGACTCGGCAGCCACGTAGAGGGCGTAGGCGACGATAAAGGTCGCGAGGATCGCTCGACGACGTTGATGCAGAGAGTTGAGTTCGTGAAGGCGGTCTTCGTCGGTCTGCGCGGGCGCGACGATTCCGCGGTTCATCGTGGAAAGGATGACGACGACGACGACCGCGCCGCCAAAGAGATACCGATAGTTGTGAGGCTCGACGAGAACGACGAGCAGTGGTCCAAGAACCGCACCAAGCCCGTACCCGGCGTTCGCCACGCTGAGTCGATGAGCGCGCCCCGACACGGCAGTGCGCGCGAGCAGCGTGTTGATCGCGAAGTCCAGCCCGCCGAAGCCAAAGCCAATGACAAAGACTCCCACCAAGAACACCGGCCACGACGAGGCGAGCGCGACGTCGAGTGCACCCAGACCGAAGCACGCCAGGGTCGCGGTCACCACGACGCTCCCCTTCACGCGGCCCATCGCGATCCAGCCCGCAGGGACTCCGAGGAGAGCGCCGACGAAGTGAACGCTCAAGAGAATGCCCGCTTGGGCGAGCGAGATGTGAAAGTGCCGCGAGAGCGAGATGAGCAGGGGACCGTAGAGGGTGGCGACCGCACCGAGGATCACCAACATGCCGCCGAAGTTGGCAAAAGCGACTCGACTCAGCGCGACTGGTGCCATCGGCGACGCGGCCGACTGCTCTTCGGGCTCGTCCACGATCACTCCTTTGGCGCCACGCGACGGGGACTACCGATCGCCGCGAGTCCTACGATTCGTGAGTCCCAAGATCGGTCGGTCGAAGATATGTGCGCTGTTGTCGGCGTTCGCCCGTGTAACTCTCGAGGGCGCGCTCGGTCGCGTCGCGCGAGGAGACTTCGGCCACGGGAACGTCCCACCACGACGATGAGTCAGGCGCGCTCACCGACGGATCGGTCTCGATCTCGATGACCGTGGTGACGTGACTGGAGCGCGCAGTAGCCAGAGCCGAGCGCAGATCGGCGATGGAGTGCGCGCGCATCACGGTCGCACCGAGACTCTCCGCGTTCTTGGCGAGATCGATGGGAAGTTTTTCTCCATCGAGAAGTCCCGAGGACGAGCGAAAACGATACTTCGTGCCGAAGCGCTCGACTCCCACCGACTCCGAGAGCGCCCCAATCGATTGGAATCCGTGGTTGACCACGAGCACGACAATGATCTTGATGCCTTCGGCGAGAGCGGTGACGAGTTCGGAGCTCAACATGAGGTACGAACCGTCGCCGACCATGACGTAGACCTCGCGGCTCGGGTCGGCCATCTTGACTCCGATGCCCGCAGCGATCTCGTAGCCCATCGTCGAAAAGGCGTATTCGACGTGATAGCCCTTGGGGTCCCTCGTTCGCCAGAGTTTGTGCAGGTCTCCGGGCAGGCTTCCCGCTGCGCCCACCACGACGTCGCGCGCCTCGCTGGATGCTTCGACCGCGCCAATCACTTCGCTCTGAGCGGGACGGGGCTCGTGAGCCAACGCGTACGCGGCTTGCACCGTGTCGTTCCACGCCGCAGCGCCCGCTTGATACTCAGCTGCGTACGACGGCTCGACGTGCCAGTCGCCCATCAGATCGGTCAGCGAAGTAAGCGCGCTGCGCGCGTCGGCAACGATCGGTACGCCCGAGAGCTTCGCGGTGTCAAAGGGCGCGACGTTGATATTGACCACGTCGACCGTCGGGTTCTGGAAGACCGAAAACGAGGCCGTCGTGAAGTCGCTCCACCTCGTACCGATTCCGATCACGAGGTCGGCGTTGCGGGCCACGTCGTTGGCCACGGGCGTGCCCGTTGCTCCGAGGGCGCCGACGCTGGCGGCGTGGTCGTAGGGGAGCGAACCCTTACCGGCCTGCGTTTCGGCGACCGGAATCCCGGTGGCGTCAACGAACACTCGGAGCGCCTCCGTGGCGCCGCTGTAGATCACGCCGCCACCCGCCACGATGAGAGGGCGCTCACTCGCGCGCAGCCGTTTTGCCAACTGTTCGAGCAAGACAGCCTCGGCCGGGGGTCGACGAATGTGCCACGTGCGCGGCACGAGAAAGTCCTCGGGGACCTCGAAGGCTTCGGTCTGGACGTCTTCGGGCAACGCCAACGTGACCGCGCCCGTCTCGGCGGGATCGGTCAGCACACGCATGGCGTGTAGGAGCGCCTGGGGAAGCTGTTCGGGACGCCAGATGCGATCGAAGAAGCGCGACACGGGACGAAGACAGTCGTTCACCGACACATCGAGAGTCGTCGGATCTTCCAACTCCTGCAGGACGGGATTTGCGCGTCGCGTCGCAAAGACATCACCGGGCAACAACAAGACAGGAATGCGGTTGGTGGTCGCCACGGCCGCGCCGGTGACCAAGTTGGTCGCACCCGGTCCCACCGAGGTCGTGCAGGCGAAGGCGCGCAGGCGGTTGCTCATGCGTGAATATCCGACCGCGGTGTGAACCATCGCCTGCTCGTTACGGGCGAGGTAGTAGCGAAAGTTGTCTTCACTCTCGAGCAACGCTTGGCCGATACCGGCCACATTGCCGTGACCGAAAATGCCGAAGCAGCCCGCGAAGAAAAGGTGCGTCTCACCATCCCGCTCCACCGACTGGAGAGAGAGGAAGCGAACGAGTGCTTGAGCGACCGTGAGTCTCACACGATTCCTTTCGCCGAGGTCATCGGAAGACGGGGATCGAGCTCCTCGCTGTCCCACGTCGAGCGAATCCAGGCGTGGTCCGGATCGTCGCAAAAGGCCATCGTGCGCTCTGTCCCCGGTCCCGCCAACACGTTGAGGAAGTAGAGGTCATGGTTGGGACTGGCCATCGTGGGCCCGTGGTACCCGTGCGGGATGATGATCGTGTCGCCGCTCCACACCTCTTCGAGCACGTCGATGGGTCGGGCAGCATTCTTGGAGTACACGCGCTGATACCCGCCCGGTCCTGGCCTCGTTGCATCGACACCGCTGTTCACCTCGAAGTAGTAGATCTCTTCGAGAACGGCTTCCCGAGGGCCGAGTTCATCGTGCTTGTGAGGAGGGTACGACGACCAGTTGCCACCGGGCGTCAACACCTCGACGGAGATCAGGCGGTCGGTTTCGAAGGCGCCCGGGGCGGCAAAGTTGTTGCACTGGCGCGTCGAGGACCCGGCGCCGCGAATCTCAACGGGTACGTCGGCGGCCGCTCCGTAGCGCGCGGGCAGGACTCGGTTCGCCCTCGCACCGGGAAGGGCGACACGACCGCCGTGCACGCTTGCAATCGTGACGTCAGCGTCGCGCGGGACGTAACAGAAGTCGCTCACGCGCGAGAACACACTGTGGCGGCCCTCGAGCTCAAACGTCTCGTTCCCGCAGGTCACGGTGAACGAACCCGCCAAAGGAAGGACGATCCACTCGGACTCGCCCGTCGAAAACGTCACGTTCTGGCCGGGCGCCAACGTGGCGACGCGCAGTGAGCTGTAGGTCCAACCGGCCTTGGCCGGATCGATGGAGACGGTCCAGCCGTCCACATCAGGCGACCGGGCGGCCGCGTAGAACGAACTCGTCATAGCAAGCTGAGTGCGGTCTTCACGGCGGACTCGACGTCATCGTCCTTAGGGTAGAGCAGGTTGCGACCCACCACTAAGCCCCGCACGCCGGGCAAACTCAGGGCCTGCTCCCAGCGCTGGAACATCTCGTCCGGCCGATCACTCCGCTCGCCGCCGAGCAAGACAATGGGAAGCGTCGAGGCGTCCGCCACTTGATCCATTCGATCCACCACGGGGACCTTGAGCCACGTGAAGGCCGACGTCGATCCGAGAGCGCTGGCAATGGCCATCGAACGAATGACCGCGTCGGTGGTGAGCACGTTGCGCGCGCGACCGTCGACACGCTGATTCATAAATGGCTCGATCATGGCGATCAACTGAGATTCGGCCAGTTCGCTCACCGCGCTCGCCGCGGCGCTCAGGGTGTTGGCGGTGCCGGGGTCTTCAAGGTTGATGCGCAGCAGCATCTTTCCTCCATCGAGGCCCGATGCCTTCACGGATGTGGCGGTGTAGCCGGTAAAGCGGTCGTCCATCTCGAAGGACGAACCCGGAAGTCCGCCACGATTCATGGATCCGAAGACGAGCTTTTCGTCGAGGGCTCCCAGAATGAGCAAGTCGTCGATGATGTCGGGGCTGCCCAAGACTCCGTGGACCCCCGGAATCGAGAGCGCGGTGGTGAGCCGGTCGAGTAGGTCGAAGCGATCGCGCATGACCATCGCGTCGTTGCCCGCGTTGAGCACGCCGCGCGCGGTGTGGTCGGCTGCGATGATGAGAAGCTTCTCGGCGCCGTCGCTGGAGACACGGCGTCGGCGTTGAGACGCCAGGGCCGCGATTGACTGAGGGCGCAGGTATCGCGTCTCTCTCAACAGGACTTGATCTTCGCTACGCACGACTCACTCCCTCTAGTGACTCTTCGATCTCTTCTCGTGTGGGCATGGCATCCGAACACCCGAGGCGCCCGGCCACGATCGCTCCGGCCGCGTTGGCGTACCCGACGATGTCGACGAGTGGCCAGCCGGACAAAATACCGTGGCAGAAGGCGCCGCCAAAGGCGTCCCCTGCACCAAGCCCATTGACGACGTCAACCGGAACCGGGGGTACTTGCACCCGTTCGACGCTCGTCTTGGCGAGAACTCCGTCCGGTCCCATTTTGATGACCGCCATCTCAAGTCCCAGATCGAGCAGTCGGTCGGCGGCGACGTCGGGGTCAGTGCTACCGACGGCCATCTCAACCTCCGCGAGGTTGCCGATCGCGACGCTCGCGTGCGCCAGAGCTTCTCTCGCCGACGTACGAGCAGCGTCGATCGACGCCCAAAAGACAGGTCGGTAATCCAAGTCCAGAATTGTGGGGTGATGGCGTTGGCGGGCGGCCATCGCCATCAGGGTCGCGGTGCGACTTGGCTCGGCTGACAGACCGCTCACCGTCGCCCAGAAGAGCCTCGCCGCGCCAATGGCCTCTATATCGAGTTGGTCGGGGTATATCTCCAGGTCCGGAGCCTTCGGAGCCCGATAGAAGTAGATGGGAAAATGGTCGGGCGGAAACATCTCGCAAAAGGTGACCGGGGTCTGGAGTCCCGCGACGTCCTGGACGAATCGATCGTCGACGCCGTATCCGCGCAGAGCCACGTGGACGAACTCTCCTAAGGGATCCGGGCCCGTTCGAGTGATGATCGCGCTCTTCTCGCCCAAGCGGGCGGCGGCCACCGCCACGTTGGTGGGACTGCCACCGAGAAACTTCTCGAAGAACTTAACGTCGACCAGGCTGCCCGCAGTGGTGGGATAAAAGTCGACCCCGACGCGCCCCATGGTGATGACGTCAAGGGGTTCACTCATAGCGTGGCCAGCACCACGGAGGTGAAAGACATATGTCCTAACAATAACAGCAGCGGATCCAAATTGATATAGGATTTTCTCCTCTCCACTAGGAGGAGCCCCATGCCGCGCCAAGCAGTCTCCCACAAAGATCCCCTCGAGACGATCGTGCTGGATCGCTCCAGTCCCATCCCGCTGTACTTCCAGTTAGCGCAGCACTACGAAAACGAAATCCACTCGGGCAGCCTCGACTCGGGAGACCGCATTGAGAACGAAGTGAAGATCGCCGAGCTGCTCGGTCTGTCACGACCGACCGTTCGACAAGCTCTGCGCTACCTCGTGGACAAGGGTCTCGTCGTGCGGCGTCGAGGGCAGGGCACCGTCGTCACGAAGGAGAAAGTCAATCGTTCCGTCAAGCTCACGAGTCTCTTTGACGACCTGGCGGGATCGGGTCGTCGCCCGACCACCAAGGTCTTGCACAATGAGGTAATTAAGGCTTCTGACCTGGTAAAAGATGCGCTCGGTCTCGGTGCGGATGAGCCTTTCGTTATCTACCTCGAGCGTCTGCGATACGGCGACGATGAGCCGATCTCGCTCATGCACAACTACCTTCCGACGTCGCTCGTGACACTCTCGAACGAGATGCTCGAAGAGCACGGTCTGTACGAGATATTGCGAGCAAGTGGCATCTATCCCTACCGCGCGACGCAGCGCATCTCCGCGAAAAATGCGTCGGCCGCCGAGGCACGCGTGCTCAATGAGACGAAGGGTTCGGCGCTCTTAACGATGGAGCGTACGACCTATGACGAGCACGATCGTCCGCTCGAGTTTGCCCGCCACGTGTACCGCGCTTCGCGCTACGCCTTGCTCACGACCGTCGCGGTGGACGACCCCACGAGAGACTCAGCCGCAGTAACCCTGATTGATAGCAGTTATTGACATATGGAGTGAATTGAGTTACAGTCACTCGAAACATCACTGCGTTCGCGCTGGGGGACAAAACAGCGCGAGTGCGGCAGCGCCCTTACGGGGGGCGTAGTGGGAGGGCAGTGAAGACGCATTGGTTGGCAACGTCGCGTGGTGTTCTTAGCCGCATCGGCGCGCGAGCTCAGGGTTCGTAACGTCTCGTGAACGAGATTCGCTTCGAGCACGTCTGGAAGCTCTTCGAGGGCAATGCCGTGGTGTCAGACCTAAACCTCGACATCCGTGAGGGAGAGTTCCTCGTTCTGGTCGGCCCCTCGGGCTGTGGCAAGACGACGTCGCTGCGAATGCTCGCTGGCCTAGAGCGCCCGAGCCACGGACGCATCTTCCTGGGTGATCGTGATGTGACCGATGCCCCGCCCGGAGAGCGCGACATGTCGATGGTCTTTCAGAGTTACGCGCTCTATCCCAACATGAGCGTCTACAAGAACCTGGCCTTTGGCCCGAAGGTTCGCCACGAACCCAAGGCTGGTCTCGACGCGCGTATCAACGAGGTGGCGGATCTCCTCGGCATTCGTCACCTGCTGTCGCGCGCTCCTTCGGCGCTGTCCGGAGGGCAGCGCCAACGAGTCGCCCTTGGACGAGCGCTGATCCGCGAACCGCACGTCTTCTTGATGGACGAGCCGTTGTCGAACTTGGACGCGGCGTTACGCGTACAGATGCGCGCCGAGCTCATCCGACTCCACAAGAGATTGGAGAGCACGACGACGGTCTACGTGACCCACGACCAAGTCGAGGCGCTGACGATGGGGGACCGCGTCGCGGTCCTCAAGGACGGCGTCCTGCTCCAAGTGGATAGTGCGAACGACCTCTATGAGTATCCCGAGTCTGTCTTTGTGGGTGAGTTCATCGGCTCGCCCAAGATGAATATCCTGCCCGGCGTGCTCGACACGAGCGGTGCGATGACCATCGAGGTCCTCGGTGTCAAGAGCGCCGTCACGCCCAAACTGGCCGGTCGCCTGGACGCCCCACGAGAGGGGGGCACGGTGCTGGTGGGCATTCGACCCCACGACCTGGAGCTCGCTCGTCACGACGAAGAGGGTGTGGCGTGCGTCGAGGGCGTGGTGGACATCACCGAGCACACCGGCACCGAGGTGTTCGCCACGGTCGACGTGAAAGACAAGAAGGTCATCGCGCGCCTGCCGCGCGCACCGCAGTTCGAGCATGGCGAGCGAGTGAAGTTGGGTTTTCACATCGACAACGTTGTGCTGTTCGACGAAACGACTCAGGCGAGTCTGTTGCGTCGCACACAAGAGCGAGAAAAGGTCAGCGTCGCCCCCGGGGCGACGACTGAGTCGCAGTAGTCAAAGAGCAGTTACCAAATACATCAAGGGGGATGACCATGAGAGTCACCAAAAAAGTGGGGGCGCACCGATTGGCGAGCGGCGCGGCAGTAATGGCCCTCGTCGCTGGTGGGCTTGCCTGGAGCGCTGGCGGCATTGCCAGTGCATCAAGCAAGATCACGATTACGGCTGCCTACGCCGCCAATACGACGTTTGACACAACGCCGCTGGGCTTTACGTGGTGGCACAAAGTGGCACAGGAGTTTGACTCGAAGTACCCGAACTACACGGTCAAGTTGGTTCCCGTGGACGGTGGGGAGCCGGACTTCCTCACGAAGCTCGCGCTGCTCTACCACTCGTCCTCAACGGCGCCCACGATTGCGCAGTTCCCGTCATCGGAGATTGCCCTGTACGCCTCCACGGGCTACTTGATGCCGATGAACACGCTGCTCAAGGGCTCGACGTGGTTCTCCCAGTTCCCGACTGTCATTCAAAAGGAAGGCAACATCAGCGGGAAGATCTACGCGGTGAGCGCCGGTGAGAACAACAACGGCATCTACTACGACAAGGCGGTCCTGCAAAAGGCCGGCATCTCGTTGCCCTGGCAGCCCAAGAACTGGCAGGACATCATCACGGCCGCCAAGGCGATTAAGAAGGCCGAGCCGAAGGTGATTCCACTGTGGCTCGACGCGGGTACCTCCGCCGGTCCCGCCGGTGCGGAGTACGGCATCATGAACCTTCTGATGGGTTCGTCGAATCCGACGATTGAGACGTCGAGCGGCAAGATGGTCGTCTCGTCGCCTGGTCTCCTCCAGACGTTGAACTTCTACCACGAAGTCTTCGCCGACGGACTCGGTGCACCCACCTCGCAGCTGTTCAGCCCGAACAACGCGCCCAACATTCCTTCGGCGGACTTCGCCAAGGGGACATTGGGTATCGCGGTGGCCGCCAACTTCATTGGTGGCAACTGGACCAAGCAAGTCAGCTTCCCGTACTGGAAGGCGTCCTCCACCGCGATGGGTGTGGCGGGCCTGCCGGCTGCCAGTGGCAACGGCTACGCCTCGATCTTGAGTGGTTGGGACTACGGCATCTCCTCGGGCGCGACCAGCGCCCAGGCGACTGCGGCGATCGACTTCCTCAACATTGCCCAGGACTCCACCAACTTGATCGACGCCGCGAACTGGGCCGGTTGGGTGCCGCCGGTGAAGTCCGACTGGACCGTGCCGCTCTACACCAGCTTTGACGCGCCGTTTGCGGAGGAGTTCGGCAAGGTACTTCCGTACTCATCAGAGATTCCGTCTAACGCGAACTTCTCGGTGTGGGTGCAGGGTATCGAACAGGCCAGCGGCGCGATCGCCGAAAAGCCCAGCACCACGGGCGCCCAAGCAGAACAACAGATGAGCAGCTTCATCACCAATGACTTGGGATCGAGCGCCGTCGCCACCCTGAAATAGACCGAGGTAACGCAGTGAACTACGAGAGAGGAGGTCGGTGACGGTGTCAACTGTCTCCCTTGACGCCGCCACCGCTCCTCCCGTAGCGCAACTGTGGAAGACCCGACGCGATAAAGAGCGCTTTCAGTGGAGCAGTCTCGCTCTGATGACGCCCGCCTTCGCGTTGCTGATCGTGCTGTTCCTCATTCCGATGGGGTACGCGATCTACCTCGGGTTGACCAATCTGACCCTGGTGGGCCCCACCGCAGTGAAGTGGGGCTACACCGGGACCCAGAATCTCGATCGCCTGAAGGGGGACACCGAGTTCTGGAACTCGTTGCAGATCACGGCCGTCTTCATTGTGGGCTCGATCGTGGGCGTCATCGTCGTCGGTTACGGACTCGCGACGCTGCTCATGCGCGCACGCGCGTGGATGCGCATCGTGGTGGGCGGAATTGTCGTCATTGCCTGGATGATGCCCGCGGTCACCGCTGGCATGACCTGGTACGCCGCCACGACGGGGGGCGGCACCTTCGCGACATTGACGGGTCTGAAGAGCTCCAACTTTCTCGACTCCCAGCCTCTGTTGATAGTGACCCTCGCCAACATCTGGTCAATGACCGGGTTCGCCATGCTGGTGTTGGGCGCGGGTCTGCGCAATATTCCCGGTGAAGCGATCGAGGCCGCGATCGTGGAAAACGCCTCGGCGTGGCAGCGATTCCGCAAGATTGTCCTACCGCTCATGCGACCCACGATCATCGCGGTCGTCCTGCTGGTGGCGTTGTTGTCACTCGCCAACTTCTCGTTGATCTACATCATGACCCAGGGCGGACCGGGCACGGCGACGAACATACTTCCGCTCTACTCCTACCAGCAGGCCTTCTCATTCAACAACTTGGCGTACGGCGCGCTGATCGGCAACGTCATGGTGCTGATCGCGACGATCTTCGGCGTCCTCTACGTGCGAATAGCGGGGCGACGATGAGCGACGTAACCGACGGGCAGCTGACGTCCACCGCGGACGAGGCGACGACCGTCCTCGATCCGACGACGATGCCGCCGGAGAACCGCCCGACCCAGAACACCGTCGTGCGGCGCATCTCCACTCACACGATCCTCGCGGGGATTGGCATTCTCTTCATCGCGCCCATGCTGTGGCTCATCCTCGCCTCCTTCGACTCCCAGGCCTCGTGGGGCGTGGAGTGGCCGCACTGGTCGCTCGTGAACTTTCACCACGTGCTCTCGGGCAGCTTGTTGCACGCCCTGTTTAACAGCGTGCTGCTGGCGGTCATCTCGACGGCCATCGCCTCGGGCGCGGGTGTCTTGGCGGCCTACTCGTTCTCTCGACGCCGAATCCCCTTCAAGGGGCCGCTGTTGTTGTTCATTCTCTTTTCCTCAGGCGTGCCGCTCGCCATCATGGTGATACCGGTGTACGAGATCTTCGCGCGCTTCGGCTGGCTCAGTCTGTTTCCGACGGCCGTCTTCCTATCGGTGACCTCGCTGCCCTTTGAGGTCTACCTCATGAAGAACTTCATCGACGCGGTACCCGAAGACCTCGAAGAGGCGGCGCGCATGGAACGCGCGAGCACGTTCCAGATCTTGCGGCGCGTCATCATTCCTTTGGCGCTGCCCGGCATTGCGGCAGCGGCCATCTTCGGATTCGTGAACGCCTGGGGATCGTTCATCGTGCCGCTCATCTTGATCAGCTCGAACTCTCAGCAGCCCGCGCCGATCTCGATCTACACCTTCCTCACGCTGCCGAAACCAGAGTTTGGGAACATCGCGGCGTACTCGCTCGTCTTTTGCATTCCCGTGTTCATCCTCTACGCCGCCTCCGCTCGGTTGTTCCGCGAAGGTTTCGTGTTAAGCGGAGGCGTGAAGGGATAAGCCTTCGCGGGCGCACAGCATCGCGGGCGAGTCGGTCACTACACATGAAAGATAAAACGTTGAATCGCAAACTGAAGGTCGGGGTGATCGGCGCGGGCGTCATCGGCCAGGTGATGCATCTGCACTTCCTGCGCGAGCTGAACGATCGCTACGAGACCGTCGCGCTGTGTGACCTCTCCCACGACGTCGCATCTGCGTGCGCGCGCGAGTACGACATCCCTGCGGTCTTCACCGACTGGCGATCGATGCTGGGCGAGGACCTCGATGCCGTCTTCATCCTCACTTCGGGTTCGCACGCGCCGATCGCCGTTGAAGCCGCTCGCTCGGGCAAGCACGTCTTCGCCGAGAAACCGATGTGCTTCTCGGTGGCCGAAGGGGCAGAGATGATCGACGCGGCGAAAGCGGCCGACGTCGTCTTGATGGTCGGGTACCCCAAGCGCTACGACCCCGCCTTCGCGAGGTTCGTCGACGAGGCCATGACCCTGAAGGACCGCAAGTTGCTACGGGTGACGACCACCGAGTCGCCGTTTGAGCCCTACATCGCGCACTACCCGCTGGTCGGTCCACCCACGGACGTTGACCAGGAGATTCTCGCGACGCTGCGCGCCGACTCCGAGAGCAGATTGGAAAGGGCGATTGGCTCGGATGATCCGTTCTTGGTCCGTCAGTACCAAGCGGTCCTGCTCGACACCCTGGTGCACGAGGTGAACACCGCCCGGGCGCTCCTGGGCGAGCCCGTCTCGCTCGACTACGTCGACCTACGCGAGGGACACGCGACGGTCGCCCTTGATTTCGGCGGACCGACCGCCGTCATTCACTGGCTCGAGACGCCGGAAATGACTCGCTACTCGATGGAGTTCTACCTGCACGCGGCCGATGGGCGTGCGACGCTCACCTTCCCGTCGCCCTACCTGCGCAACGCACCCACCGCGCTGGTCGTCGAGCGTGGGGGACCGGGCACCGATTCGTGGCGACGTGAGGAGATCACGTCGTACGAGAGTGGGTTTAAGGAAGAGTTGCGCGTGTTCTACGACGCGGTGACGAAGAATCACGCGCCACCCACCGACGCAGTGGATGCCAATCGCGATATTGCCCTGTGTCAAGCCATCATTCGATCGTTCGTTGATCGCGCACCCGTGGCGAACCCCACGGAGCTCTGAGTCGCGACGTAGTTTCTGCAGTGCCCCACCAGTGAAAGAGGATTGAACCATGAAGTTGACAGTCGCGAATGCCCCCATCAGCTACGGGGCCTTTGAACTGACGGTCGGCATCGACCCGAACGTGCCCAACGCCGAGTTCGTGCTCAACGAGGTCGCCGGCGCGGGCTACGCGGGCATCGATCTGGGACCAGTCGGCTACCTCGGTGACGGACCCGTCTTGGCGGAGCGCCTGGCCAGTCGCAACCTCGGACTGGCGGGGGCGTACCTCGAGTTTCCCTTTACTGACCCCGTCGCCCTCGAGACGCTGTACCCCGAGCTCGACGCGATGCTCGACACCTTCGACGCGGTGCGCGACGTCGTGCCGGGGCCGCTGCCACGCCCGACCATCGCCGACGCCAGCAGCGACTCTCGTCGCCTCAAGCCCGGCCAGAGCCAGGCCAATCCGTCGCTCGGTCTCGACAACGAACAGTGGCACGCGTTCGCCGCAGGACTCAAGAACGTGCTCGCGCGTTGTCGCGACCGGGGATACGAGCCCACCTTTCACCCCGAGACGGGGACGTTCGTCGAAGCGCCCTGGGAGATCGAGCGGGTGCTCGAGATCTCCGACGTGGGTCTGTGCCTCGAGACGGGACACATCTTTGTGTGCGGGGGCGATCCCCTCAACGTGCTCAAGAGCGCCCCCGATCGAGTGAACCACGTCCACCTCAAGGACGCGTATCGCGCGCGCATGGATCAGTTGATCGCCGACGACGAGCCCACGCCGTCGATCTGGTCAAGGGAGGTGTTCTGTGCCCTGGGCCAGGGCGACGTGAACTTAGACGCCGTGCTTGAGGAACTCGAGGCACTGAACTTCGAGGGCTGGCTCGTCGTCGAGCAGGACATCTTTCCTCAAACGGCCGAGCGCTTCGCTCAGGCGATCGCCGATCAAAAGGCCAACCGCGAGTGGTTGGCCAGCCGTGGCGTCTGAGGACGATGTCTTTCGCTTGGGCCTGATTGGCGCGGGCCGCATGGGCCAGACGCATCTGCGGGCTCTGGCTGACTCCAACGACGTCGCGATCACCGCCCTCGCCGAGCCGGTTGACGCGCTGCGTACTCAGGTGAGCGACACCTTCGGTGTGCGCGGGTTCGGGACGCTGGACGAGATGCTGGACGCTGGTGGAATCGACGGGGCACTGATCGTGACGCCGAGTGACTCGCACGTGGCGGTCATCGAAAAGGTGGCCGCGGCCAAACTGCCGATTCTCTGCGAGAAGCCCTGTGGGGTGAGCTCATCTGACACTCGCACCGCGCGCCAGTTGGTCCAGAGTGCGGGCGTTGCTCTGCAGATCGCCTACTGGCGCCGATTCGTACCCGAACTACAGGTCATCCGCAAGCGCATCGTCGACGGTGACTTCGGCGAGATCCTGTCGATCACCTGCCTGCAGTGGGATGGCGAACCGCCGGCCGCCGCGTTTCGCGCGCGCAGCGGCGGGATCTTCGTGGACATGGGAGTGCACGAGTTCGATCAGGCGCGCTGGCTTGTGGGAAGCGACCTCACGAAACTGCGCGCAGTCGCCTCGTCGGTCGTGACCGACCCCGACAGCGCGGGGGATCCCGATTCCGCCCAGGTGCTCGGCGCGATGGAGTCGGGGGCGACAGTCTTTGTGAGCCTCGGGCGCCACTACGCCGGCGGGGACCTCGCGAGCTTGGAAGTCTTTGGCACCCGCGATCACACACTCTCGGTCTTCCTCGATCCCGCCGACGGCGAACGCGCCCAACTCGCCGCCCTTCGGAGTCAGGCGTCGGCCTTCGCGGACTACGCGCGGGGTGGCGGGTGTCGCGGGGCAACCGTGGACGACGCGATCGCGGCCCTCGAAGCCGCCGAGCAGTTACGAGCGCAGGTCTAGGTGACCGACGTTCGCGTCGCCATCATCGGCTACGGCATGATGGGTCGAGCGCACGCCTACGGGTATCGCGCCGCGCCGCTCATTCGACCGAGCGACGTTCACTTTGTGCCCATCGTGATGACCGGACGACACGAGGAGGAACTGATTCGCACGGCGGGCGCATTGGGCATCTCCGAGTGGACGAGCGACTGGCGAGATGTGCTCGCTCGAACCGACGTTGACGTCATCGACATCTGCACGCCGCCGGGCACGCACGCCGCGATCGCCATCGCCGCCGCGCAGGCGGGAAAGTCCGTGATCTGCGAGAAGCCATTGGCCACCACGTATCGCGACGCGGCGGCGGCGCGCGATGCGGTGTTAGCCGCCGGCGTGCACCACGCGGTGGGTTTTAACTATCGACGGCTCCCGGCCCTGGCCCTGATGGCCGAGATGGTGGCGAGCGGTGAACTCGGAGAGATTCAGCTCTGGCGCGGGACGTGGCTGTCCGATGAGTTCTCTGACCCCAACATCCCCTTTGACTGGCGCTTTGAGGCCAACATGGGCGGCACGACGATCGCGGATCTCGGTAGTCACTTGATTGACCTCGCCACGTGGATGATCGGTCCGATTGACGAAGTCGTCGCCACCTCGTCCACCTTTACGCGCGAACGATCGACACCCGCCGGAGCCCGGCCCGTCGAGGTCGACGAGTCGTCGTCGTCGCTGATTCGATTCGCCTCCGGCGTACAGGGCACGTTCGAAGTAGCGCGCGTGGCGCCGCGTCGGCCGTGCGACTTTGTCGTCGAGATCAACGGCACCAAGGGAACCGTCGTCTTTTCCTACAGCCAGCTCAACGAACTCTGGTTCGGCAGCGTGGACGACGACCCGCGACTGTACGGTCTGCGACGAATCCGCACCGAACACCTCCTGCATCCCGAAACTCAGGGCTGGTGGCCGATCGGTCAGGGTGTGGGATACGACGCGAGCTTCATCAATCAGACGGCCGCGTGGGCTGACGCCTGGCCCACGGGCGTATGGACGCCGGGATTCGAACAGGGCGCTGAGGTCGTCGCGGTGTGCGAAGCGATGGCGCGCAGCGCGAGCGAACGCCGCTGGGTACCCGTGCGCGAGGTCGCGCGCTCCTAGTTCGGTCGCGTTGCGAACTCGACGAGGTCGCGCGCAGTGGAGTGGGCGATTTCAGGACACAGAGTGGGATACAGCTCGGCCGCGTGCGTGGTCGCCAGCACGACGCGGCCGCGCGCAGGCACATCGGCGGCCAACAGCCGACGGAAGAAATCGATGCCCTCGTCGCGCAGTGGGTCGCATTCATTCACGCTGATCACGGTGGGCGGCAGACCGCGCAGATCGTCAATGGTGGCGAAGTTGGGCCACGCGAGTGGGTTGGCCTCGTGGAAGGCCTCGATGCCGTATCCCACCGCGCCGCGGTTGGTGTGCAGTTCGAGGGCATAGCCGTTGAACTCGCGCGAGGAGGGGTAACGCTCGTCCGGCCACGACCCGTTTATATAGGGACACAGGGCGTACAGACCGGCCACTAAGTGCAGACGGCCTGAGCGTTTGAGGGACAGGCCCGTGGCGAGTGTGAGGTTCCCGCCGCCGCTCTCGCCAGCGACGACCACGCGCGAGACGTCGACGCCGAGTTCCTGCGCGTGCTCGTGCACCCAGGTGAGTCCGGTGAGACAGTCGTCGAGTCCCGCCGGAAATGGCGCGACGTCGGGCACCGAGGAGGGCACCACGGCATTGCGAAAGTCGACCATCACCACGACGGCCCTTTTGGCCGCCACGATCTTGCCCCACGCGCGATAGTTCGCGTAGAAACACGACAGGGCAGCCATCGCTCCGCCGTGAATGAAGTAGACGCACGGAAGAACCTCAGAGGAGTCTGGGCGAATGATCGAGAGATTGAGGTAGTGACCGCCCGGCGCCGAGATCTCGCGCCGCTCCATGCGAAGTCCTGTCGATGGCGCGATCTCTTCGCTGTCCGCGTCGTCTAAGAAAGCCTCTTCCGCGGCGACCCTGCGGCGACCTTCGAGAGACGAGGCCTCGGCGAGGAGTTCGTCTCGGCTCGCTACATCGCTCGGGGGATCTTGGGGCCAGGTACTCGCGATCGCACGAATGCGAGGATCGAGTCGGGGGTCTCCCTCGGGCGCGCGGCTCACGTGTGACTTAGAACGTGGCTGCGTCGATGACGAAGCGGTACTTCACGTCACTCGCGATGGTGCGCTCGAACGCCTGTTGGATGTAGTCGGCGGTCACGATCTCCACGTCGCTCGTGAGGGAGTGCTCCGCACAGAAGTCCATCATCTCTTGGAGCTCCTTCATCCCCCCGGCCATCGATCCGGCGACGGACCGACGTTTGTTCACCAACGTCATCGCATTTACCTCGTAGGGGCGGACGGGCAGCCCCACCAGCACCACGTTCCCGTCGACTTTGAGTAACTCCAAATAGGGGGCGAGGTCGAGGTCGGCCGACACTGTGTTGATGATGAGGTCGAAGCGCTCGCGCTGTCGCGCTAACGCGCCGGGGTCGGACGTCACGACGAAGTCGTGAGCGCCGAGGCGTCGCGCGTCGGTCTCCTTGTCGGCCGAGTGCGAAAACACCGTCGTCGTCGCCCCGAGCGCGGCGGCGAACTTGACGCCCATGTGACCGAGCCCGCCCAGTCCGATGATGCCGACCTCTACTCCCGCTCGCGCGCCCCAGTGGCGAAGCGGCGAGTAGAGAGTGATGCCGGCACACAACAGTGGTGCGACACCGGCTAAGTCCAACGAGTCCGCCACGTGCACCGCGAAATCCTCGTCGACCACAAAGTTGGTGGAGTAGCCGCCAAAGGCGATCGTCGCACCGTCTCGCTCGTAGCCGTTGTACGTCGGGGTGTCACTCTCCACGCAGTACTGCTGTTCGCCTCGAAGGCAGTAGTCGCACTCGCGACATGAGTCCACGAAAGTGCCCACACCAATACGGCTTCCCACCTGGAATTTCGTGGCCCCGCTCCCGACGGCGGTGACCACGCCCACGATCTCGTGTCCGGGCACCATGGGAAAGATGGAGGGCCCCCAGTCTTCGTCCACCTGGTGAATGTCGGAGTGACAGACGCCCGAGTACACGACGTCAAAGGCCACGTCGTGGGCGCGCAAGTCTCGACGCGAGAAGCTAAAGGGTACGAGAGATTCCTTGGCGTGCAGTGCCGCGTAGCCGCGAGATTCCATCTCTTCCTTTCAACGAAGATCGATGTTGCGCCTTGCTATGCCGGCCGCATCGATCGTGTACTGAGATCGTATTCGTGCTCAGCTCGTGAAGGAAATCTTGGGGGCGCGTCTCAACTAGTGGGCGGTGCCGCTCGCGAGTTCGTCGCGCGCTGCCTGAACGATGTCGGCACTCGTGTTGGCGTGCCCCGCGATGCCCCACCCGCCTTCGGGAGATTCAGTAATGAGGACCCACGTGCGATCGGCTTGGCTCGGGTCGCCCGAAGCGGCGGTCACGATCTCGGTGAGCTCTTTGACTACGCCTAATTGCTTGTCGCGATCCAGGACGTTGACCGGCGTCAGCACTTGCACGCGGATGTAGTTACTGTCCCCGGCGGCGTTCGAGATGCTCGACGCGGGCAGCTCGTGAATGAAGGCCGCCGTGTTGTTGCGAAAGAGTGCGAGGGGAGGGACCGCCTCCCATCGCATGACGGCATTGGCCAGGTCCTGGGCGAGCTGGTGGGTGTTGGACAGCGTTCCTTCCGTTGCGTACACGTCGATCATGGGCATAGCGTTCCTCCGGCTCCGGTCAATTTATGCTGTGCGTCATACAACGGGCGAAGCCTATATCTATGACGAGCGTCATAGCAACTAGGAGATGCGGTGAGCGACAGTCGGGACAAAATGGTGCAGAGCGCAGCCTCGCTGATTGGCTCACGCGGCATGAACGCCACGTCGTTCTCCGACGTCCTTGCCGACAGCGGGGCGCCGCGCGGATCGATCTACCACCACTTCCCCGAAGGCAAGCGCCAACTGACCGAGTGCGCGATGCGTCTCACGTCCGATCAGATCCTCGAGCACATGCGTTCGAGCTCGGCGGACACGCCCGAGGGCGTGTTGACCCACTTCCTCTCACTCTTTCATCACGTGGTGGTCGCGTCGCAGGCACGTGCCGGATGCACGATCGCGGGAGTGACCATCGACGTCGCTGATGACGAGGACGACCTGCTCGCGGTAGCGAAGGATGCCTTCGCGTCCTGGGAGTCACTGTTGAGCGAGCAACTGACGCAGGTCGGAGTCGAGAAGAAGAAGGCTCGTGCGATCGCCGTGACGACGATCGCCAGTGTCGAGGGCGCACTGATCCTCTGTCGGGCCGAGGGCAGCGTCGAGCCGCTCACCATGATCGAGGGTCAACTCCTCAACCTGCTGCGCTGAGTCCGGGGAGGCTCCTAGGGCGACCGTTTGGGTGGGTCAATGAGGTGACAAGAGGAATTGAGCGCTCGTCACGTCGCGATCACAACCGAGCGTCAAAAAAAAGGCCTCACGGGGCTGGATCAGGTGAAACGAGAGGCCGGATTTGGCCAATTTACTATTGACCCATCGGTGTAGTTACGCTACTGTAATTCACCTATCCCTAGTGGTCGGAAGAAGACCAACCACTAGATATTGTGGTTTTTACCCTTGGGGAGGAGTTTAGAGATGGTACTGATCGAGCGAGCTGAGGATGTGGCGGAGAACCCGTCCATGTCGGGTCCCACAGCGGTCGCGGACGGCGTCAGCGTGATGCAAGTTCTCAAGCGCAGCGGCTCTTTTGAGCCGGTGGACGTGAACAAGATCGTGCGCGCCGTGGGCCGCAGTGCCGAAGGTCTGAGTGGGGTCGATCCCATGCGCGTCGCCACCCGCACCATCTCCGGACTGCGCGACGGGGCCTCCTCGGTCGAACTCGACGAACTCTCGATTCGCACGGCCGCCGCCCTCATCAGTGAGGAGCCCAACTACTCGCGCCTGGCCGCGCGACTGCTCTCGACGGTCATCGACAAAGAGGTGCGCAACCAGAACCTGCACTCGTTCTCCCAGTCGGTCGCCTACGGTCACGCCCTGGGCTTGGTGGCCGAGTCAACGGCCGAGTTCGTCAAGGTCAATCGCCGCAAGCTCGACGACGCGATCCGTACCGAGAATGACCGCCTCTTTGAGTTCTTCGGGCTGCGCACCGTCTACGACCGCTACTTGCTGCGCGACCCCGAGGGTCGCTCGGTCATCGAGACTCCGCAGTACTTCTTGCTGCGCGTGGCCTGCGGGCTCGCCTACAGCGTCGAAGAGGCCATCGAGCTCTACTCACTCACCTCCGCCCTTGACTACCTACCTTCGAGCCCCACGCTGTTCAACTCCGGTACGCGTCACCCTCAGATGTCGTCGTGCTACCTGCTCGACTCGCCCCGGGACGACCTGGAGTCGATCTACGAGCGCTACAGCCAGATCGCCAAGCTCTCCAAGTTCGCCGGCGGCATCGGCTTCGCCTTTCACCGCGTGCGCTCGCAGGGTTCGCTCATTCGCGGCACCAACGGGCTTTCGAGTGGCATCGTGCCGTGGCTCAAGACCCTCGACGCGTCGGTCGCCGCGGTGAACCAGGGCGGTCGCCGTAAGGGCGCGGCGTGCGTGTACGTCGAGAGTTGGCACGCCGACATCGAGGACTTCCTCGACCTGCGCGATAACACCGGTGACGACGCGCGGCGCGTGCGCACCATCAACCTCGCCAACTGGGTCCCCGACCTCTTTATGGAGCGCGTCGAGCACGACTTCGTCTGGTCGCTCTTCGACCCGAAGAAGGTTCCCGAACTCTGCGACCTCTTTGGTGAGGAGTTCCGCACCGCGTACCTGGCCGCCGAGGCGGCGGGCCTCTACGAGCGCCAGGTCCCCGCACGCCAGCTCTATGGGCGCATGATGCGCACGCTGGCCCAGACCGGCAACGGCTGGATGACCTTCAAGGACCGTTCGAACGAGCGCAGCAACCAGACCGGCAAGAACGGCGAGATCATTCACCTCTCCAACCTGTGCACCGAGATTCTCGAAGTCACGAGCAACGACGAGACGGCCGTGTGCAACCTGGGCTCGATCAACCTGGGTCAGTTCGTCGAGAACGGCGAGATGCAACTCGAGCGCTTGGGCACGACGGTTCGAAGCGCGATCACGTTCCTCGACCGTGTGGTGGACATCAACTACTACCCGATTCCGGAGTCCTCGGCGTCGAACAACCGCTGGCGTCCGGTGGGCCTGGGCATGATGGGCCTCCAGGACGCATTGTTCCGCCTGCGCCTGCCCTTTGACTCCGACGAGGCCAAGGTTGTCGCAGCCCGCTTCGCCGAGGAGATCTACTTCCACGCGCTGTGGCGCTCGACCGAGCTCGCCGAAGCGAACGGCCCGCACCCCGCCTTTAGCGAGACGCGCGCGGCCGACGGCAAGCTGCAGTTCGACCTGTGGGGCGTGGAGCCGAGCGACCCGGAGCGTTGGGACGCCCTGCGCGAGCGCATCAAGCGCCACGGGCTTCGCAACTCGCTGCTCATCGCGGTTGCTCCCACGTCCACCATCGCCTCGATCGCCAACTGCTACGAGGCCATCGAGCCTCAGGTCTCGAACCTCTTCAAGCGCGAGACGCTCTCGGGCGAGTTCCTCCAGATCAACGCGTACCTGGTGCGCGACCTGCAGGCGCTCGGTCTGTGGACCGAAGAAGTGCGCGATGCCATCAAGCAGGCCGAGGGCTCGATCCAGGGCATCGAAGTGATTCCCGCCGAGATCCGCGCGCTGTACCAAACGGCGTGGGAGATCCCGCAGAAGGCGATCATCGACCAGGCCGTGGCCCGGGGACCCTACATCGATCAGAGCCAGTCGCTGAACCTCTTCGTGGAGTCGCCCAACATCGGCAAACTGTCCTCGATGTACATGTACGCGTGGAAGGAAGGTCTCAAGACCACGTACTACCTGCGTTCGCGTCCCGCGACCCGCATCACCAAGACGACCGTTGGGGTCGAGACGACCACGGCGACGTTGTCATCACTCGACGAGGCGCGCAGCCAGCGCGACGCGGTTGCCTGTTCCCTCGAAAACCCAGAGCACTGTGAGGCTTGCGAATAATGTCCACCCTGACGAACACCGACGCCTACGGCGAGGAACAGCTCGAGACCGAGATGGTTGCTGCGGCGCCCACCGAGCAGCGCGCGATCCTGGACCCGGGCCTGGACCTGACGCTGCGTCCGATGCGCTACCCCGAGTTTTACGAGCGCTACAAGGACGCGATCCGCAACACCTGGACCGTCGAGGAGATCGACTGGACCGACGACCTGGTGGACATCCGCCAGCGCCTCCTGCCCGCCGAGCAGCACCTCATCAAGCGGCTCGTCGCGTTCTTTGCGACGGGCGACTCGATCGTGGCGAACAACTTGGTGCTGAACCTCTATAAGCACCTCAACTCACCCGAAGCTCGACTGTTCCTCTCGCGTCAACTCTTCGAAGAAGCTCAGCACGTGCAGTTCTACCTGACCCTGCTCGACACCTACGTGCCCGACCTCGACGAGCGTGCGGCCGCCTTCGCGGCCGTCGAGAGCATTCCCTCGATTCGCGTGAAGGCCGAGTTCTGCTTTAAGTGGATGGACTCGATCGGCAAGCTCGACACCCTCCAGACGGCCGAGGATCGCCAGACGTTCCTGTTGAACCT
This sequence comes from uncultured Acidimicrobiaceae bacterium, assembly GCA_963791015.1. Lineage (GTDB taxonomy): Bacteria > Actinomycetota > Acidimicrobiia > Acidimicrobiales > RAAP-2 > RAAP-2. The sequence continues at coordinate 61,772 of CAWBQX010000005.1, read as the reverse complement.
GATCTGCTTTGCTGCCTGCATCGAGGGTCTCTTCTTCTTCGCCGCCTTCGCCTACGTATACTTCCTGCGCTCCAAGGGGCTGTTGAACGGCCTGGCGTCGGGGACCAACTGGGTGTTTCGCGACGAGAGCGGTCACATGGACTTCGCCTTTGCCGCGGTGGACGTGATTCGCCAAGAGGAGCCCGGACTCTTCACCGACGAGTTCGCTCAGCGTGTCACCGCCATGATCGAAGAGGCCGTCGAAGTCGAGGCGGCCTTCGCGGCCGACGTGCTCAGTGAGGGCGTATCAGGACTTTCACTGGCCAACCTGCGTCAGTACCTGCAGTTCGTGGCCGACCAGCGATTGGCGCGTCTGGGCATGCCCAAGCGCTTCGGTGTGTCGAACCCGCTCGACTTCATGATGCTTCAGGATGTCGCGGAGCACACGAACTTCTTCGAGCGCACCGTCTCGGCGTATCAGGTTGGAGTCGAAGGAGACGTCGCGTTCGACGAGTCGTTCTAGGCCTCTTCCTCACCAACTAAAGTCATTCGACAACAACGAGGAGAGTGCAGTGAGTACGACGTCCCCCGCCGAGCCCATCGCGACCATCTACGGCTTTCCGCGCCAGGGTGCGAATCGCGAACTGAAGAAGGCGACGGAGGCCTACTGGGCGGGTCGTCTGGACGCCGAGGCGTTCGCCGCCGCCACTCGCGAACTCCGCCTGGCGCGCCTCGTTGAACTCCGTGACGCGGGAGTGGGCGAGATTCCCAGCAACGAGTTCTCGCTCTACGACCACGTGCTGGACACTTCGGTGCTCTTCGGTGCGGTTCCCAGTCGCCACCGCGACGCGGTCGAGGACACCAGCACGCTGCAGGGGCAGTACGACCGGTACTTCGCCATGGCGCGCGGCAACGGCGACGTAGCCCCCCTGGAGATGACCAAGTGGTTCAACACCAACTACCACTACTTGGTGCCCGAGCTCGGTCCGTACACGCTCTTTAGTCTGAACGCGACCAAGCCTCTCGCGGAGTTCGCCGAAGCACTCGAGCTCGGCATCACGACACGACCGGTGGTCCTCGGACCGCTCAGCTACTTGCTTCTGTCCAAGCCTTCGGCCGACGCACCGTCGGACTTCGCGCCGCTTGACCTGCTCGAGTGGCTCGTGCCGCGCTACGAAGAGCTGCTCGTCGAGCTGAAGAGTGCTGGCGCGCAGTGGGTCCAGATCGATGAACCCATCCTCGTGACCGACCAGCCCGCCGAGGTGCTCGAGCGTGTGCGCGAGGTCTATGAGCGCCTGAGTGCGCTCGCCGACCGACCCAAGATCCTCGTCGCCTCCTACTTCGATCGACTCGGTGACGCGCTCGGGGTACTCGCGGCGACGCAGATCGAAGGCCTCGCGATGGACTTCACCGGTCCCGCGGCCGCCAACCTGGAGTCCATCAAATCCCTTGGTGGCCTCGGCGACAAGCGCCTCGTCGCCGGTGTGGTGAACGGCCACAACGTCTGGACGAGCGACCTCACTTCGGCCTTTGCGACACTGGAGACACTCAAGGGTCTGGCCGGACAGCTCGACGTCGCCGCGTCATGCTCGCTGCTCCACGTGCCGATCGACGTCACTCTCGAGACCAAACTCGACCCGGAAATCGTCCCGTGGCTCGCCTTCGCGCGACAGAAGTTGGAAGAACTCGCCACGTTGACCACGGGTCTCGCGAAGGGTCGAGACGCAATCGCCAGCGAACTCGAAGCGAACACGAAGGTCCTTGCCGCACGCAAGGCGTCGGCCATCGTGAACGTGAAGGCCGTGCGCGAGCGCGCGGCCGCGGTCAGCAAGAGCGACGTGGCGCGACAGAGCGCCTATGACGTCCGTCACGCCGCCCAGGTGTCGCGGCTCAGTTTGCCGCTCCTGCCGACGACGACCATCGGATCCTTTCCCCAGACCTCCACGTTGCGCCAAGCCCGCGCCGACCTTGGTGCCAAGCGCATCGACGTTGATGAGTACGAGTCGATCATGCGCCAGGAGATCAAGGACGTGATCACTCTGCAAGAGGAGTTGGGCCTCGACGTCCTGGTGCACGGCGAGGCCGAGCGCAATGACATGGTCCAGTACTTCGCCGAACAACTCGATGGCTACATCGCGACCAGCCACGGATGGGTCCAGTCCTACGGTTCGCGCTACGTGCGTCCTCCGATCATCGTGGGCGACGTCTCACGACCCCGACCCATGACGGTCCGCTGGACCACGTACGCCCAGAGCCTCACGGACCTTCCGGTAAAGGGCATGCTCACCGGTCCGGTCACGATGCTCGCGTGGTCCTTCGTGCGCGACGACCAGCCCTTGGGTGACACCGCGCGCCAGGTCGCCCTCGCGCTACGCGACGAGGTCGTCGACCTCGAAGCCGCCGGGACTGCTCTCATTCAGGTCGACGAACCCGCGCTGCGCGAGACACTCCCGCTTCGCCAGAGCGATCGCGCGCAGTACCTGGCGTGGGCGGTCGACGCCTTTCGTCTCACCACCTCGGGCGTGCGCGACGACACCCAGATTCACACGCATATGTGTTACGCGGACTTCGGCGACGTGCTCACGGCCATCATCGAGATGGACGCCGACGTCATCTCATTGGAGGCTGCCCGTTCCGAGATGGCCATCGTGGCGGACCTCTCTCGCGCTGAGTACCAGAACGAGATCGGACCGGGCGTCTGGGATATTCACTCGCCGCGCGTGCCGTCGGTCGAAGAGATCGCGGGCTACGTGACGACTGCGGCCGCCGTGGTCGCGCCCGATCGCCTCTGGATCAACCCGGACTGCGGGCTCAAGACCCGTGACTATCCCGAGGTCCGGGCCACTCTCACCAACCTGGTCGAAGCGACCCGGCGCGCGCGCAAAGAGCTGTGAGATTCCCGCGCGGCATTGCGCGACACCCAGACTTCTTCGGTTAGAGACTCGAGCCTCAATCGGATGAGGGACTCGAGCGCGGCCATGAACACACGGCACCCGTCGGCGTCAGCGACTCGCAACGCCGTGGTCGCGGTGTTCTTTGCCCAGGGGTTTCTCTTCGCGTCGTGGACCGCGCACATCCCCCACGTCAAAGCGCACCTGCACCTCGGCAATGGCACACTGGGCCTCGTTCTTCTCGGGGCACCGATTGGTTCGATCCTGGCGATGTTTCTCGTCTCACGCTTGCTGCAACGACTCGGGAGTCGCACGCTCGTGCGTATCGCGCTCGCCGGGTACTGCGTGGTGGGCCCTCTCATTGGCCTGGGCGACTCCGTGGTTCTGTTCTTCCTGGCCTTTCTACTCTGGGGACTCTTCCTCGGTTCGCTCGACGTCTCGATGAACGCCCAGGCGATCACCGTCGAGACCCGCGCGAAGCGCAAACTGATGCCCGGCTTTCACGGGTCGTGGTCGCTTGGCTCACTGATGGGCTCGGGTGCGGGCGTACTCGGGGTGGGACTCGGGTGGTCGCTCAGCACGCAGCTGCTCATCTTGTCGATTCCCTTCTTGCTGATCGTCGGATGGTTCACCACGAAGATGATCCCCGACCAGCGCGTGACAGTCGAAGGGGCGCCCAAGCCGCCTCGCACGACGGTGTGGCGCCGCGCGGTGGTGGTTCTTGGACTCATTGTCTTTCTCGACATGCTCTCCGAAGGTGCCGTCGCGGACTGGACGGCGGTCTACCTTCGCGACTCCTTGCACACGACCGCCGTGATCGCCGGCCTGGGCTTTACGGCGTACCTGCTGACCATGATGCTCACGAGGTTCGCGGGCAACTACGTGACCAACCGATTCGCCGTTCACCACGTCGTGCCCGCCTTCGCCGTCATTGCGGCGGTGGGCTCCGCACTCGGGCTGTGGATCGATCGTCCGTGGAGTGTGCTGGGGGGATCGATGTGCCTCGGGGTCGGCCTCGCGCTCACCGTGCCGATGGCCTTTAGTGCTTGTGGTCACATTCCCGGCGTTCACGCCGGTCGGGCGATCGCGGCGGTCTCGGGCATCGGCTACACCGCGTACGTGCTGGGTCCACCGCTCGTGGGTGGTCTCGCGACGCTGAGCTCATTGCGCACCGCGCTGTTTCTCGTACCGGTGTTGCTGGCGGGGATCGCGCTGGCCGCGGCGAAGTCCTCGGCGTTTCGAACAGGAACGTCCGGCGGGGGAGACTCGCCGCTCGAGACGTCTTAGTCTTCTTTGCCCTTGGCTTCGAGGCCCGCGACGACCTGGTCGTAGCCGGCTTGGGTGAACAGACGGCGCAGGTCAACGACCTGTTGGACGTCGACGTCCTTGCTCTTGGGTCGCGTGAACGTATCGGTCGCATCTCCCAGACGCACGTGGAACTTGCCGTCGTGGCGTTCCTCGACCTCGCCGGTGGCTTCGAGGAGGGACAGCACGTCGCGCCACTCGACGTTGTGACTCGTGGGGTGCTGGAAGATCTGCTGGAGCGTGTCGCGGTGGCGTCCATTGAGGTGTGGCGTGTCTGACATGTCGATCCTTCCGTTGACCCGGGGTGACGTGGGAATCCTACAAGCGAGTCGTCGAGCGCTCCTTAGGATGAGCACGTGGCGAACCTCGAGCGCATCGAAGCCATCGTGGCGCGACTGCCCGACACAGAGCGGGTTGATATTGAAGCATGGGGCGGAGAACCCACGTTTCGGGTGGTGGGAAAGAACTTCGTGTTCGCTGGCCTCGACGCGACGAGGATCACGATCAAACTGAGCCACGAGGAGGCTGCGGCGGTGGTCGCGACCGACCCGCTCGTCGAAGCCGCGGGCTACGGGCTCGGACGCAGTGGCTGGGTCTCGGTCACCTTGCGCGCTCGAATGAGCGCGGCGCGCTGGCGAGAGATCGAAGAGTGGATCCGCACCTCATACACGCTGGTCGCTCCCAAGCGTCTCGCGCGCTCGGTGCTCGACCAGGATTCGTCTCGTTAGTTCGTGGTAAGGCTGGCGTCGACACCCAGCGCGAAGGCTCCCAGCACCCCGGCACTCGAACCCAGGGCGGGTGGAACGATGAACGCGTCGATGCCGTCGTGGAGTTCGCGAGAGGTGAAGTAGTCGCTCACGCGGTCTCGCGTCTTTGCGCGTACTTTTTCGATGAGTCCCTCGACCGACATGACACCACCTCCGAGGACGACCGACTGAGGCGACCCGATCGCCACCACGTTGGCGACGGCGAAGGCCAGGTAGTCGCTCTCGAGTTCCCATGCGGGATGTGAGATCGGCAGCTGGGATCCTTCGATGCCCCAACGCTCTTCGATCGCCATGCCACTCGCTAGACCTTCGAGGCAGTCGCCGTGCGAAAGACACACACCGGAGAAGTCATCACCCGGGGCGCGCGGGACAAACATGTGTCCAAACTCGGGGTGCTGAAGACCGTGGAGGGGTCGGCCATTAACTACCAGCGCTCCGCCGATACCGGTCCCGACGGTGATGTACACGCTCACCTCGCACCCGCGAGACGCACCCCAACGCCACTCCGCCACTCCCGCCGCGTTGACGTCGGTGTCGATTGCGACGCTCACATCGCCGAAGCGATCGCGGATCGCTTCGGACCAACTAAATCCGCGCCACGCGATCTTGGGGGTCGAAGCCGAGATGCGGCCAGAGACGAGATCGACCGGCCCAAAGGTTCCCACGCCGATGGCGTCGAGTGGTGCGCCGTCACGGCGAGCATCAATCCAGTCGAACATCTGAGTCATCGTCTCGCGGGGTGAGGCCGAGGGGACGATCAGTTTCTCGGCGTCGAAGACCTCCTCGAACGAGGTGCCGAGTGCACAGACCGTCTTGGTGCCGCCCGCTTCGATGGCTCCGATGAGTCCGGTCATGACGAGCTCAGGAGGCGCTCAAGGAGCGCGTGTTTGATCGAAGGACGACTGCCAAAAACGAGGAGGAGCGACGCCTCTCGAGTTGAGCGCTCCGCCACGTCGCCACTCAATGCCGAACGACTGCCACGCGATACGGCGAGTGCGTGAGCGCAGCGCACGGCGAGTGCGGCCGCCGCCGCGCGGGCGTCGCCAATGCCGTCAACATCGGCGCGATCGAGAACCTCGCGGGCGCGAACCAGCTCGTCGTCGAGCGCCGACGGCCCGACAAGGTCTACGCAACGCCGGGCGACGCCGAGCGCCAACGAACCGTTGACTCGCAGGCCCTCAGGTCGCTCAGGTCCTGAGTCGTACGGCGCACTTCCCGCGTAGTGCTCTGCGGGCACAATCACGTCGTGAAACGTAAGGGTCACGGTGGCGCTCGCGTTCATCGCCGAAAGGTGCAGGGGAGTGACGGCCATCCCAGGAGACTCTCGGGCATCAATGACAAAGGTCGCGACCTCGTTCGCGGCGGTGCGCGCCAAGACTGCCAACTCGTCAACGATGCCCCAGCCGCTAACCCAAGGGGAGTCTCCGTTGAGCACCCACCCCGCGTCGGACTCTCGTGCGCTGAGGCGCGGTGGTCCTGGCAAAAGCGCGGTGAACGATACGCCTGCCTTGATGTCACCACGCACAAGGGCGGGTAGTTGGGCCCGGAGAAAGTCTGGCGCGAGTGGATTGCACGCGCTGCGAAGCAAGCGAAAGTGCTGGAGCCAGACGAACGTGGTGGTGAGACAGGCTCCGGCCAGGAGTTCGACGAGCGCGCACATCTCGGCGAGGTCGAGATTTAAGCCCCCTTCGTCGGTCGTGGCGCTCGCGCCGTAGAGCCCTGCGTCGGCCAGCGCGCGCAGATTCTCCTCGGGCAAAGTGGCCGACAGGTCAACGTCGTGGGCGTGGGCGCTCAGGAGTTCGAGGACATCGATCAGACTCGGGATCTTGAGACTGAGCGAGTCGAACGCGGCGGTATCGGTCGATAGGTCGCGATCATGAGACGAGGAAGTCACCGTCGTATTCTCACCGATCCGCGCGGGATCGTCCTATCTCGGCGCGTCGTTCTTTCCGGACAGGTCCTTATCTTCCATCTCCCAGGCGTGATCCATCGTATGAAAGGCGCTGTGGCGAATGAGAAACGGTAGGTTCCAAGATCGCATCGGCTTGACTTCGCCTCTGCGGTACGCGACCATCGCCGCCACGTAGTCGTCGCGGTAGCCAGCGAGCTCTGCCGCGTTTATGTCCATCTCGGGCGAAACGCTCAGGCCCACCTTCTTGGCGAAATCCACGCTCTCGACCCGAATGGTATGGCCGATGATGTGGTCGCGCTCGCGCCCGCCGCCGCGCGGTCCCTTGGCCATGGTGGGCGACACGCGAGCAGCGACGGCGTCGAAGTAGGCCCAGCACGAACGCAGCAGTTTGATCTTGCGCGTGAAGTCGGCGTCGTCCATCGGCTCGGTCTCGAGTCGGCACGGCGAAAACGAGATGCCCCAGAAGTCGGTCGATCCCGTGCCGACCTTCTCTTCGACCACCTTGAGGGTGCCCTGCGTGTCGAACTCTTTGGCGAGTCGCACCTTGCCCGCGATGGGCTGATAGCGCGAGCGGTACGACTCGAGTGCCGCGAGTGCGTCGCCCGCGGTCTTGGCCCCGCGACTCCAGCCGGGCCAGTCGGGCGCGAAGGCCACGACCTTCTTGTCCTTGGGTCCGTGCTCGATGACAGTACGTATCGCCACGAGGGGGACGATAATGCGCGACTCTGACATCTCGCCATGCATCGGCCCGGGTCGATGCTTCCAGGACCGGAAACGAAAACCTACGAAATATCAACTTCCTACTACCTAGTAAACAAAGGGAAATAGGGGTTCAATTTGCGCGTAACACAATTGACATGTAAGCGTGGTCACTCATGTCGGCAAATGCGCGGGGGCATTTTGTCAGGACTTACGTCCCGGTAAGGGGCGTGTTCCTGGGGGCGTGTCTCCTCGTCGCCGCTTTCTTTGGCCCAGTACTTCTCTCACACGCAGTTGGTGCGGCAACGAGTCCGAGCGCACACGAAGAACCCTGGACCGGTGAAGCCGGGGTGAGCGCGTCGGCGATCTGTTCGGGGGAGTCACCGAGCTACGCGTGCACCATCGCGGGATACGCCGCGTGGCTGAAGAATCCGAGTGGCTGGGCGTGGAACTTCTACGGCGGATCGGAGCCGAGTCACAACGCCTACGGGCCACACAACTGCACGCTGTACGTGGCCTACCGGCTACAGACGGCGGGTCTGACTCTGGCGTGGCACGCGAACGCCTACGGCTGGGCGAGCACCGCGGCAGCGAACGGCGACCTGGTAAACCAGACCCCCAGCGTCGGGTCGGTCGCCCAGTGGAACAACGGACACGTGGCCTACGTTGACGCGGTCACCGCCCACTACATCGTGATTACCTCGGACAATTACCAGCCCTACGGCAGCTCGACGATGCCGGGCGGATTCACGGACAGTTTCAATATCTCGCGCGCCTCGCCCGCGATGCCCGACAATTTCATCCACTTCAGCCTGCCCGTAACGGCCCTGGCCCTGCACCTCGCCAAGCGGTTGAGCTCTGGGTTGTAAGGCCCGCGCGCCCATACCAGAATGGGTGTGATGGCCCCCAACATGTCACGCAGTATCGCCACGCGCAGGGTGGCAGTTGTCGCCGCGGGTGTCGCCCTTCTCTGTGCGAGCGCCGTCGCGGCATCGGGGGCGAGTACTCGAGGGCGTGTCGCTCACGCGACCCCCGATACCTCGTGGACGGTGTATCACGGCAACGCGCTCAGCACCGGGGTATCAACCGCGCTGTCCTCGGTCAACCTCGCGCGACGGGCGTGGACGTCGCCCGCCCTCAGTGGCCAGATCTATGGTGAGCCGCTGGTCTACGGCGACGACGTGTACGTGGCGACCGAGAACGACGTCGTCTACGCGCTCTCGGCGAAGACCGGGCGGGTCGTGTGGGGCCGGCACCTCGCAAGTGCTGTCCCGTCTTCCAAGCTGCCCTGTGGGGATATCGGGCCGGTGGTCGGCATCTCCGGCACGCCGGTCATAGATCCGTCGCGCTCGGAGATCTTCGTGGTCGCCGACGAACTAGTGGGCGGCGGTCCCGAGCACTATCTCGTCGGCCTCTCTACGACGAACGGCAAGGTCGAGCTTCGCGTTCATGTCGACCCGCCGGGTTCGACGCCCGACGCGCTGCTCCAGCGCACCGGTCTTAATCTCGACCACGGCAGTGTCGTCTTTGCCATGGGCGGAAACTACGGCGACTGCGCGGCGTACCGCGGTCGGGTGATTTCCGTGGGCGAGACGGGATCGCCTCGGCGAATCTTTACCGTCGATGCAGCCTCAGGCGACAGCCAAGGCGCGATCTGGATGGGTGGCGCCGCGCCCGTCGTCGACGCACAGGGCAATGTATGGGTGACCAGCGGCAACGGTTCGGTCAACTCACCCGGCCAGCCGTACGACGACAGCGATGGCATCCTCGAACTTTCGTCCACCCTTCGCCTCAAGCAGTACTTCGCTCCCAGTGACTGGACGACGAACAACGGCGAGGACCTCGACATGACGACCGCGCCGATACTCCTGAGCGACGGCCAGGCCGTCCTGGTGGGCAAGTCGCGCATCGCCTACCTACTGCGGGCGAGTCACCTCGGTGGGATCGGCAACGGCGAGACGAACTTGGGGGGACTGTGTGACCAGGACATCGACGGTGGTGCGGTTGTCGAGGGTTCGACGGTGTACTTGCCGTGTCTCAGCGGTCCGGTCGCGCTGAACGTGGGCATATCACCGCCCTCACTTCACATGGTGTGGAGCTCGGGCGTTGGCGGGGGACCGCCGTTACTGGTGGCCGATCGCGTGTGGACGATTGGTCAGAACGGAATCCTCTACGGTCTCAACCCGGCGAGTGGCCAGGTCGTCCAGCAAGCCAACGTGGGTCAGATGGCCAATCACTTCCCGACGCCGAGCGTGGGCGACGGACTGTTTCTGGTGCCGACGGCAAACGGCGTGGTCGCCTTTCATGGCACCGCCGCAGGCTGAAGTCTCTAAATCGCGCTCGTCAGTCGCCGCGGCTCGTTAGGTTGTCGGCGGCCCAGACAGTGAGAGCGTGCAGGGCTGGCACGAGTGCGGTGCCCGTCTGGGAGAGCTGGTAGGACACCGAGACCGGCGGACCGGGATCGACGGCACGCAATACCAGCCCCGCCGATTGAAGCTCGCTGAGGCGTTCGGACAGCACCGAATCGCTGATACCGACCACGTTGCGGCGCAGTTCGGCGAAACCGGAAGCGCCGTTCGACAAGGTGCCCAAAATGACGCCATTCCAGCGCTTACCCAGGAAGTAAAAGGCGTGGGTGAGGGCCCCATCACAGGATTTGGACGCCTCGCTGCAGTCGGATGCGCCAACGGCTTCGCTCTCGCTACTTGTCGGCTTTGCGTTCATACCTTGATTCTACTAGGTGCTTAGGGAAAATAGGCGACTTCGTTTCTAGTAGTTGCCTGTAGATTGTGAGTGATCGAGCCACCTCTCAGACCAAGGAAACCACGATGCCCCTCTTTCGACTTGACGCCAGTATCCGCACCGAAGGATCAGTGAGTCGCGCGATCGCCGACATCACTGAAGCTGCCTGGCGCGACGACAACCCCGATGAAACCGTCATCCGTCGACACATCGGACTCGAGCCCATCCCCGCCACGTCCTGGGCGACGTCGGTCTTTGCGGATCGCTCGAACCCCGAGAGCTTCACTCCCGAACAGAGGGAGGCCGTCGCGCTTGCGGCCACGCTGGCTGACGAACTCCTCGAAGCCGACGCCTATCTCTTTGCCGTTCCTCTCTACAACTTTGGGGTGTCGGAACACTTCAAGACGTACGTGGACCTGTTGATGACCGAACCGCGCGTCGGCCCCTCGGCCGGCCAGCCGTTAAAGGGCCGACCCGCGGTACTCGTGACTGTCCGTGGCGGTGCCTACGGAGAGGGAACGCCGCGCGAAGGTTGGGACCACGCTACGGGTTGGATGCGCCGCATCGTCGAAGACGTGTTGGGACTCGATGCGCGCGTGGTGGAAACGGAGTTCACCTTGGTGGGAGTGAACCCGGCGCTCGATCAGTTCAAGGACATGGCGGCCGACATGCGTCGCGAGGCGGAACTACGGGCCGGCGAACTAGGAAGCCACCTGTCGCACACCCTGGACGCACTGAGCGACTGAGCTCGAGCCCGGGCTTCACAATCCTTCGGACAACGGGGCAGTTTCAGCGAGTCGCGCCAACAGGAAGTTTCTCTCGACCGTGTTCTCACAAAACGCGAGCGCTTCTTCAAAAGCGAGCGCCGACTCAGCGTTTCGACCGAGCCGCCGAAGGAACTCGGCGCGAGAGGACGACAGGTAACTGTAGGAGGCCAGGGTCGGATCGGTCGCCAGCTCATCGATCGCGTCAAGGCCCGCTTGAGGACCTTGAGCGAATCCGATCGCGACCGCGCGATTCAGCGCGACGATGGGCGACGGCCAGACGACGGTGAGCAGGTCGTAGAGCCCGACAATCTCGTCCCAGTCGGTGGCGTCCCAGGTGGGAGCCTCGGCGTGAACGGCGGCGATGGCCGCCATGACCGCGAAGCGCTCGGGCGGTCGGGATCGCAACGCTTCGCGCACCAGTGCCGCGCCCTCACTGATCTCCTTACGATCCCACTTGACGCGATCTTGTTCGGACAGGAGTAGCAGGCGACCGTTGTCGTCGACTCGAGTCTCTCGTCGCGAATCAGAGAGCAAGATCAACGCGAGGAGTCCGGCGACCCCTCGATTCTCGGGCAGGAGCGCTCGCAGCATTCGCGCTAGATCGAGGGACCGTTCCACCAAATCGCGTCGCATGAGTTGATCCCCGGTGACGGCGGTGTGTCCGGCGGTGAAGACGAGGTGAACGACACTGAGTACGGCGTCAACACGCTCGGGGAGCTGTTCGGTCGAAGGAACGATGTAGGGGATGTGGGCGCCCGCGATCTTCTTCTTGGCGCGCGTGATTCTCGCCGCCATTGTTGACTCGCTGACGAGCAAGGCTCGACTCACTTCGTTGGTCGTCAGTCCACACACCAGGCGAAGCGTGAGGGCGATCTGTGCTTCGTCGGAGAGCGCGGGATGACAGCACGTAAAGATGAGGCGAAGTCGATCGTCGGGAATGGCCGAGGCGTCACCTGCCTCTGAGGGGGACGGGGTGTCACTGTCGGCGAGCATGGGCATCAGGCGATCGAATCGGACGTCACGACGTCGCACGTCGAGCGCGCGCCGTCGCGCAACAGTGGTCAGCCACGCCCCGGTGTTGATAGGAATTCCGTCCACTGGCCACTTGGCTAAGGCGCGCGCGTAGGCGTCCTGTACGCACTCCTCGGCGAGATCGATGTCGCCCGCCACGCGCACCGTCGCGGCGAGCACAAAGGCCCACTCGCGACGGTGCGCATCGGCGACCGCGGTCTCGACGTCGATCGTCACGTCTCGTGACTCCGATCAGTCAAAGACTCGTATGGGTCGTACTTCGAGTCCACCGCTCGGCGAGGGGATCCCCTTGGCGATCGCAATGGCTTCGTCGAGGTTGGCGGCCTCGACGAGGTAGTACCCCGCGAGGGCCTCTTTGGTCTCGGCGAAAGCGCCGTCGGTCACGACGAACTCTCCGGGGGACGTCTCGCGCAGCGACGTCGCCGTGCTGGTGGGCTGGAGCGCATTGCCTCCTCGGAGGCTGGCGCCGTGGTTCTTGGCAAAATCCTCGTGGCCCTTCATCATTTTGCCCATCATTTCGGGCGTGGGGTTAGTCCACTGGGACTCATCGCCGTAGATGAGAATCAAATACTCAGACATCTTGTTCCTCTCCGGTCCCACGATGAGACCTTCTACCCATACCGACGCTCCAGTCTCAGCGAAATCGACAGGTCCAGCAACTTCACGTCGTCGACGCGGTCTCCTCATGGGTAGCCGAGAACAGATACCTGGTGGCCACGCTGCGGTAGGGCCGCCACTTCTCGGCAATCGCTAGCACTTCGGTGGGCGTGGGGAGGTGATCAAGGCGGTACGTGCGCTGGATGACCTTGCGCAGAGCGAGGTCACCGGAGAGAACGACATCCTCTCGTCCGAGGGCGAGAACGAGTGCCCCCTGGGCGGTCCACGGGCCGATCCCGGGGATGGCCGTCAACTGGGCGATGACTTCATCATCCGAAAGCTTGTCCAGCTCGTCTTGGGCTAGCCGGCCGTCAGTCAGTCGTTCGGCCACCTCGCGCAGCGTCGCCACCTTGCGCCACGACAGTCCCACTTGGCGCAGCTCGTCGGGTGTGACCACGAGAAGTTCACTGGGAGTCGGCAGGTGTCCGCCGAAGAGCGTCTCCATCCGCTCCAGCGTTCGACGCGTCGCGACGACCGATAACTGCTGACCGGCAATCTGGAACAACAGGACTCGGAAGAGGTCCAGCACGGGCACCTCGGCCGGCCACTCTCGCGGATCGAACGGCGCGCTCGAGTCAATGAGCACTCCGAGTACCGGGTCGGCGCTACGCAGGTACGTTCGCACCTGGTCGATGCTGTCCGGAGTTCGATCAGGCGCCATAGGCGGGAAGAATGGCGCCGCTTACGGGAGCGGCGGCATCGCTGACCAAGAAGGCCACGACTTCGGCAATCGCCTCGGGCGTCACGGCGTGCGCCATCACGTCTGCCGGCAAGAACGCCTCGTTCTTCGCCGTTTTGATGAGTTGTGGCGCGACGGCGTTGACGCGAATGCCGAGTGGGCGAAACTCGAGATCAAGAACGCGAGTCAGATGAACGAGGGCGGCCTTGCTCACCGCGTACGCGGCCATGCCAGGGGCGGGTTCGAGCCCCGGTTTTGAGGTGATGTGCACGATGGAGCCAGATCCCGCTTGCTGCATATAAGGAGCGACCGCTTGACTGAGCCACAAGGCGGGTCCAAGATTCACGTCCAACATGAGGCGCAAGTGGTCGGGAGTTGTCGTCATCGCGTCGCCCAAGTCAAACGCGCCCACTGTGTTGACCAGCACCTCAGGCGTACCGACGTTGCGGGCGATGCGTTCGAACAGCGGGGCAGCGGTACTTGGGTCGGTCGCATCGACGTTCTCGCGGGCGATCTCAGGGGGTAGAGCCGCCAAGCCCTGCTCGTTGCGGTCGACCGCGACGACCTTCATTCCGAGGGCAGCGAGTTTGAGCGCCGTGGCTTGACCGAGTCCACTGCCCGCGCCGACCACCACCGCGACGCGGCCGGAGTTGTCTTGGTTCGTCATTGCCGGTACCTCACTTTCTCACTTGCTGGATCGTATCGACGGCCGGGCAATCTCCACCGCTCCGGCCATAAGTTGCTTGTCTAAGCAAATTAGACTTCAGGTCGTGGCCAGTGTCAATCCCTTATCGGCGAACGAAGAGGCACTGTGGCGCGCCGTGATGCGCATCGTCAAGGCGATGCCGCGTCAGCTGGACAGCGATCTGCTGAAGGGCGCGGGTATCAGCGCGAGCGAGTACACGACGATCATGCACCTTTCGGAGGCGCCGAATCGCGAGTTGCGCATGGCGGACCTGGCCAGCGCGACGGGCCTGTCGGCCAGCCGTATGACCCGTCTCGTCGATCAACTCCAGGTTCGCGGACTCGTGGCGAAGACCGCGAGTTTCGCGGACGCTAGGGGCAATGTGGCGAGACTCACGCCTCGGGGCATGGCCAAACTGAAGTCCGCGTGGCCGGTCCACCTCGCCAGCGTTCGATGCCGGTTTCTTGACCACCTCGATCCGTCGGCGATAGAACGTGTGGCGAAATCGCTGTCCGATGTCGCTGCTCATCTCGAGGACGGCGCGTCCGACTCTCGATCGTCTCGGTAGCGTCTTCGCCGGCCTGCTTACGGGACCGAGCGTCTATTAACGCGCGCAGGTAGTTGATCGCGGAGCGTGCGCGCATCGAGTGAAATTGCTTGCGCACGCAAAGAGAATCTTATATAGTCGGCGCAACGACAGTCAAGGAGAAGAGCAATGACCTTAGATCTGAGTCCCGTGAGCGCGGATTCTCTGCCGCAGTTCGCGCCGGTTCCCGAGTCGTCTCTCGGGCCAGCAGTGAACGAACAGGGTTACTACGTTGGTCAAGTCGACGGCAACCTCTACTGGGTGACCGACGGCGTCTACCAGTGCGGCTTTCTCACGACGCCCGAAGGTGTGATCCTGCTCGATGCGCCCGCGACACTCGGCCACAACATCCAGCGGGCCATCGACGAGATCGCTCACGCCAACGACGCCAGCAACAAGGTCACGTATCTCATTCACTCCCACCATCACGCCGACCACGGCAACGCCTCGTCCCTCTTCGGCACGGACGTGGTGCGGATCGCGCACGAGGAGACTCGACGTCTCATGCTGCGCGACAACGATCCCAATCGGCCCGCGCCCGACGAGACCTTTCAAGACAGTCGCACGCTGGAGATCGGGGGAGAGCACATCGAGCTCGGCTGGCACGGCTCCAGCCACTCGCCTGACACCAGCTACATCTATCTGCCGAATCACGACACTCTGATGCTCGTGGATGTCATCAACGTCGGATGGGTGCCGATTTACAGCCTGAACCTCGCCGTGGACGTGCCCGGCTACATCGCCGCGCCCGGGATCGCGCTCGAATACGAGTGGAGCCACCTCATCAGCGGACACATGGGACGACTGGGCTCCCGCGACGACGTCGCGCTACATCAACAGTTCATCGGCGAGATCGTCGACAACCTGCGAGAGGTCTTTACGACCTTCGACCCGACGGTCTACTACCAGAGCTACTGGCCCAACATGTGGGCCTCGGTGGCGGGCCACCTTGACGACGTGGCGCGCAGGGCGTGCGCGCCACTCGCGGCGAAGTACGCGGGCCGCATCGCTGCGGTGGATATTGACTCGTTCGTTCTGAGCACCGCGATATGGATTCTCGAGTCGATGCGCTTGGACCTCGGACTGGGTATTCAGGTTCACGCGTGATTACCGATGCGTACGTTGCGGCATGTGGGATGCGGCGGTAAAGTTCGGGTCGTTTAGCGGAAAGGTTCGCGTGAGTTGATGAGTCCAGAACCTGAGATGACCATCCGCATCACCGAGAACGGTCCGTATGTCGTGGAGGGATCCGTTCCACTGTCTCGCCAGACGATCGTGACCGACGACGCCGGTGACTCGGTGGAGTGGGCCCATGGCGAGCAGTTCGAAACCAGAGCCTCCTACAACCTGTGCCGATGCGGACAGTCGGGAACGAAGCCGTTCTGCGACGGCTCGCACCTGCGAGTCGGCTTTGACGGTACCGAGACGGCCAATCGGTCGCCATACGCAGAACAAGCGCGCACGTTTCGTGGACCGACGCTCAACATGACCGACGAACCGGCGCTCTGCGCATCGGGTCGATTCTGCGATCCGAACGGCGACGCCTGGCACTTGGTGAAGAAGGACGGCGAGGCCGCCGCCCTCCTCACGACTCGACAAGCCAGTCTGTGTCCCTCGGGTCGGATCATTGCGTGGGATAAAGGGACGAACGTTGCCATTGAGCCCCGATTCGAACCGTCAGTGGGACTCATCGAGGATCCGTCCCAAGGAGTGGCCGGGCCGATCTGGGTCCGCGGGGGCATTCCCATTACCGGCGCCGACGGCGAGACCTACGAGGTGCGCAATCGGGTTACGCTCTGTCGGTGCGGCGAGTCCGAGAACAAGCCCTTTTGTGATGGGTCCCACGTCACGATTGGCTTCACCGACTGAGGTATCGCCAGCCCCGCGGACCCCTAGATCAACCGCGAACCATCCCTGGAGAGTATGAAGCGTATTCATAGACTTTGATGGTGCGTCAAATCTCACGTCGAGCGCGGCGTATTCGAGGTCCGGGCGTTCGATCTCTGCTCACGCTGGCCCTTCTCTGCTCGGGTCTCACCACCTTCGTCGGGCTCGATCTCACGAGTGCGGGGGCCGTAAATACGCCAATCAGTAGCTTCGTCGACAGCCCGAACGCCATCGCTTTTGATGGGACGAATCTCTGGGTCGTGAGTAGCGCAACCAACTCGGTCAGCGAACTCAGCTCGAGCGGTACCTTCATTCAGAGTGTCCCGGTCGGCGCGGCTCCCGTAGCCGTCGCTGCCGACGGGACGCACGTCTGGGTCGCCAACTCCGGTCCCCCCGGCGCCGAGGGATCGGTGACCGAACTCAACGCGGACGGCACCGTGGCGACGACGATTGACCTGAGTTTCGCAGGCCAGCCGACAGCCATTAGCTCTGACGGTACCGATGTCTGGGTGACGACTGACGACGACGTCGTCGCCAAGATCGACGCCGCGAGTGGCACGCTAGTCAACTTCTTCGGCTTCGGTAATGAGCTCACCGGCATCAGTTCCGACGGCGCCAACGTGTGGGTCGTTGACTCCCAAGATGGTGACGTTGGCGATCTCAACATCTCGTCAGAGAATTTTGTCACCTCCACCTCTGTCGGCGCTGACCCGACTGGTGTCTTCTCCGATGGGCAGTACGTCTGGATCACCAACTCAGGCGACGGTACCGTCACCGTTCTGAACGCCAGTGACGGCTCCTACGCGTTCAACACCGGGAGCTCGCCGATTCCGGTGGGCAACGACCCCACGGGAATCGTTTCCAACGGGACGAATGCCTGGGTCACCAACTCCGGCGACGACACGGTCACTGAACTGTCGATTGGGGCGAGCTCCGTCGGGGTAGTGGGAACGTACCCCGTCGGCAGCGGTCCCGCAGCGCTCGCCCTCGACGGGAGCGATGTGTGGGTAGACAACGCGGGTGACGGGACGTTGAGCGAGCTCAACGCCAGCGGCACCGTCATCGAGACCTTTAACGTGGCCGACGACTCGGGACTTCAAAGCCAGACCGTTCCCGTCGGTTCGTGGCCCTCGGCGGTCGCGGCCGATGACTCGTCGGTGTGGGAGACCAACAATACTGATAACACAGTGAGTGAGGTCAACGAGGCGACCTCCGAGGTGGAACAGACCGTGGCGGTCGGCCAAAATCCCACGTCGGTATCCTCGGACGGCACCCACGTGTGGGTGGTGAACCAGTCCGATGGCACGATCACGGTTCTCAACGCGAGTGACGGTTCCTACGCCTTTGGCACGGGCTCGGCACCCATCGCGGACCCTAACGGGCCGGTGACGATCTCCTCGGACGGGACACACGCGTGGATCACCAACGCCGATGGCACGATCACCGTGCTCAACGCCAGTGACGGCAGTTTCGCCTTTGGCACCGACACGTCGCCGATCGCCGATCCTGATTCTGCTGAGCGCGTTTCCTCGGACGGCACCCACGTCTGGATCGCGAACAGCGACGGCACGATCACGGTGCTCAATGCCAGCGACGGGTCGTACGCGTTTGGCACGGACACATCCCCCATCAACGACCCCGACGGAGCCGCGTACGTTTCCTCGGACGGCACCCACGTCTGGATCGCGAACAACGACGGCACAATGACGGTCTTGAACGCAGTCGACGCGTCCTACGCCTTTGGCACCGGCACTTCGGGCATCCCGCTCGGTAACAACGTGTGCCCCACTGCAATTTCCTCGAATGGATCCGACGTGTGGGTGAGTAGCGGCAATTTCTGTGCCTCGAGCGCCATCGAACTTGACGCCACCACGGGCGCAGTTCTTCGCACGGTGAATCTCGAGTACGCGGCGGTGGCGCTGGCCGTGGATGAGGGCGGAAACGTCTGGATCGCCAACGCGTACGCCTCAAACTATTGGTCAGTCGAGGAAGGCCAGAGCGGCTCCTACGACGGGGCGACCGACCCGAATGACCAGGGAACTCTCACCGAACTGAGCGATCCCGCGCCGCTCGAGACCTCGAGCACGACGTCGGTCGCCACCGATACCTACAACTATTCGCCCGACGTCCAGGTCTTCACGGTGCCCGCGGGCGTGACGCAGCTCACACTCAACGTGGCAGGTGGCGAGGGTGGGCGCGGCGGACGCGACTCGGCGGGTCGACCACCGCTCGGAGGGTATGAGGGGGATGTCGCGGGCACCATCAACGTCACACCGGGTGAGGTGCTGAGCATCGCCGTGGGCCACGGAGGTCACGACTCGCTCCTGGGCGAGGGCTGCTACACCGGCGTGAACTCGCTCTTTGATCCGAATGATGCGATCGGTGGTTCCAATCCCCTCGGCGCCTACTCCGGTGGTAACGGTGGCGCGGCGGGTCCGGTCGGATGCTCGGGATACGGCGGCGCAGGGGGCGCGGCGTCGGTCGTCGAGATCGGATCGTCGCTGAGCCACCCGACGAGTGTCGCCACCGTGGTGGCGGGTGGCTCTGGTGGCGCGGGGGGCTCGGGTCAGTACCCCCGAACTCTCGGACAGATTTCGCTGGCTTCCTTCGCGGCCCGATCCGATGCCTCGACGACCAACGGCCAGGCGGGGATCTCGGTGTTCAACGCGTGCGCGCTTGCGGCGTCGTGTGACGGCGGCGGCGGCGCGGGTGGCGGAGGCGGCGCCCAGGGCGGGACCCAGGGACTCGTCGAGTTCGGCTCGGGTGAGTCCAACGAGTGGTTCGGACTCGGCGGCAGTCCGGGTGAGAACGCGACCGGTTCGTTGAGCGGACTCAGCGCCGAGTATCAGTACTACAGCGGCGACGGAGCCAACGGGTCGGTGACCATTACCTACGCGACGGGGCTTCCCGGTGCCCCCACCAACGTCACTCCCGTCGCGGGGCCGTCGTCCGTGGCACTGAGTTGGATCGCACCGAGTGTCATCGGCTCAAGTGCGATCTCGGACTACGTCGTGCGCTACTCGCACAACGGCGGTGCGACCTGGGCCACGGTCGACACGAACTCAACATCGACCAGCACCACGCTCAACCTCAGCAACGGTGCGAGCGACATCTTTGAAGTGGCCGCGGTGAACCGCAGCGGCCAAGGCGACTGGTCGGCGTTAGCCAATCCACCTGACGCACCGACGTTGACGGGAATCACCGCCGGCAACTCGTACATCTCGACGTCATTTAGCGCCGGTGGGAACGGTGGCAGTGCGATCACCGGCTACCAGTACTCTCTCGACGGAGGCGTTACGTGGCTGAACGCGACGGGCGTGGTGTCACCGCTGGTGATCTCCTCGTTGACGAACGGCACCAGCTACACCGTGGAAGTCCGGGCCGTCAATGCGGCGGGCGCGGGACCTGCCTCCAACACCGAGACGGCAACACCCTTTGCCGCACCTGACACACCCGACGCGACGATGTTTGTCACCACTTCCCAGGACGGTCAAATCGGTGTCGCGTGGAACGCACCGAACGACAACGGCGCGCCAATCAGCGAGTACACCGTCACTCTCTTTGACGCGTCCTTCGCGGGCAACCAAGTGACCAACTGCGATGTGTCGGACCTCACCTGTTACGACGGCAGTACCAGCAATGTCTCGAGCACCTACGCCATCTCGAACTGCACCTTGACAAACCTCTCGTGCACGATCACCGGACTCACGAACTACGTCACCTACTGGGTAAGCATCCAGGCCACCAATGCCGCGGGTTCGAGTGGGCGGTCCTCACCCAGGGTGCCGGCTATTCCGTCCCTCGTGACGGTCTCGTACGACGCCAACGGCGGGACGGGCTCGATCAGCGACAGTACTTATGAGATCGGTCAGCCCTCGGGGGTCACGCTGCCCACGAGCGGTGTGACCAAGTACGGCTTCGAGCTCGCTGGTTGGTCAACGACGCCCGGCGACGTCACCACCGAAGTGTCGACGCCCTACGTTCCGCCCGCGCCGGTCGCTCCCGCAACCACGTCCTACGTCACGCTGTACGCGCTGTGGACACCTGCTCCCCAGTACAGCCTCACCTACGACGGAAACGGCAACACTGCAGGGTCGCCGCCGAGCGATCCGTCGAGTCCCTACTACTCAGGTACCAGCGCGACGGTGCTCGCCAACACGGGCGGCCTCGTTGATACCGGCTATGTATTTGATGGCTGGAACACCGCGGCCAACGGTTCTGGCACGTCGTATAGCGCCGGGGCCACGCTGACGATCGCTGCCGACACGGTTCTCTACGCGCAGTGGAGCACTGCGCCTCAGTACAGCCTCACCTACGATGGCAACGGCAACACCGCAGGGTCGCCGCCGAGCGATCCGTCGAGTCCCTACTACTCGGGCACCAGCGCGACGGTGCTCGCCAACTCGGGGAACCTTATCGATACCGGCTACACCTTTGGCGGCTGGAACACCGCAGCGAATGGTTCGGGTACGGCGTATGCGGCCGGAGCGACGTTCACAATGAGTGCCAACACGGTCCTCTACGCCGTGTGGACGCCGACGCACTCACCCCCTTCGTCGCCGCCCTCGTCACCCTCGGGGCCAGCGAGTGTCGCACCCGGCCCACCACAAACACCGAGTGGATCAATCACCCACGGCTCCGGCGACATCACCTGGCAACCCCCTGCGTCGAATGGCGGTGGCGCAATCACGAACTACACGGTGACCAACGCCGCGGGAGATGTCGTGTGCACGACGACCAGCCTCGGCTGTGAGGTCACGGGTCTCAAGGGCGGCGGCCCCTTCACGTTCTCGATCACCGCGACCAACTCGTACGGCACGAGCGAGAAGGTGACCCTGACGATCCATCTCACGCCGGCGGCCTGTGGGACCTCGGGGGCACCGAAGTGCGCTGTCAAGACGATCACCATCGGCGTGGTCTTTTTCGCCGAGGGCCAGTCCACGGTTGGTCGTCACTCTCACGCCACGTTGGTCGCGGCGGCGCGCAAGATTCGTGAGGACCACATCACACGTGTGTCGATCGCTGCCACCTCCGACAGCGTCTATCTGAGTTCCTACAATCGGCTCCTGAGTCTGCATCGAGCCAGGGCCACCGAGAAGGGACTCGAGGCAATCTTGCGTCGACTTCACTATCGAGTCGCCAAATTCGTGCTCACCGCCCGGGGTGTTTCAACGAAGTATCGAGGACTATCGGCGAACCGTCGTGCGACCATTACCGGCGTCATCGCCTGAGTGAGGCTGGTTAGATCGTCTGAACGCGGGAGTTGCCCTACGGAGTCGAGGGGACGAGCCCCCACGACTCGGCAATAAGGCGATAAGACTGCTCGCGCGCTTCGTAGGCGTGCGTACGGGTTGAGAGCATGAGTTCATCGGCGTGCGTGCGATCAACAAGTTCGACGAGTCCGCGCTTCACCGTCGCGGGGTCACCAACGACGTGAGACGCCAACGACTCATCGACGAAGGCTCGCTCCTCGTCGCTGAAGGGATATGCCGCTGCCTCGTCGGGGGAGGGAAGCAGGCCGATCGCGCCTGTGCGGCGCTGCAACGCTGTCAGCGCTGAGGACCCGGCGAGATACTGGGCTTCGCTGGCCGTGGGCGCACAGAGCACGGAGACTGCGACCATCACGCGCGGCTGATCAAGAAGGAGCGACGCCTGGAAGTTCTCGCGGTAGAGCGAGAGGGCCTCATCGAGCAGTTGGGGCGCGAAGTGGTACGCAAAGGAAAAGGGGAGGCCCAGCATCCCCGCGAGTTGCGCGCTGAAGGTCGACGAGCCGAGAAGCCAGACCTCTGGCAGATAGCCGCTTCCCGGCGTGGCGAAGGTGTGACGCGGAGCGCCGCCGTCGCGGGGCAGGAGGTAGCCGATGAGTTCCACGACGTCATCGGGAAACGACGCCGCGCGCAGATCGGGACTCCTGCGAAGAGCCAGGGCGGTCCGCGGATCGGTGCCAGGTGCGCGGCCGAGCCCGAGGTCGATGCGTCCGGGGTGCAGCGCTTCAAGGGTGGCGAACTGCTCTGCGATCACGAGAGGGGCGTGATTTGGCAACATCACGCCCCCAGACCCGAGCCGAAGTGTCGTGGTGGCGTTCGCCAAGTGCGCGATGACGACCGCCGGTGCGGAGCTCGCGATGGCCAGCATGGCGTGGTGCTCGGCGACCCAGAGGCGGTGATACCCGAGGCGCTCGACGGTGCGCGCGAGGTCGGTTGTTTCGCGCAGCGCCTGGGCGGGTGACGAACCGGTCGCGACCGTGGCGAGGTCGAGCACGGAAAGGGGAATCATCGGTGGCACCCTACGGGTCCGTTGGCAGCGACGGACCAGGCCCGGGTCGCGTCAGCGGTACTGGATACATTGGGTCGTGCCCGAGTTACCCGAGATGCAGGCTCTGGCTGAGCGTCTGAATGCACTGCTCGACGGCGCCACCCTCGTCAGAGCCGACCTGTTGGGCTTCTCATCGCTTAAGACCTATGCGCCGGCCACTGACGACCTTTTGTTTCACCGAGTTGTTTCCATCAGTCGACGGGCCAAATACCTCGTCATCGAGTTCGATGACTCGATCCGCATCGTGCTGCACCTCTCTCAAGCCGGCCGCCTCGACGTGGAGCAACCTCCGAAGAACACTCGCCCCCGGGGCTCCGCCGTACGTTTGGTCTTCGGTCGAGGCGCAGCCGGAATCGATGGACCGCAGGTCGGCGTCCTCGTGCGCGAACACGGCACGCAGCGAAAGGCCTCGTGGTGGGTGCTGGCGCCCGAGGACGACGGGCCACTGGCGGGGCTAGGACCCGAGCCGGGAAGTGCGGAGTTCGCCGAGTTCATTCGTACGAGCGAATCGCGGCGCCGCCTCACCACCGACTTGCGTGACCAACATGTGGTCGCGGGCATCGGCCGTGGCTGGGGCGATGACATATTGCACCGTGCCCGGCTTTCGCCCTTTGCCTCGCTCCATTCGCTGACCCCGCCGCAGCGGGAGTCCTTGCTGCGTGCTGCGACCGACGTGCTCGGCGAAGCCCTCGAACTCGAGCGCACTCGTCAGGGTGGCCTGTCGGAAGCCAAACTCGGGGGTCGATTCAAAGTGCACGGCCGCGCCGAAGAACTCTGCCCGGCTTCGTGTGGCGACACCCTGCGTCGGGTCTCCTTCGAGAATTACGAGATGACCTACTGCCCCACGTGTCAGACAGGCCGCCGCCTTCTGGCCGACCGGCGCATGTCGCGCCTCCTCAAGTGATGCACCATCCAATCAACGACTCTTTGAGGTAGTGTCCGCTCGTGAGCGACCAGAAGCGAAGTGTCCCGACCGGCGTGGCGCTGATGGTCAGCGCACTGCTCGTAGCGGTGGCCCTCGTCATCGGACTCATTGCCGTGGGCCGCGGGGTGTCGGTGCGGGGGAGCAACACTGGCATCACGATCACGGGTGAGGCGTCGGCCTCCGTCTCGGCCAATCAGGTGATCTGGACGTTGACGGCCCAGGAGATCGCGCCTACCGCCCAGGAGGCCGTCTCGAAAGTGGCCGCCGACGTGAAGGCCCTCAGCACGTACTTCCAGACGGGGGGAATCGATGTCTCCAAGTTGGTGCTCAGCGGTGTCTCGACGTCGGCCAATGAGCAATACATCAATGGCAATGAGACCGGCAAGATCCTGAACTATCAGGCGAGCCGCAACGTCACGGTGAACTCGAACAATGTCTATCTCATTCAAAAGCTCAGCCAAGACCTTGGCCAGGTTCTTGAGACGGGCGCCAATATCGATTCGTCGGGACCGCAGTACTACGTGAGCACCCTGCAAAAGCTGCGGCCGCGGCTGATCGCGGCCGCGATGCGTGACGCGAAGTCGAGAGCGGTCGCGCTCGTGTCGGCGACGGGCGGGTCGGTCGGATCGGTTCGCAATGCCCGTAGCGGACCGTTCCAAGTCAACGCAGTGGGTTCCGTCCAGGTCTCGAGTGGTGGCATCTACGACACAACGACGATCCGCAAGACCGTATCGACCACGGTGACGGTTGTCTTCAACTTGAACTGACGAAAGGCTGTGCCGGTGCCCAGCCTCGAAGGAGGGTTCCTATGAAAGCAGTCGTATTTGAAGACACTCGCTCGCTAAAGGTCGAAGAGGTGCCCGACGCCGAACTCGAGCAACCCACTGATGTCGTCGTGCGAATCACGTCGAGTGCTATCTGCGGATCCGACCTGCACATGTACGACGGCCGAACCGGGGCCACGTGCGGGCTGGTGTTTGGACACGAGCCCCTAGGCGTCGTCGAGCACGCGGGCAACGATGTCTCGATGGTCAAGGTGGGTGATCGAGTCGTGATTCCGACTCACTTGTACTGCGGGGTGTGCGTCAACTGTGCGAGAGGACTGTCGGCCGACTGTTTGCGAGTTCGTCCCGGTGAGTTCGGCGCGGCGTATGGCTACGCGGGCATGGGTCCCTATCGCGGAGCCCAGGCGGAGCTGCTGCGTGTTCCCTTCGCCGACGCGAACTGCATACCGGTTCCCGGCGAGCCGTACGACGCACAGGAAGACGACTTCGTACTCCTCGCGGACGCCTTTGTTACGGGTTGGCACGCCACCGTTATCGCTGGGGTGACAGCTGGATCCACGGTGGCGGTGTTCGGCGCGGGCACCATCGGCCTGCTTAGCGCCTACAGCGCGGTGCTCAAGGGCGCGAGCGAGGTCTACGTCGTCGATCACATACCCGAGCGACTCGACAAAGCCGGTGAGATCGGTGCGACACCCATTGATTTCTCTAAGGGCGATCCGGTCGACCAGATCAAGGAGATTCGCCACCAACGTGGGCTTCCCTTGGGCGAAGAGATCATGGACGGAGTCGAGGTCGGCATCGATGCCGTGGGCTTTCAAGCCCGCGATCGGGCGAATCCGGACGTGGAGAACCCGCGCCAGGTGGTGAGCGATCTCGCTCGCCTGGTCAACCCAACGGGACGTCTGGGTATCGCCGGGGTCTACGCCGAGAAGGACCTTCACCCTGCACCCACGGGCACCGCCGACGGACACCTCGAGGTTCCTTGGGCGACACTGTTCACGAAGGGCGTCACGGTGGGCTTTGGTCGCACGCACGACCGGCGCTACACCGTTCTCCTTCGCGATATGGTCACCTCCGGTCGAGCAAAGCCCAGTGTGGTGGTCACTCATCACGGAACCCTGGAGGACGCCCCGGCATTTTTCCAAGAGTTCGATCAGCGAAAGGGCGGGGTGATCAAAGCCATTTTGCAGCCGAACCGCGCCTAGTCGACGTATCGCCAGCGCTTCACGATCGGTCACCGACGCAACTGTGAGATGCTTCTTGGATGGGTGAAGCGGGGAACAAACCGAGGAAGTTTCGCCGACGTCTGCCGAAAGTTCCAAGAGGGGCCGAGCCAAACAATATTCATCTGGCCGGTCTCGCCAACGACAGTGGCGGTCCGCAAGGAAATCGACTTGATCACGAAGCCGCCAAGGGTCGCAGCGAAAATGTCGGCCGGTTCGGACAGTTCATTCTCCGACTCCTCGGTCGCTACTCCAAAGAGCAGTAACTCGCTCAAGCGGCGCCTTGGCCCGGCGCACCGTGGTGTCCATTTGTTTGCCAATTCCCTCTCCGGTGGTACGTTCACGAAGGATTGAACAAAGGAGATGATCGTGGGTGCTGACGAGCCAGAAAACATCGACCACGAGGCCCTTGAGTTCATGGCCGACGCCGTCGTGACCCTTGATGTGACGGGAAAGATCTCGTCGTGGAACGCCGCAGCGCAGTTGCTGCTCGGCTATACCTCAGAGAGCATGGTGGGTGGCTCCATGGTGTCTGTCATTCCTGAAGAGTTTCGCGCGCGACACGTAGCCGGTTTCCATGCCGCCATCGATTCGGGGACGCTCAAACACGGCGGTCGCGCGGGTCATGTGAGAGCCACGACCGCAGATGGACGTGAGATCGATCTAGCGATGACGTTGGGCCTACTGAAGCAGTCCGACGGAACTGTCGGCAGGCGCGGTGGCCGTGCTTCGGCCTCTGGTCGAGGTCGAGCCGTTTGCGCTGTAACTTTTGTGTCAGCTCCGTGGTCCGCTGAACAACTCGCCCGCATCAGCCGGTCAGGTGAACTCGAAATCGCGAGTCGACGTACTGATGGGACGCTGCGGACGTCGGTCCCAATCTGGGTCGTGTGCGTCGACGACGGCGTGTACGTGCGCACCTGGTATCGGCGAACGACGGGCTGGTTCGGTCGCGCGCTCGACGTTCCCGAGGCGCACATCCGTGTGCCTGGATTTGAAACTGACGTCGTCGTCGTTGATATTGGCGCGGGTGCTCCCGAGATTCGTGCAAGGGTTGACGCCGCATATCGGGCGAAGTACGGCCTGTCCGGGCACCAGTCGATGGTCACCGACGAAGCGGCGGCAACCACCTTGCGATTGGATCTGCGCTGACCTGGGCAGCCCGAGGAGCTGCTGCTAACCCACTTTCGAGCTCGTTCGTCGCAAGGTCTTCAGGATTACGACGACTTTCTCGTGTTTCTCAAGTAGCGCCCCACTGCTCTCGCGGCGGCTCGTCGTCGTAGTAGCGCTGCGCGTATCGCAGGATCTGCTCGTCGTCGAGGTGGTCGATATCGACTCGTACATCGGCAATGATTTTTGCGGCGATGTCGGGCCGTTCCTTCTCGACGTAGGAGACCCAGTGGTGCGACGCATTGGCCTTACCTTTGCCGTGGCCGAGCACGAGAATGGTTAACGCGGGAGACAGGGCCTCGGTCAGGTCACGCCAATACTGTGAGCTGTCGTCTTCGTAGGTGCCACGAGGATTCCCCGCTTGGTGATGAACCTTGTGATAGCGCCCGAGCGGATCTGGCGCCACGAGATGCTCGGGCCGTGAACCCGGGGTGGCGTCCGTCGGATAGATCGTGGCTTCGCGATACGCAATGACCACGACCACATTCCTTCCTGCTAGATCGTCTGCCATGGTCGCCTCTCTCTAGGTGGAGGTACGGAGTTTCGAATCTTGACCCCTCTGACCAAAGGATAGGTTGTTGAAGAAATGTCGCAGCCGCCAGATTCCATCGTCCTTCTTCACGGCCTTGGCTCATCGTTTGACCACAATTGGCGACGAACTGGGTGGGTTGACATTCTGGCCGACTTCGGATGTGATGCACCCGAGATTGACTTGCCGGGTCACGGACGTGCAATGCGCAGTCATGATCCAAGCGATTACAGCAACATCGATGTCGACGTCTTTAGTGCGCTCCCTTCTGACAAGCCCATGACTGCGGTGGGGTTTTCGGCCGGAGCTCGGTTATTGCTGCGGATGGCCATGAGTCACCCAGAGAGTTTCGACAGGCTTGTCCTCCTCGGAGTGGGCGACGGCGTGTTCGAAAGTGGCGATTCTGGCTCGAATCCTCTTGCAGACGCCCTCTTACAAGATGAGGAACCCGAGGACATCCAGATGCGGCTGTTCTATCGACTGGCCGAGTCGAGCGGTAACGACCGCAGGGCGATGGCCGCCTTCCTGCGTCGGCCGCACCAGGCGTTTCGAGAAGAAGATCTGTCGGCGGTGAGGTGCCCGACGTTAGTAGTCCTGGGTGACCGTGACGATCCGCGTGGCGCTCAACGACTGGTCGCAGCTTTACCGTCTGGGTCTCTGGTGACTCTCGCCGGAGTCGATCACTTCTCGACTCCCTCAAACTTTGATGCCATCGACGCAACCATGAGATTTGTGGGATTCGGATAACTCGGTCTGACACTACGAGTCTGTGGACGCTACAGCGCTGACTCGATTGCTCACATCAGTCCACGTGTCCCGTTGAAAAAATGCACGCGGAAACGCCGACAGGAACCGACGTTCGAAGTTTATGACTGCGGTCTTGAGGTTCGGGAGCGGAATTGTATCGGGACCGTGAACTTTCGCATTTTCCACCACGTCCGACGAACGTGACATCTACATTTTTTGGTATCGATCGCTCGTTCTGAGGGGATGAAAGTTCGTGAGTGAACTCATTGTCTACGTACTGATCTTTGGTGGACTCGCACTATGGGCGTCACTGGATGCGAAGCATCGAATTGCCGCGGGAGCGCGCAAGCAACAGGTTGGCGGCGGCCCAGCATCGGTGTTCATCGTCATCTTCTTCATTCCAATTCTTGGCGGACTCTTCTATCTCTACAAAAGGAACAAGGAGTTTCCCCATCTTTCAGAGATGAATCAGTCGTAGCCCTGTTGCAAAGCGGTGTTCGCTCCGGGTCGCAACCTGTCGATCAAGAGTCTGCGCACTTTCGCTGACCTGTCTCTTTCAATTCACGTTGCTTGCACCGTTGCTTACACGACTCTTGCGGCTACCCATTGCAAAAGTAAGCAATGGATCGAAGCGAGTGCGCCGACTGTGGCTCAAATCTTCTCGTTTGCGACCCACTGGATTGCTTGAGTCGCTTCGAGCGGAGTCCAGCCTCCCTTGTACACGGGAGCGTTGTAGATGTTGCTCTTGTAGCCCATGAACGTTGAGAGCACCTTAGAAAGTGTGCCCTTGAAGGCGGGAAGGTCGCCGCTCGCGAATCGTACCGACTGATTTGGGTCGATGACCCAAAATCCGTCAGAGTGATTGATGTCGTATGAGAGCAGGTCGTGCGGGGCCATCCAGTCAGTGGGTGCGGGTACCGACTGAGGGACGACCTGAACCGTCCAACCAAAGAACTTCTCGAGCGCGGTCAAATCGGCGTTCTTGTCACCCTTGCCGACTGGATTCTTGGAGGCGTACTCCTTGTCGGTGATGTAGGGAGTAGTCGTCGGTCCCACTTCGGTCCATATCTGAAAATTGGCGCTGATCAGTTTTGAATAGGCGGCGATGCGAGCCTGCGTGTCACGAAACGGGTCGACCGAAATGGCCACGACGTCAACGTTCTTCGCTTTCGCTGTATCAAGTTGGGCCTGGAGCTGAAGAAGGTTGCCGGTGGTAAAGGGGCAAGTGTCGCCACACAGCGTAAGGATCGGAACCACGAAGACGGTCTCGCCCTTGAGGGAACCGAGAGTCTCCGGGGCGCCGTTTTGATCGACAAACCGAGCGTCGCGCACCGACACTGGCAGCGGGCTATTGGTCGCGACGCCGACCTTCGAGGGAGGTTGCGGATACGACGCGGCGAGCGCAACCCCTGAATCGCCAACAATCGGCAACGCCAACGCGAGCGAGGACACGATCGCAAGCAGTGTTCGACTTCTCAATTCGGCGACCTCCAAACTACGCTGTGTAGTCGAGCGTACTACGACTCGTAGTAGGAAAGTCAATCGTGGCCGCCTCGGACGGCAACAGTACGATGAGGTGAGGCAGAACGCGGGGAGTGGTTTGGGACTCGGCGACCTTGAGCGCGACGTGATGGAAGTGATTTGGACGACACGGTCGTCCGCGATGACCGTGCGCGAAGTCGGTGAGCATTTCCCCGACCACGCTTACACGACGATATTGACCGTTCTATCTCGGTTGAGCGCCAAAGGCTTTCTTCAAGAGGCCAAAGAAGGGCGGCTGAGCACGTTTCGAGCGACCGCGTCGCGAGAGGACTACATCACCGGTCTGATTCTGGACGCCTTGTCGAACACCGAGGATCGACACGCCGCGCTGGCACATTTCGCGGAGTCCCTTACGCCCGGTGATCGATCATTCTTTCGCAAGATGATCAATCGGAGTTCGCAGTGACATCCACTCTGATTGCGATGGTGACGGCGTTACTGTGCCTCGTGGTGCTGCCTTCGCTCCTCCAATGTTGGAGAGGTTTTGACCGATCTCCTCGCACGGGGCTGATGGTGTGGGCGGGGATGTGTGCGATCGGATGGCTGGCGGCAGTCGTGACCTTTCTGAATGTCGGACTCGGTTATCCTCACGCCTCGGTTTTGCGCGCTCTGCTCCTCTTTGTCAGACACCTTGGCGATGGACATCCTCTGCGTGGACTCGGGGTAGCTGAGGTAGTAGGTCTCTCCGTCGCCTTCGACGTGATCGTTGTGATGCTGGGCGGCCTTGTCGTCACCGCGTCGAGAATATGGAGTGTTCGATCGCAGCAGCGCGCGGTTCTCGACCTCGTCGCTGAGCTGCCTATCGAGCACGAGGGCGTATGTCTGCTGCGGCACTCATACCCGATGGCGTACTTCGTTCCGGGCGATGGAGGTCGAGTCGTGCTCAGCACTGGCGCCATCGAGATGCTGAGCGAGAGCGAACTACGCGCGGTGATTGCTCACGAGATCGGGCACCGACAGGGTCGCCACGGAGCGATCCTCGTTCCCTTGCAGGTGATGGCTTCCTTTGTCTCTTTCCTGCCGCTCGCGCGCTACGCGCCGGCTGCCATTCGGACCTACCTGGAGATGTCGGCGGACGATTACTCGCGCTCCCAAGAACCCACGGGATCCCTGAAGACCGCGCTGTCGAAAGCAAGTTTGTTCCAACCAGCGCCCCTCGGCGCGCTCAACGTCTCAGACGGGACAATTGAGCGCCGCATCCATCGGCTGAGCGTCTCTCCAATCGGAGGGAGGGTAGCCTCGCTCGCGATCGCGTTGGTTGCCTCGGTCCTTGGCTGCCTACTTCTGTTGAGCCACTAAGCGCGACACCTCTTCGCTGCGCGGCCGCGTCACGTTCCTAGGCGTATTTGAGACCAGCGGGGAGTCGCTGAGCCCGATGCAAAGCGGCTGCCCGAATGCTGAGAACTGAAACGTGGCCCAGCATTATCGCGGTACCCAACACCATCATCACCAACCCACCGGTGTGCACGTCGGCGATCGTGATGTTCGACATGTTCATGCCGACGCTCGCCAGTGAAGTACTGGTGGACGACCACAACACCAGGCCGGTGGTGGCGATGACAGGAAGCGCCATCACCGCGTACGTGATTCGCTGTTGGTCGCTCAGTTTCCGGTTCAAGCCGAACACCGGAATCCAAAACCATACGCCAACAATGAGAAATATGGCGAGCTCGACGATGTGTCCTTCGGGATAGCGCATCACCCAGCTCCCCAATGGCGTCAGGTGAAAGAGAGGAATGAGCACGGTGAAGGCGAAGAAGCCAAGTGTCGATTCCGCCCGACTGAGTTGAATCCTCGTGGCGCCCGCAAAGAGAGGAGCGATCACCAAGACGACAACAATGTGTTCAATCATATGAGAGGGATAACTCGCCATAGATAACCATTGAACGTCCGAGGAGAGTAATAGAACTGACGCGAGGAGCCCTAGCGAGAACAAGTACTTCTGATGGCCCGTTACCCTGGGCCACACCGCAAGAAGACCCGCGATTCCGAGCGCGGCCGCCACGACGGCAACTTCACTTATATGCCAAGAACTCCAACTCGGCCACTGTGAACCATGCGTGGTCATTCGCATAATGGAGTAAGTCATGCTGGTTGACACAATCTAGGGGCTGCCTGGGCAACATAGTCACGGGGTGAGCCACTGGCACCGCGGCAAGTCGTACTCACACGACTAACTCATTCCGGACATTCCGGACATCCCGAAATTCAGATATCGAGGGGGCGCCACTACCTTCGCATCGACCGTCACGGAGTGAGCGCTGCCGAAGTTAGTCCAGCTGATCACGATGGGAATGGTCTCTCCCTCGATGATCTTGTCGCTCACTTGACGGAGCATGGCGCCCTGGTATTTGTAGCCCAAGTGCTGGGAATGGCCGCCGTAAATCAGAATGTTGGGCAACTTCATCATGGCGTGATTTCCTTGACACATGTTTGTGTCGTAGTCGATCATGCTTGATTGCGTCACCGATGAGGTGATGGAGTAGAGAGAAATGACGTCTTTGGAGTTATTTTTGATCGTCATCGACACCGCCGAGTTTCCGCGAGCTCTCGACGCGGTCACGGTGACGTGCGTGAAAGTAATACCACTCTTGGAGGTCGAAGCGGCGCGCGCCGGAGAGCTTGTGGCGAGCATCAGAGCGCAACACGTCCCCGCGGTCCATAGCGCGGCATGAGAAATCCTCACGCGAGCAATACTACTCGTCGTAGTTTCTGCTCAAAAGGGCTCAGATACCTGCTGTCGGTGGCCTCAGCCGACGTCCAAAACGGGCGTTCATTTGCTCTCGAGCGCGGCGATTCCGTGCTCGAGTTGGCTCTGAGGTATGGCGCCGTAGTAAACGGATTCCACGACGCCCTTGGAGTTCAAGAACACGCTTTCGGGAATTTGGCCGAAGTCAAAGTCTCCGTCCGTCACGGTCCCGTTGGGGTCAAAGGCGACTGGAAAGTCGACGTGATCTCTCATGACCATTGCCTGAGCCGAGGATCGGACGTCGATGGCGTCAATTCCGAGTACGTCAACGGGGCGTGGATCGTGGCTGTGGAGGTAGCGCGCGATCTTGGGCATCTCGCCTTGACATGGTCCGCAGTAGCTGGCAAAGAAGATCAAGACGCTGGCGCGTCCGGATCCCCACGGAGCGTCGATCGTGCCGCCATCTAAGCCACCGAGAGTAAATGACTTGATCTGACGGCCCACGAGCTCGGACTTGGTTGCGTTTCCCCCGTTCCCGGCTTTGCCGCTGGTGACGGCCGACAGAATTGCGATGAGTGCCACGGCCAGCGCGACGCCCATACCCACAAGGATCAGTCGCCTCTTCAGTGACCGCACTGGATACCTCCCGCCGTCGTGATGTTTACGACCCGGCTTTCTACTACCGCCAGTAGTTTAAGAGGGCCCTCAAGGCGGTGCGCTGTTCACGACCACCCCCCAGTTCGCCGGGCCCGGCGACGCTGAACCCGCGGGACTCCGGGGCCGCTTGCTCGTGGCCCTTAGGCTTGGTCAGTGCTCCCTGACTCGTCACCTCGCACGGCCCTAGTTTCATCGTTGTGGCGCCATCCCGTGAAATCCATGCAGGGCCAGAGGGTCGGCGAACTGACTCTTGACTCGCGAGGAGTCGTGGGCGACCGGGCCTACGGGGTCTTGAATCGCGAATCGGGGACCATTGTGTCGGCGAAACGAGACGGCCGACTGCTTCAGGCCGCCGCGGAGTATCAATCCGGTGTACTGGTCGTGACCCTGCCCTCGGGCGAAGCGTTTCGTCAAGGGACGTGCCTTGATGAGGAACTCTCGTTGTGGCTCGGGTATCCAGCGGCGCTAGTGGTCGCCGCGACGTTCGGTGTGCCTACGTTTGAGAGCCCCGAAGACTTTGAACGAGACGATTCGCAAGTGGTCTCCTGGGAAGGAACAACGGGCCGATTTGTTGACGAGAGCGCTCTTCATCTTCTGACGTCGTCGGAGCTGGACGGACTTGCGCGCGAACGTCCCGATCTCACGTGGGACGTGCGACGATTTCGACCAAATGTCGTCGTCGATGACGCGCAGGCGAGCCTTGACACGTCGCCCCGGTGCGGTATTCAGCTGGGTGAGGCTGTTCTTGTCATCACGAAGCCCTGTTCGCGGTGCGTGATGACTACGAGGCCTCAGCCGGGAGGGCTGGATCGACAACTCGACGTGATGCGCCACGTGAGTCGCCACCACGACGGCAATGTCGGCGCGCGTGCGACGGTCGTGCGTCCCGGGCTCGTTCGCGAAGGAGACCAGGTCAGGAATCGCGAGCCGTAACGGGGCCCGTCAGAGGCATGAACTCGTCGGACCGTCGCCTAAAGGAAGATGAAAACAGTTCAGCCCGGCAACCTCGAGAGGCAGGACGCGAGATCCGCCTTGCCGCTAAACCATAATTAGGTGAGCGAAAAGCAAAGGCGGAAGAGTTGATCTATCTGATGACCGTTCAGTGTGACGACCAACCCGGAATCGTCCACGCGGTAAGTACAGCCATCGTCGGGGTCGACGGAAATATTCTCGAAAATGATCAATTCACTGATCCGGTGACCAATTTGTTTTGCATGCGGACCAGATTCGAATCCCTCGGTGAACGACCTCGAGGATGTCCAGTTGCGCATTGCCAAAGATCTATCGAGATTCGCTCCTCTGATGAGCCTGCGTCCTGAGAGTGCCCGAAGGCGAGTACTCCTAATGGTGTCGACCTTCGATCACTGCCTCGCCGATCTGTTGTACCGATGGGGTACCGGCGACCTCCCCGTTGACATTGTCGCAGTCGTGAGTAATCATCTCGACGTTGCACCACTCGTGGCGCAATACGGGATCCCATTTGAGGAAATTCCGATTACGAAAACGACGAAGCCGGACGCCGAAGCGCGACTGCGGGGCCTCATCGACACTCTCGAGGTCGACTTTGTTGTGCTCGCTCGATATATGCAGATTCTTTCGCCCGAGCTATGTCATGACTTACGCGGTCGAGTCGTCAACATTCACCACTCTTTTCTCCCCGGCTTTAAGGGCGGGCGACCCTACCATCAGGCCTACGAGCGGGGTGTCAAACTCATCGGCGCAACGGCGCACTTTGTCACGGCCGATCTGGACGAGGGTCCAATCATTGACCAGGACGTCATTCGCGTGAGTCATGCGCGAACAGCCGGCGACCTTGTCGCGCTTGGTCGCGATGTGGAGCGACTCGTATTAGCCCGTGCGGTCAAACTCATGGCTGAAGACCGCGTTGCTCTGGTCGGGAGACGTACTGTCATTTTTTCTCAGTGACATTTGAGCACTCGTAGTTGGTCCTTGCATGCCATCACCTCGATGACCTTGACCATCGACCCAAGGCGTCTTTCAGCGAATCTGTTTGAAGGCAGAATACAGAAGCGACTGATCCGTGTCTAGCCGCGAGTTCGTCAAGATTCGGCGCCGTTCGAATAAATTGCTGACTCAATTGCTGACGTGATTGCCGGCGGCCAATGCAAGAGTTCAACCGTATGGCCAAACACTTGGGTCAAATTTGCCGACTAATTGCTTACGCTCTCATCCATCAGGTCTGTTCGTCGGATTAGGAAGTGAAGAACCCGTGCCAAGAGAATCCGGCCCGGCGTATTCAACTTGATTGAGGGCCAGTTTTGTCCTCATTCGGGCGAGTAAAGCGCAATGGCCGCGTTCGCTTAGGCGTTCGATTAATCCCGTCGACGTCGATTCCAATGTCGGTATTGGATTCCATTAGCGGTCGGTCGACATCGGGGAACTTCAGTCCGTCCAACTGCTCCGTATCGTCCGGGTGGCAGTAAACCTCTGCTCTCGCATTGAGCAAGAGCGATTGATTGAGTGAAGTCATCCGCTCATCAGCGTCAATGGTCGCGACGCTCATTGGAATTGAGTTGTTCTTCCGAAGAATCAGCGCGGTACTTCGGTCGAGGGGAACCAAAATCTGCTCAGCGTGAGCCATCCCTCGCATACCGGGTGAGTCTGAATGGGATGCGAGAACTACTGGCCTATCCGGGAGAACTAAGCCTGGCTCTCTGAAATGGACAACGCTCATGCTGCGACGTGCGATAAATGGCTGGCAGAAGAGCGCTGCGTCAAGGAAGCCAACGACTAAATCGTTTTGATGTGGTGTTATCTCAATATCATCTAGCGATCCGGCTAGATCGCGTATGCCTTCAATCTCTTCCTTCGTGGGCGGTCTACCAAGATTGCGCTCAAGCCGTTCATGGATTCGCTTCGTGGAAGAGTTTTCCAGAAGGTCCCTCTTCATCTCGTGTTCAGCGACAGCCTCAAGCAATCTTCGGGTATACGGGTCGCGCGTGTTCAGAACGGCAATCCATAGCGCCAGCGTTTCGAGATCTTTGTGCGCAATCGCGAACGCGTCTCCTTCAATGAGCTCATTGATGATCCCTGACGCGAGGGCGTCGAGTTCGGCGAGGATCACCTCAAAACCCACGTTTTCCCCTACGTTTTGGTCGATGGTCGTATAGAAATTGGAAACGACCGCAATGTCGAGAACGTTGGATATCCTTCGGCTGCCTCCATCTACCGGGAACACCGCTAACTGCTCTCTTTCATTCGAAAACCGTCTTTGAAGGAACTGGGGTATAAAGTGATGTCTCGAAGAATCTCCCGGTTTTCTTCCTACGCGGGAGCGCTGTAAAAGCGAATCGAGACGAGCCTGATCTTCCTGTGAAAGCGGCGCCCAGACTCGATTGCTGTCCAAATCAGCCAATTCGGCATCTGACAAGACGGATTCATCAAACATCAACGATTAAGTTATTGGCCCAGCGCGGGAACGGACCACTTATCGGTGCCGGCACTAGTCATTGACCAATTGTCAGTCATTGACACCTTGAATTGCCCGGACAGCCTCAGGGGTGAGCGCGTAACGTCCTCTCTCTGGCGAATAAACCCACCCCCGGAGTCGAATCTGCAAGTCTCGAGCGTTGGTCGCCAGAGTCCAAGCTTGACGGCTCACTGTTCCTGGATTACCTCCGACGATCTGGTGAAGTTCTGAGAGCGTAAGGGAGTGATCTACGGCTTGAATGAGCGCGTTAACAATACGATCTGGCACTGTGCCAGTCTGCGCGGGTCCTCCTCCGATTGGAGATTCCGACTTGCGCGCGATCCGAGGAGCCTCGGCCTCGAGGTCAACCATTAGTCGAAATCGATCCTCGCCAAGGTCTTCAACCGAAATACCTACAACTTTCATTACAAACTCCCTCCTCGTATATTTCTAAAATACCACAAATATACGAGCAAGGAGTTACGGTGCCATGTTCCTCCGATTGTTGGCGCCTGCGAGCCAACTTGATAGGTAAAATCGAACATATGTTCGATCGGAGAGTGAGATGACGGTCTACATAACGGCTCGACACATGGAGAACGGAACGAAGCACGAACACATCGCAGAGGTGAAGTGGGAAAATCGAGACTCGGGAGAAGTTGGGCAGTCAACACGATCAACGATGGTCGACTGGATCAAGAATAAGTCCGGTGATGCTCGAGTAGCTAATGGGGCCTCATACGTGAAGGTTGGCGTCGTAGATGTAACGCCGCCCTATATACGCACTTATGCAGACGGAGTATGGACTGATAATTTGCTGAGTCTTCCAACGTATTAGGCGATTTCATAAAAACTCACATCGAAAACACGAGGTCAAGGTTCATCCGATCGATCGGTGATCTAATGGATGAGAGAAGAAGGACTGTCACATTCACTTGATACAACTGACTTTGAAAACCTATGGCGAAGGGTACGACGATGACACCATCTGAGTCAGCAGTAAAAGTTCAGATCGCTAGTGAGGAAGACATCAGCGATGCGCTGAATGCCGTACTCGAAGAGGTTGGCATCAGTTTGAGCAAACTGATTGAAGAAGGACGAAGCGGTACTTTTTCGTCGGACGCAACACGAATTGCGTGGTGGGTGGTGTCACCTTTCGTTGACATCGACGCCTGACTTAAAAACACTCGCGAGAAAGTTCGCAGCTGAGATAGGTGACCTCCTAAACGGAACCATCGCAAACGGCATAAGCATGTCTGCTGTGATTGCGCAGCACGGAACAGTCGCCACGATTCCGGTCGCTCTAGGTATAACCAAGAAAAATCTGGTGCCTTCTAACGTTCCGCTGACATTGGGAAGTCGAAGTGCACACCTTGGCCTCATGGTCGCGTACGTCTTGGAACTCGACCCCGAGCAAGTTTATTTAAGCGTCTCCAAATCTCAGTACGGGCTGTATCTCATCGAAGATCCCGAACCGCGTCTTCTAGTGCATTGGGACTATGAGCGCGAGCCAAATCATCAGTACCCGGCAGCGCACATTCAGGTCAACGGAGACTCCTCAGGCTTTGAAAGGGCAATTGATCTTGCGAGGTCTCGATTAGGAAACGACTGTCCCGACCGTCCGTTGAGGGATCTTCATTTTCCCGTGGGAGGCCGGAGGTACAGGCCCTCGCTAGAGGACGTCATCGAATTCTTAATTCTCGAAAACCTGGTGGAATTCCGGGAGAACTGGAAGGACACGGTCGATGAACACAGAGACCGATGGGAAGAGCGCCAATTGATGGCAGCAGTCAGAAGACGTCCCGATGCTGCAAGACGTCAGTTACACGAGCTTGGCGAAATGTGAGCGAGCAGTTAGAACGCGACATTGATCTCTTACTTGTTACGGGTGCGGGGGCAAGTCACCCATTCAGTCAAGATTTCCTGCCGTTAATGGAGGAGTGGCGTAAACGCCTTGACAAGCACATTCGGGAGAAGGCACCGCATTACGCGGACTTGGTGGATCTCAACGATGAAATGAGCGGTACGGAATTCGAGAAGAGGCTTGGCGAGTTTCTCCAAAGTGTGCGATCGTATAGACGAGCGAAGCAATTGGTCGGGCGAGCGACAAAGTTGCTTCATTTGCAGTCGACGCAGACACCCACGATTGTGGACGCATGGTATTCGGAGGTCGACCGCGGCCTCACCGACGTGACGTTCGCGATCAACCAGTCACTGTACGAACAATTTGGCGGAAACTACCAGACGACCCGTGCCGAAAGCTCGTACGCAGGACTCTTGGCCGAATTCGGCATCGTCGCTAGCGAGTCAAGCCTCGCTTTCGCGACGACCAATTATGACCGTGTCGGTGAGAACTCTCTCCACGAGCTTGGCTTCCATCCAGATCTTGGGTACGACTATCCGCCGCGGGGCGGTGTGGAGTACGAGCTGAACTCAAAAGGCCTCGCAAAAGTTGCCGGCCCGAATCGAACTCCGGTACTGCATCTGCACGGAAGCGTTGGATGGTTTATCCGCGATGACGGGACCCCAGTGGCAAACCCGCAATGGTCTGCGCTCAACGACGGTTACAACCCTGGAGTTCCGATTGCCATGTTGCCCGACGTCGACAAGGACTATCAGGAGTTCTCGGTCATTGACGATGTGTGGAAGGAATTCGTCTTGATTCTGCAACGGGCCAAGGCGGTTTTTGTGCTGGGACACTCGTGCAACGACGTAAAACTGTGCGACGCAATCAAAGGTAATGTCCCATCTCATTTCGTTTGTGCGGCATATCTCCCGACTGCTGAGAATGGGCAAATGGTTGTCATGGACCGTCTCGGACTTAGCGCTGATCAGACTATTCCTATGACGTTTGGCGTTGCTCTCGACAACGTACAACGCCAGGCAATCCAGAAGTGGCGGCAAAGAGTAGGCGGCAACGCCCGACAATGAGTTCATCATCCACACGGGATCGTCGAAGGTTCCCTCCTTCACGAGGCAAACAGGAATCCATATAACGAGCAACGAAAATTGTTCCTTCAGGACACGTTCACTTTTGATCCGAAAAACCTCAACGCGGCACGATTTATTCTCACCGTTGTCTTAAGACGTTGCCATCGATTCGGACCGTAGAAATGTCGGCGCCCTTGCTCCATGTAAAGAACATTTCGACCACCAGTTCGTAGTCGTTAAGTTCAGATTCAGGGTTATCTCAACCAACGTCTTTATCAGTCCGCGGCGCGAAGCGCCAAAGGACTGACGCGGAAGTCACACAAATCGACCTCTCCTTGCTGTCTCTGAGGCGTCGTTCAGCACTGGCTCACTACCAGTTCTCGCGTAATGCGTGCACGATCTCCGGTGGGGCGCCATCGGGGAAAAATGCGAGCCCCAAGACAGCCTCTGCGTCCTCGAGTTCGAATGGTTGCACGGTAAGAGTTTTCCGCCAATCCGCTAGGCCCGTTGCCCCCCGCGAGCAGAGGACAGCGAGTTCGACGTTACGGTCGAACCACAGGCCCCAAGCATTGGACGCCCCAGTCGCAACCCATCGGACAGCGTGGCGGATCGCGTCCGCATAACCCGGCGGGCTTTCCCACAACGCGTCGTAATAGTCGTCCGCACTCGACGTCACGGAAAGTCGAATCGCGCCGTAAAGCTCGAAGCTGTCGAAAAAATACGTGATTGGGTCTGGGTCCACCGCGAGTATCTCGACGTGAGTGTCGCCGTGAAGTAGCGCGATATTGCGGAGATTCGGCCAGAAATCTCTGGCTGCAATAGTGACGTCTTCGAACCAACACCTCTCTGCTGGCTCGATCCGACATATCGGTCCCGGGAACGTTCCAGTGATGTCGAAGACGCTCTCAGCGTCGTGTCTGACGTGTTCAAACTCGGAAACGTCCGCGATTAGATAGCGACCCACCATTCGACACTACGGGAGAGAGGAGTGCGCGAGGGTGGTGTCGAGGTGAACGTGGAAGCGTGACAGAGGGCGGAAACGAATGGCGCCGGGTTATTCGGGAGTCAAAGTCGCTTCCACTGCAATCAGAGATTCGCTTCGAGCGGTAGCACTGACGGGCATGCGAATATGTCGATTGGTGCTGCTGACTTCGATCAATACAGATCCGATGGAACGACCGTCTTCGAGTATCGGAGTAAATACTTGTCCGTTCCCTCCCTCCTGTGGCATTAATACGTCTGCGAATATTTGCTGACGGATTTGCTGACCCAGTGTTCGGGAAATCTCGGTGGCCCATTGTCAATGTCGAACTCCTTGATTTCTCAAGGAGTTCCGTGGTGGAGGTAAGGAGATTCGAACTCCTGACCCCTTGCATGCCATCTGCCAAAGACGCGTTTGCTGGTGTCTGTTGTCGTCCAATTATGCCGCAAACAAAGAGAACGATGTCTGCAGACGTACGATGTCGTTTGCCCATTTCAGCGCGCGTTGCTTACATGGTTGCTTACACGGCTGGGACACCCACCCTTTGCCTGAATTGCAACGGGTCGGTATATGCAGTACTTAAGAGGCGACGAGTTTGAGGGGCGCGACGTCTGCCTGAACTTCACTCTGGTTGACTATTGGACCACTACGACTCCACGCTTCGAGATGAATGAGACAAGTTCGGCCCCCGCTTGAGGGTCGCAGTTTTCTCGTTAGGAGTTGAGCCAGGCGTGGGTCGTGGGTCGAGACAATGACCTGTCGCGTATCTCTGACCCGTCGAAGCAGATCCGCCAATCCGAGCAGGTTCACGGTGTCCAGGCTTTGAAGAGGATCGTCAAGCGCAACGACTTGGAGGGGGAGGCTATCAATCGCTAGATTCAGCGCCAAGAAGGTGCTGACTGCCAAGACGTTCAGCTGCGAACTTGAGAGGACAAGCGCGGGTTCTTCGACAATCTTTCCCTCGACTGGATCACTCACTGCAGTCCATACCCGACCGTGCCCTCGGTACTCTCCCGTAAGAAAATCGACTACGCGAAAGGAGGGGTGCGGATCAACGCTGGCATAAATTCGCTGGAGAAGAGGACCGATACGAACGAGCTCTTCGGTCACAATGGTGTTACTTGCGCCCCGTAGCGCGCTGATGATGTCGGACGACAGTCGATGTGTCTCTAAGCGGGCATCGATCTCGACGACAAGTTGAGCGAGCTCCTGTTCCATTTCTGACAGTTGGGACAATGTTTCTGTTCTTTGAACAAGC
This sequence comes from uncultured Acidimicrobiaceae bacterium, assembly GCA_963791015.1. GTDB lineage: Bacteria > Actinomycetota > Acidimicrobiia > Acidimicrobiales > RAAP-2 > RAAP-2. The sequence goes on along the minus strand of CAWBQX010000005.1, from coordinate 20,004 downwards.
TCACTCGCTCGCGCAAGTTGCAGTGAGAGTTGTTCGCCAGTATCGCGAAGTGACTGGTAAACGGCCTCGCGAGATTGGCTTTCAGCCAGTAGAAGGTTCGCCGCCTCCAATAGGTCGGCACCCTTCTCCAAATCCAACTCGGCAGCAAGCGAATCTGTCTGGACATCCCATTGGGCGGCGGCAACTTCGGAGGATTGAGCGGAACGGAGTAGAGCTTGGTGGCTCGCTAGTTGGCGTTGTAGTTCTTCGAGGCGCTCTGCAGCGGGGGGCGGTTGGGCGGCTGGCGATTCGATGGGGCTCGACGCTTCGAAGACGAGATCCTCCAAACGAAGTCTTGTCGCTTCTGCGTCATACGATTGATTGCATACCGGACAGAGGTCGCCGAGATGCCGAAGAGCGAGTTGGGCAAGTGCGCCAAGTGACTCGGCGGAATCTCGTTGTTCTGTCAGTCTCCTTCGCGCGCTTGCGGCTTCTTGCTGTTCCAATCGCAACGTCTCTGACGCCTCGGAAATGAGAGATTCCGTGGTTTGCACTTGGATTACTAGAGGAGAGGCGCTAATCGTCTCGGGCTTCGGGGGTCGATCGATGTTCGAGGAGAAGTTGGAGACTCGAAGTTCGTCGCTCTTCTTGGCGTGGCGAGCTTGGAGCGTAGAAATGATTCGATCTACTGCTCCGCTGGTTCGGTCGTTCGCATCGACGAGGTCGTCGGTTGTAAATAGCCCTGATAGCTCGTTCAGCCATTGGTCGAACTCCGGTACCAAATTTCGGCGGCTGTCATCGGAAGACAGTCGGCGGAGGCGGTCTTCCAGTACTTTGATTTGGCTTTGTATGGGTTCAGATCCTTTTTCTGTTTATTTGTCGCCTCCGCCCACGCTTTCCGACTTCGCTCAAGTGAGTGTTGAAGCTCGGTAATTCGGCCCGCGCCTACCAGTTCGCCTACGACATCGAATCGATCTTCTTGGTCATCCACTTCAACGAACTCTCGAACTACGTCCTGCTGAAGATACATTGCGCGCGTTAGAGATCTTGACAATGCCTGACCTGGGTCGGGGGCGCGCAGTCCATCTGGCCAGATGATGTCGATAAGTGCTGTTTCGGCAGCGGCTCCACTCGTGATGCGCCCGTCTTCGTCCTCAACTGTCAGATTCTCTTTCCCGTCGAATCGTCTTACGACTCGCACCGTCGATCCACCCCCGTCGATGACAAGCTCAACACGAGCTTCTCCTGTGATCGAGTATCTGCTTACGACATCCCCAGCGTCGTCACTTCTAAGTCGCTGGATCGATCCCGTTAAGACCCAGAGGATTGCATCGAACATAGAAGTTTTCCCCGACCCGTTTGCTCCTACGACGATGGTTACGTCAGCGCTGAGATCGAATTCTTGCTGCCCCGAGAAACCCCGGAAGCCGGACATGGTGAGGTGCTTGAGTCTCATCATGTATGCCGATGTTCGTGAAGACGTTGCAAGATTGACTGATTTCGAGAAAACGCATCGATAGCGACTTCAGTTGACTCTCGATCGATGCCTTCAGCCAAGAGTAAATCCGGATCCGCCCGAGAAGTCCGTCGTTCGGAGAAGTAGTTCGTTCAACCCTCAATGGGAGGAGGGGCAGCAACACCGTCCGCACATCTGGTATTGATTCCAAATCGGAGGAGTCAGCAACAAGCTTCCGGACGCGGTTTGTGTCATATCGAAGTCCAACCATCTCTTGATGCGCTCGTTCGGTTGCTTGGCCGACCGTGAGGAGCACGAGGTAGCCCTCCCAAGATTTGGGCTCACCTCTGTCAACGTGTTCGGATATAAGGTCAACGAGTTGACCCTGTGCGTCTTTCCACTCGCCGATCAGACGTGCCCACGTTTCATACACGTGAATCGCAACGACTCCGTATTCGTCCTCAAAAATGCGAGCGGAAGCGGGCCAGGACTTTGGTGAATCGACAGGCCGATACCCTCCGCTCTCGAGTATGGCGGTCGCTTCCGCTTGGACTTGAATTGGCGAGAGTGTCACTTAGTTGACGAACCGATCGGCAATGGCTTCATACGATCTCAAGTAGTCGACGCTGATATAGACAGGACTTGAGCTAGGAGACACAATGTTCGCCTCATCGTCTTCGAAGACAATGTCTGGCGGTGGCGAAACTTCAGTTGGAGTAGCGCCAAGCAAACTCCCTAATAAGACCGAGGTTGGTCGCTCATACGAGGTGAACTTGTCCAAGTATCGCCTGATGCTCGGCTCCATTGCGGTCCAGTGTTTGGTTCCTGCAGCCGAGATCGGGAGTATGGAGCCCACAACCACGCCGCCCTTTCGCAACTCGATGACACAGTCACTGCGAACGTTGACCGTGACGTTGCAATGTCTCTGGGCGATCCCGACACCGAGCAAAAGATATGCGATGAGCTCCCGCACTTGCTCTTGATCTGGAAGATACTTGCGATCGCTGAGGAGCCAACTTGCGCGCTGAAAACCCGACGCGACCAAGCCGCGCTCGGAAAACAGTTGGCTGAGTTCATTAATTCCGGCCACTTCATCCGTCCAACCGTTCGACGTGCAAAGTAGCCGAGACGCTGCCGACAATTTCTTTGTCTGTTCGATGATGAGTCTGTCCGCAAGACACTGCATGAATGCGCACCAGCCCATTTGAATGTGGGCACCTTCGGGAAGATCGAGCGTCTCCTTGAAAGGACTGCTGGTGGAAGGGTCCACCACAAAAGCGTCATGACCTTGACCCTCGAGACTTTGACGTATTCGCCTGACCGTTTCAGTGAGGACTGCCGCCGGAGAACCCAACCCGGCAAACACGACTATCGGCGAAGTAACGATTCGCTGCGCAATGATTTCTTCCCATCCGCCCCTCCACGCGTCGTCGATGACTTCGGCCCTCAACACCCACTTTTCGAAGTTTGACTCGTTTACGTTCCGATGGAGATAGACGACGACGCTTGAGCCAAGTTCGCCGACCGCCCCTGGATCTGCGATGACCGATACAGAGTCACCCGCGCTGACACATCCAAGGGCGTCGGTCATGGCGAGGTCGTAATTGAGGAGAATCGCTGCCACGACTCCCTCCAGAAGCAGAGCTGCAGCAATCAAATAGCCTCTTCGTTAGCCTCGGCGTCGCGAAATGCACCCCTAGGTAGTCGGGAAACTACAGCGCTCTGGCTTCCCACTTTTGAGTGGACAAGCGAAGCAATACTGGAAAGGTCCGAGGGATTTGCACACTCTCCTGCGACTAATACGCCGTCCGCTACCAGATCAGCATGCACGTCCAGGGCGTAAAAACTTGAGAGTTTGAGGTTGGTCGGTGGCTCAAGTGAGCAACCAGCTCCCACGATGAGCGCGATCCGACCGGATCCTTCCGATGCGGCGTGGAGTAGGTCGGGCGGGAGTCGAGCGAGCTCATCGGACATGACTGAATGTTGACACAGTGTTGTACGGTCTGCCAGCGAATTGGGGTTTGATCGCGCTCGAGGGCCAACTGATCAACTATTGAGATGACCGTTCTGGTCGGCATTGGCAATACTCATGGCCCTGGCGCAACGCCCCCAAGGCCCTGCGGGTACTCTTCTCGCCACCGCCTGAAGAGGACCCAGGTTGAATATTCGTCTGGGGTTACGAGCCCCTCTTTAAATAGTTTCTCGAACAGCGGTCGTGCGTTATTGTCGTCGCGGAGAAGAATCCATCGCGCAAGTTCGAAGGGTCGGTCGAGGCGTGAGGTGTCCCAGCGTTCGAGTTCGTCGTGAGTTTCGCTAACGCCGAGGCGGGATTCGACGGCGAGTAGTCGATTAACTTTTGCGCGAGCCCGTTCGCTGTGATCGGCCGAATGAGTCTCGACAATTGAACTCATTTGCTCCACAAAGTAGAAGCACCCGTCGGCGAGAAGGTCGTGAGAGATTTCGCTCAGAACTCCCACGAGCGCAATTCGGATTGGGGCTTGACTTCGCTCCACGTAGCTAATAGTGCTCCGAGGGTTAGCCCGCAGAATGTCGATCGCGTCATGCAAATACTCGGTGAAATTGGAAGTGGGATACCAACGGGCTCAGCGGAGCCGGTTGTTCTCTTATATACGTGGTCTACGATTCCGCCGTGATGTACGTGTGAGTGGCGGCGGGCAAAGATTTCGACTACTTGGTCCCATTCTCTCGTCCACGTTCGTATCTCGAGCCCAAGTTCGGTTCGGAATGTTTTCTCCCAATTCGTGAGCCCTCCCTGAAAGAGATGCTTCAGAAACTTCTGTCGGTTTTCGTCCGGCGAGAGATTTCCCTTCAATTCGATGAATCGTCGAATTACTTTTTTGAGTCGATTTTCGGTTGAAGAGATAATGACGATCAAGGCGGATGACATGAGAGAGAGGCTCGGTTGACGAACGAGTTTTTGCCCAGATGAGGGCCTTCGAATATTCAACCCCTCCCAGAAGTGCGGCAACTTCCCCCATCTGTTCAAATGAACGACGGATTCGCGGCGTCAGTAACGGACATCGACTGAAACAAGAATTCTTCTGGGTCGTCGAGGAATGATTGCAAATCTGGCTCTTGGGAGTCGAATGCCGATGCAGCTTCCGCTTCCCACTGAGCTTCGTTCCGAGTGAAAACATGATCAGCGGGAGCGTCCGTTTCGACCGGAATTTCAACTCCACGAAGAAACCTTGAGACGTGTTCGTCGAGAGATCGATTGTCCAGGCGTCGCGCCTCATCTGTAAGCGATGCGGTCAATTCGTGGTGCGAGTGATGTGCGTCAAGAATTAAGCGAAGTTGAATCTCATATGACAATTCTGCGCCCGAGTTGGGCAGGAGTGCCCGATCAAATCCGAATCCGGGAGAACCATCAGTTGTCATGCACGGCCACTGTCTTGTTGGGAAAGCACGCAGGTCGCGGCTCAGATCGATCCTATTTCTGCCTAAGGGCTGCAAGAGAGATTGTTCCTTTGAAACTGCCGGAGCGAGCGCCCACCCTGCGCGAAGCGGCAAAGTGGGATAGGCATCTGAATCGTGGGTAAGTAGTGTCCGGATCCTGCTTAATGGTTGGAAGGGATAGCGAAATGTGGAGTCGATTTCAGCGTTGGCCGTGGTTGAATTCCGTTTACAGTTTTGCGGCGGGCCTATGCGGTTTTGTAGTCCTTTTAGGCAGTCAACCTGGGTCTCCAATTGATCGAGGCGCGGTCGACGGAGAGTTTGCAAAGTGGTGCGTACCCGTTTCGATGATTTTCGTATGCCTTGTGGTTCCAACTTGTGGCGTGTTGATCGTTGGAGGATTTAGTAAAGAGCGAGAGAGTTTCATACGGCTTGACCTTAAACATTTCCCACGCGGCAGGCACTCACTAGACACAACGTTCCCTCGGATATTGTCAGCGGTCTCGACGGTGATTCTCGGTTTCGGTTGGTACTACGCGCAGACAAACTTCTTCACCTCGAGTCCAAAGGGTGAAGTGTTTCCCGAACACGTAATTCAGTTCATAGGAGGCCTGGTCCTAATTTTCGCACCTCCTTCGATGGACCTATGTCTATTTAGTAAGAAAGGCTGCGCTAAAAGTGGGCGTCTCGATGGCGCCCGTGATTGGCACAACCAAGGGCAGTGACAACGAGTTGGAACTTCTTCTCGCAGAGACGGCTCGACGCGACCCTTCAATCTCCTGTACTTTCCGGCTTGGCCAAAGAAGGACATCGCCCCTCGTCAAATCGCTCTTGTATTGGAAACTCAGCCTGATGGACTCCAGATATATGTAACGAAAGACGGCGAAGGTGTTTCGACCGTAGTGCGGATTGGCGGGAGGTTAGTGAGATTCAGCTCTCTCGCCGGCGACGCATATGACGCATATATAGAGACATCTTCATATGCCACAGGGGTCTGGCAAGATGTGACGATGGAGCGGAGCCTTCCCTTCTCATCGGTATTGCCTGTTAAATCACTGAAAGAGGGCTGAGTGACGACCGTTTATGAAGTCCTGGATCGCCTTAGATCGCTGGCAATTGACGAGCACGACAAGGGCAAGGGAGATACGTCGGTGATCTCAGTTACCTTGATTGAGGGATATCTCGGGAAATGAATTACTTGTCAATCTGGAAATGAATTCTCGCAAACAGCGCGATTTCAGCCTCTACCAGTCTCGTGTGAGCAGCTATCTACTTCGCGGATAAGGAGCATCCTTTGATGTTGTCAATGAGAATTTGCTCGTGCCGATGGCGAGTTCACGTGCCCAGTTTTGGGAGCGGATTCTTGCGCGCGGTCGAAGTCTTGGACGGTTGGGTTTTCTTTACTTGCACAGAGGTTTGGGGGCAGACCTGCACAAGTAGCTCCTTCGCGAATCTACGGTCGAGGTGGAGAACTAAGTGGGGGGTATCGCCGAGTTGGCAAACGCAAGCGCTTGCGCAAGCGCTTGCGCAAGGCTAGGGTCAAAGCGGCGGCGGGGCTCAGGACTCCAACCCGGCCCCGCCGGCTCTAAATCTACGTCTCACGGTTGAGTGGTTTGCGGGTCGTCGGAGTCACGCGACGTAATTGACAGATTCAGATCCCGTGTCCCGATTCCCGCAGACTTTTTGCGCAGCGACGGAAGTCAGACCTATCTGATTTCGATTGATTAGTGAAAACCACACGAGTCGCGGTGGACGAAATCTGGATCAAGTCTCACGGATTCGGTAGGTCGCGCTGGATCGTCAAGTCTCAAGAGCAGAAGTTGGACAGCGCGGGACCCAATCTCAGCGGTTGGCTGAGCAACCACCGTGAGCCTCGGCACGAAGAAATCCGACCACTCGAAGTCATCGAATGCGACTAGCGCGATGTGGCGCTTGGGACAGAAAGTCCCCGGTCTCGCAAAGCGTGAAGGGCTCCGATCGTCATTCGGTTGTTGGCGGCCACCAGGGCCGTCGGTCGGTCAGTGAGTGATAGCAAACGATGAACCGCGTCCCTGGCAGGTTCATGCTGAGATGCCCCAAATGCAATTAGCTCCTCGTCGACGCCGATACCCGCCGCATTAAGCGCGGCGCGGTAACCACTTATTCGCTCTTGAGTAGTACTCAGTCCTTCTAGGCCTGCCACAAGTCCTATACGGCGATGTCCTAGCTTGAGCATGTGCTCTACCAACTCAGATGCTGGTCGCACGTTTTCCGTTCCAACTTGATCGATGTCAACCGGCAAGAATCGATCAACGAGCACGGTCGGTACCGAATGCTCGATGAGAAAAGGGCAACGCTCCCGACTCGCTTCCAGACGAAGGGGCAAGTATCACTCCGTCAACCTGTCGGCTTACGAGATCCTGCACCATCTGGAGTTCTTTCGTGGGTTCGTCGTGAGTGTCGACCAAAAGGATGGTGTTTCCCCGGTTTGTAGCTTCATCTTCGATGGCGGCTATGACGTCCATGAAGTATGGGTTTGAGATTCCACTGATTGCGACGCCTATTGAACGAGTCCGAGCTCCAGCAAGGGCACGGGCTATGGAGTGGGGACGGTAGCCGGTCCGCTCGATTGCGGCAAATACCCGCTCCGTGGTCTTAGCGTTTACGTGCCGGGTCCCATTGATGACATGCGAGACGGTTGTTGTCGAGACTCGCGCTTCACGGGCCACTTCTGCCATAGTTGTCATCGGTCGCATTCTACGCAAGCGCTTGCAGGGATGGAATAGTAACGCGGCAAACGATTGCGCGCAAGCGCTTGCGCATGGTACCGTTTCTCGTTTCCGATTGACAGGACTTCAGATACGTATGGTGGGGGGATCATTTGTTAGCAGTTTGTTATTCACGTTCGAAACTGATGCAGGTCGGAGCCCGAAACTTGAGGAAAACTCATGCCTGTGATCACAGAGTGGTCGGACTTGCTGGAGCGGGCGACGAAACTTCTAGAGGAGAACGACCGAGCATTGCTGGGTATAACCGGTCCACCTGGCGCAGGAAAGTCAACTCTCTCGCGCGAACTCAAAATTGCGTTGGGCCAATCTGTTCAGATCGTGGAAATGGATGGCTTTGACCTATTATCTGAACGATTGAAGGAACTTGGAGTCTTGACCGGATGGGAGCAATCGATACTTTCGACGCTGCGGGTTTCGTTGCCCTGGTGCGGCGAGTTCACGATTTTAGGGAGTCTACGGTTTACGCACCAAGCTTTCGCCGAGATAGCGGCGCGTCAATTGCCGGCGCGATTGCAATCGATTCGTCAGCAAAGTTGGTCATCGTAGAAGGGAACGACTCACTCGTTCCCGAGAAGCCGTGGGATGAAATCGCTCCACTGTTGGCTGAGGTGTGGTACTGCGATCGAGATGAAAGTTTGAGGATTCACAGTCTGATTGTCAGACACATGAAGTACGGGTACTCGGAATCGGAGGCCCGTCGCTGGGCATCCGGGAGTGACCAGAGGAATGCAGAGCAGATCGCAAGGACGAGGTCTCAAGCGGACGTAATTGTGGCCCTCAACTTGAAACAGATCAAAAATGTCGGTCGGAAAAAGTCGGTCGGGTCTAACGATCGTCCCCGGACAGGTCGGAAAGCAGAGTCGGTGATTGGAGGGTGCGAGGAGAATTTGCCGACCGGTGTTTGTGGAGATGTTGCCAACGGGTACGAATCTGTAGCAGAAGAATTTGCGAACGGATTTCGGAACTCGGGGCGAGTTAGGAGCTGCGTTCTCCGCGGTAAGGAATGGATCAACGGTCGTCGACATTTGGGGCGGGATTGCCAATTCTGAATCTTCGGCCAAATGGGAGCGCGACACACTCCAAGTCATCTTCTCCGGGAACAAAGGGTCTGGTTGCGCTGTGCCTCCTGATGCTGGTTGACCGAGGAAAGGCTTGAACTCAGCGCGCCCGTTTCCCGCTATTGGCCTGAATTCGCGATGGCTGACAAAGGCACGATTCGGGTGGTCGACCTCGCCTCGCATCAAGCGCGATTACCAGGAATTCGAAAGCTAATTAGCGAGGAAGACGTCATGGACGGGAGTTACTTGGCGCGAATTATCCAATCACAGCGATGCGAGGAAGATTTACGCGCAGCTGACGCGTATCACCCTCTAACTTTCGGGTGGCTTTGCGGCGAGTTGATCCGAAGAGTGGATGGTAGGACAGTTGGTCAATTCTTCTCAGAGGAAGTCGCAGTGCCTCTTGGACTTCAGATTCGGATAGGCCTTCCGGCTAACTACGAAGAGAGAGTATCTCAAGTGGTTTACGGACCGAACTGGATTGGGAGGTTGAGCACGGACGAACGCTGTGAAAGGGATGAGCTCTTAAAGCGAATTGGAGAAATCCCCCGCTCTTCCCGCGCAGGCACATTCCTTGGAACCGCCCGGAATATCACTTCGCCGAAATTCCTGGTGCAGGTGCGATAGCAAGTGCTCAATCAGTTGCCAAACTCTACGGATGCTTAGCCGACGGTGGCGAAATCGACGGAACGCGGCTGATCTCGTCGGAAACAATTGAAGTCGGACGTAAAGAAGTCGCGCGGCGATGGGAGCCGTTCCTCGAGGAGCCGCAAATCTTCGGCGTGGGTTTTCAGCTTCAAACTGAACGAAAAATATTAGGACCGCCAAGCGATGCCTTCGGTCACAGCGGGGCGGGTGGGATCAGTTCATGGCGCATGGCCGACTCTCGGGGTTGGATTTTCTTACGCCATGAATCAACTAAGAGACGACTCTGAGGTTGATCCGCGCGGGTAAACTCTGTGTTCGAGCTCTGCATGACTGCATCCATTGACATCAATAGCAAAGTAGATGCTTGGAGTAACTCCCATCGAGAAATGGTCATTTCACCGGGGACGAACCTTCAAGTCTGCATTGCCGATATGCGCAAAACGCGGTGACCTCCATTGATGCTCCGGGAGGAGTTTCTTATGCTTCATGCGCATCGATTGACGTAAGCAAGCGCTTGCGGGCAAGCGCTTGCCCTGATACCATTTGCCCGATCCTCGGAACCAGGTTGCCGAGATGAACACAGGGGGAATTGGAATATGCACTTTTTAGGTAGCGACTTGAGCCGGAGGGGCTGGCTCAGGCACCGGGGAATAATGAGTGTCGCAACGGCAGCGGTCATCGCGGGCACCTTGCTCACGGTCGGGGGCTCTCCAGCAGTGGCAAGCAGTCCAAGCAAATCGGTCACGATATCTGTCAGCAATCCGCCGGTAAGTTTGATTTAGCAGAGGCGGATAACGCGGCTGATCAAACGATCTTCAATGATCTTGCGTACGAGCCGCTGATTCTTCTTACTTCGAGCGGTCGTCTCGCGCCCGGGTTCGGCCACCTCTTGGAAGTACGCTAACTCTTCCGACAAGGTATTCGACTTAACTCTTCGGGCTGGCGTCAAGTTCAGTAACGGGCAGCCGATGACTGCGGCCTCAGTAGTTGAGTCGATCAACTTTCAAAAGAACGCCAAGGGCCCCGAGGCCGTGTACGTCGACAATGTCGCTTCAGCCAAGGCGACCGGACCACTCACGGTTCAGCTGAACTTGGTTCAGGCGAACCCCGTGATGGCACTTCTTCTTACGCAGCGGTTCGTATTCGGTGGAGTCATCGCTCCGAACGGCGTCAAACACCCGAAAGCTTTGGGCACGACTACTGAGGGTGCTGGCCCTTACATGCTTGACGCGTCCGCGACGATTACCGGTTCGAAGTACGTATACGTTCCGAACCCGTACTACTACAACAAAAGCGCAATTCACTTCAAGACTTTCACTGTTGAGGTAATTGAAAACTCCCAGACCGCGCTAAGTGCAGTCGAAACGGGCCAAGTTGCATATGCGGATGGTTCTTACGCGACGGCTGCATCTGCTCAACAAGCTGGGGTGGCGGTTTACTCTGCGCTCGAAGGGTTCTATGGCATGTTCCTTCTCGATCGGACGCGCCCTCGTGCCAGCCCTGAAGAGTCAACTTGTGCGCGAAGCACTGAACTACGCGACGGACCGAGTTGGCATCACTCAGGCGATATTCGGAGAATATGGCGTGCCCAACGATGAGGTATCCATCGCTGGCTACCAGGGTGAGGGATTCGTACCAAATTACGCTGGTCATGCTGCATAACGTCGCCAAGGCAAAGCAACTCCTCACCGAGGCTGGATATCCGAATGGCTTCACTATGTCGGTCGGCGCGACACCTGCGTGCGGAGACGGGGTTCAGGTTGCCCAGCGCTTGCGAGCGACTGGTCGCAAATCGGCGTAACTCTGAACATTGAAACTTATCCAAGCATTGCGGCCATAATCACGCCATGGGAAGCGAAGCAACTTCCCGCTGCGATGTGCGTAAATGCACCCACGCTCAGCCGATGTTTATTCTCGCCGATCAACTTTTGGCGGCAAACGCGGGCCTGTTCAACATTTTCGGAAGCTCAGATCCAGTTTACGCTCTCCTATTGCCAAGGCGTATGCGGCAACCTCCAAAGGAACGAATGCTGTGACTAATGCCTGGGCAGCCGTGGAGCGGCGCGTGGTCGAGTTGGGCTGGGAGATACCTGTTGCTACGGGAGCTGACGTTTACTTCGCAAACAAAGCACTCAAGGGGATCGCAGTTTCGCCGACTAGTTTCGTACCTAATCCCGAAGATTGGTATTACTCGTGATTCTGCGAAGGGCGGGGGGTGGGTTTCGACCCATCTCCCGCAAGCGGAACGAGATTTGGCTTTGAGAAATGAGTGTTTGAGTGCTCAAGCTAATACTTCGCAGGCTTTGGCTGTCAATAACTCTGTTGTTCGGAGTGTCGGCGCTGACCTTTGTACTTGAGTCATTGACGCCGGGAAATCCGGCGGCAACGATTCTCGGATGAGGCAACGCCGAAGGCCACAGCCGCTCTTACGAAGGAACTTGGATTTAATAAACCGATCTACCTGCAGTATTGGCGCTGGCTATATGCGTTGCTACGCGGAAGTCTTGGAAAGTCAATATTCACGGGCGAGCCGGTTGGTTCTATATTGAATAGTCGGCTCCCCGTGACCCTTTCGTTAATCGTCGGCACGATTGTGGTGTCGGCGATCGTAGGGATATCGATTGGGGTGGCGAGCGCCCGAACAAGCGGACCGTTGGGGCGGTTGGTTGACACTATTTCGCTTCTAGGACTGGCAATTCCGAGCTACTGGTTCGGCTCGCTATTGGTTCTTGCGTTTGCGCTTCGGATACATGCGCTGCCTGCGACGGGGTACGTGTCATATGGGCAATCACCGATTCTCTGGTTCAAGAGCCTGGTCCTGCCGGTATTGGCGCTGTCAGTATTTGGAATCGCCTTGGTCGCAAAGCAAACCCGCGACGCGATGTTATACGTTCTCGATCGCGAAATTCATTAGAGCACTTCGCTCTCGTGGAATTAGAAGTCGTTCGATCATTTTCAAGCATGCGTTGCGAACTGCGCTGCCAAATGTCGTGACGCTTCTCGCTCTGATTGTCGTCAGCCTTCTCCTGGGAACGACACTGATCGAGTCAGTATTTGCGTTACCTGGGTTGGGATCGGAGGCCGTAACGGCAACGAGTCTCAACACGACATACCAGTGATCGAGGGCGTCGCAATGTACTTCACTGCATTAACTGTGATCGTGTTTATGTTGACGGATCTGATCAACGCGTGGTTAAACCCAAAGATTCGCGGAGCGCGATGACGAATTCGGTCGACTTGAGCGAAATGGTCGTCCAGGCTTCGCCTTCGATCAAGGGAAACGGCGTGTTCAGACGGCTAATTCGACGTCCCCTAGCGCTTGCATCTGGCATATTCTTGCTGCTTACTATTGCGCTCACAGTTGCGGCGCCTTGGCTTGCCCCGTATTCGCCCGACAGCGAGAATTATGCGGAACTGTTCAAGGGTCCGAGCATTCACTATTTGCTCGGCACCGATGACCTTGGTCGAGACATATTTAGTCGCCTGCTTTATGGGGGTCGGATCAGCCTTTTGGGAGTTGCGGAGGCTTTAATTGTCTATCTAGTTCTCGGTTTGCCAGCGGGTCTTGTTGCTGGATACGTGGGAGGTTGGTTCGACCGGTTGGTCGTCTGGATTTCAGATGTTTCTTTTGCAGTCCCTCAAATTGTCGTGGTCCTGGCGGTCCTTGCCATCCTGGGTGAGAAGACATCAGTTGCGATGATCACTCTGGGGATTCTTGGCGCGCCAGGTCTCATGAGGATTGCGCGTGGTGCGACGATGGCAGTGGAGCGAGAACAATACATTGTCGCGGCCCGTGTCGCGGGTCTATCTAGACGTCGCATAATCACCCGCACGTTCTGCCTCGCGCGGCTGGTCCAATTATTGTCCAGGCTTCGCTCTTCGCGGGGATCGCGCTGATCTTTCAGACGGGTATCGATTACCTCGGGCTCGCAACTCAACCCCCTACGCCAAGTTGGGGCAACATGATTGCAGAAGGTTCGCAGTACATCGTCAACGATCCATGGATGATAGTTCCACCAGGAATTCTCGTGGTGTTGGTCATCCTTGCTTTCGGGTTGCTCGGTGACGGAGTTCGGGATAGCTACACGGAGATGTGGAGTTCTGCATCTCGAAGTACCGCCAGGACTGCGCGGAAGCCGCTAAAGAGCCAATTGCACAACATCACTGACGATATGAAAGAGTCCAACACTTTCAGCGTGAGCGTGTTACTTGACGTCCGCAACCTTTCAATATCGATTGCTCAAAACGATGGTGAGGCTCCCGTGACCAGTGACGTCAGTTTCAGCGTTGACTCTGGAGAGGCGTTGGGAATTGTTGGGGAGTCTGGATGCGGGAAGACCATGACCGGTCACGCGATCATTGGGTTGCTCCCCAAGGGGCGAGAATCACCTCGGGGGAGATATGGTTCGCGGGCGAGGGTCTTCGTGGCGCCGGTGAAGGAAAATGCGTCTTCTTCGTGGACGCGAAATTGCGATGGTTTCGCAAGAACCGGTGGCAAGTTTGGATCCTGCGTTTCCCATTGGTGCTCAGATTGCCGAGGTAGCACGTGCTTGCAGAGGTATCACTCGCGCCGAAGCCAGGAAGGAAGCGCTTGATCTACTTTCGAGAGTGAGATTGCCAAATCGAGCTCAGATTTACAAGAGATATCCCCATGAACTCTCGGGGCGGGATGGCACAACGTGTAGGAATCGCCGCTGCGTTAGCGGGACTGCCCAAGTTACTCATTGCCGACGAGCCGACAACCGCCTTAGACGTAACCGTTCAAGCTGAGATTTTGGAATTGCTGCATGATTTGCGTGAAGAGATGGGACTCGCGCTCATACTGATCTCGCACAATTGGGGCGTCGTGGCGGACCTTTGCGACAAGGTCATCGTTATGTATGCAGGGCAAGTTGTTGAACGGGCCACGCTGTCGACAATTTTGCGCGAGCCTCGCCATCCCTACACCGCAGCCCTCTTGGCATCAGATTCAACGAACGCGTACTGGGAGTCGCCTGCCTGCACTCGTTGGCTCGGTCCCTCCCATAGGGCATTGGCCTGCAGGATGTCACTTGGCTCCCCGTTGCCCGCTTTTCCGCCACAGATGAGTGTCGATCGGATCCGATCGTCGAAGTGTCGGTGTCCCAGTATCACTCGACCAGGTGTATTCACAGTGACCAACTTCAAGGAATGACATTGGTGGAGTCATGACTTCTGAACATCCTCTGGTGGTGGTTCGGGATTCGAGTGTTGATCGGAGTCGAGGGTGGAAAAAGCAGTCTCTTCGTGCTTTGGATCACGTAAGTCTTGAACTGAACGAGGGTGAAACGTTGGGGGTTGTCGGAGAATCAGGCTCCGGAAAAACTACCTTGGGAGGTGCGATTCTTGGCCTCGTGCCAACAACAACGGGTCAAGCTTTTTCGAAGGCGAAGATATTACAACGGCTTCTTCCGGCCGTCGACGCGATCTGAGCGCTTACATGCAGATGGTGTTTCAAGATCCATTTAGTTTTTTGAATCCGCTCGCACCGTAGAGCAGGCACTCGTCGAACCATTGCTGGTACATCGACGCCTCAAAAGAGAGGAACTCGCCTCGTCCGTAAAGTCAATGTTGGAGAGGGTGGGGCTCGCTCCAGAGGCGGCAGATCGTTTTCCATCGCAGTTCTCTGGCGGACAACGGCAGCGTATTGCGATTGCTAGAGCGCTCATGATATCTCCTCGTTTTGTGATCTGGACGAGCCCACCAGTTCACTTGATCTCTCTATCCAAGCTCAAGTGATCAACCTTCTGCAGGATTTTCAATCTGAACTGTCCTTGAGCTACCTTTTCATTTCGCATGACCTGGCCGTGGTGAGACTAATTTCGCATCGAATAGTCGTGATGTATCAGGGAAGGGTGATGGAGTCAGGCGATGCCGAGTGCGTTTATACGAAGCCAGGGCATCCCTACACGCGAGTGCTGGTCGGCGCTGCGCCCGTTGCGAAAGTCAAGGTTCGTCGAGCGAGAAGCGCCTCTTCGATCATCGATATCGCAAATGAGCAGTGGAACGGCATCGGCTGCCCCTTCGTGTCGAGGTGCCCGTTTTCAATCGAGATTTGCCGTTCAGTTGATCCTGTCCTTGAGATGGGACCAAGCGGTTCGCTTGTCGCCTGTCACCGCAGGGATGAGGTTTATCAGTACTCTGACGCCACCGTCCAAGACGACACTCGTTGATCGAAAATTAATCGAAAATTGACTCTTAGTCGTACAAGAGCCGGTTCTTTATTGTCTCCGCCGCTGCCTTTCGATCCGGAGCGAGAATGTGACCGTACACGTCTGCAGTCATCCGGATCGATGCGTGACCTAACAAGTCGCTCACTACTTGGATCTTTACTCCGTTTGCCAGCATGAGGCTCGCTGCGGAGTGTCGAAGTTCATGCAGGTGCCAATCGCCGAGCCCTGCCTTCCGACACAGAATCTTGAAATCAGGGAGAACATTGCGCGGCTCTAGGGGTGTACCAAACTGGTTTGTAAAGATAAATCCCGAATTGACCCATGCATCGCCGAGGAGTTCGGCGTCCTGAGACTGGAACTCTCGCCGTTTTGCAACAAGGGCAATGACCTGGTGGGGCACGTCTAGCGACCGTCGCGAAGCATTCGTTTTCGTGTCGACTGCGGCTAGGCCAATGTCAAGTCTTTGGAGTTGACGTCGAACTTGGATGACCTCGGCAACTTCGTCGAAATCCTCCCATCGAAGTCGCCTGATCAAGGGCCTATATGCAATGTGTCCGTACATTCTCGGACGCTGGCCCGATGATCGCTATCCATCTTCTTTTGAAAACAACGGAATCATGCTCACCCCGAAAAACAATCGGGGAGCCATGGGCTACGAGATTGAAGGCGTTTGAAGCTCGTGATCCTTTGGCATGGCCAGGGTTTGCTGTACGGGACGATGTGCAAGGTTTCCCTCCCACGGTGATAAGCGTGAACGAGTGCGATCCCCTTCGTGATGAAGGCGTTGCCTTCTATAGATTGCTACTATCCGCGGGAGTTGCGCTCGGGGCCGAATGCTACTGGTCTTTCTCATGGTGCTGAGTGCTACCCAACTCTGTGTCCTGAAATCAGTCACAGCACGGCAGCCCGACATCGTGGGCCTTGCCACGAGCTGCAGGCGAGGTTTCCCCAGGTTTTGCTTCTGGTCACTGATGCCATAGATTCATCTCGTGATCGACGAGGCCCCCCATCCAGCGCTGCGGCGCTTGGCGTTGATGTGGGATGAGGTCGTCGCGGGATTCCTAGAAGGCGATCGGGCCTGGACTCCAGAGTTGCAACCTTGGGTCGATGCGTATCGAGGTGGCACTCCTGCAACAAAGAGGGTGGATGAAGCCATTCCGGGAACCTTTCAACAGGAGGTTAGATCGCAAACCCAAGGCAATCATGTTGGCCCTGATCCCGGCAATGCCTTCATGGGCGCAGAAAGTCGGATGGGTCGGCAACCGATGCCCGATTTGCAGAGTCGTCGGGGTAGGTTCGCTCAAGAAATTAGGGAGTGCCACACTCTTATGCAAAGTGGGCTCGACGGCCCTTCGATTGGCCAACTTTGAATGGCGGAGTCCCCGCACCCGTTTGTCACTTCCAGGATGCGATTTGTAAACGATTGGATTTCGGGAGAATCGGTCGAACCTGACGAAGTGGTGTGGTTCGACTTATACCCCCTGGGCATTTCAGTCGTGGAGCTCCATCGACGTGCCGAGATGCGGCCGCGCAGAACCTCATTGACATGTATGTTGCCCAGCCCATCGCTGCTCTTAATTCTGATTGGATATTCGCATTCGGAAAGCCTTGGTTCGATGTTTTGCCGGTGATCGGATTCGAGAAGATCGCGGAGATTGGCGGGGACAGATCGGATCGTTGGAAAATCAAACCCCGTCCCGCAGAGTGGGAAGTGTTCGCGAGTCGCGACCTCGGGATGCCAGATTATTGCAATGCGAACAGCGGTAGCGCAGGTCCACCAAAGCAGAGCGAAGCCGCGTCACTTCGCAATCACCTTGAATCGACGCTCAAGGTAATCAAGAATCAGTAGTCACGATCGAAGTAATTTCAGGCTTCGCGCTTTTGTCAGCCACGGGCGGCGAGCTCGAGCAAATCCTCCGGTAATGGAATGTAAAGGATTTCAATGGAATGGCCAATACGTCTATTCATGGTTCTGATCATGATCTCGAAGAATTCTGCATTGGTGAGGATGAGAAGTCGTTTCGAGGCTGGAACGAGAGAGAGATAGTACATATCAGCGATGGAAGCCGAAATCTTTCCGCTCGGATTCTTGTTGCCCGAGGTTCGACCGGACGAACTCTTAATGGAGGCGACGATCATACTTTTGGCAACCGCGTCAAATTCGTGAAATCCGTTCTCGATGATTCGAAGTCTTCGTTTTGAAAAGGGCTCTCCGTACTTGTTCGCTCCAATTCGGATCGGACGTATTCTCGACGTTGACGGCGAGAACTCGAGTGTTAACCACTACCGGAAACTACGTCATATCCAATGAAAGTGCCACAAAGCTCGTTAGCCGTCAACGAACGTCGGAAGCATTGACCGTCAATTCGGGCCGGAGGTGCGCACTGACAGTAGGTCAGTTGAGTGACCATTCCAGCGCGCTGATGGGCGAGATTGCGTCACATTGACCCCTGCACAACGGGCAAAGCGATTTTAGAAGCAGGGGTATACGCCACTTGAAATCCAGGGAATCATTGGAATTAAGAGAGTTACTGAGTTGGGTGCCCTGTTGTCTACGCGGTTGGTCACATTTGACGATTCACCGGCCAAGTGAATCTGAACAGTTGCAACCAAATCAAAACTTGGTGGTCGGGGTGAGTAATGTCCAGCAACAGGTGGAACTCCTGGTTGATCAACATCTTCATCGCAGCGTCGGACATCTCTCCAGAGGGAATGCACGTCAACGCCGAGTTGGCGACGAGGTTGCACCAGTCATAACAACAACGGCATTGAGATGTTCGTTCATCCGGCGACGCGCGACGACCTTCGGCGTACGGGGAACGATGCGCTCCGGCGAGCATCGGAATTGAAGTTGGATCAGTGGACGATGTTGCGTCGGTCTCCCATTCGGTCCGACCTTGCGGCTCCAGGCGGGCTACACCCATCCGCTATCCGATAATGATCAGTCTGACCTGGAGCTTCTTCGCCGGCATTAAAGTCACGATCAGTCAGACTTGCTCGTAACCGAGGACAGAAAGCTTCTAAAACGTGCGGCGGCCGTCGGGCTCGAGAATCGAACGATTCGACTACTTCGGTGGCATCGATTATCTAAAGCAACTATTCGGCGAGTTGGTGACTCCGCCCACTGTGGAATCGGTGCGCGCCTACGAGATATCACTCGATGAAGAGATTTTCGACTTATCCGTTCCGACTACACAACCTCATTGCAATCATTCGACGAGTGGTTCAATAAACACGCGCGCAACATTGGGATTGTCGGGTCATCAGGACGCCCAACGGTCCGATTGAGGGCCTCGTCATCTACAAAGTTGAAAATGATCGGCCTTTCGGCATCGATAGAACGTACTTAAAGTTCGTACTTTTAAGGTTGCACCTCGAGCAACGGGTGCGAAACGGGGCGAACTCCTCCTTCAAAGCAACTTTCCTGCACGCAAATGAGATCGCGGCAGACGCCATTTACGTGACGCTGTTCGAGGAATACGAGGGCCTTGCGCCGCACCTCAAGCTAATTTGGTTTCGAATTGCCAGGCGGCTAGAATCTTCCCTCGGAAACAAGTGTTCGTGAAGGAACTTCGGCCATCGTTGACCGAAAGTGACATGTCTCCTCTCGATTTCCACGTCCGATCTCGGTCCTCCGGCAGTCAAGGTCGTGAATGTCTACATCGTTCCGATAAGACCCCAGTATCACGACATTCTGTTCCCCGAGGGCAATCTTCGACCCTCAGTGTTCGGACCGGAGCCATCTGGTAACGCGATCCTCAAGGCGTACTCTGCCAATCCGTCTACCGACTGAATCGGACCCGGTGACACTTTGCTGTTCTATCGCTCGCAAGGGTGGAGAGCCGTCACCGCCATTGGAGTCGTCGAATCGGCCGAGCGTATTTATGACGCCGTCGAGGTGCGAGAACGTGTTGGATTTCGAACTGTTTACCCGGACAAAGAAATCAGAGCGATGTTTCGCGGAGAAGTTGATCTGGCCGTTCTACGTCTCATGACCGGATGCCTGGATGGGGTATCGAGGAAGTGGTCGACGCGGGTTTCATCAAGGAGCAACGCCGCAGTCAATTGTCAAGGTTGGTAACGAAGGGGCTCGGTGGAGGAGGAGTTGAAGAACAGCTGGAAGAACAGCCTTGATGTCGATTCGACCCAATTTTGCTGATGCCATACTCTCTGAATCGAGGACTCTCGAGTTTCGCAAACAGGCGGCTGGCGTCAGACGTACATCAAGTGATGATCTATTCGACTTCGCCTGTACAAGCCAGTTCTCGGAGAATCGAAGTTGAAGAGCAATCTTGACCTCACCAGCGTCCCTTTGGCGTCGTTTCGGACCGTATCCGGGGTCGACCGTAGTTTTTTTTCAAATATTTCAACGGGAGTCGTGAAGGCGTAGGCATCGTGAGTCAAAAAAGTCACCGTCTATGACGAGCCCTCCTCGCTTGAAACGTTGATACCTGGTGTAACGACCACCCCCAAAAGTATCACGATGCGTA
>CAWBQX010000004.1:0-42436 GCA_963791015.1 uncultured Acidimicrobiaceae bacterium | reverse complement strand
GTCCGTTGAACTTTTCTACACAGGTGAGGAGTTCGTCCCTGAGCGGGCCCATTGACAACCCTGAATCTATTGTGACGATTCGAGCTGGGCAAAGCGCCTTCCAGGATACGGACACCTCCGATGTTGAAGTGTCGACCAGTAAAAGACCCACCCCGTTTTTCTTAAGTTGCGCAAGAGTCTTTCCCGCCAGTGTGTCCTCCGTACTTGTCGCTACATAGAAATTTGTGAGGCACCGATTGACGTGTAGCCAGTTGCTCAAACTGGCTATGGAGGAATCGTAGGTAGGGAGTGAGCGTACTTCCACGAGTATCACGGGCTCGAGGTCCTTCTTGGCCAGGAGTGTTGTCACCATAGGTGCGTCTCGGTCGAGAGCTTCTTCAATTTTACAAGTCCAACCGTGCCGCACTAGGTAGTCGTGAATAGCATCCGCAATCGGCCACGAATCGTCTGGCGTAAACTGATATGTGAGAGCCATCGCTATTAAACCAGGCGATCAATCTCAATTCGAAGGAGAACCAACAGTTCTGCAAGTTCCTCGCCGAGTTCGGTTCCGTCTTTGAATTGGACGAGGCGGGTAATCAACGACATTGTTCGGGTTGTCAGTTCGCGCGCCTGATAGGCGGGTTCGACGGTAGCTGCGTATGCGTCCGCGATGGACATCTGAGGTGTTGTTATCAGTTGGACCAGCACTGGTTCGACGCTTGCGCGATCAACTCCCGCCAGGTTTGCCCGAGCCATCTTGGAAATCTCACGAAAGGACGTGACGGATGGGACAACTTTGATCGCATATTTTTCCACCATCAAATCGATGAAGTCATCCTCGGAGACTTCCTGGAAGACATCCGGAGTGTGTCTCCTGATGGCGTTTCTAGCTTTATATATTTCAACGAAGAGGTCTGCTTTATAAACTTGCTGATCCTTCGACTTTTCGGCCTCGCTCATTAAAAGGTCTTGATATTTCTGCGGAAGTTCGAGAAGTTCGAAGGCACGCCTGACCGTCGAAACAGTGAGTCCGGTTACTGCTGCAAGCTCCGAAGCCGAAATTGACTTCTTGAGTTGAGCTTCAAGGAGTTCCTCAACAATTTTCAACTTCTTCGCCATTGGAAGCAAATCCCAGTCCTGTCGGACATTATGTATGTTGAACATCGTGAGAATGTTCTCGAGCTGTCCAGGCTTTGGCTGAACAATGGCGGGGACGGATTTCAGGTTGAGCTTAAGTGCGCATCGCCAACGTCTCTCTCCGTCGATTAATACGAATCGATTCTTGTCGCTGTAAACGGAAAGGGGGACCTTGATCCCCACCTCTGATATTGAATCCAAGAGCTTTACCATGTCCGATTCTCGAAAGATGAGTCTCGGATTGTCACTGTTTGGATCAATGCTCGACGGTTTGATTTCTCTTAAGGTCGAACCTTGACTGGCTGCCATTTGTCGATCTCCCGTGAGTGTGATTGCGCGAGGCATTGGCGAGCGCACGCCCGATCGCTGAGCCGACTTTAGTGATACGCGGCCCTGCGCGCTTGATGACGTAAAGAGAATTTAGACGGATTGCTCTCGTAACCATCTCATGTTGTCTATATCTCAGCGCCCGGGGTCGGCGGGCGCGTAGCGCCCAGTCGGCCCAACGGGCGGACATGGTGATCATCAAAGTCGATCGAATCTAGGAATTGAAAAACAACTTTTGAACATCGACGAGTTCGTGTTCGGTTTTGCCGTTTTGGAGTGGCTCTGTAAGTAGAGGGCGAAAATCTCGTCCCTCTGCGAAGGAGCACTATGAGATTGCCCATTGACACCGTGAGCGTGAGGTTAGGCCGTCGGACTTCCGCTGATAGATCGAGCCTTCGTGATTTGACCTTCGCGGTGCCATCAGGATCTCCTCAGTAGAACTGCTGAAGTAGCTGCTGAACCAACGGTCGCGGGCAACTCAACTGCTGAAGTAACTGCTGAAGTAGCGGTCGCAGAGGGCAAATTCGAGTTTGAAAAATCTCGAAAAGCCTTATGAAATATGGCCTCTAATGAGTGGAGGTAAGGGGATTCGAACCCCTGACCCCTTGCATGCCATGCAAGTGCTCTACCAGCTGAGCTATACCCCCAAAAGGTCTGATGATCTTAGCAGTCGGGTCCCCGAGGCGATTTTTTGCCGTACGGCCACTCGTGTCGAACCAACCGGCACATGTGGACCGGTTCACTCGCGAACGAGTCTTTCGCGCAGGGATTTGGGAAGACCGCTTACGACCTGGTCGTACGAGTGGCGAATCATCGTTTTCAACTCACGGGTAGGAACAGTGCCGTCAAGCGTCACCGTATTCCAGTGGTCTTTGTTGAGGTGATATCCGGGAATTACCGCTTCATACTCTTGACGAAGTTCGATCGCAAGGAGGGGATCGCACTTGAGTGAGATACGGCGCGGCTTTGGGTAGTGGGTCATTTTGACGCGTCGAGCCGCGGCACTCGAACTGTCACAGGGTCTTCGTATCTTTTTTTTGTGCCACGAGTCGCCGCCCGACGCTGTCGGACCTATCGTTACCGACTGCACCCGACGGTGCGTCAGGCCCAAGCGCTCTCTCGCCAACTGGAGCTCCAGCGCGAGCTCTATAACGCGGCTCTCGAAGAGCGGATTGGCGCGTGGAAGTGGGAGCGGCGCTCGGTGAGCTACGTCGACCAGTGTCGGACACTGACCGGACTGAAGGCGGTTCGTCCCGAAGTGCTGTCCAGTGGCGTCGCGCTATGCCGAGGGACCCTGAAACGACTGGATCGGGCCTTTGCCGGCTTCTATCGACGCGTGCAGCACGGCGAGCCTCCCGGCTTCCCTCGATTTCGCTCGGCCCAGCGTTGGGACTCGATGCAGTGGGAGGACAGATCGGGTTGGAAACTCACCGACGCGAAGAGACTCAGACTCCTGGGCATCGGCGAAATCAAGATGAACTATCACCGTCCCACCAGGGGACCCCCAAGGCCATCACGGTGAAGCGCGAGGGCCGCAAGTGGTGGGTCAACGTGCGCTGCGTCGATGTGCCAGCAATGCTCTTGCCCACGACGGGTCGGGAAGTGGGGATCGATTTAGGAGTGGTCAATATCGTCGCGTTGAGCGAGGGCGAACCGCTGGTGGGCGAGCAGTTCGGATCACGGTCAAAGGCGAGGCTGACTGAGGCCCAGCGTGCTCTGGCTTCGAAGCAGCGGGGCAGTGCTTCTCGCTACCGCCAGGTCGAAGTCGTGGCTCGGTGTCATCGCAAGATCGCCAACCAGCGTCGCAACGCTTCCCACCAACTGAGCCGACAGCTCGTGAACGACTACGACTTCATTGCCCTGGAGGACCTCACGATCATGAACATGACGCGGAGGCCGAAGCCGAAACCTGATCAGGATAGTCCCGGCTCATATTTACCCAACGGGGCCGCGAGAAAGGCCGGCCTCAATCGTTCCATTCATGATGCGGGGTGGGGGCTTCTCGTCTCCATGATCCTCGAAAAGGCAGAGTGCGCCGGTCGAGAGGTCGTGACGGTGAGGCCCCACTACACGAGTCAACGCTGTGCCGAGTGTGGGCACACCGAGGCCTCGAACCGCATCAACCAAGCAGAGTTTCGATGTTGCTCGTGTGGTCATGAGGACCACGCTGATCGAAACGCCGCTCGCAATATTCTTGGGGCCGGTAGAGCCCTGCGGGCTTCGGCCCGCGTCGGGTAACTGACCCACTACCCGAGAGAATGGCAAAGATCTTCCCGGCAACCTTGTAGACGTCGACGTCAGGACCAAAAGGCTGCTCCTCACTCGTTTCGGGGAAACTCAACAAGTACTCGGCGAGCACGTCAGACTTCATCGCGAACCTTCAGGTTGCAGCCAAGATGAGATCGCAGAGCGCCTCGGGCATCGAGAACATGGGGGAGTGACCACTCTCAAGAGTGGCGTACTCCGTACAGCGCGCCGCCATTAACTCTTGAACGCTGAGGTCAACCGCGTTGTCAAGCGTGCAGCGCACGTAATACGAAGGAACGTCGACGTCGAAGGAGCTTCGCGGACTTCGAAAACTGGCGATGGTCTGTGGCGTGAGTTGGGTCAGCGCCCAGTCGGCCGTTTCGTCCCTGCAGTCCTGGTAGAGCGCCTTCTTCGCGAGGGTCGGTTCGAGCGTGAGAAAGTCGCCGTCTACCTGAATCGCCTCGTCGAGAACGGTGCGAGCCTGCACTTCTCGCACCGACTCCGTCGCACTTTCGCCCAGGAGTGGGACGAGTGCCGCGATGTACACCAGTCGCTGGAGATGCGTCACGTCTTGGGCCGCCTCGCAGAGAACGGCGCCACCGTAACTGTGTCCCACCAAGACGACCGGTCCCTCGGCGTTGGCGACGACGGCAACTTCGCGCGCATCGTCCGCCAGGAAGGTGTTGGGATGCGCACCGTGGATTGCCGATGGAAGATCGACCGCGGTCCAGGGCACCTCGCGGCGGGTCAACTCTGCGCCAAGGTCTCGCCAGACCCACGCGCCACCCCAACCTCCGTGAACGAGTACGTACGTCGGGTCTGTCATCGGACCTCCTCGTCGAGAGGTTAGAGCGAATTTTCCCTAGAATGTCCTAATGAACCGCCCCTTTGACGTTGTCGCCACCGAGGAGAAGTGGCAGGCGCGCTGGCTGGACGAGGGCACGTACGAAGTCGACAACGACGACCCCCGCGAGCGGTACTACGCCGTCTGTATGTACCCCTATCCCTCGGGGTACGCCCACCAGGGTCACGTGCGCAACTACGTTTTTGGCGACCTGGTCGTGCGCTACCAGACCATGCTCGGTAAGGCTGTGCTCTCGCCCTACGGCTTTGACTCCTTCGGTCTCCCCGCAGAGAATGCCGCCATCAAGGCGGGCGCGCACCCGCGGCCATTTACCGAGGCGCGGATGCACGAACTCAAGACATCGGTGCGTCGACTCGGGGCGGTGTACGACTGGCGACGCGAGGTCTATAGCCACGACCCCGAGTTCATTAAGTGGTCGCAGTTCATCTTCCTCGCCTTCCTCAAGGCCGGCCTCGCGTACCGGGCCGAGGGGCTAGTCAACTGGTGCCCCGGGTGTCAGACGGTGCTCGCGAACGAGCAGGTGCACGCCGATGGCACGTGTGATCGTTCGGGTGACATCGTCGAGCGACGTTCACTCGAGCAGTGGTACTTTCGCATCACCGACTACGCCGACGAGCTCTTGACGAGCCTTGACGACCTCGACTGGCCCGAGCGGGTCAAGCTGCAGCAGCGCAACTGGATCGGGCGCAGCGAGGGAGTCGAGTTCGATCTTCCCCTTGAGTTCGACACGACCAAGGCGCTGCGCGTCTTTACGACGCGACCGGACACCGGTTTCGGGGTGACCTACGCGGTGGTCGCACCGGAGCACCCCATGTTGTCGCTACTCACGACCGACGACGAGCGCGCCCGGGTCGAGGAGATCGTCGAGCGCGCGACGTCGCTGAGCGAGATTGACCGCACCACGACGTCTCAGACCGGGCCGAGCGCCGATAAGCGCGGGGCCTTCACCGGCAGCTTCGTCGTCAACCCCTTTACCCACGAGAACGTGCCGGTCTACGTGGCTGACTACGTGCTGGGCAACTACGGCACCGGCGCGATCATGGCCGTGCCCGGTGAGGATGAGCGTGACTTCGCCTTCGCCACTGAGAATGGCCTCTCGGTGATCGAAACGGTACAGCGACCCGAAGGTTTCGACGGCGACGCCTACAGCGGCGACGGGCCCGCACGTGAACTCCGGCTTCCTCAACGGACTCAATGTCGCCGACGCGAAGGCCAGGGCCACTGAGTACCTAGTGGAGCACGCTCACGGCGTCGCGAAGGTGAACTATCGCCTGCGCGACTGGTTGGTCTCGCGCCAACGATTCTGGGGTTGTCCGATCCCCGTCATCTACTGCGACGACGACGGGATTGTGCCCGTGCCCTTCGAGCAACTTCCCGTCCTCGCTCCCGACGACGTCACCCTCGGTCTCTCGGGCCAGTCACCGCTCGCGACCCACGAGGGGTTCTTGATGACGACGTGTCCGGTGTGCGGCAAGCCCGCCCGGCGCGAGACGGACACCCTCGATACGTTCACGGACTCGTCCTGGTACTTCTTGCGTTTCACCGATCCCTTCACCCCGACCATGATGTTCGACCCCGCCCAAGCGGCGAAGTGGATGCCGGTCAATCAGTACATCGGCGGGATCGAGCACGCGATCCTTCACCTCTTATATGCGCGCTTTTATCTCAAGGCCCTCGACGACCTCGGTCTCGCGCCGGGTCTGCCGCGTGAGCCCTTCCAGCGACTCTTCACCCAGGGCATGATTCGCTTGGATGGATCGAAAATGTCCAAATCCAAGGGCAACCTCATCGCGCCCGAAGAGTTCTACGCCACCGTGGGCGCGGACGGGCTGCGACTCTTCCACCTCTTTGCTGGCCCTCCGGGTGACGATCTGGACTGGACGGATCAGACCAACGATGTCATCGAAGGGTGCGGTCGGTTTATTGACCGCTTCTATCGCCTCTGGAACGGCTACGACGTCACGCTGCGCGACGAGAACGACGCGAGTGACCTCGACGTGCGTCGAGCCACGCATCGCACGATCGCTCGGGTCACCAATGACTTCACTCGCTGGAGCTACAACACCGCCGTCGCGGCGATAATGGAACTACTGAACACCGTGTCCAAGGCTGCGCGCAGCGACCACGGAATCTCTCGGGCCGTCTTTAGCGAGGCGACGGACACGATGGCGATGTTGCTCGCGCCCATGACGCCGCACATCACCGCGGAGTTGTGGGAGCAAAGGTACCCCGAGCGACCGAGCGTGCACGCGACACCCTGGCCGATTGCTGATCCCGCTCTCGTCGCAGAAGAGCAAGTGACCATGGTGGTCCAGGTCAACGGCAAACTCAAGGCACGGGTCTCGATCGCGCCGTCGGCGAGTGAGGACGAGGCGACGACCGTCGCCCTGGCCAACGCCGATGTCGTGGCCGCGCTGAACGGCGCTACGCCGACGCGGGTGGTCTCACGCCCGCCTCGACTGGTGAACATCATCCTCTAATGTCCAAAGGCTCGTCGAGCGACACCCAGATCACTATCGAACCTCCGCGCTTTGATCGACCGGAAGTCGAGATTCGCGCCTCGACGCGTCGCAAGAAAACCGGAAATGCGCACTGGTCCGGGAGCCGCATCATCGTCCAGATTCCCGCGCGCGTGCGGGGCCGTGAGCGCCGAGCATTTGTCGATGAACTGGTGGAGCGCCTATTGACCCAGCGTCCCCAAAACGCGGGGGGAGACGGAGCCCTAGAAGAACGCGCCCGGGTTCTCGCCGAGCTCTACAACGACGGGATCATGCCCTCATCGGTGCGCTGGGTGACCAATCAACAGGCCCGCTGGGCCTCGTGTTCCCCGGGATCCAAAGAGATTCGGGTCTCAAGTCGACTGCGTCAGTGTCCCGAGTGGGTGATCGACGCCGTCCTCGTTCACGAGTTGGCCCACCTCCAGGAGGTCGACCACTCGGCGCGGTTCTACGAGCTGGCTGATCGACATCCCCGTCAGCACGACAGCGCGCTCTACCTTGATGGGTACGCTCTCGGTCTTGGACTTCGCATCGAAAGCGACGTGGAGGCCGGTTCGTAGTCGAGCGGTCGAAGTGAAAAAGCTGAGGGGGTTGACCGGGTGACAAGGGTGACGGCATTTATTCGCGGCCTGCCCATCTTGAGCGTGCGCCGCGCACTTCGCGTCACCCTGGTCGCGGCGGGCAGTTTCGCGTTCTTCTATCAGGTCGCGCACAATCCCATCGCCGGATTCTTTGCCGTATTCGGCGCGGTGGTGATGCTTGTGTACGTCGAGTTTGTGGGTCCCAAGCGCCAGCGCTACGAACAGCACGTGAGCTTGATACTCATGACGTTGGTCTTCGTAATTCTTGGAACGCTCTGCTCACAGGTTCTGTGGCTCGCCGTCGCCTCGACCATCGTGTTTTGCTTTTGCGTCCTGATGACGGGTGTCGTGAGTTCGTCGTTCGCGGGCACGTCGAGTTCCCTCTTGATCAGCTTTCTGCTCCCGGTTGCCTTCAAGGGCCCCGTGTCGTCGATTCCCGACCGAATGCTGGGTTGGACGGTCGCCGGGGCACTCTCGCTCGTCGCTATCGCGCTGATTCTGCCCGCCCCGGCCACCGAGCCCTTCGTGGACGTCACGTCGAGCGCCGTGGACAAGATCTCTCGGTACCTGAGGGCGGTCGCCGATATGCGCCACGAAGAAGTTCGCTCGGACAACGCACTGGTCGACGACTACGCCGAGGCGGCGAGTGCGACCGAAGCCATGCGTCAGGCTTTTTTCACCGCTCCCTTTCGACCGGCGGGACTGAGCGCAAGCGCGCGGCGCCTGATCAAGGTCATCGAGTGGACCTTGGAGCTGGATCTGCTGTTCACGGGCAATGTCTCGCACCTCGATGACTTCGGCGACGAGGTACGAGCGTTAGTCGCGACGTGCTCCGACGTGCTGAACGAGGTGGCGCTCGCGCTCCGGTCGGAGCGCGCCGACGCGAGTGCCCTCGAGGCGTCGCTACGGGGACTGCGCGAGAAGCGGGCGTCGCTGGAGGACACCGCCGTGCGGTCGTTGCATCGCTACGACGCGCCGAGTGACGCCACCTCGCACGATCACGACGGAGATTTGACGGTCTTCTTGGATCAGAGCTTCCGAGCCGACGCCGTTGCGGACTCGGTGCAGAACCTGGGCGAGGACGCCGTCCAACTCGTCGCGGCTCGGGGCCGAGCGTGGTGGCAGCAGTTACTGGGACTCGAGGCGAGTGGGAGTGACTCTCGACTGCGCGCCGCGCAACGTCGACTTCGTTCGCACCTCAATCTTCATTCCGTGTGGTTGCACAACAGCGCGCGCGGCGCGATCGGACTCGGGGTCAGTGTTCTCGTGGCCTACGAGTTCGGCGTACAGCACGCGTTCTGGGTGGTCTTTGGCACCCTCGCGGTGCTGCGTTCGAACGCCCTCAGCACGGGTCAAACCGTCATCAAGGCGCTCACCGGAACAGTCGAGGGGATCATCATCGGCTCGATCATCATCGCCCTGCTCGGAACACACGAAACCGTGTTTTGGATCTTGTTGCCGTTTGCCATCTGCTTCACGGGATTCGCCCCCTCGGCGATCTCCTTCGCGGCGGGCCAGGCGGCATTCACCATGACGATCCTCATCATCTTCAACATCGTCGAACCCGACGGCTGGAAACTCGGAGTGATCCGCGTCGAAGACGTCGCGCTCGGCTGTGGCGTGAGTCTGGTTCTCGGCGTGTTGCTCTGGCCCCGGGGTGCGACCGGGCTGCTGCGGCGTTCGATCGCCGATGGCGTCGAGGCGGGCGCGACCTATTTGGCGGCCACGGTCAACTACGGTCTCTCGCGCTGCGACCCGGACCAACCCGAGGTAGCGGATCCTCAAAAAGCGCGCGACGCCGCCCAGGCCGCCGCGCGTCGGCTCGACGACGCGTTTCGCGAGTATCTCTCGGAGCGCGGCGCCAAGTCCGTCTCGCTCGCTGACGTGTCCGTTCTGATCGCCGGGGTCACCGCGATCCGTACGACGGCCGACAATATTCACGTCCTGTGGGGATCGGCGAGGCGAAAGGGTGCGGGGGACCGCGCCGCCATCGTGGGTGCGCTCAGCCAAGCCACGGACTCGGTGAATCAGTGGATCCACGACCTGTCGCACGCGATGATGTCGAGCGGCAGTGCGCTGGGCGAGCCGCACGACTTCACCGTCTCACCACAAGACGTCGTCACCCTGGTACGTCGCGAGTTGAGTGACGCCGCCGGTAATGGCACGACCGCGGCCTTCAAGATCGTGTGGACCGACGACTACTTGCGTCGTCTCCACGATTTAGAGCACCGCATGCTTCCCGTCGTGAAAGAGATCGTGGCGGCGAGTGCCGACTCGTCAGCCTCTCGGTCGTGGCGGGCGCACGTGCCGCTACGCCCTTCGAAAGTTGCCTCGGCCTAAGGGCGGCGCAGCGCCGTGGGCTTGAAGTTGATGCTGATCCGTGCACCGCTCGGTGTCGCCTGTTTGGGCACCGAGTGGACCCACTCCACCTGGCACCGTCCTCCCATCACGATGAGATCTCCCGCACCGGGGTGAAAGACCGTACTCTTCCCTCCTTCGAGGGGCCGAATCAGGAATCGCCGCGCCGCACCGAGGCTCAGCACCGGCACGACGCAGTCCGGCGTGACGCGACCGATGCGATCACCGTGCCACGCCGTTGAATCGTGGTGGTCGCGATAGAGATTCATCCAGAGCGAGCGATAGCCGCTGTGGTAGCGCCGAGTGAACGCGGCCGCGATCTCGCGCAACATGACCTGAGGGGCCTGGGACGTACGCGGGTACTGCGCGGTGAGTCGGGGCTCGATGACATCCTGGGTGTACATCCATCGGCTGCGCTGTTCCCACGGGGCAGTGCGCAGAATGTCGCGAAAGAGGCGGTCGCTGCCCGTCACCCACGACGGTACGTATTCGATCCACGACCACTGGTCGAGATCGATGCGTTGCGCGTTCGCGAAGGTGAGGTCGATGCTCGTAGGCAAGTCGTCGAAGAGACCGACTTGAGTCGCGTCGAGCAAAGCCTCGAGATCCGGATGACCCGTCGAAGGACTTAAAAGTGCCACGAAGCCTCCTTGATCGTGCGGCCCCATGGAGGGTAGTCGATGAACTGTGACTCGTGACCACAGAAAGTATCTGTGACCAGCGAGTTTAAGCACAGTTCAGGGCTACGACGGTGACTCGTCTACTCGCTCTTGCTCGAGGCGGGGGTCGCCCTCTTTGATGATTTCGACGTCCTCGGGCTTCCACGCGAATCGGTTGGTGGGTGCCTCGTCGTCGCTGAAGTCACTCGTGGCGGTCTCATCACGATTCTCCGCGCAGGAACCTCTCGAGTTCGGCCGCGAGTTCGTCGCCGCTGGGAAGCTCTTCGCCGAGCGATGTGCCCTCGTTCTCGTCGGCCGCCGCTTCGAGGCGCTCGACCATCGTTAAGTGATCCGGATTGTTCGTCACGAGATCATCAACGCGTTGGCGCGCGTCGTCGGCTGCCGCGCGCAATGATCCCGCGTCCAGCGTGAGTCCCGACATACGAGCGAGACCGTCGATGAGGGCCGCCGCAGCTTGGGGGTAGGGCATTGACGCGACGTAGTGCGGCACGCGAGCCCACAGCGTGATCGTGTCCATATCGACCTCGGCGAAGCCGAGTTCGAGTGCGGTACCGATACCGGCGGGGACCTCCAGCTCGCCGGTGACCGAGCCGACCGAGGCGAGTAGGTGCGAGCTCTGTGCGGGGGCCGTGCCGATAATCCGAATCGGTCGCGTGTGCGGGGTGGGGGCGGGGAAGGCTCCGAGTCCCACCACGAGGCGCACGTCGAAGCGCCCCGCGGCGTCGGTGACCACGTCGACGAAGTCGCTCCAGTGAAAGTCGGGCTCCGGACCCACCAGGAAGAGCACGTCGGCTCCGTCTCCGTCGCGGCCGTAGCGCAACTGGATTTCGGGCCAGGTGAGTTCGGTGGTGACGCCGTCGACGATGCGCGCCAGCGGGCGACGCGCGCGCTGGTCGATGAAGTACTCGGTGTCGAATGTGGCGAGCACTTCAGTGGGAATGGTCTCGAGCAGTGTCGCCACCGCGGTGCTCGCGCGCGATGCCCGCGTCAATCCACCCCTCTAACCCGATGACGAGAACGGGCTCGTTGAGATCAGGATCGGCGAGGAAGATGATGCGGTCGTAGATTTCGTCGTCCATTACATCTCCAAAGTTCGCTTCGCCGTCTCGGCGAGCAACGCGATCAGTGCGGGATAGCCCTCGACGCTGCCCTGGTCACCTGCCGTGGCCCCCGCGCGATATCGCGCGAAGACGCCTTGCATGATGCAGGCGAGCTTCCAATATCCGAACGCTTGATAGTAGGCGACATTCGACAGGTCCAAACTCGAGTGACGGGCGTAGGTCTCGAGCACCTCGTCGCGGCCCAGAAAGCCCTCGGCGGTCGAGGGAGCCGAGCCGATCAGGAAATCGGTCGGATCACCGCGCGCGGACCAGTAACACAGCAGCGTGCCGAGGTCAGCCACCGGATCGCCCAACGTGCAGATCTCCCAGTCGAGGATGGCGCGCACTTCGCCACGTTCGTTGAGCACGGTGTTGTCGAGTCGGTAGTCGCCGTGCACGACCGAGACGCGCTGTTGGGGCGGGATCGCACGCGCCAGATCATCACCGACTTCTTCGACCAGGTTCTCGTGGTCGACGCCCTCGACTTTCATCTGCTCGAACTGACCGCGCCAGCGATTCAGTTGGCGCTCAATGTAGCCCTCGTGCCGGGCCAATTTAGAGAGGCCGGCCTTGTCGATGTCGAGGTCGTGAAGTTGGGCGAGCGTCGTGGCTAGATGTTCACTGATTCGCGCCCGGGTGGCGAGGTCAAAGGTCACCTCGGCCTCGTGACGATCTCGAAGGATGGCGCCCTCGACGAACTCCATGACGTAGAAGGGACGTTCGTTCACCTCGGGGTCCACGCAGAGTCCGAGCGGTCGGGCGACGGGAATGCCTTGTGGGAAAAGAGCGCTGATGATCGTGTACTCGCGCACCATGTCGTGCGCGGTGGGCAAGACGTGACTCACGGGCGGGCGCCGCAAGGCAAAGGTCGCGCCCATCGCGTCGGTGACGCGAAAGGTGAGATTTGAGCGGCCGCCGGCGATGAGTTCGAACGTGAGTGGGGCTACCGCGTTCACCTCTTTGCTCATCCACTCGGTGACGTTGGTCTCGTTGATCCCCGTCACCGTCCCCATAGTGGCCGAGGCTAACAGTGTCGCGTCACCCCTCCATTTCGCGAAGACGACCGTTAGGCTGGCGCGCATGAAGGATGTCACCGACGCGACATTTGCGACGGACGTAATCGAGCGATCGAAGACGGTGCCGGTTGTCGTTGACCTGTGGGCGACGTGGTGTGGTCCCTGCACCACGCTGTCGCCGATCATCGAAAAGGTCATTGATGAGACGAGTGGTGCCGTAGAACTCGCCAAGGTGGACGTCGACGCGAATCCCGACATCTCTCGCGCGTTTCAGGTGCAGTCGATTCCCGCGGTCTTCGCGATCAAGGACGGGGCCATCGTGGACTCCTTCGTGGGCGCGCTGCCCGAGTCGGCGGTGCGCGAGTTCGTCGAACGCCTCGCGCCCGGTGCGTCGATGGTCGACAAGCTCATGGACGCGGGGGACGAATCGTCCCTGCGTGCGGCCCTCGAGCTCGACCCCACCAATGTCGACGCGGTCGTCGCCTTGGGCGATTTTCTTCGTCGAGAGGATCGATACGACGAGGCCGAGGCCCTGCTCACGCCGATAGCAAATGTGTTGGCCGCGAAAACCGTACTCGCGCGCCTTCGCCTGCAGCGAAGTGGCGTGAGCCTTGATGGCGACTTGGATCTCACCTTGGATCACCTTCTGGAGCAATCGGCGTCCAATGAGGCCTCGAAGGATCAGTTGATCGAGGTCCTGGACGCCCTGGGTCCCGAGGACCCGCGCTACGTGTCGTATCGCCGGCGCCTGGCCAGTCGCCTCTACTAGTGGGGGTCTTTCGGCCCACCGCACCGCTCATGCTGTCCCTGGGAGAACGACGCGTGGATGTCTCACGGCGTGCCCTGGTGATGGGTATCTTGAATCGCACCCACGACTCCTTCTACTCACCGGCCGCCACGTACGAACTCGATGAGTTCTTCGCGCGCGCCGAGTCACTCGTGGACGACGGGGCGGACATTCTCGACGTCGGGGGAGTGAAAGCCGGCCCGGGCGACGAGGTGAGCGAGCAAGAAGAACTCGATCGCGTCGTGCCGGTGATTTTGGAACTCTCAGAGCGCTTCGACGTCGCTCTTAGTGTGGATACCTGGCGAGCGGCGGTCGCCAAGGCCAGTTTTGACGTCGGCGCGGTGGTCGGCAACGACATCAGCGGATTCGCGGACCCCGAGTACCTGAGCGTCGCCGCAGCGGCCAAGGCGACGGTCGTGGCGACGCATATTCGCCTTCGACCACGGGTGGCCGACCCTAATCCTCACTATGACGACGTCACGACAACCGTGAGTGAGTTCCTCCTCGAGCGGCGTCGCTGGGCCCTGGCGGCCGGACTCGGGTCCGACCAGGTGATCTTCGACGCGGGCTTGGATCTAGGCAAGACGGCTGCTCAGTCTCTGCAGCTGTTCCGCGACACCCCGGTACTGGTCGAACTGGGATCACCTCTACTTCTCTCGGCGTCGAACAAGACGTTTCTCGGCACGTACTTCGACCTGGAGGTCCACGAGCGATCGAGCGCCTCGACGGCGGCCGTCGCGCTTGGCATCACACAGGGCTGTCGTATCGTTCGGGTTCATGACGTGGCTGGAGCAGTTCGTGTGCGCGACGTGTTAGAGCAGATCGCCAGCGCCTCGTGAGTGCGGCCACGCTCGCCGTCGTCGGTACCGACGCGACGATGGTTTACGACGCCCTGCACAACGCAATCGCCAACGCCCTCGGCGACCTGGACCCCTCGTTCGCGCTCCAGGACTTCACCGCCAAGGACGTCACGCTCTCGGGGGAGTCCAGCGTCCCCTCGGTGCTCGAAGCCCTCAACACGCCACCCTTTCTCGCCGAGCGCCGGGTGGTGGTGCTGCGCGACGCGCAGTTGCTCGTCGCCGACGAAGTCGCGCGGATCACCGAGTGGATCACGGCACCCGCTCCGGCGACCCTCCTGCTCCTCGGAGTCGTCGGCGCGAAGAGCAACAAGCTCGTCAAAGCGGCCGATGAGGTCATTGAAGTCAACGTGGGCACGCGCGTCGCGGACCGGGTGGCCTTTATCACGTCCAAGATGGGCGAGTACCGGGTGACGCTTGATCACAACACCGCTCAGCGCATCGCCGAGCAGGTGGGCGATGACGTCGCGCGAATCGACGCGTTAGCGCGCACGCTGTCCTCGATCTACGGCAGCGCGCCCCTGGACTATCGCCACGTCGAGGCGTACCTCGGCGACGCGGGTGACGTGCCGGTGTGGGACCTCACCGACGCGATCGACGGGGGAGACGCCACCAAGGCGATCGTGGTGGCGCGTCGGATGCTCGAGTCGCGCCGACGCGCAGGTTTGCAGATCATCGCCTCCCTGCAGCGTCACTTCCTCAATATGAGCGCCCTCGAGGGTTCGGGCGTTCGCTCGAAGGAGGAGGCGGCTGCGCTGTTGGGCGTGAACGCCTATCCCGCCAGCAAGTCGCTCGCCATGGCCGAGCGTCTGGGACCGGCGCGCATCACCACGGCCGTGCATTGGATCACCCAGGCCGACCTCGATCTCAAGGGGGAAGTGAGCTACGGCGGCAAGGATCTCGAGACCGATATGGACGTGACCGAACTGACGGTCATCGAGGTACTGGTCGCACGCCTGGCGCGACTGAGTTTCGGCGCCCGGCGCCGCTAGTTACTCTTCGTTGCGGAGAGCGTTAATCCGTTTCATCAGGCCGCTCTTCTTGTTGGCGGCCTGGTTCTTGTGGATGATGCCCTTGGAGGCGGCCATGTCGATGCGCTTGACGGCCAGGCGCAGGGCGGTGGCTTCGTCTTCGCTGCCCACCGCGGCGACGGCGTTCTTGGTGCGGGTGCGTAGTTCGGACTTGACGGCCTTGTTACGCTCGCGGTCCTCCGCGTTCTGTCGATTGCGCTTGATTTGGCTCTTTATGTTCGCCACGGAAAACAACCTCGTTCTTTTCGCACAGCCACTCGCCGTACGGGCCTATCGATGCTACCAGAGGGGCCCAGAGCCTCTCCACTCTCATGATTCTTGGCGTGCGGCCGATAGCCTGAAGTGACCGTGGCCACCTCTCTGACGACCGTCGATTCCACCAAAATTCGGAATCTGAGCATCATCGCTCACATCGACCACGGCAAGTCGACGCTCTCGGACCGGATCCTGGAGATCACCGGCGCGGTGGACCCGCGACTCATGCGCGCCCAGTACCTCGACTCGATGGACATCGAGCGCGAGCGCGGCATCACCATCAAGGCCCAGAACGTGCGCGTGGGCTATCAGGGTCACCTCATCCAACTCATCGACACCCCCGGACACGTTGACTTCGGCTACGAAGTCTCACGATCCCTGGCGGCCTGTGAGGGGGCGGTGCTCTTGGTCGACGCCAGCCAGGGCATCCAGGCCCAGACGTTGGCCAACTGTTACCAGGCCCTCGAACACGATCTCGAGATCGTGGCGGTGCTCAACAAGATCGACCTGCCCGCGGCCGACCCGCAGCGCTGCAAGGAGGAGTTGGAGCGCGTGCTCGGCATCGATCCGGAGACGGTGCTCTCGATCTCGGCCAAGACCGGCCAGGGGGTGACGGAGCTGCTGGACGCGATCATTGCGCGCATTCCCGCCCCCTCGGGTGATCCGGACGTGCCGCTACGCGCACTCATCTTTGACTCCTACTACGACCAGTTCCGCGGCGTGATCTCCTCGGTGCGCATCATGGAGGGCACGATGGTCGAGGGCACGCGCATTCGCATGATGCGCGCCGGGCACCAATCACCCCCTCGAGGAGCTCGGCATCCGCACGCCGGAATTGGTGAAGGTGAACTCGCTCGGCCCCGGTGAAGTGGGTTACGTGGTCGCCAGCATTCGCGACGTGGGAGGAGCACGTTCGGGCGAAACGATCACCGAAGCCGCTCGTCCCGCCGCGGCGCCCTTGAGACGGATACCTCGACCCCAAGCCGATGGTGTTTTGTGGCATCTATCCGATCGACGGCGATGACTTGGGCAACCTGCGTGACGCGCTCGACAAACTCAAGCTCAATGACGCCTCGATCACCTACGAGCCCGAGAGTTCCCACGCCCTGGGCTTCGGGTTCCGCTGTGGTTTCCTCGGACTCCTGCACATGGAGATCGTGCGCGAACGCTTAGAGCGCGAGTTCAACCTCGCCATCATCGCCACCGCTCCCTCGGTCGTCTACCAGGCGTTTCTGACTGACGGCTCGATGGTGCTCGTGGACAACCCCACCGATCTGCCCGATCCCAGTCGCCTCGATCACGTCGATGAACCGATGCTGGATGTGACCATTCTCACGCCGGTTGAGTACTTGGGCGCAGTGATGGACCTGGGCCAGAGTCGGCGCGGCGAGATGATCAAGATGGAGTATCTCTCCACCGAGCGCGTGGAACTGCGCTACACCGTGCCGCTGGCCGAAGTGGTGATCGACTTCTTCGACTCGCTCAAGAGTCGCACTAAGGGTTACGCCTCATTGGACTACGAGCCGGCGGGCTACGTCACGAGCCAGGTCGTACGGGTCGATGTGTTGATCAACCACGAACCGGTGGACGCGTTTTCGACCATTGTTCATCGCGATAACGCCGACTTCTACGGACGCAAGATGGCCGAACGGCTGAAGGAACTCATCCCGCGCCAGATGTTCGACGTGCCGATCCAGGCGGCCATTGGCGGGCGAGTGATCGCGCGCGAAACCGTCAAGGCTCGTCGCAAGGACGTGCTCGCCAAGTGCTATGGCGGTGACATCACTCGCAAGCGCAAACTGCTCGAGAAGCAAAAAGAGGGCAAGAAGCGCATGAAGAACCTGGGTCGCGTCGAAGTTCCCCAGGAGGCCTTTGTGGCCGCCCTTCGACTCGAGGAATAAGTCCTAGTAGCCGGTCGTGCCGTCGATGAGTTCGCGCAGCAGATCGGCGTGTCCGCAGTGCCGGGCGTACTCCTCGATCAGGTGAATGTAGATCCACCTCAGGTCTACGTCGCGAGTCCCGCGCGGTCGCGCACACATCTCGTCCAAGTCGTGGCCGAGGGCGAGTTCGCGTGAGAGCGCACACGCTCTGTCGTAGCGAGCAAACACTTCATCGACGTCCTCGCCGTCCAGGTCGGTGAAGTCCAGTTCTCGATCGGACTCGGTCTTGTAGTACTCGACGACGTCGCGTCCGGCAAAGCAGCTCTCAAACCAGACCTGTTCGACGAACGTCAGGTGTCGCACGAGGCCGAGCAGGGACATGGTGGAGGTGGCGACCGGACGGGTCTTCAGTTGGGCTTCGTCCAGCCCGTCGCACTTGCCCAGAAGTGTCGCGCGATAGAAGTCGAGCCACGCGTCGAGTTGGAGCCGCTCGGGCCCGCTAAAGGGAATATGTGGTCGGTGCGGGGCCGAATAGGTGTCCATTTGGCTCATCGTACGCCGATGGCCGAGTGCGCGTTAGCACTCGGTAAAATCGAGTGCTAACAAGGAGGGCTATGGCCCGGCGTGTGAACGCTTCACCACAGAACGTCGATCTCGACGCCCGCAAGGCCACCATCTTGGAGGCCGTGGTGGTCGAGCACGTCGACACCGCCCAGCCGGTCGGCTCCTCCTCGGTCGCCCACAACGCCGACCTCGCGGTCTCGCCAGCCACGGTGCGCACCGAGATGGTGGCCCTCGAGCGTGAGGGCTACCTCGCCCAGCCCCACACCTCGGCCGGCCGCGTGCCCACCGACAAGGGCTATCGCTACTTCGTTGATCATCTGCAGTCCGGCGTCCTCGGCCCGGCCCAACAGCGTCAAGTGCGCGACTTCTTCGCCCACGTGCGCGGCGAGGTCGAAGACGTGCTCGAACAGACCGCGACCTTGCTCAGCCGCCTCACCAGCTACACCTCGGTGGTTGTGGGCGCGGGACACACCCACTCGACGATCCTGAGCGTGCAGCTCGTCAACCTGGACGCGAGGCATCACCTGCTCGTCACGGTCTACTCCGACGGGACCGTCACCAAGAACAGCGTTCTGGTGGACTACGAGGCCACTCCCGCCGAAGTCGCCGAGGCGTCGCGGCAACTCAACGCCCTGTTGATCGGCACCACGCTCGACGTCACGGTCCAAGTCCCCAGTCGCTCGGACACCGTGGCCAAGCTCGTGCGCGAAGGGGCGTCGGTCCTGCACGCTGAGATGCCCACCACCGACGGCGAGCAGGTCTACATCGGGGGTTCCTCGCACGTCGCGGAGGTCTTCGAGGGCGTCGAGACTGTGCGCCAGGTGCTCTCGATCCTGGAACAAGAACTCCTCGTCGTCTCGTTGGTCGAAGACATTCTTGAAAAGGGCGTGTCGGTCGCAATCGGCTCGGAGAACGGCTACGCCCCGCTGTCGTCGTGTGCGGTCATCGTGGCTCCGGTCGCGCTTGACGGTGAGACCGATTGGCGCCGTTGGTCTGCTCGGTCCGACCCGCATGAAGTACCGCGAGGTTATGGCCGCCGCCGAAGCGGTCTCGCGACATCTCTCCACTCACTTCGGGGGGAACCCGCGTGGCTAGTACGAACCTCTACGAGATTCTCGAGGTTGACGCGAACTGCTCGCCCGATGAACTGAAAGCGTCGTATCGACGCCTCGCTCGTCAGTATCACCCCGACGCCAACACGCACGACCCCATGGCCGAGACCCGCTTCAAGGAGGTCTCCCAGGCCTACGAGATCCTCTCGGACCCGGAACGCCGAGCGAACTACGACCGCTTCGGCTCCGACGTGGGTGCCGGGGCCAATCCCTTTGGCGCCGGCTCGGTCCAGGACATCTTTGACATGTTCTTTGGCGGCATGACCGGGGCGAGTGCGCAGTCGCGCCGAGGACCCCAGCCGGGGCCCGACGCCGAGGTCTCTGTAGATATCACTCTCGAAGACGCGGCCTTTGGGGCGACCCATGAGGTCACCGTCACCCTGCCCCAACGTTGTGCGACCTGCGACGGGTCGGGCTGTGCGCCGGGCACCTCTCCCACGACGTGCGAGGAGTGCCACGGCAGCGGGGAGGTGCGCCGGGTACGCAACTCGATCCTGGGTCAGATGGTGACCTCAACCCTCTGTTCTCGCTGCAACGGCATGGGCTCGCGCATCGAGTCGCCGTGCGTCGACTGTCGGGGAGATGGTCGTCGGTCCCAGAGCGTCACGCTTTCGGTGCAGATTCCCGCAGGCGTCGAAGAAGGTTCCACCATGCGACTGGCCGACCGGGGACCGGCGGGCGCGCGCGGTGGCCCCAACGGACGGCTCTTCGTTCATCTGCGGGTGGCCGATGACCCGCGCTTCCAGCGTCACGGCGACGACCTGCACCACGAAGCGCACATCTCCTTTAGCCAGGCCGCTCTGGGCGCACGCATTACGGTGCCTACGCTGCGCGAGATGCACGAACTCGAAATTGAGCCGGGCAGCCAGAACGGCACGGTGCACCGCTTGCGCCACGAAGGCGTCGAGCATCTGCACGGTCGCGGTCGCGGTGACCTGTTCATCCACCTGGCCGTCGACGTGCCCACGGAGCTCGACGACGAGTCCGAGACCATGCTGCGTAGTTGGGCCGAGCATCGTGGCGAGGTCGTGAACGAACCGAGCGGCGGTTTCTTTCGCCGCCACAAGGCGAAAAAGTGATTCACCCCGAGTGGCCACGTCGCGTGGCCGCGCTCGCTCAGTTCCACGTCGAAGACCCCGCGAATCCGGTACTTGACGCCGCCGAGCGACCATCACCTGCGAAAAGTGCTGCGCGCGCGAGTGGGAGAAGAGGTGGTCGTGACCGACGGGCACGGGCGCTGGTCGATGTGTACGGTCACCGAGCACGAACTCACCCGGGTGAGCGACGTCTACCTCGATGAGCCCACGCCGACCACCACCTTGTATCTGGCCGCGCTCAAGGGCGACCACGCGAACTGGGCGGTCGCCAAGGCCACCGAAGTCGGCGTGTCGCGCATCGTGCCACTGGTGACTCGACGCGCGGTGGCGAAGTTCAGCGGCGACGTGAGCGACAAGACGCTCGCGCGCTGGTGGCGCATCACCCGCGAGGCCCAGGGCCAGTGCCGGCGCACCTACGACGTGGCGATCGATGAACCGGTGGCGGTGAGCGATGTGCCCGAGGACGTCGCGATCGCGGACCTCTCGGGAGCCGGTGACTGGCGCGGTGTGCGTGCCGTCGCGGTCGGCCCCGAGGGTGGCTGGGACGAAGGGGAGTGGGACGCGAGTCGCCGCCGTGTGAGTCTGGGACCGACGGTCCTGCGTGCCGAAACGGCGGGCGTCATCGCCGCCGCGCTACTGGCCTTTCAGGTGGGAAGTTGGGGATTGACCTTGGACGATTCGAGTTATCGGTAATGATGAGGGAACGAGATGACTGACTGCCTCTTTTGCCAGATTGTCGCGGGTGAGATTCCCGCGAAGGTGGCCGCCGAATCCGACGATGCACTCGCGTTCTATGACATCGCGCCCCAAGCGCCGGTGCACGTGCTCGTGATACCCAAGGCCCACTTCGACAGCCTCAATGAAGTCACGCTCGAGCATCCGGGCGTCTTTGAAAACCTGATGCGCCTGGCCCAGGAGGTCGCCGAACTCGAAGGCATCAAGGACACCGGCTATCGGCTGGTGATCAACGTGGGACGTGACGGCCAGCAGACGGTGGGGCATCTCCACATTCATGTTCTCGGCGGTCGACGGATGACCTGGCCCCCTGGATGACCCCACAAGCGCGGGCCGACGAGGCCCTCACGACAACGACGTACGTCGCCAACACCCACCTCATGGCGGGACTACTCGGCGCGCGCGACGAGCACCTGCGCGTCATCGAGCGCGCCTTTCCCAACTCGAAGATCCGCGTGCAGGGCAATCAGATCTCGGTGACCGGTCCGGATGGCGCAATGGTGCTGCGTCTCTTCGATGAGTTGGTCGTGGTCCTCGAGAGTGGACAGTCGCTCGATGTCACCAAGATTCAACGCACCATCGACATGGTGGCCGAGGACCTGGTGCCGAGTGAGGTGTTGCGACACGAGATCGTGCGCGGCGCGAAGGGCAAGACCATCCGTCCCTCGACGGCGGGCCAGAAGCGCTACACCGACGCGATCGATGAGAACATCATCACCTTTGGCGTCGGCCCGGCCGGTACCGGCAAGAGCTACCTCGCGGTCGCCCAGGCCGTCCAAGCGCTGCACCGTCGCCAGGTCAATCGCATCGTGCTCACCCGGCCGGCGGTCGAGGCGGGGGAGAACCTCGGTTTTCTGCCCGGCGACCTCATGGCCAAGGTGGATCCGTACCTGCGCCCGCTCTACGACGCGCTCTATGACATGTTGGGGGCCGACGGAGCGCAACGACTCGTGGCCAATGGCACGATCGAGGTGGCCCCGCTCGCCTTCATGCGCGGTCGCACCCTGAATGACTCCTTCATCATCCTCGACGAGGCCCAGAACACCACGCCCGAGCAGATGAAGATGTTCCTCACGCGCATCGGCTTTAACTCCAAAGCGGTCATCACCGCGGACATCACCCAGATCGACCTCAACGGCAAACGCAGCGGCATGTTGGACATCGAGCGCATCTTGAGCGGGGTGGAGGGCATCAGTTTCGTCTTCCTCGGCGCCAAGGACGTGGTGCGACACCGCATCGTCGCCGACATCGTGGCCGCCTACGAACGTTCCTCATGAGTGTCGACATCTACGCCGCCGACGAGCAACACGATCAAGACATTGATCTCGCGCGCTGGGTCGATCTCTGCCGCGGCGCGCTCGAAGATGAGGGCGTGCGGGGGCTGGCCGAGGTATCGCTCATCTTTGCCGACGAGCCAACGATCGCCGACTTGAATCAGCAGTTCATGGGCCGCGAGGGCCCGACCGACGTGCTGAGTTTTCCCATCGACGCCGACGTCGAGCCCTCAGGTCGCGTGCCCGACGCCGGGGGCAGTGGTCCGGGCGAGCCACCCGCGCCCGAGATCCCCCAGCTGGTGGGAGACGTCATCATCTGTCCCGCGGTGGCGGCGCGCAACGCGCTGGAGCATGAGGTCAGTTTCGATGACGAGCTCGCCCTGCTCATCGTGCACGGCGTCTTGCACTTGCGCGGCTGGGACCACGCGATCGACGAGGAGGCTGAGCGCATGGAGGCGCGCGAGAGAGAGCTGCTCGCTCGTCACTACCGCGCGTCATCGTCGTGATCGCGGCGGTCTGGCAAGCGAGCGACACGTACCTGTTGCTTGCGGTCGCGGTGCTACTACTTCTCTCGGGCTTCTTCGCCATGGCCGAGACCTCGCTCACGCGCATGAATCGCTCGCGCGCTCGCTCGCTAGCCGACGAGGGTCGACACGGGTCCAAGGCACTGGTCGGACTCACCGAGGCACCCGAGAAGTTCCTCAACCCACTGTTGCTGCTCGTGCTCATCTGCCAGTTGGTCTCGGCAACGATGGTCGGCGTGCTCGCCGGTCACCTCTTTGGCGCGGCGGGAATTTTCGTGGCGACGGCCGGCGAAGTCATCGTCATCTTTGTCGCCTTCGAGGCCATCCCGAAGAACTTCGCGATTTCGCACCCTGACGAAGCTGCCCTCGCGAGCGCGCCGGTGGTGGGCCGGATCCTGCGCTTCTGGCCGATCCGCTGGGTCTCGGTCGTGCTGCTCTCGATCGCCGACGGCGTGATCGGACTGTTTGGTGGCAGCGGGCAGAAGCAGCGCATGACCGAGTCCGAAGTGCTCGCCATGGCCGACGTCGCCCACGAAGACGCGGCCATCGAGTCCGAGGAGCGCAACTTCATCCACTCGGTGATCGAGTTCGGCGACACCATCGTGCGCGAGGTCATGGTGCCGCGCATCGACATGGTCGGCATCGACGCGACGTCCAGTGTGCGCGACGCCCTGGACCTCGCGATCGAGAGCGGGCGATCACGACTGCCCGTCCTCGGTGAGGGAGTCGACGACGTGGTGGGCATCGTGAACCTGCGCCACCTGGCGAGTCTGGTGGCCGACGGGCACGAGGCCGAAGCGGTTTCGGTGCACATGGGAGATGCTCACTTCGTCCCCGAGACCAAGCGAGTGGCCGCACTGCTGACTGAGTTTCGCAGCGCCAAAGTGCATCTGTTCATCGTCGTGGATGAGTACGGCGGCACGGCCGGCGTCGTCACCCTCGAAGACGTGCTCGAAGAACTCGTGGGTGAGATCATCGACGAGTCGGACCCTACGGACGTGGACGACGCGCAACGCACGGTGGGCGGCGCCATTGAGCTCTCCGGTCGCCTCAATATCGACGACGCCAACGAGGAGTACGGTCTCGATCTGCCCAAGGACGGGTGGGACACGGTGGGCGGACTCGTGATCGACCTCGCGGGCGGGGTGCCCGAGGTCGGCCAAGTCTTCGTGATCGATCGTCATCGCGTGACCGTCACGCGCATGGACGGGCGTCGTGTAGAAGAGATTCTCGTCGA
The DNA here is from genome assembly GCA_963791015.1 of uncultured Acidimicrobiaceae bacterium. Classification (GTDB taxonomy): domain Bacteria; phylum Actinomycetota; class Acidimicrobiia; order Acidimicrobiales; family RAAP-2; genus RAAP-2. The sequence continues at coordinate 18,292 of CAWBQX010000004.1, read as the reverse complement.
ACCCCTCGCCAGCCACTCGTGACCAGGGCTGGATTCGTCGCCATCCTGGGCCGGCCCAACGTCGGCAAGTCGACTCTGGTCAATGAACTCGTGGGGGCCAAGGTCACGATCACTGCGGCCTCACCGAACACGACGCGCTACGCCGTGCGGGGCATCGCAACCGAAGGCGACACCCAGGTGATCCTGGTGGACACCCCGGGTCTGCACCGACCACGAACGACCCTGGGCGGACGGCTAAACCAGACCGCGCACTCTGCGGCGGACGGCGTGGACGTGATCTGTGCGATTTTCGACGCGACCGCCGCGGTCGGGCCGGGGGATCGCCACGTGATCGAGACGATGCTGAAGCAGGGTCGGGTGCAGGGACCGCCGCAGCTAGTCGCGGTCGTGAACAAGATTGACCGACCCGGTCGCGACGCGGTAGCCGGACAACTGCTCGCCGTCTCGGCGGCGATCGATGAGGTCGCCGCGGAGATCGGTCGCTCCGAGGTGGCCGCGCGCGTCGAGTACTTCGCGGTGTCGGCGAAGAACGGCCAGGGCACCGACGACCTGCTGGCGTATTTGACGGCGCAGATGCCCGAGTCACCGTTCCTCTTTCCCGACGACGAGGTCTCGGATGTCACCGAGGCGGCGTGGATCGCCGAGCTCGTGCGCGAGCAGTTGGTACGAAAGACCAAACAGGAGCTGCCCCACTCGATTCACTGCCGTGTGTCGGAGTTCGAGTGGCCCCACGTGACCGTCGAGATCCTCGTGGAGCGTGAGTCCCAAAAGGGCATGGTGATCGGCAAAGGCGGCCAGCTCCTCAAGGACGTCGGCATCGCCGCGCGCCGACAACTGCCCGAAGGCCTCTACCTCGAGTTGCGGGTGCGCGTGGAGCCGGGTTGGCAAAAGCGTGACGACATCTTGGATCGTTTCGGCTACTGATCGCTCGGCGCGCTGCGCGCTAGTTCCCGCAGGAACTCATGGACGGCCTCGCGGTCGCGCGTTCTCTTCATTGGCGGGAGCTTCTTGAACATCTCGGCGCGATAGTTGGCTGTCGCCAACCGGGTGTCGAGCACAGCCACGACGCCCCGGTCGTCCTTCGTGCGAATGAGCCGTCCCACGCCCTGGGCGAGCAGCATGGTCGCGCGCGGCAGGTCGACCTCGAAGAAGGGGCGCGTCGCACGTTCGCGTCGCGCTTCGGCGAGCGGATCGCCCGGCACGGTGAAGGGCAATCGGTCGATGGTGACCAGGCTGAGAGAGTGGCCGGGCACGTCCACGCCCTGCCAGAAACTCGTCACCGCGAACAGGCTCGCTTCGTGGCTCTCGCGAAAAGCTTCGATCAACTTTCCTCGGGAGAGCGATCCTTGAACCAGAACTTCGGTCGAGAGTCTCGGGGCGACCGCCTCGGCCACTCGATTCATGACGGAGCGATTGGTAAAGAGGGCGAGGGTACGTCCCCCGGCGGCGGTGATCAGACCCACGAGCTCCTCGATGATCGCGGCTTCGGCCGCGGGGTCGTTGCGATCCGGCATGCCGGGGGGCACGTAGAGCAGGCCGTGGTCCTGGTAGTCAAAGGGGCTGGCGACGCGCTCGACGACGACGTCGTCGAGACCGAGGTTGCCCGCCAGTGTGTCGGGAATTGTCGCACTCGTGAGTACTCCGGTCACCTGGGGCCAGAGATCGTGGCGCAGCCTGGGGCCAACGTCCACCAGGGAGATTGCTACTTCGACCTCTCGGTCGGTGCGAGTGAGATAGAGGAGCTCGGAGTCCTTCACGTTGCCCACGCGGTCGAGGTCATTGGCCAAGTGGATGGCGGGGCCGAGGGCGCGCACCTTACGGAACTCTTCGTCGGCGGCGGTCGTGGGAAGGTCGCGAATGCGTTCGACCAACGTCGTGACGTACAGCGTGGCGAGGGCCAGTTCGCCCCGCGAGGCCTCGTCGAGACCCTTGAGCTCGTTGCGCTCGTACTGGTCGAGCAGCAAAGCGGCGAAGCGATCGGCGCTAGCCATCAGATGCTCTGCGGCTTCACGCGCACTCTCGCTGAGCAGTGAACGCGCCACCGTGGCGAGGGCGCGAAGCCGCGCCGCGCTCAAGGTCGTGCCGAGGAGCGTCGCGAAGATGTCGAGGATTTCGTGGGCCTCGTCAAAGACGACGTACTCGTGTGCCGGCAGCAACATCGCGCCTGACGCGAGGTGCGACGCGTAGAGGTGCGCGTTCACGATGACAATCGATGAGTCGCTGGCGCGATCGCGCGCGAGTTCGGTGAAGCAGTTCTGGCCCTGGGGGCACTTGGCCCGAGTGAGGCACTCCTGAGGGGTCACCGAGACAGCGCGTCGCGCACGGGCATCGACCTCGAAGGGCAGCTCGTCGAGGTCGCCGCTTTCGGTGTCGTTGGCCCAGCGCAGGATCCGGCGCATCTGGTCGGCGACCCCGCGCGGCATGTCGCTGCCGTCTTCGAAGCTCAGTTGGGCGCCCGCGCCGAGGCTCTGGGCACGATTGCGACACAGGTAGTTCTGTCGACCCTTCAAGACTGCAACCTTCACGCCCGGCACGTGGGCGGCGACCTGGGGGGCGTCCTTGGTCGCGAGTTGGTCCTGGAGATTCTTGGTCGCGGTCGCGATCACCACGCGTTCTCCCGAGAGCACCGCGGGCACGAGATAGGCGAGCGACTTACCCACCCCGGTACCGGCTTCGATGACGTGGGATCTCCGCCGCGAGATGGCCGAGGCGACCAGGCGCACCATCTCGCGCTGGCCCTCGCGACTTTCGCCGCCACCGGGCAGGTCGTGGGTGATGCGATCGAGCAGCGCGAGGGCGGCGTCCGCGTCGACCGAGGTGTCTCTCTCACTGAGTTGCACACCCTCGTCGATGTCGCGCTCGACGTAGGGCGCGTCGTCGTCGGGGTCGAAACTCTTCACCTTGCGACATTACGGGTCCGAGGGTCAGAAATAGGGGGACCAGGTAGTTTTGAGAGGTGCCTGATCCTCGTCCCACGCCACTTCCCGCGTCCCTGGAGCGCTCGGGCGTGCCCCGGCACGTGGCGATCGTCATGGATGGCAATGGCCGCTGGGCGCAGCGCCGGGGACTTCCTCGCACCGAAGGACATGCGGCCGGCGAGGCGTCGTTGCTCGACACCGTCTACGGGGCAATCAGCTGCGGGGTGAAGGTTTTGACCGTCTTCGCGTTCTCCTCGGAGAACTGGCGACGACCGGTCGACGAGGTGCGCTTCCTCGTGAACTTCAACCGTGACCTGCTGGAACGTCGCCAGGACGAGTTGCACGACGACGGTGTGCGCATCGTCTTTTCGGGTCGCCGAGACTGGCGCGTACCGCGCGGCGTTCTCTCGCGCATGGACAAGGCTGCCGCCCTCACGCAGAACAACAAGGTGATGACGCTCAATATTGCCTTTAACTATGGCGGTCGCGCCGAGATCGTGGACGCGGTGCGGGCCCTGATCGATGAGAAAGTTCCCGCGAAGAAGATCGACGTCAAAGCGATCAGTGCGCACATGTACCACCCCGAACTACCAGATCCTGACCTCATTATTCGCACCTCGGGCGAGTACCGGCTCTCGAACTTCTTGCTGTGGGAGATCTCGTACTCCGAACTCGTCTTTAGCGACGTGCTCTGGCCGGACTTTCGACGCGAGCACCTCTTTGGCGCGATCGAAGAGTTCCAACACCGCGAGCGACGTTTCGGGGGCGTCGAGGAGTGAGGGTCACTCGGGCCACGCTCATCGTGGCCGGGCTGTTGTACGTGACGCTGTGGGTGATCGCGGCCGAGGGGGCGACCGGGCTGTACGTGCCACTGGTCATATCGGTGGCACTGGTGCTCATGATCATCCTCGGCGTGGCGCTGCAGCGCTACATGGGGATCGCGCCGCGCCGATCGAAGTTCGACGACTCTAAGGACGAGCGCGAGCCGTGAACGAGATTCACGACGACGCCGTGGTACTGCGCACCTACAAGTCCGGTGAAGCGGACCGGGTGGTGGTGCTGTGGACGCGCCACTTCGGCAAGGTCCGCGTCCTCGCCAAGGGTGCGCGCAAGTCGACCAGTCGTCTGGGCGCCACCCTCGAGACGCTCGCCTACGTGAAGGTCGACCTCGTGAAGACCCGTGGTGAGTTCTACATCGTGCGCCACGTGGCGCACCTCGAACACTTGGCCAACCTGCGTGGCTCGTATGGGCGCATCTCGGCGGGGTACGCGGTCGTCGAGGCGATGGACGCGATTCCCTCCGATGGCGTGGCCGATGAAGCGATCTTCGATCTGCTGGTGCGGGTGCTGAGCACCCTCGACGACGAGACCTACGACCCCACGCTCGTGCCGGCCTCGTTCTTCTTCCGCCTCCTCAGTCTGGATGGCTCCCAGCCCGTGGTCGATGTGTGCGTCAACTGCGGGCGCGAAGAGCCCCTGGTCGCCTTTGACGCCGGCATCGGGGGGACGCTCTGTAGCAACTGTCGCCAGGGAGTGGCCCTTTCGCTCGACGCGCTGGTTCTGATTCGTCGCATGCTCGGTGGCGACCTCGGCGCGGTGTTGAAAAACGAGCCGCCCGCCGGAGCCGGGGAAGTGATGGCCCTCGCCCAGGGGGCGATCGAAAGCCACTTCGGTCGGCGCCTGCGCGCTCCGGGCTCCTCGGCGCCCTTGGCGACACCGCGCTCCCCGTAGGGTGGCTGGGCAATGTCTGAGTACGGCGTCTACGTTCACGTTCCTTTTTGTGCGCATCGTTGCGACTACTGCGCCTTTGCCACCTACGAGGACCGCGACCACCTCATGTCTCGATACGTCGCAGCCGTGCTGAGTGAGATCGAACGAGCCAAGGACGCGGGCCTGGCAAACGCGACGTCGGTGTTCTTTGGCGGTGGGACACCTTCTCGACTACCCCCCGAGGACCTGTTGTCGATTCTCGACGCCATTCCGCGCAGCGATGACGCCGAGGTAACCGTTGAGTGCAACCCCGAAGACGCCTCGGTCGAGCGCCTTCGCGCATATCGTGCGGGTGGAGTCACGCGGATGAGCTTCGGCGTGCAGTCCACCCAACCCGCCGTCCTCGCGGACCTCGGGCGCCGACACGGCACCATGGCCCATCGCGAGGTGTCCGAGGCGGTGAGCGTGGCGGGCTTTTCGACCTGGAACATGGACCTGATCGTGGGCTCGCGCGCCGAGACCTTGGATGACGTCCGACACACCCTGTCCGATCTGCTCGAACTGGATAGTCCGCCCCCACATCTCAGTTGCTACGCGCTTACGCCCGAACCCGCGACGCCGCTCGGACGAGACCCCGCTCGTCACCCCGATGAGGACGCGACCGCCGACGCCTACGACTTGGTGGGCGAGGTCCTCGACGAGCACGGGTATCTCTGGGAAGAGATCTCGAACTGGGCGAAGCCCGGCCACGAGTGTCGCCACAATCACGTGTACTGGGATCGCGGCGACTACCGAGGATTCGGCTCGGCCGCGCACTCGCACCACGCGGGACGTCGCTTCTGGAACGTGCGCACGCCCGATCGGTACATCGAACTCGTGGAGAAGGGTGACTCGCCACTGGGGGGAGACGAGATCGTCGATGAGTCGAGCCAAGCCTTCGAGCGCGACTCACTTGCGTTGCGCACCGCACGCGGGGTGCCACTCGAAGCGTTCGACTCACTTGACGAGATCGCCCACTTGGTGCGGGTGAGCGACGGGCGCGTGACGCTCACGCCGAAGGCCCGTCTCGTCGCGAACCAGGTCATCGTCCGTCTGAGAAGCGCGGGGTAGGCCTGTAACCTTGGTAGATGTCTGACACACCCGAGCTCGACCCGGATCTACTGGAAAAAGTCACGAATCTGGCCAAGCGGCGCGGATTCATCTTCCAGTCGGCCGAGATTTACGGGGGCTTTCGCTCGACCTACGACTACGGTCCGCTCGGCGTCAACATGCTGCGCAACGTCAAGAACGCCTGGTGGTACTCGATGGTCCAAACTCGGCGCGACATCGTCGGTATCGACGCGGCCATCCTCGGCCCACCGGCCGTGTGGGCGGCGTCGGGGCACCTCGAGACCTTCACCGACCCGCTCGTCGATTGCCTGAACTGCAAGGAGCGCTGGCGCGAAGACAAGATCGACGGGGTCTGTCCCAACTGCGGTTCCACCAAGTTCACCGAGCCCCGCGCGTTCAACCTGATGTTCAAGACCCAGGCCGGTCCCGTGGAGGGGGAGGGCGCGACCGCCTACCTGCGGCCCGAAACCGCACAGGGCATCTTCACCAACTTTGCCAACGTCTTAGCGACCACCCGCAAGAAGCCGCCCTTTGGCATCGCCCAGGTGGGCAAGTCCTTTCGCAACGAGATCACGCCTCAGAACTTCGTCTTTCGCACGAGAGAGTTCGAGCAGATGGAGATGGAGTATTTCGTCGCGCCCGACGAGGCTCCCGAGTGGCACCGCTACTGGATCGACACGCGCTTTAACTGGTACATCGATCTGGGCATTCCCGAGAACTGGCTGCGCAAGTACGAGCACGCGTTGGCCGACCTCTCGCACTACTCCAAGGGCACGACGGACGTCGAGTTCTTCTTTCCCTGGGGCTGGGACGAACTCGAGGGCATCGCCAATCGGGGTGACTACGACCTGACCCAGCACACGAAGCACTCCGGCGTGGCCCTGGACTACTTCGATCCCACGACCAACGAGCGCTACACGCCCTATGTCATCGAGCCGGCCGCTGGAGCCACACGCGCCATGATGGCGTTTTTGCTATCTGCCTACCACGAGGACGTGGTCGAAGGCGAGACTCGCACCGTGCTACGTCTCGACTGGCGCCTCGCGCCTTATCAGGTGGCCGTGCTGCCGCTCTCGAAGAAGCCCGAGCTCGAAGGGGTGTCGGCCGAGGTCCTCGAGATCCTCCAGCCGCACTTCATGTGTGACTACGACGTGACCCAGTCGATCGGTCGACGCTATCGCCGTCAAGACGAGATCGGCACGCCGTTGTGCATCACGGTGGACTTCGAGACGTTGAACGATCGCGCGGTCACCGTGCGCGACCGCGACACGACCGAACAGGTGCGAGTCACGCTCACCGAGCTCGTTGAGTACATCCATTCGCGCACGCGGAAAGTCGCGTGAGCGACGACGGGCGCGGACAAAAGTTCGGCACGGTCGCCGAACAGTACGACCAGTATCGGCCGGACCCGCCCGACGAAGCAATTTCACTCACGGGTGACCTCACTGGACTCAACGTGCTCGATGTCGGAGCGGGAACTGGGAAGTTGACCCGATTTCTCTTGCGTCACGGCGCTCGGGTGAGCGTGATCGAACCCGATGAGGCGATGCGCAAGGTCCTGGTCCGCCAGAGTCCTGGCGTGGCGGTATTGCTCGGATCCGCAGAGTCGGTACCGACGGCCGATGCGTCCTTCGACGCTGTCTTTTCGTCCTCGGCGTGGCACTGGTTTCGCCAGCCCGACGCCGCGAACGAGTTCGCCCGGATCCTGGTCGACAATGGTGCCTTGCATATCTGGTGGAATGGGTTCAGTCGCGATGTGCCCTGGATGCAAGAGCTCAGCGCGCTGCGCGAACGGCCCGGACAGGAAGGTCGGCGTCCGCGCGGCTGGACCGCCGAGCTGGATCCCGACGGACCCTTTGTCGACGTCGAGAATTTCCAGCTCAACTGGATCTGGCCACGTACGGTCGACGACGTGGTGCGCAACTTCACGACCTACTCGGGCGCGGTGATTCAAGATGAGGCGACTCGTCGCGATCTGGAGCGCAGTGCGCGGGCCAAACTTGTGGATCTCGTGGGTGAGGGCCCACTCGAGTTGCAGATGACGCTGCGAGGCACCAACGCGCGACGTCGTGCGCGCTAGGTCCCTTCGCGCGGAGGTATCGAGTAGGTGACCTGCGCCTTGGCGACCAGGTCGCTGGATCCGCGTGAGGTCAGTTCGACATCCACTACAGCTAGGCGTTTGCCGAGTTTGATGAGCCGGGCCGTGGCCAACAGATCGGTAAAGCCGGGCTTGCGCAGAAAGTCGATGTGCAGACTCGTGGTGACGGCGAGCAGCACCGGCCCAATGTGCGCGAGGATCACGAGCCATGCGGCATTGTCGGCCACGGCCATCATGGTCGGTCCCGAGACGGTGCCGCCCGGGCGTCCGTCACGTTCCGTCAGGGGCTGCGCGAGGATCAGGGTGTCGCCGTCAATCGACTCGACGACGGGCACGTTCCAGTCGGGAAAGGCGTCGACGGTGATCTGTTGGAGTTCCTCGATACTGAGGACGGGCTCCAACTAGGCAACCTTTCGGTACTTGTTCACCGCCAGGGGAGCGAGAACGATGATGGCGCCGAGCGCCCATGCGAGGGCGATCCAGGTCGAGTGCCCGTGAGGTTGGCCCAACATGAGTCCGCGAACCGCGATCGCAGTCTGGCTAATCGGCTGGTTATTGGCGAACGGACGGAGCCATCCCGGCATCGAAAAGACCGGCACAAATATGGCCGACGCGAACGTGAGCGGGAAAATGACGGGAAAGATCATTGCTTGGGCGGCTTCGGCATTGGGCGCGGCCAGCCCCACGAAAGCGAATCCCCACGAGAGGCAGTACGCAAACAGGAGCATCAAGAGGCAGGCTTGCAAGTACGGAATGACTCCGCCGTGGGGGCGGAACGCGACCAGAAATCCCACGCCCGTGATGATGACCAGAACCAGAATGTTTCGAAAAAGATCGGACACGGTACGCCCGGCGAGCACGGCCAGTCTGGCCATCGGAAGAGCGCGGAATCGCTCGATGAGACCCTTCTGCAGATCCTCGGCTAGGCCGACCGTGGTGCCCACCGATCCGAAGATGACGGTTTGCACCAAGATTCCTGGAATCAGATAGTTGACGTACGACACGCCAGGAATTTGAATGATTCCGCCGAAGACGTAGCGGAACAAGATGACAAACATGATCGGTTGAATGATCATGAAGACGATGGCCACCGGAATTCGAAAGAGTGCGAGCAAGTTTCGCCGAGCCACAGTCAGGACGTCGCTCACGCCCCAACGAAACGACGAGTGGGTCGAAACCGACGAGGGCAGCGTGTCAGTGCTCACGCGCGACCCATACTCTTAGCGCGTCGACCGGAAGGAGCCGCCCCGTCGAGCGGCAGATCCTCGGCTTTGTGACCAGTCAGGTTCAGAAACACGTCGTCAAGGCTTGGCTCACGCAACGCCAACCCGCTGAGCGCGATTCCCGCGCCGTCGATCCGGCGCAGCGCGTCGGCGGTCACCGAGGGACCATTGTCGACCGTCATCTCAATGACGCTGCCCTCAACATTGGCCGCTTTCGCCGAAAGGTCGGCGACGAGCGCGGCCGCTCGTTGCGCGTCATCAGTCGAGGGAAAAGTGAGGGACAGAACCGTCGTACCGAGGTTGGCCTTCAGTTGCGCCGACGTGCCTTCGGCGATGATTTTGCCGTGGTCCAATACGACAAGGTGTTTCGCGAGGCGATCCGCCTCCTCGAGGTACTGGGTCGTCAACAACACGGTGGTTCCACCTTCAACGAGGTGCTCGATGATTCCCCACAGGTCCTGGCGGCTCTGGGGATCCAGGCCCGTGGTGGGCTCGTCAAGAAAGAGAATCGGCGGATCCGCCACGAGTGCGGCCGCCAAGTCAAGTCGGCGGCGCATTCCCCCCGAGTACGTCTTCGTGATGCGATTCGCCGCGTCACTGAGTCCAAAGTCTTCGAGAAGCTGGCGCGACTTGGCCACGACGTAGGACTTGTTGAGGTGATTGAGAAGTCCGACCATGCGTATATTTTCGAATCCCGTGAGATTTTCGTCGACCGTGGCGTTCTGACCAGCGAGGCCGATGTGGTGACGGACTTGTTTGGCCTGCTTGACCACGTCGTAGCCCGCCACGAGGGCTCGGCCACTCGTGGGAGAAAGAATCGTCGACAAGATTCGCACCATGGTCGTCTTGCCGGAACCGTTGGGGCCCAGGAGTCCGAATACTTGTCCGGTGGGCACCTGGAGCGAGACATCGTCCAGTGCTCGAACGTTGCCGGCGCTAAAAGTGCGCACGATGTTAAAGGCCTCCACGGCGTATTCGGGCATTGCGAGCAGTTTACGTAAGCCGATGTGACGTTCGACGCGATCAGAACACGAAACCGGTACTTTCTTGCTATGGCCATATCAGAGAGTGAGATCGCCCAAGTTCGCGCGGCCAGCGACATTGTGGCTCTCATTAGCGAGACCGTGGCCCTTAAGCGCTCGGGTCAGCGCTGGACCGGCCTGTGCCCCTTTCATGGAGAAAAGACGCCATCCTTCTCGGTCAACGCCGAAGAAGGCCGGTACTACTGCTTTGGGTGTCGCGCGTCGGGGGATCAAATTACTTGGGTGCGCGAGACCCAGCACCTCGACTTTATGGACGCGCTACGACAGCTAGCCGAGCGTGCGGGCATCGAACTGCACGACGACGCCCAGGCGGGTCCCGCGCGCAAAGAGCGCCAGGAAGCCATGGCCGCCATGGACCGGGCCGTCACGTGGTACCACGAGCGTCTGCTCAGCGCACCGGACGCTCGTCCCGCGCGTGACTACCTGCGCTCGCGCGGCATCGACGGCGAACTCGCGCGTCAGTTCAAGCTGGGCTGGGCGCCCGATGAGTGGGACGCGCTCTCGGCGTCTTTGAAACTCAATGACAAGGTGCTGAGCGCAACGGGGCTCGGTTTCGTGAACAAGCGCGATCGTCGACAGGACTCCCTGCGCGCGCGAGTCATTTTTCCGATTTTCGATCCGAGCGGCAAGGCCATCGCGGTGGGCGGGCGCGTACTTCCTGCCACCACGCCGCGCCCCGACGGACGCGTCGAGTCGAAGTACAAGAACAGTCCCGAGACGCCGATCTACTCCAAGCGGCGCACTCTCTATGCGCTCAACTTCGCCAAGGACGACATCATCAAGTCGGGCGAGATCATCGTGTGCGAGGGATATACGGACGTGATTGCCTTTTTCAGCGCGGGACTGCCCCGGGCCGTGGCCACGTGCGGGACGGCCTTGGGCGAGGAGCACTTCCGGCTCATGCGCAACTTCGCCAAGCGCATCGTGCTCGCCTACGACGCGGACGCCGCCGGCCAGAGTGCAGCCGCCTCGGTGTATCAGTGGGAGCGCCAACACGAAGTTGACGTCGCCGTCGCCAAACTGCCCAAGGGAAGTGATCCCGCCGATCTGGCACAACGGGACCCCGCCGCGCTGCGCGAATCGATCGAGCGGGCCGTCCCCTTCCTGCGCTTCCGCCTCGATCGCGTATTGGAGAGTGCCACTCTCTCAACAGCCGAGGGTCGCGCGCGTGCGGCGGAGCGAGCGATGGACGTGCTCGCCGAGCACCCCAGTGAACTGGTGCGCGACCAGTACATCCAAGAGCTCGTGGGTCGCCTGGGCCTGGATCAGGAGATGTTGCGCGCCAGGGTACGTGAACTAGCCAAGAACCCTCGCGAGCGCGCGGTGCGCGAGATCGCGAACGAGCCGCCACGCCCGCGCGCGCCGCGCTCGGCGCACTCGCGCCCAGGCATGGAAGCGTTGCGGTTGATCGTCCACGGTCCCGTCGAGCGTGAAAGAGCGATTCGTCGCGCCGTACTTTCTCGACGAAGTCCAGCGGGACATCTATGACGCTCTGAGTACGGGTGCGACGAACGCAGAGCTCATTGACGAGTTCGAGAGGCGAGGCGACGACGAGCAGGCGCGCGTGCTGAGCGAGCTGATCGTCGAAGAGCTCGACAACACTTATGACGTGACCGCGGTGGTCGCTCAGCTCTTGCGCTCGGCGGTGCGCGCGGAGCGTAAGAACGTGAATCGCGACATGCTGGAGGGTCGACTCTCTCCCGAGATCGCCATCGCTGTGGACCGCGACGTCGAAGAGCGGGTCCAACTGCTCGAAACCGACCAGGGCGATGCCGCGGAGCGCGATCTTCGTGCGTGGCTGCTCGAACGCGCGTCACTGACGTCCTCGTGAGCAAAGGCACGCATGGCTTCATTGGGGCTATGGCCATGCTGGCGCCACTGTCCGTGGAGGACGAGCGCGCCCTCTATCCCATCATCCAAGAGGGGCGCCGCGCGAGTGGCGAACTCGCGACGATGAGCGGACCGGAGAGCACGCCCGAGCGCGTGCGACTCCTGCGCGCACGCCAAGAGGGTCAGGAAGCCGAGTCCACCCTGCTGCGAGCAACGTTCGGACTGGTGCGAGCGCGAGTGCAAGAGCGGGGCTATCACTTCTACAACGAGGACCTAGAAGCCGCCGGCGTCGAAGGACTCGTCAACGCCCTTCAACGATTCGATCCCCAAAAGGGCAACCGCTTTGCGACGTACGCCAACTACTGGATCACCAAGCTCGTCAATCAAGCCGTTCAGCAACAGGCTGGATTGAGCGACGCGGAGATGCGACTCATCCTGAACTACCAGCGTCTCCAACGATCAAATCCCGCCAAGAACTATTCGAAGCGCGAGTTGGCCCAAGCGCTGGGCGTCTCACAGGCCAAGGCGCATGAGGTCGTGCAGCTGAGTCGAGAACTGCAGTCGCGGCGCTACGCGTCTGTTGAGTTGGATGAGGTCGCCGACCCTCGCTCGTCGAGTGATCCAAACGACGCTCCGGCGTGGGTCATCGACGAACTTCGCCGTCTCACCGGCGACGACTTCGACGCGTTCTGGCAGTCCACGTTCAAGACGATGTCCATCGAAGAGATCGCCAAGTCCTACGGAATAACTCGCCAGGGGATGGCCAAAAGAATCGACCGGAGTCGACGGGCGGTTCGTGAGAGTCCCGAAGCGAAGCGGTTGCAGGAGTGGTTCGCCCAGCAGTGAGGCGGACCTCGAGTGATAACGTAACTAGGCTTTTAGTTGCATTCCCAGATAGCTCAATTGGCAGAGCAAGCGACTGTTAATCGCTAGGTTGCAGGTTCGAGTCCTGCTCTGGGAGCCACTTTTTGTCTTGATTCCGCAGGGCCGTAGCTCAGTGGTTAGAGCAGGGGACTCATAATCCCTCGGTCGTGGGTTCGATCCCCACCGGCCCTACTCGTTGACTGTAAACATCCGACTGATCCTTGTCGAAACAGTTTCGGGTGATGCTTTACACAACTCCGGCTGATCCTTGACACAGTTTCGGGAGTTGCTTGACACCTAAGCCGCCACTGTCCTTTGCTCTTTCCTGAGCAGGAGGTGGCCCCAATGCTGTGGGAGTCAAGCAAAATGGAACAACGTTATGACGCCGTCTTAGGCGTCTTGAGAGACGGTTTCAGCGTCACCGAAGTGGCCCAAAAGTTCGGCGTGAGCCGCCAGGCGGTCCATCTTTGGCTCAAACGATACGAAGAGGGCGGACTCGAGGCACTGGCCGAGCAGTCACATCGTCCCCGCGTGTCACCCACTCAGATGCCGGCCACAGCCGAAGCCCGCGTGCTGGAGTTGCGCCGTCATCACCCGAGCTGGGGACAGATGCACATCCGCCACCAGCTGGAACGAGAACACCTCGAACCGCTGCCGTCGCTGTCGGCGATCTATCGCGCACTGGTGCGAAGTGGGCTCATTGAAGAGCGCGCGAAGCGCAAAAAGCTACCAACTTACAAACGATGGGAAAGAGGAAGAGCTATGGAACTGTGGCAGATGGACGTCGTCGGCGGGCTGCTGCTCGACGACGGCACCGAGTGCAAGATCATCGACGGCATCGACGACTACTCACGCTTCATTGTGTGCGCGGGCATCATGACCCGAGCAATCGCTCGCCAGGTCTGCGGGCACTTTGCGGCCGCACTCGAAAAGCACGGCGTGCCCGAAGAGATACTGACTGATAATGGCAAGGTCTTCACCAATCGCTTCGGGCTCACGCCGAGTGAAGTGCTCTTTGACCGGATCTGTCGTGACAATGGCATCGGGCATCGCTTGACGGCACCGGGCCATCCCACGACGACGGGCAAGATCGAGCGATTCCACCGCACCCTGCGCCACGAGTTTCTGATGGACCGCACGTTTTCGTCCCTGGAACGGGCCCAAGGCGAGCTCGACGAGTGGATCGAGGACTACAACCTGCGCCGACCCCACCAGAGTCTGAAGATGGCCACCCCCGCCGAGCGCTTCTACGGCGCCCGCTCGAAGGTTCCGACACCGCCCCTCGATCTGCACACCTTCAACGAGGATCGCAGTGGTGACGACTGGGTGAGTCGCACCGTCTCGATCAACGGGGTGATCTCGATCGCGAATCAGATGTTCAGCGTCGGCAAGATGCGCAGCGGCCACCTGGTCGACGTGCGAGTGCTACCGACCCTGCTCCAGGTCTGGGACGGCGCCGAGCTCATCAAGTCCATTCCGAGGACCAATACGAAGGAGGTGAGAAAGAAGCGAGCAGAACCGCACCGCAAGCGGCAGAATCAATAACAGAAATGTGTCAAGCAACTCCTGACACTATTTAGTCAAGATTCTCCCGGAGTCTTACAGCCCTACTCGTTGACCTTGACCCCATTGGTTGGACCAGATAAGGCGACACGGACGTGGATCTGAACTGCTCGAAGCGCTTAGTTCTGTTCCTCTTGGAGGGACTTTGCCAGAGTATTCAGGAAATCTTTCAGAGTGCTTGAAGCGCGTACGAGGAATTCGCCACTAATGAGCGAGTCCCACTCTGCTTGAACGGACGTTGCGTCTGCTTGCTCGTGCTGCCATCGGACGCGGAGATCGTCCACGGACCACCCTCGTCCGGTCTCCAGGTTTTCTATCCACTGGTCCAGACACACGGCGTGCATCTTCCTTAACGTCGTTGAGGCAGTTAGGGCTTCAGCCGCCGCGCGCATTCCGGGAGAATAGAGTTTTTTTGGGAGCAGCGGACTTTTTGCGGCTAGTTCGGTTCCGATGTCGCTGAGGCTATCGGCGAAGGGCTGAATCTGCGGGTTCGGCCACGTCGCGAAATCAACTGGAATGTCATAAGTCGAGCCGTAATCCGTGACGGTGGTGGTCAACAAAACTACGAGTTCGCGCATCGTGGCTTCTTGCGCCGCCGTTCGAACTTGGCTCTGCTGGACCCTCACCATGCGACCGGTCAGTAGAACATATGCGGCGGTTACAAATACCAGCGTCAAAGTTGAAGAGGCTTGAATGGCCGGAATCCAAGATTTGCCGTTGTGGTCGATAAGTAACTGCATCATCCATGTCAACCCGACAATGAAAACAATTCCGGCTAACACGAATCCGGTCAGACGAGGACCATTCATCGAGAACACTCCCATCGAGTCCACTGCGACCAGCAGGCTCGCAAATGGTGATGCTATCGCTCGGACTCCGCCAAATCTGACTTCAAAATGGCCCAGGAGAACTCACATTCGCATCCCGCACAGTCAGATCGGACCGATATCAGCGCCCAAACCTCTTGGACACTCTCGGACGATTCGCCCCCACTAGATCAAGAGCTCGATCAGCCAGCCCATCGGGCGAAGATACTGCCGCGCGCGGTCGCTTGATAGGTTCTGACGATCTGACCCGATGAAGAGGACGGTTCTACATGGCTGGTTGCGCTCCCTGCGCAGGATGTTGCGCTCAATGTTCGGGCATATGCGGCGCGATGGGAGGAGCGGCGCTTGGCGCCTGGGGCGAATCTGGCGGTTCCTGGTATTCGTATTTCACCAGCAACCACCCGTTACAGAACGCCGAAGACGACACCACACCCGTAGACGGGGACGCACTAGTCGATCCCGACCATCCCGGTCATCGTGAAGCCATCAAGTCAATTTCGCACGACGACGATAAGCACCGGAAGATTGCCCAGTGGCTCAAAGATGAACTTCATCACACTGAACTCACCGCAATGACGTTCGCGACTCCAATCGAGAGTTGAATCACAAATTCGAGAATCGCCTGAGACGCAGAAACTCGTGTCATGAAGTTAAGACTCGCGGGAGACCAAATGATGGTAGGACGTCCTTGCCGAATATCGTCACCGCCGAGATGAGACTCCCCGACAATGTCAAAACCGCGATGCCGCTCGCGTGGTACAAGCCTGTTTGGGGATCGCGAACGTAGGTCGCAAGTACGGGCTGGCCATTCGCCCGCGTCGGCACAGTCCGCGTCGAGCGCCCGAGGCGGAACGACGTTGGCGGAAGTATCGTCCCGCATCCTCGGGACCTCTGCACTCCCCGGGTACTGGCGGCATGGTGACCGAGACGTCTTCGGTGAGGAGGGCGACTAGTTCGTCCGCGTTTCCGGATTCGAAGGCGGCCGTCACGCGGGCGACGATTGCTTGTTCAGCCACTGAGTTGGGAGCCGGGGGAGGCTCGCGATCCTTCGCGTCGACGAGCCGATTGCGCAGAGACGCCCGGGCGCGCTTGAGAGCGCTTTCGACTGATGCTTCCGAAGCTTCAATCATCTCTGCCGCTTCGCCGGCTGGGTATCCGAGGACGTCACGAAGCACCAGCGCCACCCGTTGCCGAGGTGGAAGCAGTTGAAGGATCGTGATGAATGCCAGCGACACCGCCTCACGCAACTCGTACCGAGCATCGGGTCCAGGACTGTCGTCGGACAGCCCGTCAAGGAGGATGTCGGGGTATGGCTCGAGCCAGACAACTTCGCCCATCCCAGTCGGCGCGGGGCGAACGGCATTGGGCGAAGACTCCACTACGGGTCGTCGGCTAGCGGCGCGCAGCATGTTCAGGCAACGATTCGTCGCGATGCGGTAGAGCCAGGTTCTGATCGAGGCCCGTTCCTCGAAGTCCGCCAGCGCTTGCCATGCGCCGAGATAGATCTCCTGGAGGGCGTCCTCGGCATCCTGCCTCGAACCCAGGATCCGATAACAGTGCAGCCGTAGCTCTTGTCGGTATCCATCGGTTAACTCCGCGAACGCCTGCTGGTCCCCGGACTGGGCGCGACTCAGAAGGTCCATGCTCACTGCTCCACTCTCTCATCACTTCGCTGTCGGGCTCCCTCCGATCCCACTACACATACGGACACCGCTACGAGCCGGAAACTGGTCGCTCCGGACCGACCATTTTTTCTTCGTGCCGGTGTCGGTACTAGGTGAGACGCCCGAATCCAAAGAGGTAACACCATGCCAGAGCTCGAAGCCACCGCTGTCGCTGACCGAGCCAGGTGCGTCAAACCATGCCTACTCACGTCCGGAGGGAAGCAGGCCATGAACTCATTCACGTTGGGAAAGCTGCCGACACTCACATCCAAGGTCTCGTCGATCGTGCCGACGAGGTGCGCAGGGCTCGCCGTCTCACTTCGCAAGGCATGACCCCGCGACCCAAACATCACTTCCACTGGCGCAAGAAGAGCGTGATGCGGCCGGCCCAACTATGTCAATGACGAAAATAAATGCACGGCTATCTGGCAAAACCCGGCTGTTTCTCGCCGGAAACACCTTGTCGATGCTCGGCACTGGATTGGTTTTGCCGTTCATCATCATCTACCTTCACCAGTCGAGGGGCATCGCGTTACCCGAGGTCGGAGAGATGCTGGCGGCGGGGGCGGCGACCGGCTTAGTTGTCGTCATGGCGTGCGGAGCACTGATGGACCGGGTAGGCGCGCGGTCGGTGCTCGGTGGGATCCTGCTTGGTCAAGTCGTCGCGGAGGTTGCGCTGGCCTGGGCTCACAACACGATGACCGCGTGGCCGGCCGTTTTGTTCTACGGGGCGACGTGGACGCCGATGTTCTCCGGGATCTCGACGATGCTCCATGGTCTGACTCCGGAGCCTGATCTTCAGCAGCGTGCCTTTGCGGTGAACTTTACGACTCAGAACATGGCACTGGGCATCGGCGCGGCGGTCGCCGCGGTCGTCGTTAGGGCCCATCATCCCGGGACCTTTCAGGTGCTCTTCCTCGCCAACGGACTCACGTGTCTTCTCTTCGCTAGCCTGCTGCCCGCGCTGCCCAACCCGCGTCGAACACGAGTCGCCAACGAAGCCCGGGTCGGAGTACCGCGACGTCCTGCGCCACCGCGGACTCCGATTGATGATTCTGGCCTCGCTGTTGCTCGCCTTTTCCGGCCCCTCCACATTCGATTCCGGGCTGCCGGCCTTTGCATCGGTGGCGGACCACATCTCAGACCACGCGATCGCAGTGTCCTTCACCATCAACACCGCCGTCATTGTGGCCTTCCAGATGCTCGTGCTGCGACTCGTTCGCCGGCACCGGCGTACCTTCGGCCTGGTCATGGTCGGACTGATCTGGGCAGTGTCCTGGACGCTCCTCGGATTCGCCGAAGTCGTAGGTGGCTCAGGCTGGCGAATCGTAATTCTGTTCGCCTTCACCGGTCTGTTCGGCGTGGGGGAGACCTTCGTGGCTCCGACGAGGGGCCCACTCATCAACAGTCTGGCTACTGACAGGATCCGCGGTCGCGCAAAT
>CAWBQX010000003.1:0-198145 GCA_963791015.1 uncultured Acidimicrobiaceae bacterium | reverse complement strand
TCGATCTCAGGATTCGCCAGCTCAGCGATGTTGATCGCCTGCCCTGCGATGGTTACCAGTCTGGTTGCAGCTCACCTCGAAGTGGTATTGATCGCGCTGCTCAGTCTGGGCTCCCTTGGCATCGTTGCGATCGCCGCCAGGCTCCGCGGGGCGCTTACCGTCGAGCAGGATTTCGTCGTGCTGACGACCGTGGCTCCTTCGCCTCAGGAGCGGTCAGGCGGACCTACAGAGATGGTTGACGACTTACGGCCACGCAACTGATCTCCACCAAAGCCTCTGGAATGATGAGCTCGGTCACTCCCACTGCCGTCCACGCCGGATAGGGATCCTCTAGGAACTCACCGGCAACCCTGAGAAGTGCTTCGGCTTGCGTTTGCAGGCCGACGTGATACGAGTTGATCTCGACGACATCGGCCCACTCAACTCCCGCCTCGGCCAGCGTTAGCCCGATGTTGTGAAACACTTGGCGAATCTGGATCTCGGTGTCGGGCGAGAACGACCCGTCGGCCATCTCGCCGGTGTGACCCGTAACCCGCAATGTCTCTCCGACACGCACTGCGGCGGGAACGCTTGTCTCGGCGTAGAACGCGGCCCACACCGCTGGCACAATCGCATCGCGCGATGGCTGATTGATTCCTGTTTCCACGTTGTACCCACTCTCCATGCTTCGCGCTCTCATCGACCACTGGACCATTCCTATCGGAGTTGGGTCGAGCTTTGGGTCAAGTAAGCGCTGTTACCGTCTGATTAATCGAACCCCGAGCCGCGGTACCTGATACTCCAGATGTAGATCTTCACTATGTTTCAATGATGAGCGAGACCCAAGAGGTGGACCTGGTCATCGTTGGCGGGGGCATCGGTGGCTCGTCAATGGGGTTGGTAATGTCTCGGGCCGGCTATTCGTGCGTGGTCCTCGAGCGCACCACCACATTTCCCGATCGGACTCGTGGAGAGTGGCTGGCACCTTGGGGCGTGCTCGAGGCGCGCCGTATCGGGATTGAAGAAGACCTGCGCTCCGCGCGCGGTCACATTCTTCGACGTCTTGTCATCTATGAGCCCGAGATCCCTCGCGAAGAGGCAGAGTCGGACGTCCTCGACTTCTCAAGGATGGTTCCTGATGTTGAGGGGCCGATGACCCAGAGACATCCCGATGCCTGTCAAGTTCTCTTCGACGCCGCTGCGAGCGCCGGTGCGCACTGCGTACGGGGAGTGGAAGACGTTGTCATCGCCGCCAGTGGCGAGTCCCAGCGGGTCACCTTCAAAGTCGACGGCAGCGAACGCGAAGTGCGATGTCGACTGGTCGTCGCGGCGGACGGTCGCCAATCAGTGATACGACGTCAACTCGGTATTGAATTGCAGACCGACGAGCCCCACCACTTGTTCACCGGGCTCTTGGTCGAGGGTGCGGACGGTTTCCCCGAGGATCTCATGGCGATTGGATCCACCGATGACGTGCACTACCTGGCGATCCCTCAAGGATCGGGGCGAATTCGGCTCTACCTCGGATTTCCATTTGCTGACCGTCATCGCTACACCGGTGAGGTCGGCGTCCGGAACTTTCTCGATGCCTTTGACACTCCTTCATTCCCCTACGCCAGAGACATCGTCAACTCCACGCCAGTAAGCCCGCACGCGACCTACGCCAATGAAGATGGCTGGATCGATGTGCCTTTCGCCCCGGGAGTCATATTCATCGGAGACGCCGCCGGTTGGAATGACCCGATAAATGGACAGGGCCTTTCGATAGCGATGCGCGACGTGAGAATCACCTCTGAACTCCTGACGTCGACGAGCGAATGGAGTCCCAGCACATTCTCCCACGTACGGCGCGGAGCGGCGGGTGCGAATGAGCAATCTTCGCTTCGCCGGGAGAGTCGCATCGAAGGTGAACAACGAATTCGGTCCAGAGGCGGTGGAACGTCGGATACGGGCTAAGGCCCGCATGGCTGAGGATCCGGTGCTGGGTCTGGCGCAGGCGATCATCATGATCGGTCCCGAGCACGCGCCGGACGGCTTGCTTGGTGCGAGTACCTGGGAAGCGCTGTTCTCGTAACATCCGATCAATCGCACCCTGCATTGCTGCGAATTCGGCTGCAACGTGAGACAGTGGTTGAAGAATTGTGGTCCCGGAGGCGGGGCGACGGTGCCCGACGCGTTTCGCAGGCTAGCGTCGATTGGGCTAATGAGTACATGTGAATAGCGCGCCGTCTGCGCTGCGCTGGGTAGTTTTCGGAGAGATAGCGTTCCTCTTTTTTATGGGTGCGGGTGTCGCACTCCATCCGGGCTTTGTGCTGGCCCGACACGAAGGCGGAATCAGCGAGTACGGCGTCCACCTAAAGACTGCGGTGCTGTACACGCTCGGATGGGTAGTGCTAGCGGTCGGCAATATGCGCGCAGCGCGCGTGTGTGGCGGCGGCGGTGTTCGCTCCGAGAAAGTGCGAAAGTTGCTCTTGATCTATTGCGCCGCCACGTTCTTCGTGCTTATCAGCACCTACTTCTATTCTCTCGACGCGGTGTTGAAGTACATTCACTATGGATTTGGAGCCATACTCGTCACGTTCATGAGTATCGCGGCTTACTGGCTCTTTCGTCAGTTACCCGACGTCTCCTGGGCCAGGGCTGTTCTCTGGGTCCAGCTGTTGGGCACTACCGCTGCCCTCTTGAGCATCGTGGGTGTGCTCCACGTGCTCTTTGGAGCCGAATCGATCTCCAACGTGGGGTGTGCGATCTTGCTGGCCACCACGTGCAGCAAGGCACTTGAACCTGACGTGAGTGAGATCTTGGTACCTGCTGTCGCGCTGTAGTCGGTTGCGCTGACCCGACACGCGGGTCTCCGCGCACGAAGGACCTCGCCAATCATTCAGCGCGAAATAGTTCGGTGAACCGTGACGCCGTTTCGGATCGTGGCGTCCCGCCGCTATCTTGCGTCATCGTGGCAATTCTCTCCAGGTTCTCCAGGCTGGTGAGCATCGCTGGTCTCCAAAACTCTCCGTCCTCGATGAACTTTCGAAGGCCTTCTGGCAAGCGGCTGCCCTCGAAGTACTCGGTCACTCGGGTCGTCGTGTCACTCAGCGGTTCCAGTTGCCAACCCCACTCGCGAAGACCCGGACCCCCAACCGCATCTTTGTATTCGGGGTTCTCGTATGAGTGAACGACGGGCTCCCACGCGATGTGACGATCTTGCTCGAACGCGACGACGTGGTTGGCCATCACGTAGTTGCCACGATCCCAGTGGGTCATCGAGATGTAAAACACGTCACCCACTTTGGTGATGACTTCATTGTCAACGCCACTTCGCAACATCCCGGTCCCATCGACATCCGGTTGCAGCGCGGGGTTGGACAAGATCGAGAAGATGAGAGCTGCGGATGCGTTGATGTCGCGAGACTCCGAGACCGAAGGTGTGATCATATTTGAACTCCTTGTAAGTGCGTGTTGTCGATGCGAACTTTCATGTGGCACTCGTTCGCGGCCACAATTGGCTTCCTGAGTTCCCACGGTCGATCCCGTCGACGAGAACGTCATCACGTGCGACGAGATCAATCGATCACGAACTATGGCGGAGCATACCCGGGCTTGTTCAATGCCCAAGTTCGATTATGTGACGGGGAGATCCGATACCAATCGACTGGCTTGCTCATTGGTAAAGTGGCGTTGTAGTTCTATGAATGGCGGTTGCGATGAGGAGTGAGATGCGATCTTCGCCACACGTATGTGTGCCACTGTCACAACCAGCGCTCTTCGATGCGATGGACCTGTCGTGATGACCGATCAACCTCTGCGCTCTGCCGCCTCCGGTCCCTGCCAATGCAGCCGCCACACGTGCGTGCACGCGAGCAACTGTCGCTCGGGTGGAGTTGTTCGAATCATTCGAAAGTCCCGAAACTCCCTTTCGATGTCAAGGTCTTCAGTAGTGCTGTGTCGCGAGTGCGCCGCGCCCCACACATCGCAGTCGCGCGGCGCAATTTTCCCGTCGCTTGCGTAACTGGTAGCGCCTCGAGTTCAACCAACGCCCAACCAGGCGGCAGCTTCACTCCTTTGGTCAAAGCCAACGATGTCTGCGATGTGACCGTCCCTCAACGTGAAGACTTGCCATCGTTCAGTATGGCCGCCTTCATCTCGGGCACTTTTCACACCGCTCACGATCAGACCGACCAGAACCCGATCTCCCTCCGTAACCACTTCGATGACTCTCGCGCTTGCTCCTGATGACTGCCCTCGTTCGTACCAGGTAAGAACCTGGCTCTTGCTTCGGCACGTTGGAGAGGAGGCACCAGGTGCTCCCCACGTCACGTTGGGATCGAGCAAGTCACTGAAAGCTGCGAGGTCCTGTGACTCGATGGCGATCCGCAACTCTTCGGCCACCTCATCGATCGAGTGAGAGCGATTTGACATGACGGGCCTCCAATAGTTGAACGTAGCCGCTCTCCTTGGAATCCGGGCGCCGGTCCCACAACGCGATTATCTTCGATCCGCAGAACTCCGGTTGTCTTCGTCGACGGGTAGTAGTACGAAGTGCGCGAGTGCAGGTACCCACCTCATTAGCGCCAACTGCCGCCGTCAAACTGGTGACAATGCGGATCGACCATGGTTCTCTCAGGGGTGCGGGTTGACGTGAGCCAAGTACTGCGAGTTTCGTGGTATCGATTCCGGGTCACCTGGTCGCGCCGCTGGTCGGAGTGGCTGGCCATCGTGCTACTCGCGGGTTTGGTCGGCGGCTTGTCAATGGCTTCGATCTCCGCGGCGCGCCGCATTCAGTCGTCGTACCCGACTTTTCTGAGGAGCACCAATCCCTCGGACCTGACCGTCTCAGCCGGTTCTATCAACTCGAATGGCTCAACTGGCTCTGCGTCGTTTACGAACTCCATCGATCATCTCGCCGGTGTCAAGCGAGTTAGAGATCTCGTCGCGCCGGCCATCATCCCGCTCAATCGCAAGGGGGCTCCGCGGCTCGCGCTGACAGGTGTCATTCAGCTCTATGGAAGTTTGGACGGCGAACTACAAGATCAGGACCGCGTGACCGTTGTCAAGGGGGAGCTGTTCAATCCGAAGCAAGCGGACGAGGTCGTCATGACTGCGACCGCAGCACACGATCTCGGGTTGCACGTGGGCCAGTCGGTACCGTTGGGCTTCTACACCAACTCGCAGACCGAACATGCAGGCTTTGGATCACCCAGCGTGAAACCCCGCCTACGGGTGAAGGCCACGTTGACCGGGATCGTGGTTCTCAACAACCAAGTGGTCGAAGACGACGTCGACCGGGCCAACGCCTTTGTCATCGTGACCCCAGCCCTCATCCGTGACGTGGCCGCGATAGAACCTTCCGCCACGGCACCGATCATCTACGATTTGCAGCTCGAACACGGCAGTCGGGATATCCCCAAAGTGGAGCGCGAGTTCATCCGCGTGGTGCCACCTCACTCGGGCTACGAGATACACGTGACTTCGCGCTCAACCGCCCAGGTGGAACTGTCCGTCAAGCCAGAGTCGGTCGCCTTAGGCGCCTTTGGGGCGATCGCCGCTCTTGTCGCGTTGGTGCTGGCGATGCAGGCAATATCTCGCCAGTTGCGCGCGGGCGAAGTAGACCGTCGGATAATCCGAGCCCTGGGAGCGAGTCCGGCGACCACGACGGGCGACGGTCTAATTGGAGTTCTCGCTGCGATTCTTGCGGGCTCGCTGCTGGCCGTTGGCCTTGCGGTCGCTCTCTCACCCCTGGCTCCCCTGGGAGCTGTCCGTGCGGTCTATCCAGATCCGGGGGTCAACGTCGACTGGACCGTACTTGGAACCGGATTCTTGGTACTTGTCGCGGGACTGGGCATCGCCGGTGTGGCGCTCTCGCGTCGTGGAGCGCCCCATCGAGGATCTCAACAAGGGCGACGGGCTTCTCGCGGTTCAGCTTTCACTCGGGGTGCGGAAGCGGCAGGGTTGCCGATATCGGGAGTCATGGGCGTGCGCTTCGCGTTTAGTCCGGGAAGCGGACCCAACGCCGTGCCCGTGCGCTCTGCGTTGACGGGCACGGTGCTCGCGGTCACCCTATTGGTGGGCACACTGACCTTCGCGAGCAGTCTCAGCACCCTCGTTTCTCACCCGCCGCTCTACGGCTGGAACTGGAGCTACATGCTCTCTCCCAGCAACAACGTCCCACCGCAAGCGTTGAAGATGCTCGACCACGACCCCGATGTCTCCGCCTGGAGTGGGTACTCGGGTTACGCGAGCGTTGAAATCGAAGGCCAGAACGTCCCGATACTCATAGGTCCTCTTCACGCGGCGGTAGCTCCTCCCATCTTGAGTGGACACGGTCTCGAGGCGAACGACCAGATCGTTCTGGGAGCTGCAACGATGGCGTTGTTGCACAAGAGCATCGGTGACACGGTGAAGGTTTCCTACGGAACACCGAAGGACGCTCCGGTTTACATTGCGCCGACGCCGATGCGCATCGTCGGGACAGCGACATTCCCCGCAGTTGGCTCGTCTAGTTTCTTTGCCGACCACACCTCGATGGGCACCGGAGCCTTGATCCCGACCGGAGTGGAACCGGCCGCTTTCCAGCGAGCTCTGCTCAGCCCCGACCCGAACTTGAACGGCCCCGAGTTGGTCTTCGTGCGGATACGACGCGGCGTGAGCGCC
This sequence comes from uncultured Acidimicrobiaceae bacterium, assembly GCA_963791015.1. GTDB lineage: Bacteria > Actinomycetota > Acidimicrobiia > Acidimicrobiales > RAAP-2 > RAAP-2. The sequence continues at coordinate 191,518 of CAWBQX010000003.1, read as the reverse complement.
GCCGCGGGACTCGCGAATCTGCGTCACGTGGCCGAAGCCTCCGACAAGGTGTTTGCCGACGACAAACATGGCGAAGGCAACACCGTCATCGTGCAGGGCGTGCAACGTCCGGCGCAGATCGTGAACTATCACAGCATCGGTTCGACCCCAGTATTCCTAGCCGCCGGGCTCGCACTTGGAGCCATCGCGGCACTCGCCCTCACTCTCGTCGCGATGGTCCGCCGTCGCCGACGCGATCTCGCCCTGCTGAAATCGCTGGGCTTCACTTCGCGTCAACTCGCCGCTGTGGTGGCATGGCAGTCCTCCATCACGGCCGCGGTCGGCGTTGTGATCGGCGTGCCTCTCGGCATTGTTATCGGCCGACAGTTGTGGTCGTTGTTTGCCCGCAACATCAACGCGGTGCCCGACCCTACGGTGCCGGTCTTCTGGGTGATTCTTGTGGGCGTTGGTGCGATGGTATTTGCCAACGTCGTTGCCGCACTACCCGGTCGCATTGCGGCCCAGACTCCGACGGCGCTGGCGCTACGGGCCGAGTGAGACTGTCGTGCCTGTTGCCCTATGCATCCACTACTGCGTCAATCAATACTCTTCGTGGCGCCGCTCTTCGTCGACCAACTGTGACTCCGCGGAGTCGTCCTCGGGATCGGCTTCCGCACGGTTCCTCTTTCGGCTGGTCGGATCTGTTTCAGCACCCATCAGCGCAACGCCGTCAGGCAGTCGGCTCGAATTAATGAAATTCGGGAAGCCTTGAAAACCGCGGTGGGGTTTCGCTCCATCGTCTTCGGCGGCATCCTCCAGAGGGGTCGCCGACTCTCGGTGCCTCTTGCGAAAGAAACCCATGACCGACGGTACCGTACGCACACTCACGATGGGGAGTACTTTCGAGATTTGGCTAGGTCCGGCCCGGGCGGAGATTCTTGGGATCGGATGCGTCCGCTCGTAGCATGAAAGAACTTCTCTGGCGAAGCGACCACGGAGGGGAAAGTGATGTCAGCCATGCCAACACTTACGGTGATCATCGGATCGACTCGACCGGGACGAGCCGGACTGCCCGTTGCCCAGTGGTTCATCGGGCGCGCCAGAGACCACGGGGCTTTTGACGTTCGCGTCGTCGACCTGGCCGAACTCAAACTACCGCTCCTCGACGAGCCCAATCATCCTCGACTGCGTCAGTACGTTCACGAGCACACGAAGAACTGGAGTGCGATCGTTGATGCGTCAGACGCCTTCGTGATCGTGACGCCCGAGTACAACTACGGAATGACCGCGCCCGTCAAAAACGCGCTCGACTTCCTGAACCAGGAGTGGAAGGACAAGCCCATCGGGTTCGTCTCCTACGGCGGGATCGCGGCCGGTACTCGATCCGTACAGCAACTCAAACAAGTGGTCACCGCGCTCAGGATGTTGCCGGTATTCGAATCGGTCAATATCCCGTTCTTCACTCAGTTCATTGATGATGAAGGCGAGGTCCAGGCCAATGAGATCATGGTGCAAGCAGCCTCGGCCATGTTGGACGAACTGGCGCGCGTCGAGGCGGCTCTGAGCCAGTTGCGCCAGGGTCAGTAGGTACTCTTCCGGTGGCGACTTTCAGCGTGGAACAACAACAGCCAAAGGACTTCAGATGACCAGAGACATCGTTTCGACTTCGGGTGCACCGTCCTCGTCTTTCTACAGTCAGGCGGTGAGAGCGGGGGGTCTGATCTTCGTGTCCGGACAAGTCGGTCAAGATCCCAGTACGGGAAAGTTGGCCGGGCCGACCGTTGAAGAGCAGACCCGCCAATGCCTGAAAAACATCGAAGCAATCTTGGAGGCGGCGGGAAGTTCAATGGACAAGTTGGTGAGCGCGACGTTTATTCTTCGCCACTCGGAGGACTTTGCCGGGATGAACGCTGAATGGGCTGCGTGGTTTCCCCACAACCCTCCCGCTCGTCAAGGCGCGGCACTTCCGATCGACGTCGAAGGTCTGCTCGTGTCCTTTGCCGCCATCGCTTCGCAATAGGCGACGTTTCTCGATACCGTCATCGTCGATTCGTGATCAGCGGGTGACGTGAAGTTGGCACCACGGACGATCGTGAAAATCGCACGAAGAACTGATACCGTTCGGCAACCAGACCGTACTGAGCTGAAAGAGGTAACGATATGGCGTTGGGCATTTACTTTGCGCATGAGGGATTTACGCCGGAGAAGTACGACGAGGCCATCATGCGGTTGGACGCCGCGGGTGCGGGATCGCCGAAGGGTCGAACGAACCATTTTGCGTTGGAGTCCGACGGTGCGATACAGGTATTCGACGTGTGGGAGTCCCAGGAGGACTTCGATGCATTTGGAGCGACGCTTGTTCCAATCCTCGCCGAATTGGGCGTTCAGTTAGGGGCCCCAATGGTCGCGACGGTGTACAACTCGATCATGGGCTAGTTGGCTCGAGTTAGGAACCGGCGACTACGTCGTCAGAGTTTTGTGGTGACGATCATCACTTTGCTGACGGTCGACGTCGTTACGATTTTTATTAACACGTGGACAGAAACGATTCGCGATAGGTAGTTCGCCACGACGCTGGCCCTCTTGTGCGCGAGAGCCTTGTCGTCGTGGGCGTATCCAATGACCGTGATGGAGCCTCCGGCAGTGAGTCTCTTGGCAAGCGCGCTCAGCACGTCCTTCGCCCGTGATGAGAGGACCGTCGTTGCTCCTATATACGTGACTTCTCGCGGAGTCGGGATTGACACAGTTGGCGGCGTGATCGGGGGAGCCGGTGGGGTCACGACCGGAGGACTGGCAGGGGGAGTGCCGCCGCCACCACCGCCACCACCACCACCACCGCCACCGCCACCACCGCCACCACCGCCACCGCCACCACCGGAGGATGCGGCGACGCTGAAGGATTGCTGGACCTGGGCGGCTGATGCGTAGGCGTCACTCGGACCGGTACTGGGATCGTTGAAGTCGATGACGCAGGTGCCGACCGCCGTGAAGCTCACGACGCCCGCGTTGATGGCACAACCGGTCGACATGATGTCGAGGGTTATCTCAACGGTGTCACCCGAAGTCGCGGTTGCGTTCGGCGAGTACGTGGCGCCACCCACGGATGCGTTGGTCGGGGCGCTGGTGGTGGGCGTGATCACATCGGTCATCGAACCACGCAAAACGAGAGCCACGTTGTACGTGAATGTGTCACCGGCCGTACCAGTTATTGAACCGGGCGAAGGCGTGGCGTACGCCGTTGTGACAGTCCCGCCGCACGAGGGGTCAGCGAGTACCTGGTAGGAATCAGCCGCGAGTCCGAAAACGGTGTAGCTACCGTTGGTTGCGGTCGTTGTCGAGGCGCCAATTCCGCCGTCCGTTGAAGAAACCGTGACGCAAACACCAGGAACGTTGGTCAAGCCAGAATTCGCGGTTACAGTCCCCGTCACTTCGGCGGCGAGAGCCAGTCCGGCATTGATGCTGTAGGTCGGGGAGTTCACCGTTGTGGAAACGATGGAAGCTCCTGACTGGGAGGCCGCACCTGTCGCCATGTTGTTGTACCACTGCGTGACGTAGTTTTTTCCGCCGCACGGATACGTATAGAACTCGACGTCATAGTTACCGGCGGGCATGCCAGAGATCGTGTACATGCCATCGAGCGCGGTCATCGTTTTGTCCGGCGTGCCGCCGCCGACGGGATACGCCCATACGCACATGTTGCCGATGTCGGCTCCGCTGGCGGCCGCAATCACCGTGCCCGAGATGCTCGTGCTCTGGGCCATCGCAGCGTTGATGCCAGTTGCCGGGGACGGTACGGCCAAAGCTTCTGACGCCGTCGACGCGCCAGACGACGTGCCGTTGTACCACTGCGTCACGAAACTTCCGCCGCACGAGCCCGCGGAGAACTCGACGTCGTAGCTGCCGGTCGCGAGCCCTTCAACGGTGTACGTCCCGTCGGACGCACTCGTGGCGGATGTCCCTGCACTCGGGGTTCCGCCAGGGAGGAACGCGCTGACGCAGACACCGGCGAGACTGGGTCCGCCAGACGCGCTCACCGTTCCCGAGATGCTTGTGCCCGCCGCCATGGTGGCGTTGATCCCGGGCACTGAGGTCGTGCCGGTGACGGTCGTCAAGGTGCCTGGCGGTGACTGCGTTCCCGAGGTAGTGCCGTTGTACCACTGCGTGGCGTAGTCACCGCTGCCGCACCCGGGAGCAAACATCACACCGTAGTTACCCGGGGCCAGACCCGAGATCGTAAACGTGCCATTGGCCGCGCTCGTCGCAGAGGCCGCTACGTAGGTGCCGTTGAGAAACGCCTCTGCGCAGATGCCTGCGAGGTCACCGCCACCAGCGGCCGTCACGGTACCCGAGATCGTCGCGGCGCTTGGTGAGGGAGTGCCGAACCAGTCTTGATACGCGCCGAGCGAAAGGGGCGTCGTACTGGACCCGAGTGCGAGCGCGTTCCCTCCGGCTGCATCGAAATAGGTTTCGAAGGCGAAGTTGCCATTGGCGACCGTTGAGGCCATGCCGTCGATGTATCCGGGATCGTCGCCGGACGGGACGCTGGATAGACCCCACTCGGGAAAACTCATGGGCTTACCCTGTGCAGCCGCGAACGCCTCGAAGTCATTGAGCCCGTAAGGCTCGTTGGCGAGTGCCGAAAAGGTCGTTGACGTGTTGGGGGTGTTGGAATCCACGTCGTAGAGATCGAGCCCCATGACATCGACGTAGGCGTTTCCTGGGTAGAAATTGGCATATGGATAGCCGCCCTTACCGCCGTTGACGTCCCAGTCAATGAGGAAGTTCTCGTTGGTCGCTGTACGCAGCGCGGTGACTTCGTTGGCAAAGCACGTCGCCCACAAGCTCTGCTCTTGGGTGGTGGTGCCCATGAAGTCGGCTTCCCAATTGCCGTTCATTTCCGCGCCGAGACGAATGACCGAGTTTCCAAGTCCGGCGGCGACCAGGTTCGTGCCGAGCGTCGCGGCATAGGAGTCGAAGTCGCCCGCGGCACACGACTGCTCCCAGCTCAACGGGTCGTTGACGTCTTCCAGGCTGTCAGGGATCAGATTCACCTGCAGGACAAGTTGATTGTGGGGCGATTGAGCCACCCACTGTGTGTACCCGTACATCGAACTGGTGATCCAGGGAGACTCCCAGTCGGTCCACGCCGTCGCCCCATTCAAGTACGCCGAGACGCACGTGACGGTCGAGTTCGTTAGAGATTCAAAACTGGCGACCGCCGCATTGAGGGATGCGAGCCCGGTGTCATCGAAAGTGGGAGTAAGACACTCGCTACGAGATGGCCCAGCGGTGATCGGCGCATTCGCTGCCACGTGAGTTGACGTCACTCCCACGGTGCCTGAAGCAGAGGCGACGGTGACCGGGATGGCCGCAAGGGCCAGGACCAGTGCGCCGGATCCAAGTGCCGTCACCGTGTTTTTGAGAGTCTTCATCGTCCTGCCCCGAAACGAGTCCGCCCTGGACCTCTCGGGAATCCTTCCACAGATGAAATCCGCCAGTTCCATCAAGGGCCACTTGAAGACTTGTGACTGAATTGGGGGGAGTATGAGAAAAAACTCATAAGTCCTCATGAGGATAGGCAGCGGACCGCTCGCCTCACATATCACCGGCGGATCACATCATGGCAGAAGGCCAGTAAAAATATGGAGTATTGGTAATCGGGATCCTAGAGAGACACCGACACCTCTGAATCGACCTGCTGCAAGAAATCACGGTAGGCCGTATGTTTATTAATACAGAAGCCGGTTTTCAACCTCGTCGAGATTGAACTTAATTCGGTCTTGAGAGTTGTGTGTCGTATGGGTATCGTCCCCGCACCAAACCGTCCTGTCTCATTTTTGGGAATCGTTTCCCGTCTTGGCACTAAGCCTGGCCGCCGACGCAGTCTGACGAGCGTCCGTCGCGCGACCGGCGTGCTGGGAGTTGGAGTCGTGAGTGCGATGACCGTGATCGGATTCGCGGGCAGCCCCGCCTTTGGGGCAGCCGCAATCAATCTCGGCTCAGCCACGCCGGACGCAGTGGTTGCCGGTACGACCATCACCAACACCGGTAATTCGGTGTTGACCGGCGACATCAGCCTCTCCCCGGGAACGTCAATCACCGGCTTTCCCCCCGGCACTGCCTCTGGCACCAGTAACGCTGCCGACGCGACGTCACTGGCCGCCCAGACGTCAGCAACTGCGGCCTATGGAGTGGCCGCGGGCGAGACGCCCTTCACGACGCTCGCCGGTGGGACCGTCGGCGGTCTCACACTCAGCCCGGGCGTGTACACCGCGTCCTCGGCCATGCAACTCACCGGACCTGTCACTTTGAACGCTGGCGGCGACGCCAGTGCGGTCTTCATTTTCCAAGCGGGTTCAACGTTGACAACTGCGTCGGCTGCATCGGTCGTCCTTGAAGGAGGCGCCCAGGCTTGCAACGTCTATTGGCAGGTGGGAAGCTCGGCCACGCTCGGAAGTACGACATCCTTCGTGGGAACGATTCTCGCGTTGGCGTCGGTCACACTCAATACCGGGGCAACTGTCGACGGTCGTGTGTTTGCGCAGACCGGTGCAGTGACGCTGGACGACAACGTCATCACAGTCCCCACCTGCAGCGCTCCGACCACGCCCACGACAACCACCACTACGACAACCACCACCACGGCGCCCACGACTCCCACCAAGGCTCCGACCAAGGCTCCGGTTACGACCGTGTCAACGAAGAAGCCGGGAGGCACCGGGACGACTCATAACGGAGGAACGGGCGGGACTGGCGGTACGGGGTCTACTCCCGGGTCGTCGACCACCATCATCCCCAAGGGCGCTCCTGCCACAGGTGAGGGGGGAATGGCCGGTTCGGGCTCTTCGCCCCTGGGCCTAATTGGGCTCGGAGCCATCGTCGTGTCCATGAGTGCTACGTCGGTCGCGATTCGCCTTCGCCGTCGTCGCTAGCCCGACGATGAAACATCATGGGGCGCTGGGACGTCGTCGGAGGGTGTGGTGGAGCATTGCGATCGTGGCGCTCGGCATTGCGATCGTCGCGTTCGCGGGCACGCTCAAGACGAGTGACCCGCGCGTTGATGTCTTAGCGCGTGCCGCGCCGTTACCCGCGGCCGTTCAGAAAGCAAAGATACATCCTCTGGTTCGCTCTCGGCCGGTGACGCTATCGATTCCAGTACTCGGAATCAGTAGCGCGGTCGGAACGTTGGGTCTTCAGCCCGATCACCAGGTGATGGTGCCGACCAGCGCGCACGTCGTCGATTGGTACATCGATGGACCGACGCCGGGTCAGATCGGCTCCGCCGTCATCCTGGGGCACGTGGACTCGTTTCGGGGTCCGGGAACGTTCTTCTACCTGAAGAACCTCAAGGCAGGAAATGCGATCACGGTGAAACTTGCCAACGGCAACGTCGTTCACTTTGCGGTGGTGAGCGTCGTCCAGTACTCCAAAACTTCATTTCCCGATCGGCTCGTCTTTGGCTCTCACGGGTTCCAATCCCTCGAACTTGTCACGTGCGGAGGCACGTTCGATCATGCGACGGGACACTACGAGTCCAACATCGTGGTGTTTAGCCGGTTCGTGAGTTCGTCGCCACCCAAGCGCGCTCTTCGATCGTGACCGTCTAGTCGAGATACCCGTGCTTGTGAAGGAATTTTTGTAAGGCGAGTACGTACTTGTGATCACTTGGCGTGATGGGGTTAAGCGCACTGTTGAGATGACCCGCTCGAGCTTGCGCGCCGAGAAATCGCGCCACTCCCGCCGAGTGACCGAGCATGTCCTCGTCGGCCGCCCACGCGGCGACCACCCCTACCGAATCTTGATAGTGGCTACTGGCTTGGGATTGGAACGCCGACATCCATTGCGCGGCGTCCTTACGGATGAGGGCGGGATACGACTTGGTGACGTTGTGAAACGCGCCGTCCGAAAAGTTAAATATCTCTATTGGCATGCCGGACGCGGCGTAGTCGGTGAACTCGTAGGCGAAGTCATTGTCGGCGCTGAGATAGCTGTAGCTGCTCGATGAGTTGAGTTTCGTCAGCCGTACTCCGGGGTTGCCGAAGTTGTACTCCGCCTTGGTTACGGGCATTGAGTTGGCGCCGAGGGAGTAGACCTGCTCCACAAAGCAGCAGTGCGCGCCGCCGGTGTACAGGTCGAGGACGACGCTGGGTCCCCCAGTGCCACTCAGGCGCACGATGTGGACGACTTTCCTCGCCCGAGCGATGATGTTGGGCGAGCACTGGCTACCGCACCACTTCGAAGTCACGGCATGGTCGTAGACCACAGTGCCGTTGTCGGAGATCTGCAGACGGGAGTCTCGCGATAGCGGCGGCGACCCGTGATACGTGTAGGTGACGGTGATGCCGTGTGAGCTGACCGATTGGGTGGTTGCGCTCGCCGGAAGCATCCACGCAAACAGCGTCACGGCAATGGCCATCACGAGCGTTGTGCTCCGTCGAATGTTGAATAGCTCTCGCACTAGGGTTCCTCGAATCGTTGCCGGCTACTGATATCTGTCGGAGCACCTGAATATTTACAGGATTTTTAGACATCTTTCGTCGCGCCGCCGTCCGTGCTTATCTGGAGTTATGCGCGAGACTCCCGAAGACCTCGATCGTCTGCAAATGGTGCTCGATGCGAGCGCGGCGGCGGCCGGACCGCATCTGCGCGACGTGATCTCCGACGATCGCCGCCTCACGGCGGCGCAGGTCTGCGAACAGTTACAGGGCATGCGACTCCTTGCTCTCGCAACGGCGACGGCCGACGGGCGACCACTCATAGGTCCCGTCGACGGCTACTTCATCCACGGAGACTTCTGGTTCAGTTCTGGCAAGGACTCCGTGCGAATGAGGCACATCGCTGCCCGACCCTTCGTGAGCGCGACCTACGTGCCCGACGAACAGCTGGCGATTACGGTCCACGGCCGAGCCGAGATCTTCGAACTCAACGACCCTGAGCACCCAGAGCTTCGCCAGGCCATGCTCGACCACTATCTGCCCACGGCGGGGGAGGGCTTTCGCGACTGGGTTGACAGCGGCGACTCCTACGGCGCACGCATTAGGACGGACAAGATGTTCACGTTTCATATGCCGGCAACGTGATTTTCGCCTCGAGAGTTGTCGATTCTTCACTTCTCGCTCGACGCCTATACGTGACGAGGAGTCACAAAGACAAGGAGTAGAAAATGCCCCAGTACGCCATATTGCTGTACGCGCCAATTGATGATGAGGACGAGTCAGTTGTCAACGACGATGAGACGCGGGAGCGCCAGTCCGAGGGGATGCGAGAGCACGATCGCTACTCCCAAGAACTCCAGGATGAGGGCGTGATGATCGCCGCCTTTGGCTTGGAGTCCTACGAGGCGGCGACGTCGATCAGGGCGGAGGGCTTCACCGACGGTCCGTTCATTGAATCAAAGGAAGTGGTTCTGGGCGTGTGTGTGGTCGAAGCACCCGATCTTGACGCTGCCCTCGCCATCGCTCGTCGCAACCCAATCCTCCATCAAGGTGGCGGGGTCGAAGTACGCCCGATTGAGTTTCTCGTCGTTCCCTCACACACGAACGCCTAAATGTCCGACGACGTGCGCACGGCGGTAGCGAGTGCTCATCGCGATGAGTGGGCTCGGGTACTCGCATCGACCGTGCGCACGGCGAGGGACATCGACCTCGCCGAGGAAGCCGCCCAGGACGCCTTCGCCGAGGCGTTGACGAGTTGGGCCCGCGACGGAATACCCGATAACCCGGGTGCCTGGCTCACGACGGTGGCGCGTCGGAGGGTGTTCGACGCCCAGCGCCGTCTGGCCACCTACCGGCAAAAACTGCCATTGCTGGTGGACTCCGGTGAGTCCGTCGTGGAGGAGAGCCTCTACTCCGAAATGGATAGCGGTGACTTCGCGGACGACGACACGATCCGGTTGGTGTTCATGTGTTGTCACCCGTCGTTGTCGCGAGACGCCCAGATGGCGCTCACGCTCCGACTGGTCTGCGGTACGTCGACGGCCGACATCGCTCGGTGCTTTCTGGTGAGCGAAACCACCATGGCCGCACGACTGACCCGGGCCAAGAAGAAGATCGCGCTCGCTCGGATTCCCTTCAAAGTGCCCAGCGCCGAAGACATGCCCAGTCGACTCGAGGGCTCGCTGGGTGTGATCTATCTCCTCTTCACGGTCGGGCACGCTTCTCCGTCGGGTGAAGTTCTGGTGCGACGCGACACGGTGCGCGAGTCTTTACGTCTGGCTCGTCTGCTTCACAACCTCTTGCCCGAGGAGGCCGAGGTGAAGGGACTGCTGGCACTCCTTTTGGTCATTCAGGCGCGACAGGACTCCCGAGTCACCCCGGATGGCACAGCTCAACCGATTTCGGCACAAGATCGATCACTCTGGGACCGCGACGCGATAGCCCAGGCGCATGAACTCATCGTCGAGAGTCTGCGCTCGGGCGCGGCGGGCCGCTACTCCCTCCAGGCGGCGATCGCGTCCTTGCATGCTCACGCGCCGACGTACGACGAGGTCGACTGGCCCCAGATCGTGGTCCTGTACAACCGACTGCTCCTCGTGTGGCCGAGCCCGGTCGTGCGCCTCAACCGCGCGGTGGCCATCTCCAAAGTCGAGGGGCCTGAGGTTGCGCTCACCCTCGTGAACGAACTTGAGAGCGAAGGCTCACTCGACATGTACCACTACCTTCCCGCAACGAAGTCCTATCTGCTGGAGGAGCTCGGTCGATCAGCGGAAGCAGAAGTGTTTCGCGCCCGGGCCCGAGATCTAGCCGCAAACGAAGTCGAACGCTCGTTTCTCGGGGCCGCGACCAAGCAGGGTTCGTGAGGTCGACGCTCAGGGTCGCCTGGTTACACTGACTCCGAACTAGAGAGGAGTCGTCCCATGTCCGAACGGCTGAAGTCCCGTACGAGAGTCCGTTGCCCATCTCGGCGATGTCACCTCTCAGATTGATCCATCTGACTACACCGCGTCGGCGTACCCGAGCGAGTGGACAGTCGCCGACACCTTTTCTCATTTGGGTTCCGGTGCCGTGATTGGTGCCCGCGGGGTAGAGGACTTCATCACCGGGCGTGAGCGCGACCCCGGCGTTCAATCAGTCGGTCTGGGATGTGTGGAATGCGAAGACTCCTGACGCTCAGGTCGCCGATTCACTGGTGAGCGACATTAAGTACCTCGAGGCGCTCGAGGGTATGACCGAAGAGCAACGCAGCGGGTATCAGATGTCGCTCGGGCCGTTCTCATTTGACTTCGACGGCGTCGTTGGCCTGCGACTGGGCGAGCACGTGCTGCACACGTGGGACATCGAAGTGACGTTTCGCTCCGAGGCCACTCTTCCCGCCGAGGCGAGCGGACTCATTCTCGACCGAATCAACTTCTTGGTGGGGCGCACAGCTCGCCTTCGTCAGGATGAGCGGCGCATCACGATTCGCACGGTCGACCCCGGTTGTTCGTTCACCCTGCACCTCACGGCCGACTCCGCCGAGCTAGTCGAGGAGCCCCACGACGGCGCCGTCGACCTTGAGATCCCCGCCGAGGCATTCGTGCGTCTCGTTTACGGCCGGCTCGACGAAGCGCACATGCCAGAATCCCTGCTGGGCGACGGAGTCGTGGACTACCTGCGCGGCGTTTTTCAAGGTCTCTAAGAGAGCGCGACCTCGCGTTCTCTACGAGTCGTCGCGTCGATGTAACTGAGCGCGATAGATCAGGGTGCGAACCAGCAACGCCACGTTCATGACGACGTTGACGATGACCGCAACGGCGAGCGCGTCCAGCCACGACTTCTCACCTGAGAGATAGACGACGAGGATGATGAGCGTGAGCGCCACTGTGACGAACGTGACAATGCGGAGGAACCGCCAGATCGGGTCGGCCCAGTATGAGCGAAAGTACATGTCGTCTCCTTCCTATTCGGTTCGTTACGTGACGCGGTGGTCGGCCCCGACGGGGGAGTGGGCCTGGCTTCTTGGGCATGCGTCCGGCGTCCTTGAGTGACTCGCGCAACAGCATCTCGATATGCGCATTAAGGCTGCGCAGATCGTCCGCCGCCCACTTCGCCAAGGCGTCGTGAACGGCGGGATCGATCCGCAGCAGGATGGGTTTGCGCTCGCTCACGAACTACTGATAGAGCGATCCGGTGTTGATAATGGGCGACGCCGGCTGGTCGCTACACAGAACGACCATCAGGTTGCTCACCATCGCCGCCTTGCGCTCCTCGTCGAGTTCGACGAGACCCAACGTCTGGATTCGCTCCAAGGCAAGTCTCGACCATGCCCACCGCACCATCAACGATGCGTGAGCGCGCCGAGACCACGGCGTTCGCCTGCTGGCGGCGCAGCATCGCCTGAGCGATCTCGGGCGCGTAGGCCAAGTGACTGATGCGCACTTCGACGATCTGCACGCCCGCGACGGTCACCCGATCGGCCATTTCGTCCGCGAGTTCACCGGCGACGACGTCGGTGGACCCCCGCAGAGAAAGCCCTTGGACCTCGGGGTCGTCGTAGGGGTGAGTGGTGGCCACGTGGCGCAGCGCCGACTCGGCCTGGACGCGCACGAAGTTGCGATAGTCGTCCACGGCGTACAGGGCGCGCGCCGTGTCGGTCACCTGCCACACGACGATCGCGGCGATCTCGACCGGATTACCTTCGGCGTCGTTCACCTTGAGGTGGTTGGTCTCGAAGTTGCGCACTCGGATGCTGACGCCACGGTGATTGGCCAGCGGCAATATCCATGACAGACCGGTATGGCGGACGGTGCCGACGTAGCTACCGAAGAACTGGACCACGCGGGTCTGTCCCGGTTGGACGATGACCAGCGAGCTCAGCACGATCACGGCGAGCACGATGGGTATCGCTACGAAACCCCGGTCTTTTGCCGGAATCAGGATGGCCACGACGATCAACGCGATGATGAGCAACACGCCAAACCAACCGCTGACCAGTTTGGCCTCTCGCTCTTGTATCTCGACGTGCGCGCTCGTGATATTGAGTGATCTCGCGGCGGGTTCGCTCGGTGGAACTATTTGACTCATGGTGCCTCCCATAGGCGACTGCGTTTAACTGATATCTAATTGATATCACATTATGAGCGGCGGTACAAGAGTTCCTCGCGAACTGCGGGCGAGTCCTAGGGGGCCCAGGACTGGGAGTGGCCGCACTCTGAGCACGTCTTGGCGGGCAGACCGAAGGCGCCTTGGAGCAAGGCGCCGCACTTCTCGCAGTTGCTCGACAGGATGCCCATGCCCGTACCGCTCTTGGGTCGCAGTCGGTTCCAGAGAACGGCCCCGGCGATCATGATGACGACCAGGAAGAGGACGCCAAACAACGGCGACTCGGTCGTGACGATCACCCCCACGACGATGACCGCCACCATGATGAAGGACAGTGACCGTCCGCCGGGAGACCGCTTGACGGGCGGGTCGCTGGTCATCGAGTGCTCACGAACCCGTTACCGATTGACCTTCAACTCGATCCGAGTCCCACTCGCTTTTGGAGGAGCCGCCGCAGAGGGCCGGGCAGAAAGCGTTTGATGGCGTCTCGCTGGCCACGAAGATTGGCGAGGTCGCGCTCGTCGATAGCGCGCTGGGCGTCGAGCGCTTCGACCTGAAGAGTGAGTTGGTCGTTGTGCGCCTGGAGGGCGGTGTTGTGCGTCGTCTGATCGAGCAGTTGGTCACTGAGATCGATCAGATCAAGGGACAGTTTGTCGACGGCGTGTTCGGCGTCATCACGCACCGCCCTCACGACAAACTGATAGGTCAGCGCTTCGCGGTCGGCGGTGATCGCGGCGAACGTGGCGTCGTCGACGTCGTCGCGGTGCATTCCAATTTCGGTGGCGAACGCCGGCACCGTGATGCGACTGATCTCTACGGCCGCGAGACCGGCTTCGCGCACGAGATCGACCAGGCTCTCCTTGGTAAAGAAGCTGATGTGGGTTCGATCGAGAAGCCCGCTCTCGCTGTACGGGAAGACGCCCTTGATGAGGGCGGCCTTGACATCGGCGTGGGCGATGTTGGGTACCGAAATCACGACGACCCCCGAGGGCGCCAGGTGGGTGGCCGCTTCGCGTAATGCCGGCAGGGGATCTCGCAGGTGTTCGAGTACGTCACCGAACAGGATCGCGTCGAAGACGTCGCCGTCAAGTTCCGTCCAGAGTGCCGGATCCTCGAGGTCGCCGATCACGACTCGCTCGAGCCACTCGCGAGCGGGTTCTACGACGGAGGCGTCGACTTCCATACCGACGACGGAACATCCCTGGGCCTTCAGCAGCGCACTCATGTGACCTGACGCACAGCCGGTCTCGAGGACGCGCTTGTTGAAACCCACCATTCTCAACATCGTGGTGTGCGAGTTGTTCTCCTCGTCGGGGTCGATCTCGGCGTGATAGTGAGAGAGCACGAGGCAAATCTACTCCTCATGTGCCAAATCGCCCCCGTGACGGCCCCGGTCACGGATATTTGACGACGTCCTCACTGTGGCATCAGCGTCGAGACGCGTGGGAACATCGAGATTACTGTGAGGCGTGATGAACTGGCGTGAGCAGTGATGCAGTGGGATCCAACGCATGGCGAGTGACGAGACGTCGCCGCGCAGACTGCGTCGCACGAATCGCTCGGCGCGTGCTCGCGCGCTCGAACAAAGTCTCATCGACGAGGCGAAGTCGGACGCTCAACAGGTCCAGGTCGAAATCAACAAGACCGACTGGGGCGCCATTGCCACATCGGTGCGGGTCCATATGAAATCTGGTCGCGTCAACGTGGCTGCCCAGGCCTTCGCGTACCGCTGGTTCTTGTCAATATTCCCGACGATCATTGCGCTGCTGGGCGTCGCCACGTTGGTGACCCTGCCGCAATCAGTGGTGATTGACCTGATTCACGGCGTGACGCGAGCGTTACCGTCCGGCGCGTCCATTGTCTTCACCAAGGCGATCACTCACGCCACCAACAATTCCCGTCGTGATCTGATTGCGACGATCGTGGCCTCGGTCGTCGCAATCTACAGCGCGGTTTCCGGAATGGTCGTGGTCCAGCAGGGACTTGACGTGGCCTACGGGATCCCCACTGATCGCTCCTTCTTCGGCAAACGCGTCGTCGGCGTTGTGTTGCTCGTGGGCGCGATCATCTTGGGTGGCGCCGCGTCGGCTCTGGTGGTCTTTGGCGCATCGATTGGCCGTTCCATCAAAGCGACGTCGCCGTTCAGCGGTGCCGCGTTCGCCGGGGGGTGGACGGCCGTGCGCTGGATCGTGGCGCTCGTCCTCGTCAACCTGCTCTTCACGCTGCTCTACAACGTCGCGCCCAATCGCGCGCGCATCTCGTGGCGTTGGACGAGCGCAGGAGCACTGTTCGCCACTGCGGTGTGGGCCATCGTGTCGCTCGCGTTTTCGTTCTACACCTCGGACTTTTCGTCGTACTCACGGACGTACGGCGCCTTCGCCGGAGTGGCGATTCTGATCTTCTGGCTCTATCTCACCGGCCTTGCCGTGCTCGTCGGCGGGGAGATCAATGCTGCCGTCGAACGCCAGAAGACAAGACCCCGCAGTCGCCACATCGACGGTCGCCGACGAGCTCGCGACCTTAACTCCCCGAGATGTCTCGGGCGCTGGGCGGACAAAGCCGGAACCGTCAGCCTCGTAGAGAACCGGTCGGCTTCCACCGAATCTTCGAAATAGTCCTAGTGGCGCTCTCTGGAGCCAGAGCGGACGCCGCGTTTCAACATGCCCGCCACCTTGTCGCCGGGAATCGCGGGGGACCAGAGGAAGCCCTGGCCGAACTCACAGCCCAGGGCCGCCAACTTCGCCAGCTGCCCCGCCGTCTCGATGCCCTCGGCCAACATCGTCATGCCCAGTTTGTGTCCGAGCGACACGATCGCCTCGAGGAGTGCGTCGTTGCGCGGACTCTCGTCGGACTGGCCGACAAAGGACTGGTCAACCTTGATGATCGTGGGGTGCAAAAGGGCCAGGTACGAGAGCGACGAGTAGCCAGTGCCAAAGTCGTCGAGCGCGAAGCCGATACCTAACGCGCCGATCTTCTCGATGACGTTCTTCGTTTCGGTGACGTTCACGAGCATCGCGCTCTCGGTGATCTCGATGATGAGCCGATCCGGGGTGAGCCCGCTGGATTCGAGCACGCTCTCGATCACGCTGACGAGGGCGGGGTCGTGGATCTGATGGGCCGACAGGTTCACGGTGACGTAGGGCAGGCCCTCGGTGGACTTGGTCGCACCCCAAGTCGCCGCAGCCTGGACTGCCTGAGTCATGGCGAACCGACCGAGATCCAAGATCAAGTCACTCTGTTCGGCCAGTGGAATGAAGGTACCCGGCGGCACCCAACCGCGCTCGGGGTGCTCCCAGCGCATCAAGGCCTCAAAGCCGACGATGCGCAAGGTGTCGAGTTGAACGATCGGCTGATAGTGCATGGAGAGCTCATTGACGACGAGTGCGCGGCGAAGTTCTTGGACGAGTTCGAAATCACTGATGGCTTGTTGGTGCATGCTCGGGGTAAACATCGAGTAGCGGCCGCGGTTGAGGCGCTTGGCTTCGTAGAGCGCGACGTCAGCTCGCTGGATGAGTTCCGAGGAGTCTTCGCTGGAACCGTCGAAGATCACCAGGCCGATGCTGGCGTGCTGTTCCAGGTTGAGGCCTTGGATCACGAAGGGTTCAGCGAGCGCGTCGATGAGTCGCCGGGCCACGTCCTCGGCGTCCTGGGGCGTCTCGAGGCCATCGGCCAGATAGAGGAACTCGTCGCCCCCGAAGCGAGACAGCGTGTCGGTCGAGCGGGTGACGAACTCGAAGCGTCGAGCGAGCCCGGTGAGGAGTTGGTCGCCCACCAAGTGTCCGTGGGCATCGTTGACGCCCTTGAAGTCGTCGAGGTCGAGCAACAGCACTGCTCCGAAGCCGCCCTGTCTCGCCAAGCGTGCGCGGACCTGATCGAGACGATCCTCAAACAGGGCGCGATTGGCGAGTCCGGTCAGCGAGTCATGCAACGCCTGATGCGAAAGTTGATCAGCCAGGGCGCGCTCCTCGGTGATGTCGCGCTCGGATGACACGAAGTAGAGAATTTTGCCCGTTGGGTCTCGGGCGGGCGAACGCGAGACTTCCGAGACGATGATGCGCCCGTCCTTGCGCAGGTAGCGCTTGGTGTAGCGCACCTGGTCGATCTGCTCGGCAGTGAGGCGCACGAGCGTGTCTTCGGTGATGCCGATGTCTTCGGGGTACGTGAAGATCTTCGAGTCGTTTCCCATGAGCTCTTCGCGGGTAAAGCCCACCATGCGACAGAACGAGTCGTTCACCGCGATCACCCGGTCTTCGAGATCGCTGAACAGCATTGGGGCCATGTTGTGCTCGAAGGCCAGGCGGAATCGCTCCTCGGCCTCGCGGATGCGCTGCTCGTGGCGCGCGAGGCGCTCTTGGTCGCGCACGCGCTCAATGCCGTAGGCGAGCTCGGCCGCGAGTTCACCCAGCGTTTCGACCTCGTTGGGCCCGAAGTAGTCGAGTTGCTCGGAGTAGATCGCGATCATGCCCAACGTCTCGCCACGAATCTTGAGCGGAAACGCGCTGAGAGCGCGTAGATCGAACTCCGAGATGCGTTGGCGTCGTTTTGGCGGCGCGGGCATGGTGAGCATGTTGTTGATGACCTGGACCTCGCCAGAGCGAATCGATCCCCCAATTGGACCTGTTCCAAGTTGCGTCGTCGCCCCAGCCAAACTCGATGTCGTTGAGAATCTCGGACTGGCCGGCCGAAGCGACGATGCGGACGGTCTTGGCGTCGTCGTGCTGGGCGTAGCCGACCCAGGCGAGTGGGTAGGCACCGGCCTCGACGACCGATTTGCAGAGATCGGCGATCAGCGTCTCTTCGTCCGTGGCGTGCATCAGCACCTGGTTGCCTTCACTCAATGTTGCCAGCGCCCGTGTGAGGTATGTTCGCTCGGTCACGTCGCGCCCGTTGCCGACGATGCCGTGGATCGCCTGGTCGTTGAAGCAGTCGGTCAAGACACCTTCGATATAGCGCCACTGCCCGTCCGACGTGAGAAAGCGGATGACCCAGGGGGTGTCGGGGCCGTCACCGGCCGTGGAGGCGATGTAGGCGTCGGTGGCACTTTGGCGGTCGTCGGGATGGACGAGGTCGAAGATGTTGACACCCAGCAGCGCATTGGTCTCGTAGCCAAACAGCCGATCGACCACCGGGTTGGTGTAGGTGAAACAGGCCTTGTTGTCGATCACAACGATGAGGTCAGTGGACTTAGCCACGAGCGTGCGAAACCACTGTTCGGACTCACTCAGCGAGAGCTCGGCGCGCTTGAGCGCATCAACCACGGCGCTCGACTGTTCCAGTGCGGCGACGTGCTGACGAGCCTCTTGGGCGATGGCGTAGGCCGACTCGATCTCGCGGGCGATGGCCTTGAGACCACTGACCGACATCTCGTCGAACGCGAACTGGTAGTTGTCGTAGATCGAGATCGCGGCGCGCCGCGTGCCGAGAGTGAGCGGGATGGCGATGCCCGAGGAGAGATGAAACTCGGCCGCGCGCTCGCGCCACGGGCCAAACGTCGGCCACTCGGACAGGCTGTCCACGACCTGGGTGGAGGTCGTACGAATGGCCACGCCCGTGGGTCCAAGTCCGGTATCTTTGGAACCCTTCCACGACACGACGCCGTCGTAGAGATAGTCCACCGCGCCCGACGACGCCACGATGTCGACCGTGCCCTCCGCTGCCGCGACGCCGATCCAAGCCAGTGCGTAACGTCCATCGTTGACGACGAGATCGCAGATCTTTCTCAGGACGTCCGTCAGTGCTCAATTTGCGCGTCCAACGCCTTGAGATGATTCAGCAGCTCGAGGAATCGCTGTTCTTTCACCACGCGCGTGACGTCATCAAAAGCCGTGAGAACTCCGACAATCTCCTCGTCGATCGTCGCGGGCCAATGGCGCGTGGCGATCCACTTCTGACGACCATCTGGCAGGACGATTCCGTCAATGGACTCAGGCTGAGGTTTGCCCGTCCGCAACGCGCTCAGAAAGGTCGTCTCGTTGAGGGAGTAGGGCTCTCCGTCCGGGCGAACGACGCGGCCTTCGATCCCGAGGAGGTGTTCACGGGTGGTTCCCAGAATCTCTTCCGCCGCTTGGTTGCAGTCAGTGACGACGCCGCGAGCGTCGCGAAAGAGCATGCCGGTATTGATGTTGTTGAGAAAATCAGTAGTGACAGTGAGTTTTTGTGCACTACTCAAACCGTCACTAGTGATGAGAACTTCCGACACCCATACCCCCATCGCGTTGGCGCGATTCAACTACCGACAGCCATTCTTCACGCTGACGGTATTGAACCTCAATTCTATTGGCGGTCGTTTTCTAGGAGTTGTTCATTCGTGGAGAATGCATCGTCATTGGACGCGGTTGTTGATCAGAAGTGGGTGTCCGCGCGGCTCGAATCTGTAAATTGATTATTCGTACAGCAGGGTCTCGGTGATCGGAGCTGGCCGACCGAGGACATATCCCTGGACGTGATCGACACCGAGTTCCTTTAAGAGGCGCAGAGTCTCATCGTTTTCCGCACCCTCGGCGACCGTGTTCATGCCGAAGGCTTTGGCGAGACTGACAACTGCCGAGACGACATAGCGACTCGAGATCTCTTCGTGCAGGTCCTGGACAAACTCCCGGTCGATTTTTAGATACGACACGGGCAGACGCTTCAAGTACGCGAACCCGCTGTAGCCCGCACCAAAGTCATCGAGGGCAACTTTTACTCCCAGGTCATTGAGACCGCGCACGAACTGTTCGGCGCCGCGAAGATCGCGCACCAGGGCCGTTTCGGTGATCTCACAGACGATGCGCTCCGGGCGGCCCCCATGTTCGGCGATCGCGCTTTCGATCAGGGACAGGGTTCGAGGATCCGCGACCGACTTCGCCGACAGATTGAACTCCAGCGGATGACCGAGCGCGGAAAGTCGGGCGGTCTCGCTGATGACCCAGCGGTCGATCTCGCCGATGAGGCCATACTCCTCGGCCGTTGGCAAGAAACTGTCGGGCATGATGACCTCGCCGTCGGTGTCAATCATGCGGATCAGCAACTCGTTTTGAACCACGTCGTACGTGGCGAGGTCAACGATCGGTTGGGAGTACAAGACGAAGCGATCGTTGTCGAGGGCGTCGCGGATACGTCCGACCCAGGCCAGTTTCTCGAGCTCACGTTCCACTCGCAGTTGGGCCGCCGCACGATCGGTGATGTCCTCAAAGACGATGACCGCGCCGTTTCCGATTCTCGTCGCCTGAGCGGTGACGCGCTCAGGGCAACTGGAACGCTGGAACCGTCTCGTCGGATCAACGTCTCGTGGTCGATCATCAGCGAGCGGCCCTCTTTCCACACTCGGTCGAGGGGATTCGCATCACCCTTCGCCGGATGCGTCTTGACGAAAACCGAAGACGTCGTTGGTCGCGCGACCCACCAGATCACGTGCGGAGGTGTGCAGGAGAGTACCCGCGGCCGTGTTGGCGAACGTGATGATGCCGTCGCTATCGGTCGCGATCATCCCCTCGGCCATGTTGTCGGTAATGGCCAGGAGGAACTGTTGCGACTGAGCGAGCTGAATTTTGGCCTCGAGGTACTCGGTGATGTCCTGTACCGTGCCCAGGAGCCGCACCGGACGGCCGCCGTCATCATGGATCGCCTCGGCCCGAATTCGCACGCTGCGCACTTCGCCATTGGGCCGGGTGATGTGGTGCGCGACTGCCGCCGAGCCATTCCTGATGGCGTCGCGAAACACATTCTCGACCAGCTGGCGCTCTGTTTCGTCGACGAAGGACAGAAATATCTCGGGCGAGCGGGTCCACTCCGACGGCACGACGCCGTAGATGGAGAACATCTCGTCGGCCAGGAAGTCGAAGTGGTCACTCTGTAGGTCCCACTCCCAGTGGCCCACGTGGGTGAGACGCTCGGCCGCGCGCAGACGCGACTCGTTGAGCGCCAGATTCTTCGCGTCGCGAATGCGTCCGATGCCGTACGCGAGGTTGTCGGCGAGCTTGCCAATGAGTTCGAGCTCGCCCTCGCCGAACATGCCGACTTCGAGGCCGTAGATCGCGAGCACCCCGATGGTTTCGCCCTTGACGATCAGGGGGAGGGCGCACGTGGTTCTCATGTGATGGGCGTCCAAGCGCTGACGCCACGGGGCCACCCGCTTGGATCGGCGCGTGTCTTTGACGACTTTGATCAGACCACTGCGTATCGCGCGACCGACGGGGCCCTGGCCCAGTTCGTTGTCGGCCCAGGTCACTTCGAGTCCGTCGAGGTACTCGGTCGCCCCGTAGGAGTCGACGACGCGAATCGATTGGGCGGCGTCGTGCTGGACGTATCCGACCCAGGCCAACCCGTACCCGCCGGCTTCGATGATCGTGCGACAGATGTTGGTGATGAGAGTCGATTCGTCTTCGGCGTGGATCAAGACTTCATTGCACTGACTCAACGTTCGCAGCGCGCGGGCGAGGCTGACCTGTTCACTGACGTCGCCGCCCGAGACCAAGATCCCGCGCACGTCGGAGTCGTCGATGAGGTTGTGCGCGTAGAGGTCGACGACGTGCCACGGCTGAGAGTTGGTCGCGCGGAGACGACACTGCGTGAAGCCACCTTCGGGTTCGCCGCTCATGACGCTCGCCAACTCGTCGCTGACGCGCGCTCGATCGTCCGGGTGCACGAGCGACAACATCTTCTGTCCAATGAGTGCCTCGGGGTCGCTCTCGAAGAGTTGAGCCGCGACGCCGTTGATGTAGCGAAGCGTGCTATCCGAACCAATGACCGCGACGGGCGTGAGCAGACGATCAGCCACGCGGGCCAGTTGGCTGTAGTCGAAGTCGTCACCAGATTGGCCGGAAAATTTCACGACGACCAGCCTGCAGGGGGCTCTGGCGTCTACGAGACCGAAATCGCGCCGTAACCGACCGACAAAACGTCCGTCTATATATGCAGTGAATACACCACGACATGCTGGCTAGCTGGTGAGGAGTTGGAGTAGCTCTGACTGGGAGTGAACGTTGAAGATCCGAAAGATCTCACTCAGGTTGTTGCGCACCGTGCTGGGGCTCACGAACAGCGATTCGGCGATCGCGGGAACACGTTCACCGCGCAGCAGCCGACTCAGGACCTCCCACTGTCGAGTGTTGAGGGAGCTCAATTGCGGAAAACGCTCGGGATCGGGGAAAGCCCCGAGCGAATCGAAGATGCCGCTGGCTTGGACCTCGCCCGCGATGCGCCACAGCCGATGCTCTAACTGCGCGACGCGCTCCATCTTCGACTCGGCGCCGGCGTCTGGTCCCGGGAGAAGCAAGAAGCACCGCTCGGTCGTCTCGGCCAGGCACGTCACGATGCAGCGAACTGCATGTGAATCGAAGCTCGTGCCGCTGAGTTGTATCGGCATGGCGAGCGTCAATGCACCACCGCCATCAACCGCCTCGAGCCTTTCACGAAGGCGCTTTTGCTCGTGGTCGGTAAGGAGCGGTCGACCGATCAGTGCCTCGGCCGTCTCGCCCACGACCTCTACGACGTTCTTGCTCACCGCCGTGATGCAGCCATCGTCGTCGATGAGACCGGCCGCCACCGTGGGAGGCGCGTAGCCGAGGTAGTCCACGAGTGGGCTATTGCGCGACGTACGGGACGTCGAATACTGCGCGAGCGCGTAGCGGGACTCGCCAAACTGGAGGGAGCGGGCCCACGCCAGGACCGGCAACGTAGCGTTGTTCGGTAGTCGCAGCCGCCGATGAGCCGAGTAGAAGTCGATGAGCCCATCGGCCAGGGCCTGTATTGCGATGCGAGCGCTGCGCTGATCGTGATCCGTGTAGAGCTCAAAGACGGGGTGATGGAGCACGCTGGACGCTGGCACGCCCATCTGGCTAGAGAATGACTTCGTTACGTCCGAAACGGTGAAGTGCTCGAGCTCGATGAGCATGAGGGGCAGTTCGAGTCCTCCGACGACGTCCCAGACATCTTTGGCGACTACGTCAAGGTCATTGGACACTGGCACCCCCTGTCCGTTTCCTCACGATACGTCAGGAACCCTCAATATCTCTCGGGATCTTTGCGACGGGGCAACCCGGTGTCGTCCTGATGGAACTTCGTGCGGAATCGCTCGTCGAGCACGTTGGTGTCGGACATCGGTTTACCAAGGTGTTCACGGCGGTGGCGCTTTATCGTAAAGAGAGCGAGCGACAGCGTGATGAGACCCAGGATGAGGAACGCAAATCCCAGGAAATAGAAGGAAATATCGTTCTCGCACCCGGAGTTGAGCCCCACCTGAACGCCCGTGGGGCCGTTGCCGCACGTGTGGACCACGTCGTGAACTCGCGTGAGCAACCAGATCTCCGGCTCCCACGATCGCCAGGCTCAGAACCACCGCGATATTGCGAATCACGAGTGAAACTTACCTGTCGTGTTCGAGCGCGTCCGCCATGCAGTGCCGCTCCTGATGGGCCTCATGATGTAGCCCGACCTACGAGATCGGGCCGGTCAGTTCTCGTGTGTCGTTGGGTTGAAACGAGAGCCGGCTCGCCGGCGTCGGGCGGCTGATGAAGTATCCCTGGGCCAGGTCGCAACCCAGGTCGCCCAAGAGATCGAGCGTCTCGACGTCCTCGATGCCTTCGGCGACGACGCGCAGTCCCATGTCGTGGCCGAGGTTGATCGTCGCTCGCACGAGTTCCATCTCTCGGCCATTGCCTTCCGCGTTGAGCGATGTAATGAACGTGCGGTCCAGTTTGAGTTCGCCCACCGCCAGGCTGCTCAGGTAGGCCAGCGACGTGAAACCCGCGCCAAAGTCGTCGATCGACACCACGATGTCCAGGTCGCGAAGTTCCAAGATGACCGCCTGCGAACGCAGGAAGTCGGTGATGATCGTCGTCTCGGTGATCTCGATGACGATCGCTTCGCCGGGCAGTTCGTGCTTGGCGAGAAGTTCGCGGACGTGACTGAGAAATCCGGGCTCCAGCAGGTCGCTCGTGGAGACATTGATCGACACGGCCAAACGGTGTCCACTGGTTCGCCACGTGGCGCACTGGGTGAAGGCTTCGTTGAGGACCCACTGGGTCAGTGGCCACATCAATCCCGCTTCTTCGGCAAGTGGCAAGAACTTGAGGGGTGGTACCAGGCCGAGTGTTGCGTGGGGCCAGCGAACGAGCGCTTCGACGGCCAAAATCTGGCCGGTCTTGAGGTCCAACTGGGGTTGGTAGTGCAGGACGAAGTCACCTTGCATGACCGCTTCGCGAAGTTCGTCAAGCAGGTTCGGCGAGTCTTCTCCGCCGTCGAGGTCGTGGTCGTAAAAGACGTAGGGCATCTGGCCGAGCTTGGCGCGGTACATCGCCACGTCCGCGCACCACATCAACGCCGGTCCGTCGTTGGCGTTGTCGGGCGCCAGCGCAATACCGATGCTGGCCCCGACGGTGGCCTTGACCTTGTGCAAGTTAAAAGGCTGATCGATTTCGCTCATGATCCGCTGGGCGACTTCGATCGCGACGTCGGCGTCGGCGTCGATCAAAACAACGGCCAGTTCGTCGCCACCCAAGCGCACGACCGAACCGGACTCACCCACTGCGCGCGTCAGGCGCGGTCCAAGTTGGCGCAACAGTTCGTCTCCCGCGGGGTGTCCGAAGGAGTCGTTGATCTCCTTGAAGTGATTGAGGTCCACGAAGAGGAATGCCATTTCGCGTGGGGTCGCGTCGGTGCCGGCCTCGTCGGCGAAGAAGAGGTCAAGGATCAGCGAGAGCTGACGACGATTACCAAGCCCGGTGAGCTCGTCAGTGTGGGCTTGGCGGTAGCGCTCTTCGGTGATGATCCGCAGGCTGCGTGCGCTCAGCAGGAGCCGGATGCCCACGGTCAGCAGGGTGGCGACAGCAAGCCACAACGCGATGCGGCTGATGCTGCTGATGGCTCCATCGATCAAGATGAACAGGCCCACGCCGAGCGCGAGACCCGGCAGCAAGAATCCGGCGGGCTTTTCTCGCTGAAGCGGATCGGCGTGCTTGGACGGTAGCCACATCGCCATCGACATGCACAGAATGGCGGTGGGCCACGCGATGTTGTTGAAGTCGCTGCCGAAGCGCGATCCCCCGAGGGCCGAGGTGTTCGAAAAGAGGTTGAACGTATCGCCGACCACGATGACGACGAAGCCGACGGCCATGAGATACCAACGTGACGTCCCCCGGTCCGAGAGCAGCACCGAGCCGCCAATGACGAGGCTGAGCAGCAGCAGGTCACCGACCGGATAGGCCAGATTGACGACCGTGCCAACGTCGCCCAGTCCAGCGACGTGCTGGATGGCGTGAAAGGCGAAGGCCGCGCACAGTGCCGCAGCACCCAGGCCGGCCACGACTCCGTCCAGCCAGTTGGCCCGTGACAGCCGACCGAGCCCGCGTTGGAGCAGCATGAAGGTGGCGATGTAGGCCAGTGGGTAGAAGGTCAGATAGAAGAGGTCAGCCCACGACGGGTCCGGCACGTTGCGCGCCGCCGAGCGACTCGCCGGTGAGCACGAAGTCGCCGATCGTCCATGACAACAATGCGAAGCCCAGAATCAGGGGAATCGCACGACCGGGACGACGCTCGAAGCCGCGGTACAGACACATGCCAACGGCTACCAACTCCATACTCGTGAGCGCCCATCCGTCGAGCCAGGGCCAGGACTGGTCGGCGTTGCGAACGAGCAACGAGATCAAGTAGGCGAGAAGGAGCGCTCCGAGAACGGCGTAGCCGATCCAGATTCGGTGGCTCTTGACCTTGAAAGCGGCGACCTCGCTTGCCGATAGCGCGGCCTCGTCGTGCGGCGTACTTTGTAGGCCGCTGATCGAGTCGGGTACCGGCGAACGCACTCCCGTGCGCGTGCGGCTCCCGTGGCGGCGTTCGTTAACGGTCGCCATAACAGTTTCGAGGCTCGAAGGTTTTAAGACATTTGACATTTCGCATAAGTATTCCGACACTCCATCAAAAGTGGAACAACCCAAAGCCAAACTGGGGTCATTTTAAGGTGATGCCTGTTGAAACCCAGGGATTTAGCGACAAAATATTCACTGTCGCGAGCAAAATACCCATGCAGACGGCCCGAAAAAACGACATTTTGGCGTTTTCGTCAGCTTCTTGAGTGCGCTACGGCCCTCGGTGCACCGGAATTGACTGGGCAAACGAGAAGTTGTTCTCAGGGTCGTAGCGGCGCTTGACCGCGACCAGACGATCGAAGTTGCTCCCGTAGTACGCGCTCTGCCAGTCCAAAAGTGTGGGGTCGATGTAGTTCTGATAGGCCCCGGAGGTGGGGTCAAACACGTTCGTGCCGAGCCACGTCAGCCAGGTCTCGCCCGCGTCGATGACTGATGTGGGTGCTCCGGTGGACCAGGAGTACGTCGCCTGGATGCACGCCAACTTGTCACGGTGCACGAACGCGGTGGCATCGCTCGCCACTCGATTGATCACCCCGCCGTAGGAGTCGAACGCGAGTGCGCCGCCCAGCGTGGGGGCGAGCGATGCGAGGTGCTCGATCGCGTCAACGATTTGAACGCACCCGGCCGACGTGAGGGGCGCGTTCACGTAACTCGACTTGGCCGAGTACGCCTCGCGGCTGAGCTGACCGTGCGGGTTCTGTGACGACAGGTGACACGCCGCCACGCTGAGGCCCGAGCAGCCGGCTTCGATCTCCATCGCACTCAAATACGAGTTGGATCCGTTGAAGCTGTAGGTCGGGGTCGCGCCAATGGCCGACGTCAACGACGAGAGATACGTCGCGAGCTCGCTGGGAGATCCGCAGAACACGCCTCCCACCTGGCCGAGGAATCCGTATGTTCCCTGGGACTCCAATACGCAGTTCGACCAGAGCTCATCGGGTGCAGCGTCGATCCAGCTGAGCCACGCCCCGAGCATCGTGGCTGCGGCCGCCCAGGGATACTGCAGGGTGAAGAGCGTGACCTCGGGCATGACGTGGACGTCGAACGTGAGTGACGTCACGACCCCGAAGTTTCCACCGCCACCACCACGACTGGCCCAGAGCATGTCAGCGTGGTCGCTCTCATTTGCGCGCACGAGTGTGCCGTCGGACGTCACGACGTCGAGTGCGCGCAAGTTGTCCGACGTGAGGCCGTAGCGTCGCGCGAACACGCCGATGCCACCACCGAGCGCGAGTCCCGCGATGCCCACGGTGGGACACGAGCCCCCGGGCAGCAGACGGTTGTTGGCGCCCACCTCGTTGTAGACATCGATAAGAAGGGCTCCCGCGCCAATCACCGCGGTGTTCGTAGCGGTGTCCACTCCTATGCCATTGAGTCGACTCACGTCGATGACCAACCCATCGCAACTGGAATAGCCGGCGTAGCTATGGCCCCCCGAGCGAGCGCACATGGCCATCTGGTGTGAGGTGGCAAAGTCGACGCAGCGCGCGACATCCTCGGAGCTCGCGCAGTACGCGATTCCTTGAGGGTGCAGGCCGACGAACTTCTCGTTGTAGAGCAGGCTCGCGGTCGCGTACGACGCACTCGATGGGAGAACAAGGGTGCCCGTGAGTGACGCCGCGAGGTTCGCCCAATCCCGCGACGTCGCCGGGCCGAGTGTGGTGGTGGTTGTGCTTGTGCTCGTGCTCGTGGACGTCGAGGTGGATGTCGAGGTTGGAGATCGGTGCGAGCAGCCGTCGAGCATGAGACCAGCGCCCAGCGCGGCGGCGGAGATCACCGAGGTGGCGCCCACTTTGCGCAGAAAGTCCCGACGAGGCGACAGATCATCACTCACGTCGCGACGCTATTCCATGGACTCTCACACATTTATATAAAGATTCGGTGACAGTCGCCAAGCCCGCAATGATCGCTCGGTAGCCTGCTCGCGGGCCAGTGATGCAGTGTGCTGCACATGTGTATCCGAGGTGAGTTAGTGATGTCGATGTTGTGTCGGGCTGTGGTGTCCCGTCGTTGGGGTGCCCTCGTACTATCCGCGCTCGTCGTGTCGGCGATGGCGTTCGGATTTGATACGTCACGCGCCGGCGCGGAAAGCACCAGCACCCTCACGACTGACGGTTTTTATCTCGATCTCGGCGCATCGGCCTCGGTGGGTTACCAACCCACTTCGAGCGATCCTCATGGTCAGATCACCGACGAGGGCTACGCCAACGACATCGTGTCCTACGAAGCGTCGCGCGGCGTGAGCCTCTCCCTGACCCAGTTAGGTTGCCCCGGCGAGTCGACGGCCACCATGATCAGCGGCGACGATTCGTGTTACCGAGGCGTCGGCAGTCAGTTGAGTGACGCCGTGTCCTTTCTGCAAAGTCATGTAAACGAACAGGGCTTCGTCACCATTGATCTCGGCTTCAACGACTTTCACCCGTGTCTCATCAACTCACCGTTGATTCAGTCGTGTGTCGGCGAGAACATCGAAGAACTGAACCTCCAATTGCCGTACATCATCAACAATCTCGAAGCGGCCGCGGGACCCCACGTGACGTTTGTGGGCATCGGTCACTACGACCCGTACATCGCAGACGCGATCCACGGACTTTCGGGTGAGGACTTCGCGAACCGGAGCAAAGGAGTGTTGGGCCGTCTCAATGCGACGCTCTTAAGCGCCTACACCAACGCCGATATTCCCATGGCGAACGTGGCCAACTACTTCGACTCACCCTCTCACGCTCGCGTGCACGTGGCGGGCCTCGGCGAGGTGTCGAGCAACGTTCTTCAAGTGTGCAATCTCACCTGGATGTGTGCGAGGGGTCCCTACGGACCGAACTTGCACCCCAATGTGTTGGGGTACTCGGCGATCGCCGCTGCCATCGAGAGCCAACTCACCGCTCCCTGGTAAACCGTCAATTCTGAGGATCGACGAGGTCCTCTAGGGGGCGGACGGAACTTTTGACGCTCGGGTCTTGCGTTCGACCCACGTACATTACTAAGTTGATAAGAATACTCATCTATTCAACCGGGCGAGGTGACAGATGGCCATAGCGGAGCTCCAGAGCGAATCGAACGTCGAAGCGATTAAGCGTGCGAGCGGGCGTTTGCGCGGAAATCTGGCCGCGGAACTGGCCACCGACGAAGCCAGCGTGAGCGCCGAGAGCGAGCAGATACTCAAGTTTCACGGGATCTACTCCCAGGACAATCGAGACGTGCGCCGAGAGCGCGCGCTGGCCGGCGAGAGCCTGGACTACATCTTCATGATTCGAGTGGTTGTACCGGGTGGCCGATTGACGCCCGCCCAATGGCTGGGGCTTGACGAGATTGCTTCCACCCAGGCCGACGGATCCATTCGATTGACCACCCGCCAGGCCGTCCAATTTCACGGCGTCCTCAAGGGGGATCTGCAGGATCTCGCGAGCGCATTGGACGAACAGTTCCTCTCCTCGTTTGGCGCGTGCGGTGACGTCGTGCGCAACGTGGTGACCTGTCCGCAGCTGCACCTCGATGGCACTGACGACGACCTGGCGAACATCGCCCACGACCTGCGTCAAGCGTTTCGCGCGACGACTGAAGCGCATTGGGAGATCTTCGTCAACGGCGAGAAGGCTGCGTCGCGGGAAGACTCCGAGGAGCGAGCGTTCTACGGCGACACCTACCTGCCGAGAAAGTTCAAGATTGCGGTCGCGCATCCCCGCGAAAACTGCGTGGACGTCTTCGCCCAAGACGTCGGCCTCATTCCGGCTGTCGATGACGAACGAGGTGCAGGCTTCGTCGTGCTCGTGGGCGGCGGACTCGGGCGCTCCTACGCGAAGGACGACACGTTCGCTCGACTGGCGGAGCCACTCGCCTTCGTTCTGCGCGACGAAGTCCAAGAAGTCATCGCCGCGATCGTGACGACCTATCGCGATCTCGGCAACCGACTCGATCGGCAGCGCGCGCGCATGAAGTACGTGGTGCACGACCTCGGTCTCGACGCCTTCCGCACTGAAGTTGAAGAGCGACTGGGCCGCACACTGGCTCTGCCGAGCGCGGTGCCGACCTATCGAGGGGCCGACGATCACCTCGGGTGGCGTGAGGCGCACGACGGAACGTGGCAACTGGGCATTCGAGTGGGGGCCGGTCGAGTGCGCGACGACGAGGATGGATCGTCTCTTCGCAGCGCCCTGCGTGAGATCGCTACCCGCGGATCCGAGACGTTCTTCATCACCGCGCAACAGGACATCCTTATTGCGGGCATCGCCGCGAGCGAGCGCGGAGCGATTGAGGCGATCGTGGCCGCCCACGGCGTGAGAGAAGTTCGAGAACTGGGTAACGTCGAGCGAAGCGCCCTGGCGTGCCCCGCCCTACCCACGTGCAGCCAGGCGCTCACCGAGTCCGAACGACGCTTGCCCGAATTGGTGTCTGGCCTCGAAGACGCGCTCAAGAGTCGCTCGCTCCAGCGCCGTCCGCTGCAATTGCGCATGACGGGCTGTCCGAACGGGTGTGCCCGTCCCGCGCTCGCCGAGGTCGGCGTCGTCGGGCGTACCAAGTCCACGTACGACGTATACATCGGTGGCACACCGAGCGGCACGCGACTGGCTTCGATCTATCGCGAGAAAGTCAAACTGGAAGATATTCCCGAGGTCCTCAGCCCGCTCCTTGATCGCTGGGCGAGCGAGGGCGAATCGGATGAGGCATTCGGTGACTTTGTAGTTCGGGTAGGTGCGCAATGACCGTCTACCTGGTGGGTGCGGGACCCGGCGACGGCGATCTCCTTACCGTTCGCGCGGCCAATCTGCTTCAGCGTGCGCTGGTGGTCGTGCGCGACCGACTGATCGACCCCTCAGTCCTCGAGTACATCAACCCTGAGGCCGTCATCTATGACGTGGGCAAGCGCGCCGGTGAGTCATCCACTCAGTCGGGCATTAATGACCTCCTCATCGAACTGGCGATGACTCACGACACGGTGGTTCGTCTCAAGGGGGGAGACCCTTTCGTTTTCGGGCGCGGCGGGGAGGAGATGCTGGCGCTACGCGCCGCGGGAGTGGGCTGTGAGGTGGTGCCCGGCCTGAGTTCGGCCTTGGCCGGTCCACTCGCCGCTGGTATTCCCGTCACGCACCGGGGCGTCAGTCGCGGCGTCGCCATTGTGAGCGCGCGCGGCGAGGGCGGCGACTTGACCGACTTTCGTCGGCTGAGCCGCACGGGCTTGACGCTGGTCATCTTGATGGGCATCGAGAACCGCCGAGTGATCGCGAAACAGCTCGTCGAAGGTGGACTCGAACCCACCACACCGGTCGCGGTCGTCGAAGGGGCGTGGACCAATCAACAGCGAACGACGCGCGCCGAATTGAGCGCCCTCGGCTCGCTTGATGTCGCCTCGCCGGCTGTCATCGTGGTCGGCGACGTGGCGTCGTTTGACCTTCGGTCTCTCAATGTCCGAGATGTCGTCGCCCGCTAGCGCTCTGCCCCTTGCGTTCAAGCTGGACGGTGCACCCGTTCTGGTGATTGGCGCGGGCGAGGTCGGCGTGCGTAAGACCGAGCAGCTTCTCGAGGCCGGTGCCGTCGTGACGGTGATCAGCGACGTGATTAGTCCCAACTTGCCCTCGCGCGTGGCCCACGTGAAGTGTCGTCGCTACCAGCGCGGGGACCTCCGCGGATTTTCTCTCGTGGTCTCGGCGACGGGTGACGCACGCGTCAACGACACAATCACCGAGGAGGCACGCGAGCAAGGGGTGTGGATCAACGTCGTGGACGATCCCGGTCGCTCGACCTTCTTCTTCACCGCGCTGCACCGTGACGGCGAGGTCACGGTGTCGGTCTCGACAAATGGCGCCGCTCCCGCGTTGGCGCAGTACGTGCGGGACCTCGTGGCCGCGGCGCTCCCGCAGGGACTCGCCCTCGTGGCCGACGACCTGCGACGCGAGCGACGTCGACTTCACGACGACGGGATTGACGAGCGAAGGGATCAACTGGCGAGCTCGTATACAAGATGTCCTGACAGGAGACACAGTGTCTGATTCTTGACACGTGACTACGTCACGGGCGGCGATATCGTCGAACAGAGGTCGTTGATTTGATCGATTTCTGTGAGAAACCCAGGTTTCACTTCTCACAGGAGACGTAACTTATTTGCGACTGGCCACGGGCATTACTGTTCGAGGCGTATTTCAAATGCCTAGTGACTGATTAAAATATCTACTTATGACAAAACAGAGCCGGTCCGTTCCGGTTATGCAGGCGGTTCTTGACGCCGTCGCAGAACGCCTGATGGCGGGGGACGAGCTCCTGATTCGCATCCCAGAGATCTGCGAAGCGACCGGTGTCAACTACGGCTCGGTGTACCACCACTTCGGATCTCGTGAGGGTGTTATTGACGCCGCCTACAACATGATTTTCACTCGTTTTGTCGAAGAAGATTTGGCCATTTTCGGCAGCAGTGTGGACGCGTCGGTCGAGTCCCTGGATGAGTACGTCGAGGTCATGGGTCCGCTCGTGGCGACGATGCACTCGGGTCCGGAACGTCGGGCACGACGCGCGATGCGCGCGCGTATCGTGGCGGCCGCATCTACTCGACCGCACCTCAAAGAGTTGATCGGTGCCTCACAGGAGCGACTCACCAACGACCTTGAGGTGCTGACCAAGGCCGCCCAAGACCAGCGTTGGCTGCGCGACGACATTCCCGCCAGCGCTCTCGCGGTGCTCTTTCAGGTACTGGTTTTCGGCCGCGCGTTAGACGATATTTCGAGTGATCCCATCGACGAAGCGGACTGGGAGCTCATGATCGGCAACCTCTTTCTGAGTCTGCTCGCGAAGTAGGCATCGCCCATCTTTCGGGTGTGCTCAAATACGGAACGTGAAGTGGACGCGTGTTGCGGGTGTGGTCGTCGTGGTAGCGGCACTCGCGTACGGAGTGAGCCAGGTGAACTGCACCGCGCGTGCCGCCGCACCCGTCATTCCTTGTAACGCGTCGGCGATCTCCTCGGCGTACCGCGAGGTCGATAGCGTCCAGAGTTTTGGCTGCGAGGGTCAGTACGCGTACCTCTGGGCGACCGTCGGACACGGCGAGGGAGAGATCGGCGTGACCGAAGTGGCGCGCTACAACCTCGACACATCGTCGTGGCGCAACGCCTCACGCTTGCGCTACTGCTTCCACCACCGCCTGCCGACGTACGTCGAGTTCTGGGGCTGTAACTCGAACTAGCTCGGGACGACTCGCGAGTTCGATCACCTACGCTCGATGCGTGCGCGCGCGAGGAATTGTCACCCTAGCCAAGGCCTCCACGCAGGATCTCTTCGATCAGCGCACCGCCTTTGGGCGCCTGGCGCTGGTGCACGTGATCATGATGGCCGGCGACACGCTGGTGACTGTCTCGCTCGCCGGATCGCTCTTCTTTTCGGTGTCGCCCACCGAGGCCAAGGGCAAGGTCCTGCTCTATCTGTTGCTCACGATCGCGCCCTTTGCCGTGGTCTCGCCGCTGCTCGGGCCGCTCATCGACCGATCGGCCAACGGGAGGCGACTTTTGGTCGCCTTCTCGGCGGGCGTGCGCGCCGTGCTGTGCGTCCTCATGGCCCAGCACCTCAACTCGCTGTGGCTGTTTCCCCTGGCGTTCTTGTTGTTGGTGTCGTCCAAGTTGTACGTCGTCACCCGAGGCGCGCTGGTGCCCGAGATGGCACGCAGTGACCAGTTCCGCGAGCACGGGGCTCACGTCGGCGACGCCGGGTGGCCCAGCGCCAGCGTGAACGGCGAAAAGGGGTTTGCCGGCTTCAATGCCCAACTCACGTTGCTTGGCACGATCTCGGGGCTCCTCGCGGGGACGCTCGGCGCCGGCATCTTGAAGAGCATTGGCGCGACCAGCGTGCTGGTGGTGGCGTCAATCGTCTACATCGCCGCGACCGTCGCGAGCGCGCGACTGCAAAAGCCGTCCAAGGTCGTGCGCGACGAGGTCGTGGGCTTGACCCAGGCCGAGCGCGATCGCAACGCCCTCAACCCGCTCGGTGACGCCGAGGTCGCCTGGGGACTCGGGGCGGCTGCCCTGATGCGGTTCGCTGCGGGCTTCGTCGTGTTTCTTCTCGCCTTTGGCCTGCGGCGCGACTCCGCCGGGCTCGGTTGGTACGCCTTTGCTCTCGGGCTCAGCGGCATCGGTTCACTGGGGGGACTGGCCTTCGTCACTCGGATGCGCAACATCCTCAAGGAGTCGACGTTGCTCACGATTGCGCTCTTTGCGACCGGCGTGGCGGCGGCGTTCGCGTCGCTCGACGCGGTGCTCTTTGTGCAGGTACTTCTCGCGGGATGGCTCGGGGTGTGTGGGGCCATCGCCCAACCGAGCTTTGACGCCATCACCCAGCGCAACGTCGCACCCGGTGCCCAAGGTCGCACGTTCGCGCGCTTCGCGGTGCGCCAACAGTTGCTGTGGGTGGTGGGAGCACTCATTCCCGTGGCGATTGTCCTCGGCTTTAGTGTGGGCGATCGGTTGCTCGCCGTCTTGATGATCGCCGGCAGCATCGTGTACCCGATCGGTCGACACACCGCCCGCGAGGCGGAGGAGTCTGAATAGTCTTAACTATGGAAAAGCCCGAACTTCGTCCCGTGGACATCGAGTCGCTGCCGCACGTTGTGGTGGTCGGGGGTGGTTTTGCCGGGGTCTCGGCGGTGAAGGGGCTGGCGAACCAGGCCGTGCGCGTCACGCTCATCGATCGGCACAACTTTCACACGTTCATGCCGTTGCTCTACCAAGTGGCAACGGCCGGACTCGAGCCCGCCGACGTTGCCTACCCCATTCGCACCATCTTCGGCCACGCCAAGAACGTGCGGGTGCGTCACGCCCGCGTGAGCGCGATCGACCGCGAGGCGAACACGGTCACCTTGGAGAACGGCACGTCGATTGGCTACGACTACTTGATCGTGGCGACCGGGGCGGTCGCCTCCTACTTCAACATTCCCGGTGCCCAGAGTTACTCCATGCCGCTCTACACCTTGGCCAACGCCCGACGGCTGAGAAACCGTCTGCTGCGCTCACTCGAAGACGCCGAGGTGGCGGAAGAGACCGCGCCTCAGGACCTCGACTTCGTCGTGGTTGGTGGCGGTCCCACCGGGGTGGAGACGGCGGGCGCACTCTCGGAACTCGTTGAGATCGCGATCAAACGCGACGGGATGAGGATCGACCCCGCGCGCGTCAAGATCCGTCTCGTGGACGTGGCCCCACGGCTGCTCACCGCCTTTCCCGAACGTGCGAGCTCCTATGCGCTGCATCAGCTGAGCGCCATGGGCGTGAGCGTTGAGTTGGACCGGTCGGTAGTGGAAGTGGAAGCCCACGCCATTCGATTCGCGGACGGTGAGCGGCTCGAGGCGGCGGTCGTGGTCTGGGCGGGTGGCATCACCGTCAAGGGAACGCTCGCCGAACAACTCGACGACCCTGCGGGACCGAACGGGCGAGCGGTGGTGAGCAGCGACTTGCGCGTGCCGGGCAGTGACAATGTCTTTTGCATCGGTGACGCGGCCGCCATTCCCACGTCACGCGCAGACGGCTCATTCTGTCCGCAACTTGCCCCGGTTGCGATTCAATCAGGTCACCGCGCCGCCAAGGAGATCTTGCTCCTCGCAGCGGGTGAACCCACGACTGCGTTTCATTACGTGGACAAGGGCATCATGGCCACCATCGGTCGGCGCGCCGCGGTGGCCAAGATCCCGCACGTGCCCACCATCACCGGCACCCTCGGCTGGATGGCCTGGCTCGGCCTGCACCTCTTCTATCTGGTGGGGTTTCGCAACCGCCTGCGCGTCTTTATCAACTGGACGTGGCGTTACTTCGACTGGCCCTCGGGACCCCGTCTCATCGTCGCCGACGCCGAGACGGCCAAGTAGTTCAGCCCAGTCGCTCTTCGAGGTCGAGTGCCATCTCGTGGAGCTCCTTGGGCAGGCGCTCGTTGAACTGGGCGTAGTGGTCGCGAATGTGCGGCACTTCGCGGCGCCACTCGTCGTGGTCGACGCGCAGTAACTGCTCCATGTCCTCGGCGCTCACGCTCAGACCCTCGAGGTTGATCGAAGTGGCCGTGGGCACGTAGCCGATCGCGGTCTCGGTCGCCTCGCCGCGCCCGGCGGTGCGCTCGAAGATCCACTCCAGCACGCGCGAGTTCTCCCCGAACCCGGGCCAGAGCCAACGACCATCGGCACTCTTGCGAAACCAGTTGACGTAGAAGATCTTGGGCAGTTTGGTTTCGTCCATGCGCTTGGAGAAGGTGAGCCAGTGCGCGAAGTAGTCGGCCATGTTGTACCCGCAGAAGGGCAACATGGCAAAGGGGTCGCGGCGCAGATCACCGACTGCGCCCTCGGCGGCGGCGGTCGTCTCCGAGGCCATGATCGAGCCCAAGAACACGCCGTGGTCCCAACTGAGGGACTGAAACACGAGTGGGATCACACTCGCGCGCCGCCCGCCAAAGAGAATGGCGTCGATCGGCACGCCGGCGGGGTCCTGCCACTCGGCCGCGATCGCGGGGTCCTGGTCGGCCGGCGTGGTGAAGCGCGAGTTCGGGTGCGCGGCCGGGGTGCCGAGGTCCTTGCTCCAAGGCTGGCCCTTCCAGTCGATCAGGTTCTCGGGCGGCTCACCCATGCCCTCCCACCACACGTCGCCATCGGCCGTCACGGCCGTGTTGGTGAAGATGGTGTTGGCCCCCACGGTGTACATCGCGTTGGGGTTGGTCACCATGTTGGTGCCGGGCGCGACGCCAAAGAACCCCGCTTCGGGGTTAATCGCGTAGAGGCGACCGTCGGGACCGGGCTTCATCCAGCAGATGTCGTCACCGACCGTCTCGACCTTCCAGCCCGGCAGGGTGGGCACCAGCATGGCGAGATTGGTCTTGCCACACGCGCTCGGAAAGGCTCCGGTCACGTAGCGCGACTCACCCTGGGGGTTCGTGAGCTTGAGCACCAGCATGTGCTCGGCGAGCCAGCCGTCATCGCGGGCGAGTACCGAGGCGATGCGCAACGCGAAGCACTTCTTGCCCAGCAGGGCGTTGCCGCCATAGCCCGAACCGAACGAGATGATCTCGCGGGTCTCGGGGAAGTGGACGATGTATTTGTTCTCCGGGTCACAGGGCCACGGCACGTCGGCGATGCCGTCTTCGAGGGGCATGCCCACCGAGTGCAGGCACGGCACGAAGGTGCCAGTCTCGCCGAGGACCTCCAGGGCGCCGGTACCCATGCGCGTCATGATGCGCATCGAGACCGCCACGTAGGGCGAGTCGGTGATCTCGACACCGATGTGCGCGATCTTGGAGCCGAGTGGTCCCATGGAGAAGGGCACGACGTACATCGTGCGGCCAATCATCGAACCGGAAAAGAGCGTGTGCAGCGTGGCGCGCATCTCTTCGGGGTCGCGCCAATTGTTGGTGGGACCGGCGTCGATCTCTTCCTTCGAGCAGATGAAGGTGCGGTCTTCGACGCGCGCGACGTCGCCGGGGTCCGAAGCCGCGTAGTAGCTGTTGGGTCGCTTGGCGTCCGAGAGTTTGGTGAACGTGCCCGCGTCGACGAGTTGTTGGCAGAGCTCGTCGTACTCCTCGGCCGATCCGTCGCACCAGTGGATACGATCGGGGGTCGTGAGCCTCGCGACTTCTTCCACCCACTCGATCAGGGCCTTGTTCTTGGTTGGGTACGTCATGACGTCCTTGTCTACGTTCGTCTCGCCGCGGGGTTACAGCGAGATTCAACAACCGCAGTCATGAACGAGCCGGCCGACCCAACCAAAGAACGGAGCCAGCACGAAGATGACGTCCTCAAGCGTATAGCGAAAATAGTGGCGCCGGTCACGCCCGTGGCGGGTGAGTACTACGTCGGCGACGACGCCGCCGTACTCCAACCCTTCGTGGGCCAGGCGATTGTCTCGACCGACGTGGCGGTCCTGGGAGTTCACTTAGATCCCGAACTCTTTGCGCTGCGCGACCTCGGCTACAAGGCGGTTACGAGCGCGCTGTCGGACCTGGCCGCCATGGGCGCTCGACCCCGGGGAGTGGTGATCGCCGTGACGGCTCCCACTGGCACTGACCTCGACGAACTCCACATCGGAGCCGTCGAAGCGGCCGAAGCGAATCACACCGCAATCGTGGGCGGAGACCTCTCGTCCGGCCGCGACGTGGCCGTCGCCGTCACGGTCCTGGGGGAGTGCCCCGGAGGTGGTGCGGTACTGCGCAGCGGGGCGATGCCCGGCGACGATCTCTTAGTCAGCGGACCGCTCGGTCGGGCGGCGGCGGGACTGCGCCGCCGGCGTGCCGGTGTTGCGCTGAGCGACGAATTGGTCCAGGCGCACCGGCGCCCCGTGCCGCGACTTCACGAAGGGATGGCCTCGCGGGGCGCGGGAGTGCACGCGATGATGGATCTGAGCGACGGGATCGGGTTGGACCTCCACCGTTTCGCCGATGCCTCGGGCGTGGGCTTCGAACTCGACGATCTTCCGGTTGCGGAAGGGGCGACCCTCGAAGAGGCGATCAGCGGGGGCGAAGACTACGAATTACTGATCGCGACGGACGACGTCGAGCGACTTCGCGCGGTCTTTCGGAGCAACGGCCTCACCGAGCCCCTGAGGATTGGCCGGGTGGTGTCAGACGCGGGAGTTCGGACGCTCAATGGGGAACAACTCGTGCGCCGGGGCTACGAGCACCGGCTCTAGGGCGAGTTAGACGCCGAGAGTCGAGCGCGAGGGCTTGGTGATCTTGCCCGAGCGCAGGCACCCGGTGCAGACGTTAACGCGCTTAGGCGTGCCGTTTACCAAGGCGCGTACGCGCTGGATGTTCGGGTTCCAACGACGCTTGGTGCGACGGTGTGAGTGAGACACGTTCATACCGAAGGACGGCTTCTTGCCGCAGATTTCGCAGACTGATGCCATGGTGAACGTTCTCCTTACATCCGGGCCGAGTGCGCCGGGCGATTAAACCGAGAAGAGTCCATTGTAGCATCGCTTGCCATGAGCGAAGTTGCTCCCCGTGACGTTGTCGGCAAAAGGTTTACGGGCGACGATAATTACCTACGGAGAGCTTCTTCGCTCGTATCGCGACGTCATTAATCGCCTCAATGTCTATCCCGTGCCCGACGGCGACACCGGAACAAATATGGCCCTCACCATCGAGTCGGTGGTCGCAGCCCTGGGGGAACTGGACGAAAATGCGCCCCTGGGCGAGGTTGCCGCCACCATCGCCAAGGGATCGCTCATGGGGGCGCGGGGCAACTCCGGGGTCATCTTGTCCCAGATGTTGCGCGGGCTGGTGGCGTCATTTCCCGCCCGCGGCGAGATCTCCGCTCCCGAGATCGCCGGGGCCCTGGCGCACGCCGACGAGCTGGCCCGCCAAGCCGTCCTGCGTCCCGTCGAAGGAACAATTTTGTCGGTGGCGCGCGCCGCCGCCGAAGGGGCGCACGAGCACCAGGAGTCGCTGGCCGAACTCTCGCGCGGCGCGCGTGACGCAGCCAAAATTGCCCTCGCCAAGACTCCTGAACAACTCGAGGTCTTGCGCCAAGCCGGAGTCGTCGACAGTGGGGGGACCGGTCTCGTGCTGCTCTTTGACGCCATGTGTCACGAGTTCGCGGGCGACGAGTTGCCCGTAGCCCCGAGTGTGGAGTCGATCGACGTGCACGTCCACGAGGTCCCGAACGAAACCGGGCTCGGCGAACTGCGTTACGAGGTCATGTACCTGCTGGACGCCGACGACGCGAAGATCCCCGCCTTTCGCGAAGTCTGGGCCGGATTGGGTGACTCCATCGTCATCGTCGGCGGTGATGGTCTCTACAACTGTCACATTCACACCGATGAGATCGGTGCCGCCATCGAGGCGGCCATCGACGCCGGTCGTCCGCGAGAGATACGCGTCACTGACCTCAGCGAGCAGGTGATTGAGGAGCGCTGGGTGCGCGAGGCCACGGCCACCCTCGACGAAGAACTGACGACACCGGTACCCTCAACCGCGGTTGTCGCGGTGGTGGTGGGCGAGGGGGTCGGGCGGATCTTTCGCTCACTCGGCGCGCGCCGTCTCGTGGTGGGCGGTCAGTCGATGAACCCCTCCACCAGCGAACTCGTGGACGCCGTGGTGGCGACGGGTTCCAAGCAGGTCGTGATACTGCCCAACAACAAGAACATCACCCCCGTTGCGGCCCAGGTGAACGATCTGGTCGACGTCGACGTGGCGGTCGTGCCGACCAGTTCGATCGTCGAAGGATTTGCTGCGCTGCTCGCCTACGACCCTGACGCCTCGTTGGACGCGAATCTTGAGGCGATGCGCATGTCGGCGGGCAGTGTTGTCGCGGGTGAAGTGACCCGCGCGGTGCGCGAGACGACGACCGACGCGGGCTTGGTGCACGAGGGCGACTGGATTGGCCTGGGCGCCGGTGGCGTGCTTGCCATCGCCGATTCGATCGCCGGGGCCGCGAATGAGCTACTGGAACGCCTCATCACGCCTGAGCACGAACTGCTCACCATCATCGAAGGTGAGGGCGCTACCCCGGCTAATACGCGACGTATAACCGAGTTTCTCGCCCAGGAGCACCCGAACGTCGCGCCCGAGGTGCACCACGGAGGCCAGCCGCTCTACCCCTATTACTTCGGTCTCGAGTGAGTGAGACGAGCGGACGACGACTTCGCCAGCTGGGCGACGTTCCGGTCACGAAGTTGCATCGGATCGGTGAGAAACGCTCGGCCGCTCTAGCCACCCTCGGCATTGACAACGTCTTTGACCTTCTGACCGTCTATCCCCGTCGCTACATCGACCGCACCCACCAGGTCGACCTCAGCGACCTCTCGATCGGTGACGAGGCGGCGATCTTCGCCGAGGTCACCCGGGTATCGAGTCGCCGCACTCGACAAGGCAAGGCCATGGTGGACGTGACGGTCAGTGACGGTGACGAGTCGATCAAGATCGTCTTCTTCAATCAAGCGTGGCGCGAGCGCCAACTACCCGTGGGGGTCCAGGCCCTCTTCTTTGGCAAGGTGGGCGACTACAAAGGGGCGCGCCAGATGGCCAATCCGGTCGTTGACGTCATCGTCGGAGCAACCGGTGAAGAGCGCGATCCCTCGCGGGTTCTTCGCGTGGCTGCTATTTATCCCGCCTCGGGCAAGGCGGGCATCACGAGTTGGGAGATGGGCGGGTTCGTCGAGGAGTCGTTAGGTCGAGCCGGTTTCCTGTTCGATCCCCTGAGCGATTCCCAGCGTGAAGCACTCGACCTAGTGGACCGCAACAGTGCCTTCCGTGACATTCACCTGCCCGCCAACTTCGGCGACCAATTTCCGGCTCGACGGCGATTGGCCTTCGATGAACTGCTTCGCCTACAGGTCATTCTCGCTCTGCGACGTCAGCGTCTCGAAGAGTCGGCCGCGGGTATCCGCCATGCCCTCAACGACACCGACCTCGACACCGCGCCCGGATCCCTGGTGAGCGACAGCAACTCGCTCGTGCGCCGGTTTCTTGCCCAGCATCGCTTTGCCCTCACCTCCGCCCAGCGACGCGTGCTGTCCGAGATCTGGTCGGACTTAGAGGGGCCACTTCCGATGCACCGCCTCTTGCAAGGCGATGTGGGATCGGGCAAGACGCTGGTCGCGGTGACGGCCATGCTCGGCGTGCTCGACGGCAGGCGCCAGAGCGTTCTCATGGCCCCGACCGAGGTGCTCGCCGAACAGCATCTCGCCTCGCTGCGCCGAGACCTCGCCGGGCTCTACGTGAAGGACGAGGCCGTGTTGTCGGGCGAGCGCGAGGTCACGGTCCAGTTGCTCACTGGTCGCGTGCGCGCCAAGGACCGTCAAGCGACAATCGAGGGTCTGGCCTCGGGCGCGGTCGACATCGTGGTGGGTACGCACGCGCTGCTCAGCGACGACGTGCGATTTCGCGCACTCGGCCTGATCGTCATTGACGAGCAGCACCGCTTTGGGGTCGAGCAGCGCTCACGGCTGTCCGAACAGGGTCGCGAGCGCTCGGACGAAGGAGCGGACCCCGACCTGCTCGTCATGACCGCCACGCCGATCCCTCGCACGGCCGCCATGGTGCTCTTCGGTGACCTCGACGTGTCAGTCGTCGACGAGCTGCCGGCGGGTCGCCGGGCCATCGCCACGAGTTGGGCGCGCGAGGACGATGAGGTCAAAGCGTGCTGGCAGCGGGTGCGCGACGAGGTGGCGGCGGGTCATCGCGCCTACGTCATCTGCCCGTTGGTCGAGGGCTCGGATCGCGTCGAAGCGACGAGTGCGGTGGAGGAACGAACGCGTCTCGCCACGCACGAACTCCGGGGCCTCGCGCTGGGACTGCTGCACGGTCAGATGAAGAGCGACGAGAAGGAACTCGTGATGGCCCAGTTCCGATCCGGCGAGATTGACGTCCTAGTCGCGACCGTCGTGGTCGAGGTGGGCGTCGACGTCCCCGAAGCCAGCGTGATCGTGATCGAAGACGCGTGGCGCTTCGGTCTCGCTCAACTGCACCAACTGCGAGGTCGCGTGGGCCGGGCGGAGTTCCAGAGCTACTGCTACCTGCTTGGCGAGCCACCCTCCGAAGACGGCGAGAAGCGCCTCGAGGCGCTCGTGGCGTCCAACGACGGGTTCGAGTTGGCCGAGGTGGACCTAGAGATGCGCGGCGAAGGCACCTTGCTCGGCGCGCGCCAGAAGGGCCGAACGGACCTCAAGTTGGCCAAACTCACGTCGGACGACGACCTCATCGCGGGTGCCCAGGCCCTGGCGGCTGAGTTGGTGCGCGAAGCGGGCGAGGCGCTGCGCGAAATGGAGGACGAACTGCACCTCTTCGTCGACGAAGAGGACGCCGCGTATCTCTTTAAGTCCTAGCGCGAACCCCTACGCTGAAGTACGTGCGAGTGATTGGCGGTATGGCCCGCGGGCGTCAGCTCAAGGCGAAACTGCCGCCGAAAGTTCGACCCACCACGGACTACGCGCGTGAGGCGATCTTTTCGATGCTCGAAAGTCGCGGGGGACTGACCGACCTGGTGGTCGTCGACCTCTACGCCGGCTCGGGAGCGATGGGCATTGAAGCACTCTCGCGCGGGGCGGCCAAGGTCTACTTCGTCGATACCGACCCCGTGTGCCTGGCGGCCGCGCGAGCGAACCTAGAACCACTCAATCTCGACGGCGAGGCCGTGTTCGTGCGAGCCAACCTGCCGATCTGGCAGCCACCGCGCGATCTGGACCTGGTCTTGGCCGACCCGCCCTACGGCCCACTCGATCTGCCGAGCCTGCTGAGCGGCGTGGCGGCCGAGCGCGTGGTCATCGAAAACGACCGGCACATGGACGCCCCCGAGGGCTGGTCGGTGACGAAGACCAAACGCTACGGCACTACGCTCGTAACAATGTTGGAACCGGCGAAGGGTGACGACGAGTGACGGTCGGTCTTATTCCGGGTTCATTTGATCCGTTTCACAACGGTCACCTCGAAATCGTGGAGCGCGCCTCGCAGATCTTCGACGAGATCGTGGTGGCGGCCATCCGCAACCCCCAAAAGTCCGAGCCGCTCTTTGACCTCGAGGAGCGTCGCGAGATGATCGCCGACTCCCTGGCTCACGTGCCCAACGTGCGCATTGTCTCGATCTCGACCCTGCTCGTGAACGTGGCGCGCGACGTGAACGCGACCGCCATCGTGAAGGGCCTGCGGGCGGTGTCGGACTTTGAGAGCGAACTGCAGATGGCCCAGATGAACCGCTCGCTCTCGGGCGTGGAGACCCTCTTTCTGCCCTCGAGTTCCCACCACTCCTTCATCGCCAGCCGGCTCCTGCGTGAAGTGGCCCGTTACGGCGGGGACGTCACGTCCTTTGTGCCCGAGCCCGTCGCCAAGCGACTCGCCGAAAAGTTCCCCCAGGGCCCCTCGTGACCTCCTTTGACGGCTACGACGCCGAAGAGATCATCGAAGAGGCCCCGCGCCACGCCCAGCACCGCGACCTCGAAGCCGACC
The DNA here is from genome assembly GCA_963791015.1 of uncultured Acidimicrobiaceae bacterium. GTDB lineage: Bacteria > Actinomycetota > Acidimicrobiia > Acidimicrobiales > RAAP-2 > RAAP-2. The sequence goes on along the minus strand of CAWBQX010000003.1, from coordinate 147,798 downwards.
TGCGCGATCTCATCGACATCGTCTCCAACGCCAAGCAGATGCCGCTGTCGAACTCGGCCCTGGTGCCGCGCGACGAAGTGCTCGCCCTCTTAGAGCAGGCCCTGCACAGCCTGCCCGATGAGATCCGCGAGGCGCGCTGGGCCCTGCGCGACCGCGAAGAACTCATGGCGGCCGAGGTGAAAAAGGCCGAGCAGCTCATGGATCAGGTACGTGCCGAGGCGGCCCGCATGGTCGATAAGACCGAGATCGTGCGCCAGTCGCGCCTGCAGGCCGAACAGATCACCTCCGATGCCCACACCCGGGCACGCCAGATGATCAACGAGGCCGAGGACTTCATCGACGGCAAGCTCGGCGGTTTCGAGATCGTGCTGGACCGACTCTTAAAGACGGCCCACTCGGGACGCGAACGCCTGAGCGCCCAAGGTCTGCCGTCATCGATGTTGAGTCCCGAGCCGCGCGCCGATGAGTTCTTAGCCCAAGCCCCCGGTCCTGCGCCCGAGTCCACCGACGGCTCCTTCTTCGACCAGGACTCTCTCTAGAACCATGGCCTCGCCGTACTTGGTCCCCGTCGCCGCTCTGTTGCGCGACGTGCCCTCCTCGATCTCGGTGGACTTCGAGGCGCCCTTTGACGAGAAGCATGAGTTCGAGGCGCGCGGCCCGGCCGAGACCGACGTCTTTGGCGAAGCCCCGGTGCACGTGACGCTGCGTTTGGAGAGCTTCAGCGGCGGAATCCGTGCGCGAGGTCGCGTTCGGGCCCCCTGGCACGGGGTGTGTCGACGCTGCTCGGCCCCGGTGCTGGGCCTAAGCGACGTGAGCGTGAACGAGCGCTTCGTCGAGGACCCGAGCGAGAGCGACGAACTCAGTTATCCCATCGTGAACAACTTCATCGACCTCGCCCCACTGGTCCACGACGCCATCTTCTTGGACCTGCCGCTCGCCCCGCTGTGTCGACCCGACTGTGCGGGCCTGTGCCCCCAGTGCGGGATCGATCGCAACGAGGCGACGTGCGACTGCCAGGCGCCAAAGGATCCGCGGTGGGCTACACTGGACGGGCTCCAATTTGCGGACCCCGAGTCCGAGGGATCCTGAGAGCGACGGGTACGCCCGTTTCTGGTGAAAGTGAAGATCGATGCCCGTACCCAAGCGCAAGACCAGCAAAGCCAAGACGCGTAGTCGCCGGGCGTCCAACTGGACTCTGGCGCGTCCCGCGCGCAGCGTGTGCCCCCAGTGCGCGACCTCCAAGTTGCCCCACGTGGTGTGCCCCAACTGTGGTTGGTACAAGGGTCGCACGGCCGTAGAGGTCAACTGATTTGACGCTCCCCATCGCTTTAGACGCGATGGGTGGTGACTTCGCTCCCGCAGAGATCATCGCGGGTGCGCGGCGCGCGGTCGACGAGCTCGGCCTGTCGGTCACCCTCGTTGGCGTTCCCGATCTCATGGGAGACCCCCTGGGCCTCGAGGTCGTGGCCGTCACCGAAGTGATCGCGATGGACGACGACCCGGGATCGAGCGTGCGCAAGAAGAAGGACTCCTCGCTCGTGCGTTGCGCCGAACTGGTTCGTGACGGCAAGGCCTCGGCGATGGTGTCGGCCGGCAACACGGGAGCCACCATGGCCTCGGCCCTGCTGCGCATGGGACGTCTTCCCGGTGTGCACCGTCCCTGCATCGTTACGCCGATTCCCAATCCCAATCGCCCGCCCGTCGTGTTGGTCGACGCGGGAGCGAACGCCGAGTGCACGCCCGAGATGCTCGTGCAGTTCGCCCAGATGGCTTCGACCTACGTGACGACGCGATACGCCATCGAGTCGCCGAGCGTCGGCCTGCTCTCCATTGGCGAAGAGCCCACCAAGGGGACACCTCTGGTGAAGGCCACCCACGAGCTCTTACAAGAGACGGCCGGCCTGAACTTCGCCGGCAACGTCGAGGGCCGCACCTTCATCCCGTCTCCGGTGGACGTCATCGTGACCGACGGATTCACCGGCAACGTCGCGCTAAAGACGCTCGAGGGTGCGCTCAGTTATGTCTTTTCCGTGGTGATCGGCGCGATCGGCACCAACGAGGAGACCAAGCGCGCGGGCGACGTGTTGTTAGAACACCTCTTGCCCATCGCCAGTCAGCTCTCGCCGGACACCCACGGCGGCGCCATGCTCTTGGGCGTGAAGGGGATCTGCGTCATTTCTCACGGCTCTTCGAATTCGACGGCCATCATGAACGCGCTACGCGTGGCCGCCGAGGCGGACGCCAACGGAATCGTGGAGAAATTGGCCGCCACGATTCGCCCTGATCAAGCCGCGTAACCGGCCGCTTGATGATCCGAACTCACTAATCTTGGGGCACATTCACAAGGAGGCGTCATGAGCGCTGACACTCAGGCACCGTTGGACCGAGCCGCGATCGAAGAACTGGTTCGCGACCAGCTGGCCGAGATCCTCGAAAAGAGCCCTGACGACATTCCCGAGAACGTCAGTTTCGCCGACCTGGGCGCGGACTCGCTGGCGCTGATCGAACTGGTCGAGGCCCTTGAGGACAACCTCGCCACGTACGCGGCCGGCTTTCATATTGACGACGAAGACCTTGAAGGATTGACCACGGTGAGCGACGCCGTCAACTACGTCGCCCTCAAACTTCAGGTTGTCTAAGGGGGCGTGAGCCTCATGGTCACAACCCGCGACGCCGTCGCCGCGCGCCTGGGTCTCGACCCCGCGAGTCCGCTCCTGCTCACGGCCCTGACTCATTCGAGCTACGCGGCCGAGCACGACGTCGAATCGAACGAGCGCCTCGAGTTTTTGGGTGACGCCGTCGTAGACCTCGCTATCGCCGACCTCATCGTGACTCGTCACCCCGAACTCAACGAAGGATCGGGCTCGCTGGTGCGCAGTCGGGTCGTCAACGAAGCCGCCCTCGCGAACGCGGCGCGCGAGCTCGACCTCGGCGCGGTCATGAGGGTGGGCCGCGGCGTGAAGAAAGAGCTGGGCACCGAGCGTCCCTCCCTGCTGGCCGACGCGTTCGAGGCGGTGGTGGCGGCCCTCTACTTCGAACGGGGATACGAGGTCGCCAAGGAGTTCGTGCACCACACACTCGCGCGCGACGTCACTCAGGCGGCCCTTGAGCCGAGCGACGTCGATCCCAAGACCCGCCTTCGCCAGTGGGCCGAAGCCCGTGGACTCGGCACCCCGCACTACGAGGTCGTCGGTGACGGCCCCGCGCACTCGACCACGTACGTGGCGACCGTTCGCGTGGGCGACCTGGTGGCCGTGGGCGAAGGTCGCTCGAAGAAGAGCGCCGAGGGCCAGGCTGCGCGATCGGCCTGGCGAGAGCACGACCGTGCCTGAGCTCGCCGAAGTGGAGACCGTCCGGGTGTCGCTCTCGCGCGACCTCGTGGGCAAGAAGTTCAAGGTCGTCTCGGTAACCAACGGGCGAGCCGTGCGACGTCACAAGTCGGCCAAGGACTTTCGCGCGCTGCTCGAGGGCCACAGCGTGCGCAGTGTGGCCCGGCTCGGCAAAAACCTGGTGCTCGGCCTCGACAACGACACCCACCTCGTCATCCATTTAGGCATGAGCGGTCAGCTGCTGCGCGCCAAGGGCCCCAAGGACCCCAAGCCCAAGCACACGCACGTGGTCTTTACCTTTACCCAGGGCGGCGAGCTGCGCTACGTCGATCCGCGCACGTTCGGTGAGCTCTATGTCTCGAGCCCCCCGGCCGAGGGCGACGCGCCCGTAGAGATCTCGAAGTTCGCGCGACTCTCGATTGGGGGAGAGGGACTCGCGCTGCGCAAGGCGGTGCCCGAGTTGGCCCACCTCGGCCTCGATCCCTTCGAAGACCAGATCGGCTGGGACCGGTTTGCCGCCATTATGCGAAGTCGGACCACGCCCCTCAAGGCAGTCCTCACCGACCAGGACATTCTGGCCGGAATCGGCAATATCTACTCCGATGAGATCCTCTTTGCGGCGGGGCTGCGCTTTGACCGACCGGCCGAGTCACTCTCCACGATCGAGATCCGACGGCTGCACCGGGCCATCAGCGAGATTCTTACTGATGCGATCAAGCACGGCGGCTCGACGTTGGACGACGAGCAGTTCGTCGACCCCGACGGGTCCAAGGGCGGCTTCCAGCAGTTCCACCAGGTGTACAACCGCGAGGGTCAGCCCTGTCTGCAGTGTCGCGCGTTGATTCGCCGGGAGACGGTGCGGGGACGATCTACCTACTACTGCGAGAAGTGCCAGGCCTAAGAACGGGACTCGAGCCCAAGATTGGTAGCGTCAATGCGTGTTTTTAAAGCGGCTGACCATGAAGGGCTTCAAATCCTTCGCTGATACCACGGTGTTGGAGTTTGAGCCTGGGGTCACCGCCGTGGTGGGGCCGAACGGCTCGGGCAAGTCCAACGTCGTAGACGCGGTCACCTGGGTTCTGGGCGCGCAGAGCACCCGGGCCCTACGCAGTGCCCGTATGGACGACGTGATCTTCATGGGAACGGCCAACCGCGCCGCTCTCGGGCGCGCCGAAGTTGCCCTGACCATCGACAACTCCCTGGCCCGCCTGCCCATCGACGGTGCGGAGGTGACGATTTCGCGAACTCTTTTTCGCAACGGCGACTCCGACTACGCGATCAACGGCACCACGTGCCGTCTGCTCGACGTGCAAGAACTCCTCGGCGATTCGGGAGTCGGCCGCCAGCAGCACATGATCATTGGCCAGGGTCAACTGGACTCCATCCTCTCGTCGAACTCCGAGAATCGTCGTGCGGTGATCGAAGAGGCAGCAGGTGTCCTCAAGCACCGCCGTCGTAAGGAACGTTCCGAACGCCGCCTCGCTCAGACCCAGGAGAACCTGGAGCGACTGGGCGACCTCGTGCGAGAAGTGCGCCGACAGATGCGCCCGCTCGAGCGCCAGGCCGCGAGTGCTCGAAGTTACTCCGACGTCGAAGCAGAACTACGCGACGCGCGTCACGCTCTGTTTTCGTCGCGACTGCGCCACTTCGAGCACCGTCGCAAGGAACTGGAACTCGCGATTGACGAGTCGGCCGTGCGCGAGCGCGAACTGCGTCACGAGCTCGTCACCCTCGACGCCCAAGCCACGACCGCCGCCGCCGAGATGGCTTCACGGCGCGAAGAGGTGCTGGCGTCGGCTCTGGGAACGTTGCAGGGACTGGGGGAGCGAGCCCGCGGCACGTCGTCGGTGATTCAAGAGCGCGACCGCGCGTTGCGTCAGGCGCTCATCGCCTCGGCGGACGAGAACGTCATCGCGACCTTGGAGGCCGACGCGGCGCGTTTGAGCAGTGACCTCGAGCTGCTGAGATCCGAAGAGTTATCACTCGGCGCCCTGCGCGAGGAGCTCTCGGAGTCGCGAGAGCGACTGGCCGCAGCGGCCGAACTCGTCGATGGTCTGGGCACCACCACGTTCGAACAGGACGAGGCGGCACTTCGATCGGTGCGCGAACAGATCGGTCTGGTCGAACGATCCTTCACTTCAGTTCAGGATGGTGAACGTCGCGCACGCGCCCGGCTCGACGATGCGGGAACCCGCCTTAGTGCACTGAGCGCCTCACGCCGCCTCGCCCAGGACGAGCTCTCGGACGCTCTGAGCAGTCTCAACGACGCGACGGAGCTTCTCGATGAAGCCGCTCGCTACGAAGAAGAGTCGCAGAGCGAGCGTCGCGAGGCCGACGAGGCGCTTGGCGAGGGGGCTGATCGCGCTTCGCGAGCCCAGGCGCGCGCCGAGACATTGGCCCGAGCCTTGGAGGAATTCTCGGGCGAGGGCGGTCGGGCGATTCTCGGCGGTCTCGAGGGAGTCCTTGGCTCGTTCCTCGATCTCATTGAGGTGGACACGGGATGCGAACGAGCCGTGGAGTCCGCGGCGGGAGCCTCGGTCGGCGCGATGGTCGTCGACGGCACGAACTCGGCGCGCGCGGCTCTCGGTGCGCTGCGTCGTGAGGGAGGCGCCGGACTGATCTTGGCCGTGGGCGACGTTGACGTGACGAAGCCCAGTACGCCCAAGGGAACCCGCGCGTTGCGCGACATGGTGCACGCGCGAGCTCACGCGCCCGCGCACGTGTCGCGGGTTCTCGATGCGCTGTTTGCCCGGGCGTTCATCGCCAGTGACTGGGAGTCCGGCATTGAGGTGGCACTCGCGAACCCCGATCTCACGATCGTCACGCTGGAGGGGGATCGATTCGCGTCCTCGGGGTGGCGCGTCGCGTCGGGTCGCGCGGTGGTCACCCGCACAACGCTCGATGAAGCCACGCGAGTAGCCAGCGAGCACGCGGCGGCACTAGTCGCGCTGCGGGAGCGGCGCGAACAGGCTGACTCGGCCCTGAGCCTGGCGCAGGAGCGGCACCATGTCGCAAACTCGGCCGTGGTGCACGTACGTGGAGAGATTGAGCGCATTCGCGCCGAGGTGGATCGCTTCGCCCTCGAACACACCGAGCTCGCGGCGAGCATCGACCACCTGTCGAACGAGGCGGGTGTCCTGGTCTCAGAGCGCGACCAGCTGCTCGAAGAACTTGGGCTCTTGCGCGACGCGTTGCCGGGTCTCGAAGCGACGGTCCAAGACAGTGCTCAACGGGCTGCGCTACTCGCGAGTGCGACGGTCGACTACGACGTCGCGCGCGCGGAGGTCGAGGAGCGCTCAGGTGTCCTGGCGGAGCGCGAAACCCGCTACGCCGAACGTCGTCGTCTCATCGAACAACGACAGGGCGAGATCGAACAGCGCTTAGAGGGTCGCACGGGTGAGCGCGAGGCGGCGGCCCACAAGCGTCAACTGCTGGAGTTCGACATCCAGACCTTGGGGCGCCTGGCCGCTCTCGTCGAGCGAGCGTCCGATGAGATTCGAGTAGCCCAAGAAGCGATGGACTCGACCTACCGCGAACAGCTCGAGGCAACTCGCGCGAGTGCCGAAATGCTCGAAGAGGTGCGCCGGGCGCGACACAACGCCGACGCGCGCCTCGCCGAACTCAGCGAGGTCATGCGGCGCGACGAGATCGAACACGCCGAACTCGCCGTCAAGGTCTCCAACGTCCACGAACTAATTGTTCGCGACCTCGGCGTCGAGCCCCATGAGATGGGTCCGGCCCCCGACGTAGACCTGCCCGACGGCGTGACGTTGGACTCACGCGTCGCAGAGCTCGAAGCACGCATCACCTCACTCGGTCCAATCAACCCACTCGCATTGGAAGAGCTCGCCGCCCTCGAAGAGCGCTACAAGGAACTCGACGCCCAGGTGAGTGACGTGCGCCACGCGCGCCGAGAGTTGCAAGAGGTGCTGCGAGCGCTCGATGAAGAGATCATGCAGACCTTCACTGCCGCCTTCGCTGATGTGAACGAGCACTTCTCATCGCTCATCGCCATGCTCTTTCCGGGGGGCCAGGGTCGACTCAATATGAGTGAACCCGATGATCCGCTGAACACCGGGGTTGAGATTGAAGTTCGTCCGATGGGACGCAACGTGCGGCGCATCTCGCTGCTCTCCGGTGGTGAAAGGTCCATGGCCGCCCTCGCGTTTCTCTTTGCCGTTTTTCGCTCTCGGCCCTCGCCCTTCTATCTCATGGACGAGGTCGAGGCGGCGCTGGACGACGTCAATCTGCAACGCTTCCTCAATCTGGTCGAAGAGTTTCGCCACGACGCCCAGCTACTCATCGTCACCCACCAAAAGCGCACGATGGAGTCCGCCGACGCGCTCTATGGCGTGACCATGGTGCCGGGCGCCTCGTCCAAGGTAGTTAGCCAGCGCGTCAATCGACCGAGGGAAGTAGAAACGGCGTGATCGCCCTCTACATCGTTCTCGCAGTCGTCGTCGTGCTCGCCGGCACCACCTTTGTCGTGCGGCGTTCACGCCGTCGACCGAGAGTTCTCGTGGCCCCACCCCGCGCCGCCATGCCCGACGTCTTGGTGAGCGACGCGGCGCCAATGCCGGTTATTGCCGACGTGTCGCTCGAGACTCGCCTCGCGTCCTCGAGAGGGGTCTTCGATCGCGTGCGCTCCCTGTCGGGGACGGGCAGCGTGAGTGACGAGCAGCTCGATGTGGTCGAGGAGGTGCTGCTGCGAAGCGACGTCGGGGTGACCATGACCAACACGGTGCTCGGCGACCTGCGCGAAAACGGGGCACCCGAGGGTGTTGCGGCGGCTCTGCGCGCGATCTTGCTCAGGGCTCTGTCGGGGGATCGGACGACGACCGCCACGGCCAGCGCCGGTCGAGTGCCGGTGTGGTTGTTCGTCGGGGTGAATGGTGTGGGCAAGACGACGACCATTGGCAAGCTGGCCAAGCGGAACCACGACGAGGGCCGAAAGGTTCTCCTCGCCGCGGGGGACACCTTTCGTGCTGCCGCGGCCGACCAACTCGAGCAGTGGGCGACGCGCACGGACTCGGACATCGTGCGCGCCACTGAGGGAGCCGATCCTGGTTCAGTGGTGCACGACGCGATCGGTCGAGCGCACGCTCGCGGCTACGACCTCGTGCTGGCCGACACGGCGGGACGGCGCGCTAACAGCACGAACCTGCTCGACGAGCTCGCCAAAGTTCGACGCGTGGCCGACCGCGAACCTGGACAGGTCGTAGAGACCTTGTTGGTCTTGGACGCCACGACCGGGCAGAACGCTCTCGCGCAAGCTCGTGAGTTCCTCTCGGCGGCGTCGGTCACTGGGATCGTCCTTACCAAACTCGACGGCACGGCGCGCGGTGGCATCGTGATCGCAATCGAGCGCGAACTGGGAATACCGGTCAAGTTCGTGGGTGTGGGCGAGGGGGTTGATGACCTGATCGTGTTCGATCCCGACGAGTTCGTCGATTCGCTTCTCGGCGCATAACGCTAGCCTTTTCTTCATGTTTGACGCCCTGAGTGAACGCCTTGAGCGCCTCAGTTCCAGCTTGCGTTCGAAGGGCCGACTGAGCGACGCGGACCTTGACGCGGCCCTCGCCGACGTGCGCTCCGCGTTGCTCGAAGCCGACGTGGAACTGGGCGTGGTGCGCGCCTTCTTGGATGCGGTGCGCGAACGGCTCAGCGGTGAAGTGCTCTCCCAGAGCCTCACCCCGGGCCAGCAGGTCATCAAGGCCGTCAACGATCAGCTCGTCGAAGTCCTGGGCGGTTCGCCCCTCGCTGTCACCTACGCGAGCAAGCCCCCGACGGTCATCTTGCTCGCCGGCCTGCAGGGCGCGGGTAAGACGACGGCGGCCGCCAAGCTCGCCAACTGGTTCAAGCAGCAGGGTCGCCAGCCGTACCTCATCGCGGCCGACCTCCAGCGACCCGCGGCCGTCGAGCAGCTGCGCGTACTCGGGGCGCAAATTGGCGTGGACGTGTTCTCGGAGCCGAGTTCGCCTGTCGCGGTAGCGCGCGCCGGCGTGAAGGAAGCTGCGCGGCTGGGTCGCGACGTCGTGATCATCGACACGGCTGGACGCCTCGCGATCGACGAGGCGCTCATGGATGAGGTGCGCGCCATCTCCAAGGAGACCTCACCGCACTACACGTTCCTCGTGATCGATGCCGTCACCGGCCAAGACGCCGTGCACACCGCGCGCAGCTTCCACGACGCGCTGGAGCTCTCGGGTCTCATCGTTACCAAGCTCGACTACGACGCTCGCGGAGGAGCCGTGCTCTCGGCGCGCGGCGTCGTCGGTCGACCCGTCGTCTTTGCCTCCACCGGCGAGAAGATCGCGGACTTTGACCTCTTCTACCCCGAACGCATGGCGCTCTCGCATCCTGGGCATGGGCGACGTTCTGTCGCTGATCGAACAGGCCGAACGCACCATGGACGCCGACGTCGTGGCCCAGTCGGCTGGTCGCATGATGAGTGGCACCTTCACGCTGGACGATTTTCTCTCCCAACTGAATCAGGTTCGCAAAATGGGCTCTCTCGGCGGGATCATGAAGTTGATGCCGGGCGTCACCAAGGAGATGCGCAGTGCGGCCAGCAACATCGACGAGGGTGAGATCAACCGCGTCGAAGCGATCATGCGCTCGATGACTCCGCGCGAACGTCAGGACCCGTCGATCATCGATGGCTCACGGCGTACCCGGATTGCGCGCGGATCGGCCACCAGCGTGGCGGCCGTCAACCAGCTCCTCAAGCAGTTCACCGAGATGCGCAAGATGATGCGTCAGATGGGCAATGGCAACGCGCCCCAGATGCCCGGCGGGCTCGGGCGCATGGCGAGCATGGCCGCGCGCGGCGCGCAGGCCCAGGGCGAGTCGTTGCCGGCGGGCTTTGAAGCGTTGGGTGCCGGAATGGCGAGTGCCGCCGCGTCGCGTGGGGGCAAAAACAAGAAGAAGAAAGGCGGGAGAGTTACCCCTCCCAAACAACGCTAAACTTTCCTGCTCGGGTGTCTCGCCCGTCTCGCGTAGACACGTCAGGTATGAAGGGAAATTTGCTGTGGCCGTAAAACTTCGTTTGGTGCGCATGGGTAAGAAAAAGCAGCCCACCTACCGCATCGTCGCCGCGGAGAGCCGCCGCGCCCGTTCCGGCGCGTTCTTGGAGATCGTGGGCACCTACCAGCCCCGCGGCCTCTCAATCGCCGAGCCCGAGACCGTCACCAAGATCGACAACGACAAGGTCGTGCGCTGGCTCATCCAGGGTGCTCAGCCCACCGAGCGCGTCGCCAAGTTGCTCAAGACCAGTGGTGCCCTCGACCAGTTCGAGGCCGCCAAAGCCGAACGGGCCGCGAAGTGAGCGACTCCCAGGACGACTACGTCGCGGGCGACATCAACACCATCGACGACGCCGAGTTCGACGACCAGGACGAGAACGAGGACGTTAACGAGGCGAGCAACGACAAGGCCGCTACGTCGACGGCGGTCCTGGAGTTCATCGCTCGCTCGCTCGCCGAAGACCCGGACGCCGTCATGGTCGAGGTCTCTGAGCGCCAGGGCAAGGTAGTCCTGTCTCTCAGTGTCGGGGCAGGCGACATGGGCCGGGTCATTGGCCGTCGTGGCCGTACCGCCCAGGCAATCCGCGCTCTCGTAGCCGCCGCCGGCGCGCGCGACCACGTCACCACTTCCGTCGACATCATCGACTAACCATGTCCGACGAGCGTGGCACGCTCGAGGTCGGGCGCATCATCAAGGCTCACGGTCTGCGCGGCCAGGTTCTCGTGGACCTGTGGAGCGATCGTCACGAGCGCCTCGCTGCGGGCGAGACCCTTTTCAGTGATCGTGGCCCACTTGTTGTTCTCGCCGCCGCCATTCACCAAAAGACGCGTTTCATCGTGAGCTTCGATCGCATCACGTCGCGCGAGGAGGCCGAACGCTGGCGCGGCGTGGTCCTCTCGGCCCCGCGTATCGATGACCCCGATGTCATCTGGATCGACCAGCTCTTCGGCGCCGAAGTGGTGGACCAGGACGGTCACGCCAGGGGCGTGGTGGTGGACGTGGAGGCCAATCCGGCGAGCGATCTGATGGTTCTCGACTCCGGGACATTGGTACCGCTGACATTCGTCGTCTCGGTGCAGGCGAACCAGCGCGTCGAGATCAACGCGCCCGAGGGACTCTTCGAATGACGCTGCGCGTCGACGTCCTGACCCTCTTTCCCGAGGCGCTGAGTAACTACGTCACGACCTCGGTGCTCGGGCGAGCTCATGAGCGAGGCGTCTTCGAACTGCATCTGCACGACTTTCGCGACGCCACCACCGACGTGCACCGAAGTGTCGATGACACGCCTTTTGGCGGGGGAGCGGGCATGGTGCTGCGGGCCGAACCCATCCTCGCCACGGTCGAGTCGACGCCCGAGCTGGCGCGACCGGTGATCGCCCTGACGCCATCGGGGCGGATGTTCACCCATGAGGTGGCGATGGAACTCAGCGAACTGGCAGGCTTCACGCTGCTGAGCGGGCGCTACGAGGGCTTCGACCAACGCGCACTCGACTTGGTGGCCGACGACGAGATCTCTCTGGGCGACTTCGTGTTGGCGGGCGGGGAGTTGGCGGCGCTGTGCATCATCGAATCCGTGGTGCGCCTGCTCCCGGGGGGCCTCGGAAATGATGAGTCCAGCCTGTTCGAGTCCTTCAGTGACGGTCTGTTGGAGTATCCCCAGTACACCAAGCCCGCCGACGTGAGGGGCCGATCGGTCCCCGACATCTTGCTCTCGGGCAACCACGCGCGCATTGAGCGCTGGCGCCGCGCCCAGGCGCTTCGCCTCACCCTGGTGCGCCGCCCCGACCTGATCGCACGGCGTGGGGGACTGAGCGAGCAAGACATCGCCATTCTCGACGAATTTCCGGAAATGGTTGAGGGCGAAGCAAACGGCTAAACTTCTAAAGCCCGTGATCCGAAAGGGACCGCTCTCATGAACCCCACCGACCTCGTAGACCGCGACTCGCTTCGCGACGATATTCCCTCGTTTCGTCCCGGCGACACCGTCAAGGTGCACGTGCGCGTCGTGGAAGGTACCCGCCAGCGCGTCCAGGTGTTCCAGGGCGTCGTGATTCGCCGCCAGGGCTCTGGCATCCAGGAGACCTTTACCGTTCGCAAGATCAGCTTCGGCGTCGGGGTGGAGCGCACGTTTCCCGTCCACACGCCGACCATCGCCAAGATCGAAGTCGAGTCCTACGGCGACGTGCGTCGCGCGAAGCTCTACTACCTGCGCGAACTGCGCGGCCGGGCCGCCAAGATCAAGGAACTGCGCGTCAACGAGCGCGCGTAGTCACTGGTGGGCGAAGAAGAGCTCGACGACTACGAGTCGACCCTCGAACTCGCACTCGTTCAGGAGTACAAAGCTGTCGTCGGGATGTTCGACTTTGCCGTCGAGACTGACCGGCGCTTCTATCTAGCCAATGACGTCGCCGTCGACGTCAAGTCCGACGGCAGCCCCACGCTGCTCGAAGTCACATTGCATGACGCGTGGGTCTGGGACATGTACCGCGCCGCGCGCTTCGTGCCCTCGGTGCGCATCCTCACGTTTCGCGACGTGAACATTGAGCGCCTGCCCAAAGAGGATCTGCAGCCCTAGGTGCGACTCGTTCGAGTACTCACCACCTTCGAGGCGGCGAGGGATGTTGAGTCACTGCACGACGAGCCGACCCCGCTTTTTGCGTGCTCCAACGCCGATACCGCCATCGTGCTCGCCTCCCTGCGCGATCGTCTCAGTCGCGAGGTGGGCGTATGGCTGCGGGTATCGGAGGGGTACCCGGCTCAGATTGCGACGCGTGATGTGCGCACATTGTCGGTGTTGATGGACCTGCGCCACGTAGTGATCGAGGCACCCGAGCCGGCAGTGGAGCATGCCGAAATCGTGCGAGCGCTACTGAGCGGTGACGAGGTGAACCTTTCGAATTCGGTGGCCACCCTCACCCACGTGGTGAGTCGCCCGGTGCCGCCACGCCCCATCACGGTCTGGGCCTACGACGATGGCGAACTCGTCAGCCCCGGGGTGACCCTTCATGCGGGCGTGACGCGCCACCAGGGCGCGAGTGAACTGACGTACTTCGAGGACTACTCGGGCTGACGAGAGATCCGGTCCGGTCGAATCTTGACCGTCACGCGAACCTCGCCCGGTGAGCGCCACGGGTACTTGTCGAGCCCCGCGTACTTCTTGGCGAAGGCGTCGATGACGTCGTCCGCGCCGTCGGTGGTAAAGACGACGACCGTGCCGCGCACCGTGATGTTGGCCTGGGGATCGTCGGGATCGGTCAGCGACACCGCCACGCGCGAGTCGGACGCGAGGTTGCGGGCCTTCGCTCGGCCCAGCGCCGTGTTGATGACGATGAGATCGCCGTCGAGGCCCACCCACACGGGTGACACGTTGGGCGAACCATCGGCATCGAGGCTGGCGACGTGGGCGAGGACCTTCTTCTCGAAGATGGCGCGTGACGCGGGGGTGAACGTATCAGTCACAAAACTCCTATGGTCCAGGGGAAAAAAGGCCTACTAGGTTTAGCGTAATGAACATAGGTGCACACGTACGCGGTGGGGGCAAGCTTGTCCCCTCCTTGGAACTCGGCGTCGAAATGGGCGCGACGTCGATACAGATCTTCACCCAGAGTCCTCGAATGTGGAAACCCTCGCAGTACGCGCCCGACGTGCTCGCCGCGTATCGCGAGGCGGCGGCGAACACTCCCGCCATCACCGACACGTTCTGTCACGCCACGTACCTCATCAATCTCGCGACCGCGGATCGCGACCTCTACGACAAGTCCGTCGCGTGCCTCATCCACAATCTTTCGGTGGCCCGCGGCATCGGCTCCTCGGGCCTCGTCCTGCACGTCGGCTCGCACCAAGGAGCTGGCTTCGACAACGTCGTGCGCCAGATCGCGGATGCGTTCGAGCGCGCGTTCGCCGAGGCCGATCCCTCCCCCGAGGGAGTAGCCGAGTGCCCGATTCTCATTGAGAACGCGGCCGGCGCCGATGGTCCGGTCGGTCGCACGCTGGAAGAGATTCACATGATGATCGACGCGACCAACAACGATGATCGTCTCGGTCTGTGTATCGATACCCAGCACCTGTGGGCGAGTGGGTTCGACTACTCGAGCGAGGCGGGCGCCGGTCGTCTGGTCAAGGAGATCGAGATGAGCGTGGGCATCAATCGTCTGCGCTGTTTCCACTTGAACGACTCCAAGATCGAGCTCGGCGGCAACCGGGACCGGCACGCCAACATCGGCGAAGGCACGATTGGCACACGGGGTCTCGCCACGCTGATCGGCCAACCGCTCATTCGCAATCTCCCCCTCATTCTCGAGGTGCCGGGCAGTGGCGACGGTCCTCGCGCCGAGGACGTCACCGTGGCGCGCCAGGTGCTCATCGCGGGCATCGCGCTGTATGACGGAGACAAAGACTGGGCTGACTTGCTGCCGATGATCGCGACCCCGGCGCCCATGCCGAGCGCCGCCAAGGCGACGAGTGCACCGAAGAAGGCCCCCGCCAAGAAGGCGACAAAGAAGGCGACGAAGAAGACGGTGAAGAAGGCCGCGAAAGCACTCAAGAAGACAGCGAAGAAGGCCCCGCAGAAAGCCACCGCGAAGAAGACCGTCAAGACCGCGAAGAAGGCGGCACCCGCTGGGGTAAAGAAGGTCCCCAAGAAGGCGGCCAAGAAGTCAGCGAAGGTGGCGGCCAAGGCAGCCAAGAAGTCCGCGAAGGTGGCGGCGAAGTCGGCCAAGAAGACCGCCAAGGCGGCGGCCAAAAAGACCGTGAAGAAATCTCCGAAGAAGGTGGCCGTCAAGAAGGTAGTCAAGAAGACTCCGAAGAAAGTGACCGCCAAGAAGACCGCCAAGACTGTGAAGAAAGGTTCGAAGGCGTCCAAGTCCTCGGCCAAAGCGACGAAGAAGAAGTCAGCGAAGAAGAGCAACAAGAAGTAGGAGAGGTAATGACTGACGTACGCGTCGAATCCGATTCGATGGGATCCATCGACGTGCCGGCGGATCACTATTGGGGCGCCCAGACCGAGCGGAGCTTGCACCATTTCGCCATCGGTACTGAGACGATGCCGCCCGCGGTCATCACCGCCTTCGGCGTGCTCAAGTTTGCCTCCGCCAGGGTCAACAAGGAACTGGGGAAGTTGGACGACGAGAAGGCGACGCTCATCGAGCGTGCCGCCGCCGAAGTCATCGACGGCAAGCTCTCCCACGAGTTTCCGCTGCGCATTTGGCAGACCGGTTCGGGCACGCAGACCAACATGAACGTGAACGAAGTGATCTCGAATCGCGCGATCGAGATGGCGGGCGGCGTCATGGGATCAAAGACACCCATTCACCCCAACGATGACGTCAACATGTCGCAGTCCTCCAACGACACGTTCCCCACGGCGATGCACATCGCGGCAGTGATGGAGATCACCGGGCGACTCGTGCCCGCTGTGCAGCGGCTGCGCGACGCTCTCGACGTGAAGGCAAAGGCCTATGTCAGCGTCACCAAGATCGGCCGGACGCATCTCATGGATGCCGTTCCACTCACCTTGGGCCAGGAGTTCTCGGGCTACGTCGCGCAACTCGACGCCGATCTCGAGAGACTCAACCTGGTCCTGCCGGGGCTCTACGAACTCGCGGCCGGCGGTACGGCGGTGGGAACCGGACTCAACACTCACCCCGAGTTCGGCGAGCGAGTCGCCGCCGAGATCGCCTCGTTGACTCACCAGCCCTTCGTCACCGCCCCGAATAAGTTCGCGGCTCTGGCTGCGCACGACGCTTTGGTATTCGCCCACGGAGCGATCAAGACCCTGGCGACGAGCCTCACCAAGATTGCCGAAGATCTTCGCTGGCTCGGATCAGGTCCGCGCGCGGGAATTGGCGAGCTCCAACTCCCGGAAAACGAACCGGGAAGTTCGATCATGCCCGGCAAGGTGAATCCCACTCAGAGCGAAGCGATGATCATGGTCTGCGTCCAGGTGTTCGGGAATGACACCGCCATCTCAATCGGCGGCTCGAGGGGCAACTTCGAGCTCAACGTCTGTAAGCCCGTCATCATCTACAACTTCTGTAACTCGATCGATCTGCTCACTGACGCCTGTGATCGTTTCCGCGAGTTCGCCGTGGAAGGGCTCGAGCCCAACTATGAACAGATCCAGAACCACCTCAACAACTCGTTGATGCTGGTGACTGCACTGAACCCGATCATCGGTTACGACAAGGCCGCCATGGTCGCGAAAAAGGCCCACAAGGAGCACATGACTCTGCGCGAGTCAGCTCTCGCGTTGGGTTTTCTCACCGGTGAGGAGTTCGACGCCGCGGTCGTCCCCGACGAGATGACTCACCCGTAGGTCAGGCGAGCTGCAAGAAGCCTGACGTGACGCACAGGCCGAAGGCGCACACCACGACCATGCCCACGACTACCGAGATGGCAGCGACCTTGGAGACCCGTCCGCGGCCCCGGGACATGGGGATGGGCATGTACCACTCGGGCAGGAGTTGACTGCCGAGATTCGTCGACAAGTACCAGGGCTTTGCGTCGAGGTCGATGGGCGCCTCGGGATCGGCGGCGAGGGCGAGGGCGGTGAGCTCGTCGTCACTGATCGGGATCTCTTCGTTCGACACTCTCGTGCTGTCACTCATGTGCACCTCGCAGTCTCTCTTCAACCTATCGGGGCGAGGGACAATCACGGCGTCGCCTAGTTGACCGGAACGTTCCACAGCGCCATCCATCGACTGAGGTCCTTTTCCATCGGCAGATCCGTGCTGAGGAACGAGCGCACTCGTAGTTCGAGTTCGTTGTTGCGCTGGGTGGGACCGGTCGGGGCAAAGGGATAAAACGTCCCTTGCTTCATCAGGTACACGAGGCGCAGATCACCTTCGCCCGGGGGAGACTTGGGGACAAATCCGAAGACCGCACAGAGGAGCCGTGGCCCGAGACCGTGTTCCACCATCGACGTGTCGGCAGCGTGGATGCGCGTCACCAGCGACTCGAGATCGGGATCGTGGACGATCAGCCACTCGAATCCCAGGTCGTCCTTGGTGAGGGTCACCTTGTCAGTGGCCACGTCAAAGTCGAGGAGCTCTTTGATATCGGCGTCCGTGGTGAGAGTACCCTCGCCGCTGCCCGCCTTGAAGCACAGACCCGCCTGGCCGGAGGTCACCATGTCGAGTTCGGCTTGGAGAGTGATGGCCGCCTGAGTGAGGGCAAAGAGATTGTCGAGGTTCGGCGCGGCCTGCTTGGTTCGGCCAAAGATCGTGTCGCGCAGACCCACTAGCCGTTGAGTTGCTTTTCGAGCTGGGCGAGCTGGTTCAAGCGGACCTCGAGCGATGGGTGCGTCGAGAACAACGAGGCGACCGTGTTACCGGCAAGAGCTGGCGCGAAGAAGAAGGCATTCATACCTTCGGTCTTGCGCAAGTCGTTTCGCGGAATGCGTCCCATGTCGCCGGTCACGTGCACGAGTGCGCTCGCGAGCACGCTGGGCTTGCCGATCAGAATCGCGCCCGAGCGGTCCGCGGCCAGTTCGCGGTAGCGCGACAGGGCCATCGTGAGTAGGTAGGCAATGACGTAGATCACAATCGAGAGCACCATGGTGGCCAACTCGAGCAGGACAATGTTCTGACCGCCGTTGCGCCCGCCACCGCGCCCACCCCCGCCAAACATGGCGCCAAAGAGGGCGATGCGGCTGATGAGGCCAGCGAGGATGCCCACACCGCTAGCGATTGTCATGATGGCGACGTCGCGGTGGGCGACGTGGCTGAGTTCGTGGGCCAACACGGCTTCGAGCTCCTCGTCCGGGAGGCGCTGCATGAGGCCACGGGTCGCGCAGATGACGGCTGCGTTGGGGTTGCGTCCCGTCGCAAAGGCATTGGGAATGTCCAACTCGGAAACACCGACACGCGGTTTGGGCATGTCGGCGAGCAGGCAGAGCCGGTCAACGATCTGGTGGAGCTTGGGCTCTTGTTCGGGCGTGACCTCGTGCGCCTGCATCGAGAACATGGCGATCTTGTCCGAGAAGTAGTACTGCGAGAACAAGAGAACCCCCGCAATGATGATCACCAGCACGAGCGACACACCCAGGCTGATCATGACCGACACGATGATCGCGTAGAGCGCCACGAGGGCGAGCCCCGTGAAGAACATGCGGACGTTTAGCTTGTGATCGGTCTCGATCTTGGACGACGCTGCCACGCTTACTTACTTTCGGTTGAGGGTGCTTCGCTCGGCGTACTGGTGCCCATCGGGAGTTCCGTGGTCGTGCCATTGGCCTTGAGCGCGGCGAGTTGGGCGTCGATGTCGGACTGCGAGGACACCTTGTCGAGTTGGGCCTGGATATCGTCGGTCGAGCCGGTGAGGTCGGTCAGCGCCCCCGAAGCGAGCAACTCGTCGAGCGCGCCGCTGCGTGCTTGCATGGAGGCCACCTTGTCCTGGGCTCGTTGCATCGCGGCCCCGGCATCATTCATCGAGGAAGAGATCCCGCTCACCGCTTCATTCACGTGGGTCGAGGCCTCGGCCGCGGTGTAGGTGGCTTTGATGGTCTCCTTCTTGGTGCGAAAGGCCTCAACCTCGGTCTGCAGTTTGGTCGACGTCGCCTCGAGCTTCTGGAGTTGGTCGTCGACCTGGGAGTGTTGGGTCGCAAGGTCTTGGAGCTGCGCCGCGATAGCCTCGCGCCGCGTGAGTGCTTCGCGCGCCAAGGGCTCATTGTTCTGAGCCAGGGCCGCCTTGGCCTGATCGGCGAGCTTGTCGGCCTGGGTCTTGAGCTGTTCGGCTTGGATCTCTAGGCGCTTCTTCGCCGTAGCGACGTCGGCGACAGCCCGCTTTACTTTGGTGAGGCTTTCAAGCTGCTGCTCGTAGGAGAGATCAAGGGTCTGTCGGGGGTCTTCCGCCTTGTTCAGGGCGTCGTTGGCCTTGGCCTGAAAGATTGATTGCGCGCGCTTAAAAATGCCCACCGGGCCTCCTTGTGGTACTGATCCACATTAGAGCGAACCGTCGGAAAATATCCGATGAGATTGGTCGCCAGAGGCTCGAAATCTAATTTCTAGGTAAATCTCCGTCGGGGCGCGGCCCGCGAAGGTTGTGGTTCTGGGTACTGACTTCGTCGGCCAGTTCGACGCGATAGTTCTCCAACTGTTCGGCGAGTTGCTGATCTTCGGTGGCGAGAATGCGCAACGCCAAGAGCCCGGCGTTGGCCGCGCCGTTGATGGCGACGGTGGCGACCGGAACTCCGCGGGGCATCTGGACGATCGACAAGAGCGAATCGAGCCCGTCCAGACGCGCGAGAGCGACGGGCACGCCGATCACGGGCAGCGTTGTCGCGGCCGCCAGCATGCCGGGCAGGTGCGCGGCCCCACCGGCCCCCGCGATGATGACCTTGAGTCCCTGAGCGCGAGCGCCACTGGCGTACTTCAACATTGCTTCGGGCGTGCGATGGGCCGAGACCACGCGCCACTCGTACTCGACCTGAAAGCGTTGGAGGATATTGGCGGCGCCGCTCATCACTTCCTCGTCCGAGGACGACCCCATCACGATGCCGACGATCGATGCCACTACGCCTCCTGAGTCTGCGTGCCGTACGCGTGGGCACTCTGCCATGCTCTCACGCGCGGACCCTCGGGCTCATCGCCGAGGGCCGTCACGTGTCCGAGCTTGCGTCCCGGGCGCCATGACTTGGCGTAGTCGTGGACGAAGACGCCGTCGACCCCTCGGGCTGCCTCCAGCGATCCGGGACTCTCGGCACCCACCACGTTGACCATCACCGCGAAGTCACTGGTGGGTGTCACCTCGCCCAGCGGAAGTCCGCTCACGGCGCGCAAGTGCTGGGCGAACTGGCTCGTCGTCGCTCCTTCGATCGTCCAGTGTCCGCTGTTGTGGGGACGAAGGGCGACTTCGTTGATGAGGAGACCGCGCACGGTCACGAAGTACTCAATCGCCATGATTCCCACGTTCTGCACCAGGGCCGCGACGCGCTGACTGAGTTGTTGGGCCCCGAGCACAGTGGTCTCGTCGAGGTCGCCGGGATAGCGGACCTCGGCGCACATGCCGTTTCGCTGCAAGGTGGCAACGACCGGGTACAGGGCCATCTCGCCGGCGCTGTCGCGCGCCACGAGTTGGGCCACCTCGCCGAGCAGATCGAGTCGCTCCTCGACGACGACGTCACCGCTCGACGCGAACTCATCAATGAGTGCCAGGGCCTCGCTCCGATTCGTGGCGAAGGCGACGCCCCGACCGTCGTAGCCGCCGCGCGAGGCCTTCACGACGCACGCACCGCCGAACTCGTCGAGAAATTCAGCAAGTCCGGCGTCGCTCGACGAGCGAACGACGAGAAATCGGGGCACAGGAAGTCCGCTGTCGAGGAATGCGTGCCGCTGGTAGGCCTTGTCGACGGCGAATCGAAGGGCACGTGATCCAGGTCGAAGCACGACACCTTCGGCTTCGAGAACTTCGAGTGCCTCGAGGTCCACGAGTTCGTGATCGAATGTGATGACGTCGACGCGCTCGGCGAGTTGGCGTAGCGCCTCGATGTCATTCGCGGCCCCGAGCACAACGTCGTCAATGCTCGTCGTGGCCGAGTCGTCGGGCGAGTTCGCGAGCACGGTGAGCGTCAGACCAAGGTCGATAGCGCTTTCTCCCATCATGAGTGCAAGTTGACCGGCCCCCACGACACCCACGCGGGTGAGCGCGCAAGATGTGTCGTTTGTCATGACCGAGACGTTACTGGCGAGGAAAAGAGGGTCCGGTCTGAACTGGCTTACATCGCGACTTTGGTGTGCTTGAACTCATTGAGCGCGCTCTGATCACTCATGAGCGTGACGAGGGATTCGATCAAGGCGATCGACGCCTGAGGATCATCCGTCGGCGGGTTCATGTAGCGCACGAAGGTGGCGTCGCCGTCGACGACGAAGGTCGGCACGCCGAATGCGTCGTAGCGCTCGAACTCGCGGAACCACTCGCCGATGACCTTGTGGGGACGTCGCGAGGCGACGTCGTCGAAGATGGCAGCGAGATCGAGATCCAGGCCCTCTAACGCCGTTGCGATCTCCGACTCGGTGACGAGGCGAATGGCACGGTCGTGACGCGCGCGAAACAAGGCCTCGTGAACGTCAAGGAACTTCTCGGGCATGAGGTTCTGCACCGACGTGCTCACGGCGAGGGAGAGTAGCTGCGAGTCGCCGGCGGGGTCGTCCCATTCGTCGAGGGCGCCCTCATCGCGGTATCCCTGGCTCATCGTCCAGGGCACGAAAGTCACGTCGAAGTCAGCTCCCGCGCGCAAGGCCTCAATCACGTGCAAGTGAACGATTTTGGCGAAGGGACAGCGGTAGTCGTAGGAGAGGAGAAATGGCTTCACCCAGCCAGCCTAAGGATTCATCGTCCTGGAACGGGCACGCCCGACGCGCGGCAGCGGTCCTTGAACGCGCAGAATCGACAGGCGTTCACTGAGGGCGTGGCTGGAAAATCCCCGTCTTCGTAGTAGCGCGTGATGCGCGACCACGCCGTCGCGGCCGACTTAGCTCGCGCGTTGACGACCACGTCGGTCACGTTACGTTCGATCGACTCGCCGTGCGCTACGTACATCAGGCGAATCTTGTGGGGCTTTTCCCCCAGCTGGGCCCGACAGAGGGCGGCGTAGAGTTCGGCATTGGCGAACGTCTTGGAGTCGTAGTTGCGGTTCGGCAGTCCGCCGGTCTTGTAGTCGACGATGGTGAGTGAACCGTCGGGGTCCCGGTCGAGTCGGTCCAAGATGCCATAGAGCGGCGCGCCGTCGACGTCCACGCCGATGCGCAGTTCGACACCTTCGTGCTGGACGTTGCGCGGATCTTCCATCGCGAAATACGACACGATGATCGCCTCGGTCTCCTCGAGGAGGCGAGCCATCGTGGCGTCATCGAGTTCGATGTCGCGCCGCACGTCCTCGGTAAGGACCTCGTCGGTGGCAGCGGGAAGGAACTCTCGGGCGCGCTCAATGGTTCGCTCGTCGGCCGGCAAAAGAAACAGTTGCTCGAACACAAAGTGGACGAATCGACCCTTGGCCGTGGCGTAGGTCGCGGGCTGGGGAATGCGTTCGATGGAGGCGTACTGGTAGCGGCGAGGACAGGTCTGGAAGTCGGCCAGACGCGAGGGTGAGAGTGACTGGGGGAGAGTTTGTTCGAATGCCACGTACTCACGCTAGGTCTCGCGTGTGACGTCTGGTCGGTAACAATGGAGTCATGCGCAAGAAGCCCGCCGTTGTCAGACGCGGGCAGATCGTGCGCTCGAGCACCTGGCATGGCGTGCGTGACGGCGATCCGGTGGTGGTGAACGCCCCCAAAGAGAGGCGCCAACACTTCACCTTCGTGGCTCACGTCCTGAACGAGGCGACGGGGGACGAGTGGGTTGAGGTGCGTGGTGGTCGCGTCGGTGAGGCCAAGGGTCGGAGCTTTCGACCCGATCTGATCTACCCTGTCCGAGGCACGCAAGGGCGCGCGCCTGGTCGGGCTCTCCCTCGCTAGTGCTCCGAAGCTACCGTTTGCTTGACCCGATCGGCGTCGATGGCGTTGATCTTGGGCGAGATCAGAATCCATAAGCCCGGCACGAGACAGATGATGGAGAAGATCACGAAGTACGCCCGGACCCCCACGACGCTCGCCACCTGACTCGCCACGACGAGCCCGATCGGCACCACGCCGAGCGACACGAACCAGTCGACCGACGACGCGCGTCCGAGTAGCTCTCGGGGAACTTCGGTCTGCATCATGGACTCAAAGATCACGTTGCCGAAGATGATCATCGGCGAGACGACGATGGGAAAGATCTCGATCTCCCAGAAGTTGGTGGCGATACCCATCACCAGCGCGGTGGCCGAACCGATCAACCAGTAGGTCCACATCATGCGAATCCGGCGCTTGGGCATGCGCAGGTTGCCTACGATCAGTGCCCCAATCGCTCCCGAGACACCGGCCAGCGCGATACCAAATCCGACGTAGTCCTTGCCCAGGTGCAGGTTGTGGCGAAAGAAGAAGGGGATGAGAACGAACATGGGCGTGAGGACGAAGGCGTTCACGAGTGTCACCGACACCGACGTGGTCCAGAGCCACCGAGTGTGCACCACGTAGTGGAGGCCCTCTTTGATATCGCCGATCACCGTGGAGCCCTCTTTGACGTGGGGCTTGGGCGTCGCCTTCATCAAGTACAGAGCGATCGCGCTCAGGACGAACGTGGCGCAGTCGATGCCGATGGCGAGCGTGGTGCTGAACGCGGCGAGCAGTCCGCCGACTGCCGGTCCGATCGTGTTGCCCATGAGGGTGTTGGCCAGGGGCCGCACCGCATTCATCGCGGGCAGCAATTCCTCCCCGATGATCTCCGGAGTGAAGGCGGCGATGCACGGGTAAAAGAGAGCATCGAAGCAGCCGAAGATGACGGCAAAGATGATCAAGCTCCGAGTAGTGAAGCGAGTGCGTCAACAAGGCGAGAACGATCCCGAAGGTCAATGCCGCGCGCACGGTGTCCGAGAGGATCAAGAGCACTCGGCGGGAGAATCGGTCGACAATCGCTCCGCCGATCAACAGGAAAATGATCTGAGGGGTCATGCGGGCGGCGGCGAACCACCCGAGCGCCGTCACGCTGTGCGTGGTGTCAAGAACGAGCAACGTGAGAGCCACGTTGGCCACGCCGTCGCCAAAGTTGGAGATCGCCTGACCCGTGATCAACAGACCGGGTTCGCGATGCTTCAGCAACTCGATGACAGCGAGTTTTCTTTTCACCGATCTACATTACGGGAGGCTCGTGACGCGAGAGTCTCGAGTCAGTTTGACCTTGGTGGGAGATCGAATAACGCCAGTTCGTGAGCATCAGGTGCTTGAAAAGTCGCAGCCCACTCATCTAGGTGGGCGCGACTTATTGGGTAGCCGTTCCAGGGAGGTTCTGAGTTTCGTACGTCGATACGCCGCCACAGTTCGTCGACGGGCGCATCGAGATAATGCAGTTCGACGCCCACCCCAAGGTCGCGGGCAGCAGTTCTGAACTCATCACGCTCGATTCGAGCCCAGAGCCCGAAATCAAGGACGACGCTCAGACCACGTCGCAAAATCTGTTGGGCAAGTCGCCAGAGTTCACGTTCGAGCATTTCTCGAACCGGCTCATCCCATGGGTTAGAGCCGAGGGCAATCTGCCATTCATCCTTGGTGAGGCGCACGGCGCCCCGCTCCTCGGCCAATCGCCTTGCGAGTGTGGTCTTTCCCGCCCCCGGTAGCCCGCACGTGAGGATTAGCCGGGCTTCTTGCACGGGGTCAGTTAAGCAGAATCTCTCTTTGGTCGCCGTCGCGCCAATTAACCGTAAATGGGAGGCAGCCCCAAGAGGGCGCGCACTTTGTCGGCGACGTGGTCCGCATTGAAGAGTTGGTACTGCACGTTGGCCAGGTTGCCCGATCGTTCGGCCGGAGGTTCATCCATCCACGTCTGCATGTACGTCTCTAAGTGCTCTTCGGTCTTGATGTAGTGCTTCATCGCCTTGGCGACGTGGTGGGGCCAGCTCTGGGATTTCAGGATCGGTAGATCCAATCCGAGTCCGGCGATGTAGGTGTTGGTCACGATGTTGCCAGGTTCGATGCCCTGCGTGGCCGACTCGAAGAAATCCGATCCCAGTTGGTCACTGAGGTACACGTCGGAGAGGAAGGTGAGCGCGCTACCCGTCGCTGGCACCAACGTGAAGCGATCGCGATGCACGTGAGTGGGCACGTAGAAGGTGTCGTTGTACGTCGAGAGAGTCTGGGCGTCGGCGTAGTTGAACTGGGGGATCGAGTCGTTTAACTTCATGTCGCGAAACACCACCGACGACAGGCTCGGGTAGTTGGTGTGCACGAACTGGGAGTACACCGGGTTTTCTTGGAACCACTCGCACGAGTTGAAGGTGTCGTTCGATCCGTACTTGGTGTTCACCGTCTTGGAGGTCCCTGAGGTGAGGTCCGACAGGGTCAACGCCCAACCGCTTGACGTCATCGCCATGTGCGCCTTCACGTCATCGCCCGGTTTGACGGCGAGCAGATTGATCGGGATGAACTGCTTGGCCGTGCTGCTCCAGAACGCGTAGTACTGATCGTGGGCCAGTCGGTTCTCGACCGTGCCGACCTGGGCGAAGGCGCCGTTGTCGGCTTGCGCGCCGATCCACGTTGAGGCGTCTCCCTCGTCGGAGTTGCTCGCGATCGTCGGCACCGTCCACTGACCGCTCACGCTCGCCACCGGCTGGCCGGGATAGAGCTGGTAGCCACCGAAGCCGTACTGCGGTGAGCCAATGGGCAATCGCGGACTCGACGTCGTGTGCTTCTTCGGCTCGATGGTGCGCCCCTCGGTGTTGATGGACACGACCAGTGCCGCGATCGCGAGGCACGTGAGCACGCCCATCTGCGCTAGGGGGATCAGACGTCGCGACATGACGTCGATAGTAATGAGTCAGAATCGGTCCGCTACGGTGGCCAAGAGTCTCAACGAAGCGAAATGAAAGGTGAACGGTGAGTGAATACGAACTGAGCAAGGCCGACACCCTGGTCATTTTTGGCATCACCGGCGACCTCGCGAAGAAGATGACCTTTCAGGCGCTCTACCGGATGGAAGCCGCCAAGGTGCTGGACTGTCCGATTATCGGCGTCGCGGTCAACGAGTGGTCGCTCGACCAGCTGCGCGACGCGATGCACGCGGGTCTTCTCGCGTGCGGCGAGACGGTTAAGAACGAAGTCTTCGATCGCCTCATCGCGCGGATCCGGTACGTGCACGGCGACTTTACCGATGACG
Organism: uncultured Acidimicrobiaceae bacterium; assembly: GCA_963791015.1. GTDB lineage: Bacteria > Actinomycetota > Acidimicrobiia > Acidimicrobiales > RAAP-2 > RAAP-2. Next base: position 121,720 of record CAWBQX010000003.1, on the reverse strand, counting down.
CCACGTACGCTGCACTGGCCACGGCCCTCGGCAAGGCGAAGCACCCGCTGTACTACCTCGAGATCCCGCCCTTTCTCTTTGCGCCGGTCGTGAACTCTCTCGCCAAGGCCAACCTCACCGAGGGAGCCACGGTGATGGTGGAAAAGCCCTTCGGTCACGACCTCGCGTCGGCGGTGGCCCTCAATGATGAACTGCACGCGGTGTTGCACGAGAACCAGATTCTGCGCGTCGATCACTTCTTAGGCAAGCAGCCCGTTGGTGATATCACGCACCTGAGATTTGCCAATGCGTTATTCGAACCGGTGTGGAATCGCGACCACGTTGCGGGCGTCTACGTCACGATGGCCGAGAACTTCGGGGTGGATGACCGCGGCGCGTTCTACGACCCGGTGGGAGCGCTGCGTGACGTGGTGCAGAATCACCTGTTCCAACTGATCGCCTTGGTGGCGATGGAAGCACCCGTGGGACCAGGCCCTACCGCGCTCTGGGACAAGAAGGTCGACGTTTTTCGCTCGATCGCGAGCATCGAACCCAGCCAATGCGTGCGTGGTCAGTACGAGGGCTATCAGCGCGTACCGGGTGTGAAGGAGGGATCGGACACCGAGACCTTCGTCGCGCTGCGACTGGGCATCGACAACTGGCGTTGGTCGGGCGTGCCGTTCTTTATCCGTGCGGGCAAAGAACTTCCCGTCAAGGTGACCGAAGTGCGCCTCGTCCTCAAGCGCCCGCCGCGGCTCTCGTTTCTGAATACGCCTCAGCACACCGAACCCAACCAGATCATCATTCGCATCGACCCCGACGCCGCCGTGCGGCTACTGATTCTCTCGAAGGACGCCAACGGTTCGGCGACCCGCACGGTGCACCTGGACCTGCCCTTCGCCGAAGAGCTCGGCCGACCTCCCGGACCCTACGAGCGACTCTTTCACGACGCGCTGGCCGGTGACCGTTCGCTGTTCACGCGCGAGGACTCAGTCGAAGAGACGTGGCGCATCCTGCAGCCGCTGATCGACCACCCGCCAAAGAGTGTGTCGTACAAGGAAGGATCGTGGGGTCCGAGTGCGGCCAACGACCTCACTCGCGGACACGTGCCATGGCAGTCGCCGTGGATGCCCGGTCACTGAAGAGCGACGTCCCTCAGGCAATTGTGAAAGTACGAACCGCGGTGCCCGTCGCACAGGCGACTGTCGCTCGAGCCGTTCCGGGATCGGTGCTTGTCCCGATACGCCAGTTCCACGTAACGTTGCCCGCCGCGTTGGTTGGAGCCCGACCGAGCCCACTCGCTTCGCTGGTGTAGCCGCTCGGCAAGACCACGGAAAGTGAGCACGACTCATTGGCTCGCGACGCGTGAGCGCTCAGCGTCTCGTAACTCCCGGGACTGATCGAACTCACGATCGACGTGATGGTGACCGCTCCGCTCGAAGTGACCGGTGCGGTCGAGGGCGCGTGCAGGGGAGTGCCCGCGGCAAAGTCCGCGTCGAACGCGCGGCGAACGGCTCCGACCGCGGCGCCCGAGGTAGTGATGACACCGAGCTCGCGGTTATACGACAAGGACGACGTTGAAAAGTTCTCACTGCCGAGAAAGACGGTGCCGGCGTCACCAACACAATCCACGCAGATGACCTTGGCGTGTACGTAGACCTGGGACTCGCTCAGGAGGCGCACGCGCACCCCGCTTGAGGCCAGTCGATCAAGCGCGCTCGTCCACTCCGAGTCCTCAGTCATCGCCACCTCGACATCGACGCCGCGATGGGCGGCCGACATGAGGGCACCCTCAATCGGGGTCGAGTCCATCTCCTCGTTCTCGACCAGCACGCTGTGACGCGCCGAGTCGATGAGAGTGATCAGTGCACCCGTGGAACCAGGACTCCACACCAGGCCACCGGCTTGGTGGTTCACTGAACGCCCGACGAAGTCGCTGTCAAACGTCGCGACGATGGCCGACACGTCAGATCTTCGAGTATCGCTGACCCAGAAATCGCGCGTGGAGCCGTAGTCCGCGGGCACGAAGTTTCCCGTGCCGATGTAGGCAGTCGCGTTGTCGACGACGAGGTACTTCGCGTGAAAGATCTGATCGGATGGTGCCCACACGACGTGGACGGATCCTGCGCGCAAGGTGGCCGCCGCATTGGCGTTCTCACTTGCTCCGTAATAGGCGGAGTTCAGAATGACGCGAACGTCTACTCCCGCCCGAGCCCGGGCAACGAGGTCCGCTTCGACGATGGGATCGGACAGTTCGTACATCGACAGATCAATGCTCGTGTGAGCCCGTTCAATGGCTGCGTCGATGAAGCCGTAACCACTTTCGGGCTCGGTCCACACCTGGCTGATCGCGGACGCGTGGATCGCGGCGTCGGCGGGTTGGATCACGAGAAACGTCGTTGCTGCGCCCAGAACGCTCATCGCCGCCAGAAGTTTCGCCGTTCCCATAACCACTCGGTCTACCCGACGGATATCACGTACGCGAACTGCCAGATGAATCTTGCGACTCAGGCGTCCACCGGCAACGTCGTCCACGACCGATCGAACCACCGTTGAATTCGACTCGCTCCGTAGGCGCCCTTTTCCGCGGCGATCGCCGACGACGGCTCGGCGTACGTGCCGTGGGGTGACTGTCCACTCATGAAGGTGACTTCCACTCGGGCGACTTGATGATGCCCGAACTCGAGGTAGCACAGGCCGTACCCGTCGTATGCGGCCGACGACGACGTGTCGCCGAGTAGCGCGATGATGTGCTGGGTCGCGACCGAAGCTTGACGCTCGGAGAAGACGCCCGCCTTCGGTGTGCCGACGCTCGTGACGTCACCGACGGCATAGATCCCAGGAAACGACGTCTCCAAGGTGAGCGGGTTGACGGGTATCCAACCGTCAACTGCCATGCCCGACTCCGCCACGACCGCGGGAACGCGGTGGGTTGGGACACCCAGGAAGAGATCAAAGGCCAGTTCGGAGCCGTCGGCGAAACGTGCCGTCTTCGTCGCCGGGTCGAGTTCGCGAATGAGCGCTCCGGGGTACCACTTGATCTCGCGCTCGGCGAAGGCGACGAGCAAGGCGTCGGACGCCGCGGGAGAGGGCGGGATCGGTACGGGCAGCGGTGACACCAACGAGATTTGCGAGCGATCACGGATCCCTCGCTCCACCAGAAAGTCGTGCACCATCAAGGCGGTCTCGCTGGGTGCGGGCGGACACTTAAAGGGCGTCGACGTCACCCCGACGACGACGTGACCGCCGGAGAAGTCGGCGAGGACGTCGCGCAACGCGAACGCGCCCGCCACGCTGTAGAACTCGTGACCCACTTCAACCAGCCCCGGGGTGGCCGCTGGGTCCAGGTCAGCGCCCAATGCCACGACCATCACGTCAGCGTCGAAGTGACCGGCGCTCGTCTCCACGCTTCGCGTCGCAGGGTCGATCGAGAGTACCGAAGCCTGCACAAAGCGCACGCCGGGCTTGGCGATGTCGCGGTAGTAGTGGCGAACGGCCGTAGGGATCGTGCGCCCGAACATGACGTCGAGCTTGGAGAACCCAAAGACGAAGTGATCAGATTGGTCAACGAGAACTACCTCGATCCCATCGCCGAACGCTTCAGAAAGACTCGCCGCTATCTCGAGACCGCCGAAGCCCGCACCCAGAACCAGCACTCGCTTCATGAGCCCCCCTTACGACGCCGCGTTCGCGGGTCGTGATTGTCTACTTCCTTCTCCGACGCGAGACGACGGGGGAGTCTCTTACTTGGGCTGGGGCACGATGCGAAGGTACGAAACTGGTTCCTTCCAGGTGCCGTAAATCTCCTTGGCCTCATCGTTGGACACCGCACCGGTGATGACGACGTCCTCGCCCTGCTTCCAGTTGACCGGCGTGGCGACGCGGTGGGCGGCGGTGAGTTGCATGGAGTCGATGACCCGCAGCACCTCGTCGAAGTTGCGGCCGGTCGTCATGGGATAGATCATGACTAGCTTGACCTTCTTGTCCGGGCCAATCACAAAGACGTTGCGCACGGTCTGGTTGTCAGCTGGCGTGCGCGACTCGGCGTCACCCGACGTACTCGCGGGCAGCATGCCATACAGCTTGGAGACGTTGAAGTCGGTGTCGCTGATCATGGGAAAGTTCGGCCGAGTACCTTGGGTCTTTTCGATGTCGTCGGCCCACAGTTCGTGGCGATCCGACGAGTCGACCGAGAGTCCGATGACTTTGACGCCGCGCTTGTCGAACTCGGGCTTGATGGAGGCGACATAGCCGAGCTCCGTCGTGCAAATCGGGGTGAAGTCCTTGGGGTGCGAAAAGAGCACTCCCCATGAGTCACCCAGCCAGTCGTGAAAACTGATGCTTCCCTCAGTTGTTTCCGCGGTGAAGTCCGGCGCAGTGTCGCCCAGTGACAGTCCCATGATGACGTTTCCTTCCTCCGCAGCGGACCCGCTCCAGTGCGTCACGTTGGACGGTACCAGGATTCATCTCCGTGCATTCCAGTTTTTCCGGCGACTACTGCAGTGCGACGACACCGCGAGGCTGGTGGAGATCCTCAGTGGCCGGTGGTCTGTTCAGCGGCGGTTCGCCCGAGTGAGAGATCGCTTGTGGGCGGCTGATCACATCGGTTTCAAAGGGATACAGCGTTATTGCGCACTACAATAGTTAGCATATGAATCTATCTCGCGATCGTACGGACTCGGTGGTCGATTCGGTCTTGTCGGCGAGCCGAGTCTTGGTCGCCGTTGCCGCTCGGTCGCTGGCGGACTTCGCCGAGGAAGTCACGTTGACGCAGTATCGATCACTCGTCGTTCTGGCCTCTCGAGGCCCGCAGAATGCGGCTGGTCTAGCCGAAGCAGTCGGAGTCACGCCGGCCACGGCCACCCGGATGTGCGATCGACTCGTGAAGAAGAAGCTCATCGTGAGACGATCTGAGCGAGGAGATCGTCGACAGGTGCGACTCGCGCTCTCCCCATCGGGACTCGACTTGGTGAGCGCGGTGACGGCTCGTCGTCGCCGCGAGATCGGCAAGATCATCGACGCCGTACCGAGCGACGAGCGAGACGTGTTGGTACGAGCCCTGCGCCATTTCGCCGAGGCGGCGGGCGAAGTGCCCGAACAGGACTGGACCACGGGGTGGGACTTGTAGTGACGATCCTCGCTCACGGGTCGAGGGGGCGACGCACACGAAACCTGCAGGTTCGAGTCTCGCGGTGGCTGGACACGGCCACCTACACACAAAAGTGGTTGGTGCTGGGAAGCCTCGTCGGCGTCGTTGCCGGGTTGGGCGCGGTGGTGTTCTACGACGCTCTGCGTCTGGCGACCTACGTCTTTCTCCAAGTGATGGCGGGGTACCACGTCCCCGAACCCGTCAGCGAGGGCGGACACCTCGCGTCCGCTTCTTTTTCTCGGCCGTGGGCGATTCCATTGGTCGCCGCAGGCGGAGCGCTGCTGGGGGCCATCATGGTCTTTTCGATCGCGCCCGACGCCGAGGGACACGGCACGGATGCAGCGATCGCGGCGGTACACCACAATCCCAGAGGGGTTCGGCTTCGCACAGTGATCGTCAAGATTCTGGCGTCGGCACTGACCATCGGTTCGGGCGGCTCGGGCGGTCGGGAAGGCCCTACCGGTCAGATCAGTGCGGGGTTTGGGTCACTGCTCGCTCGAACATTCGACCTCAGTCCCGAAGACGCGCGCATCACGGTGGCGAGCGGCATCGGCTCAGGCATCGGTGCGATCTTTGGCGCTCCCCTGGGCGGGTCCGTGCTCGCGACCGAGATCCTGTATCGAGATGACTTTGAGGTCGAAGCACTGTTGCCGGCCTTCATTGCTTCAATCGTCGGCTACGCCGTGTGGGGATCGTTCGAGGGCTTCGGGCCACTCTTCGGCTACGTCGGGAACTATCAACTCTCCAGCGCCATACCTCTGGTGTGGTTTGGCGTCATCGGCGTCCTGGGCGGGCTGGTCGGACTGTTGTACGCCAAGGGCTTCTACGGCATGGCGGACGCTGTGGCCCGCGTGCCGCTTCCCCGATGGGTTCGTCCGGCGGTGGGCGGTCTACTTGTCGGCTGTATCGCCCTCGCCATTCCGGAGGTGCTGGGCACCGGGTACGGATGGATCCAAGAGAGTTTGGGCTCCCACCTCTTGCAGATTCCCTTGTGGATTGTGCTGATTCTTCCCTTTGCGCGCATCGTCACGACCGGGCTGTCGATCGGCTCGGGGGGTTCGGGTGGCATCTTCGGACCCGGCATGGTGATCGGCGCCTTCGTGGGCGCGGGCGTCTGGCGCCTGCTCGAACCGGTGGTGCCGAGCCTCGGCCACGATCCCGCCCCGTACGTCATCGTGGGCATGATGGCGTGCTTTGGCAGTATCTCGCGAGCCCCGCTCGCGGTGATGCTCATGGTTGCCGAGATGACGGGCACGTTGTCACTGATTGTGCCGGCCATGCTGGCGGTGGGGTTGGCCACGCTCATCGTGCGCCGCAGCGACGACACGATTTATCGCAGCCAGTTGAAGAATCGCGCGGAGTCGCCCGCCCACCGGATTCTGATCGGCCTGCCGTTGCTGGCCGAGGTGCCCGCGTCCGCGGCGATGGTGACGCCGCGCTGCGTGCTCGGTGAAACCATCTCGTTGGCGGACTCACTGGATCAGATGCGAGCGAGTGGAGTCGCCGAGGCGCCCGTGGTCGACGCGGACGGTCGTTATCGTGGCGTCGTCTCGCGCGCGGCGTTGGAACGCCGCCGCGAAAGAGGTGAACTCGACGTCGCGATTCCCATTGACCTCACGCCTTCTCCGGTGTACCAAGACGATCGCCTCGACGCCGTTCTCGATGTGCTCACCACGTTGCCTCAAACCTGGGCTACGGTCGTTGACCCCGACCTTCACGTGGTCGGCACCATCGCGCTCTCGGATATCGTGCGCAACTACCGACGCACGACCCAGACGTATCTACGTCGTCTCGCCGAGACGGCGGGCACGACGGGCCTGGGGGAGCTGGTCGTCGCTGCTACCTCGACCATGGTTGGTCGCTCTCTGCGATCGTCACCGATTCCCAGAGGCGCGCTCATCACATCCATTGAACGCGGCCCCGAAGTCATACGTCCGAGCGGCGACACGGTCATCCAGGCGGGCGACCGGCTGACCGTATTGGGCGCGCCCGAAGACATAGATGAACTGGCTCGAGCGTCGAGGAGCACTTCCGAAGGGCCGACGCAGGAGTAGCGGCGTTTAGCGGGTCGCGAAAACTTTGAGGTGAGCGAGGGCGGCGTCGAGGGCAATCTCCAGGGGCCGAGTGCTGCGAGCAGTCTCGGCCATGAGCAATCCGCCCTCCAAACTGGCGAGCACGCTGATCGCCAACGCCTCAGGATCGGCGTCGGCGCGAAGATCACCGAGATCCTTCATTCGGCCCAGGCCGTCGGCGATGATGCGAGCCCAACTCTCGAAGGCACCACTCAGCTGGCGGCGGGCGCGGTCATCCAACTCAGACAGACCACTCGCAAGACTTCCGAGCGGGCAACCACCCCGACACCCCCGCGCAGATTGGTAGTCGACGATCGCGTCACGCCATCGCTGCAGGTCGTCCCAGCTGTTGAGCGACTCGAACACGGGACGATGGTTGCCCAGGACGTCGCGCTCCTGGTGCTCGATGACGGCTCGCAGGAGGTCGTTCTTGTCGTTGAAGTAGTGATACAACTGCGACTTACTCGTTCCGCTCTTCTCGCGGATGTCGTTCAAACTCACCTCGGCGACACCGCGTTCGAAGATGAGCTCGGCCGCCGCGTCCACGATGCGCGCGCGCATGGTCCGCCCTTTTTCCGTCGGAGGCGGGAGGTGTCGTACGTTCGTCGGTGGCTCACGGGACTCCTTTCAAAGTGGACTTGACGGTCCAGGATAGAACACATAGAGTGGACCGGGAGGTCCATTATAGGAGGAAATATGAGCAACGACAGTGCTGCGCTGAGCCAGCAAGAGGAACTTGACTTAGCTACGGGATCGATTCCCGAGGTCATCGATGCGCGAATCGCCCAGGGCGCGGCGGACATCACACTGTCCGGCGTCGCGCCAGGCCTGTCGGTGGGTGATGAGGCGCCGGACTTCACTCTGGCCAACGCCGTGGGTGAGTCGGTGACGCTGTCAGAACTACTGGCCACGGGTCCCGTGGTCCTGACGTTCTATCGCGGGGAGTGGTGCCCCTTTTGCAATATTCAGCTACGGCACCTGGAACACGCGTTGCCCGAGTTTCAACAGTTCGGCGCAACGCTCGTGGCCGTGAGCCCGCAGTCGCCCGATCACGCACTCTCACTCACCGAGAAGTATGACTTGGCGTTTCCGGTTCTGAGCGACGTCGACCAGGCGGTCGCCGACGCGTATCGCGTGAAGTTCACGCTCGCGGGTGACTTGGAAGATCTTCAAGTCAACGTCTTTGGCAATGACCCGCGCAACCAAAACGCCGACGCATCGAGATCCCTGCCTGTGCCCTCCACGTTCGTGATCGATCGCGATGGCGTGGTGCGCGCCGCGTTCGTCAATGCGGACTGGCGTGTTCGTGTCGATCCCCAGGATGTGACGGCGGTGCTGGAGAGCCTATGACGAACGACTTTCGCGGACGATCCGCACTGGTGAGCGGGGCAGGTCGAGGGATCGGCCGCTCGACGGCCATCGCTCTGGCCGATGGCGGCGCGCGGGTGATCCTGCTCGCGCGTACGGAGAGCGAACTGAACGAGACGGCGACGCTGGTGCGCGAACGCGGGGGCTGAGGCGATCGTGCTACCGACCGACGTCGGCGACCCTGCGTCAGTGTCGCGGGCGATGGACGAGATCCGTGATACCGGAATTGACGTCGACATCCTGATCAACAACGCGGCCGTCGTGTGGCCGCTGGGAGCGACCGCGACGGTGGATTTGGCGCAGTGGCGCGCGGCAATGGAGGTCAACGTCTTCGGGGCAGTTCAACTGACCTTGGGCGTGTTGCCCGGCATGCTGGCGCGAGGGTGGGGGAGAGTGGTCAACGTGTCGAGCGGCATCGTGTCGAGGCCGAGTTCGATGATCGGGGGAAACGCCTACGCGACGTCCAAGGCCGCGCTGGAGGCTCACTCTTTGAATCTGGCGGCCGAGCTGTCCGGCACCGGAGTCAGCGTGAACGTCTATCGACCGGGAACGGTTGACACCGAGATGCAGGCCTGGATCCGACACCAACCCAGCGAGCAGATCGGTGAGGCGTTGCACCAGCGCTTCGTCGACATGCATGAAGGGGGCACCCTGATTACTCCGGATGAGTCGGCGACGTCACTGGTGTCGCACCTGTTGGGTGACGAAACGGGAGAGATCTGGAACTTTGCGCGCTCGTAGTGCGCGGACCCTTATACGTGGACGCCCACGAGACCCAAAATCGCTCCGAGCACACCCGCGGCGAGAAGGCAGCCGACGACGCTTCGTCGAGCGAGGAGGAGCCACACCAGCGCGCCCGCCAGGACCGGTATCTGCCAGTACTGGTGCAGGGATAGACCAAGTGGAATCGCGGAACCGGCGATGGCCCCAATCACCGCCGGTCCCGCGCCGGTAAAGAAGGACTGAACCCCTTCATTGGAGCGAATCGCGTTGAACCTCGATCCTCCCGCGATGACGAAGGCGAACGACGGAGCGAACGCGAGCGCGGCGGCGAGGAAGGCTCCGCCAATTCCGGCTGCGGCGTAGCCCACGACCGCCACTGTTTGAACGACCGGACCAGGGGTGACTTGGCCCAGGGCCACCGCGTTGAGAAACTGTGGTCCCGTCATCCAGTGATAGGTGGTCACCGCGTCGTGCTGCATCAGGGGAATGATGACGAAGCCACCCCCGTAGGACAGCGCACCAACCTTGATCGCCTCCCAACTGAGCGCGGCCAATCCGCCTATTGCGGTGGTGTGCACCGCTCCGACGAGCAGTGAGCGCGAAAACCCATTTGCACCCAGGGCCTCGCGCTTGCGAATCGCGATCTCCACGGCTCCACACGCAATCAAAGCGATCACGAGGTACTCACCAAACAGGGCCGCGCACACGCCGCCCACGACCGCGTACCCAACCCAGCGAACGTGCTGCGCAGCGGTGCTCCCGATTCGTATCCAACTGGCCGGCAGGAGACCGCGTGCCGCGTGCAGTGCTACTGCGGGCACCGCCGCCCCTGCTCCGGCGGCGGCCCCGAGAATGCCGATCGGCGGATGCTTAGCCAGGAAGACCGCCGACAACGCGATGATGAGAAGCAGGCCCGGGCAAATGAATCCCAGACCTCCGATGACCGCCCCGCGAGCGCCCCGCAGTTTCCAGGCGCAGAAGATTGCCAGCTGCGTGGAGGCGGGACCCGGGAGAAGATTCGTCGCGGCAATCGCGTCCTCGAACTCTTCGGGCTCAATCCAGTGACGCTCGTCCACGCACAAACGGCGCAGCAGGACGATGTGAGTCGGCGGTCCTCCAAAGCCAATGCAACCCAACCGGGTCCATTCGCGCGCGATTGTCGCCAGCGATACAGCGCTTCCCGCGGGTGGAACCGAAACTTCGTCACTCATGGACCACTGAGTCTGGCATGACTCTCGGGACGCCTAGATCGGCTGTGAACGAACCCAGGCCTGCGCACCCATCTGTATCGCATCCCACGGACTCCCGAGAGGCGGTGTGTAGGAGAGATCAAGGTCGTTCACTGATTCGACAGTCATCTCCCCGAAGATCGCCGCGGCGGCAATGTCGATGCGCTTGGCGACCTCTGCGTTTCGATGCCCGAAGAGCTGGACCCCCAGCAAACGACCCGTCGTGCGGTCTCCGGTGAAGCGCATCGTGATTCGGTGACTGCCGGGATAGTAGGCCTTGTGGTCGTCGGCTTGGAACTCCACGGTCACGGGATCGAATCCGGCGGACAACGCTTCGTGGTCTCGCAGTCCGGTGCGCGAAGCCACCATGTCAAAGATCTTGGGGCCCGTGGAGAGGGCACGAACTTTGGCCCTAGTGAGTCAGTCGAGTCGTGGCCAGAATGTTGGCGACACTGTTGAGCTGTTCGGGCACCACGTGCCACCACATCCAGCGACCGCGCTTCTCTCCCTCGATGAGACCGGCCTCGGCGAGGATGCGCGTGTGATGAGAGACGGTGGGCTGGCTCTTTCCCAAGGGCTCTTCCAAAGCGCAACTGCATACCTCGGTTTCGGTCGCGATGAGCGAGAGCATCCGCAGCCTCACCGGATCTGACAACGCGCCAAAGATCGTCGCCGCCTGTTGTGCTTCGCTCTCGCTCAATTCGCCTTCGCTCAGCGGGCTACAGCAGGCAACTGTGGTGTCCGTGATCGTTGCCAGAGGAATCGTTCGGGCCATCAATGAAGCGTAACATTGACAATCATCAATGTGACGGCTACCTTTATATTCACAGTCATCAATGTGAGGAGTCGCCATGTCACGCATCCAACTGGCCCTGAATGTCTCAAATCTCGATGAGGCAGTCGAGTTCTACTCCAAGTTCTTTAAGTCCGATCCCGCGAAAGTCCGAACCGGCTACGCCAACTTCGCCATCGAGGAGCCACCGCTCAAACTGGTTCTCATTGAGGGCGGGGGGGAGCCGGGATCGATCAATCATCTCGGTGTTGAGGTCTTTTCCACCGACGAGGTGACCGAGGCGTCGAACTACCTGTCAGATATCGGGCTCGAGACCCGTATCGAAGAGTCCACGACGTGCTGCTTCGCCGTGCAAGACAAGGTGTGGGTCGATGGAGTGGATGGCTCTCCGTGGGAGGTCTACACGGTGCTCGCCGACTCACTCAGCGCTGCGGGTATCACCGGCGACGACACGTGCTGTGCAATCTCGAGTGAATCGAACGGATCCGCGTGTTGCTGAGCGACACGCCACTGTGGCGAAAGGCACTCGCCGAGTACCTCGGAAGCCTGTTGCTGGCTGCCATCGTCATCGGTTCGGGCATCGCCGCACAGACGTACTCACCTCACGCGATTGGACTCGAGCTCCTCGAGAACGCGGCGGCCACCGGGGTGGGCCTGTTCGTGATCATCGTCACATTTGGCCCGATCTCCGGCGCGCACTTTAACCCCGTGATCTCCTTCGTCGACGCCGCGTTTGGTGGGATCACCTGGCGCACGGCGTGGTTGTACCTCGTCGCACAAGTCGCCGGATGCACCAGCGGCGCGATTCTCGCCAACTTGATGTTCTCGAGGTCAGCGATCTCACTCTCGAGCGACCACCGAGCAACGTTGGCCCACGGATTCTCTGAGGTCGTGGCGACCGCCGGCCTCGTTCTCGTGATCTTCGCTCTGGCCAAAGCAAAGCGCAGCGCGCTCGCTCCCGCAGCGGTAGGGGCGTATATCGCGGGTGCCTACTTCTTCACGAGCTCGACGAGCTTCGCCAATCCCGCCATCGTGGTCGGCCGCATGTTCTCGAACAGCTTCGCCGGGATCGCGCCCGCTTCGGCCCCACTCTTCGTCGGCGCCGAGGTCGTCGGGGGAGTGGTTGGTTTTGTCCTTGTGAAGGCACTCTTCACAAATTTCACGCCACGTGACGCCTCTCGCGTAACCGATGCATTCGTCCAGGAGGGATTAAGCTCATGCAGTACACCCAAGACCCCGCACATCCTCTTTCTCTGTGTGCACAACGCGGGACGATCACAGATGGCGGCCGCGTTCGCGCGCCAGATGTCAAAGGGCCGAGTTCTCATCGACTCTGCTGGCTCCGATCCCGGGGACGCGTTGAATCCCGCGGTCATCGAGGCAATGAAGGAGGTGGGCATCGACATCTCGAATGAGTCGCCCAAGAAGTTGACCGACCAAATGGGACTCGACGCCGACGTGATCGTGACCATGGGTTGTGGGGATGCGTGTCCGGTCTATCTGGGCAAGCGCTACGAGGACTGGGAACTCGGGGATCCCAGCGGAAAGGACCTCGCCACGGTTCGAGAGATTCGTAACGAAATCGCGTATCGGGTGATGGTCCTCGTCAATAAACTTCATGAACTAAGCGGCTCGCACACATTTACGATTCGATGTCAAATGGGCGTTCCTGGCCTCGCCTGAATTACGTTGCGAACGTGTCAGAGATTCGTGACAAAGTGAAGGTCTCTTCGCGTCGGGTCGCGAGCTCGACGGCCCGTTCAACCTCGCGGGTTCGTCACGGCGCGGCGGCGTCGCTTGCCATATCGCTGATCAGCGTTTTTCTTGTCGTCGGGACCAACCAGGCCCCATCTCTCGCCGCGTCGGCCACGTCCTTTTCGGCGTCGCTCCAGCTGCAGGCATTTGACTTCTCCAGTCCGACGGATGGCTTCGGCGCTTTTCAGTGGGAGTCGCTGAACGGCCGCACGTGCAGGGACTACGTCGGACGAACCGCGAACGGTGGCGCGACATTCAGCCCACTGGTTCACGTCATGTCATGGGACTGTGCGAGTAGGGACTTCGATACTGAGCTGACGTCCGACGGTCGTGGCGACCTGTTCCTCTTCGGGCCGCAACTCTTCGTAAGCCACAACAACGCACTGACGTGGTCACAAACTCCAGACCTTGGACCGATCCTCGACGTCGATTCGGTCGGTCGTTCGGTCTGGGCGCTGAGATCTGTCTGCACTCGCGCAGAGATGGCTCGTTCGGCGCCATGCGGGGCCAGTCTCCTTAAGTCGACCAATGGAGGACGTACGTGGCATTCGGCTCCAAGCCCGTGGGCTAACACGAATGAGTTGGCAGATCATCCCGCCACGCTGCAGACCTACTTGGTTCGATTGAGTCGAGACACGGCCTACGTGATGTTGTCGCCGAATCCGCAGCTCAGCGGCGCACCGAGCGTCGCGCCGCTGTGGTTCACCACGAATGGCGGTGCCACGTGGTCGAATCGCGACGTGCCGTGCCACATCGGCGCGTGGTCGGCGGCGTTCTCGGTCGCGCCCGACGGGACGCTCATGACCGTGTGTGCGTCTCAGGCCAGCACCGGCATGCAACTGAAAACGGTGCTCGAGTCTTCGAACGGCGGCACGACGTGGACGCTGAAGGCCGGCGCACGCGAGACGTCGTTTCCTGAAATCGACGACGGCTATCTCGGATCGATTGACCTCGTGTCGAAGGAGAAGGCCTTCCTCGTCGGTGGTCGGAGCTCGCTCATGGAAACTCTCGACGGCGGAGCCGTCTGGAAGGCGGTGCAACCCCTCATCGGAAGTACCGCCGGGGGCACGTTTCACGTCACATTCTTTGGCAATTCGGACGGACTCGTTCTCGGCAACAACGACAATGACAACGAGAGGATGACGCTCTGGAAAACCATTGACGGCGGCACGAGTTGGAAGGTCGTTATTCCAAAAACCGCAGCGCCATCAAATGACGTTTCCATGTCAAAGGGTTCCCAGTCGGGCTGAGTCGCGTTACGTTGCGAGCGTGTCGATGTTGAACAGTGTCGCGGGAACGAGCGCGGCGAGACGAGTCGTACGGTCCGCTCTGTGCGTCGCCTTCGCCGCACTCGTGCTCGCCAGTTGTGGCGAGGCTCGTTCCGGCACGACGCCTCCCCGGTCCCATCCGACTCCCATCGCCACCTCGGTCCTCGATCCCAACTCGCTGTGCCCTCCCGACGAGGGCGACAATGTGCACCAGTTGCTGAACGGCGATTTCACTGGGTGTTTTCGCGTGCCCAATCTTCGCAGTAGCTCGGTCGTCGTGGCGCTGCAGGCCTTTGTCGAAGGCGTCTCGAACTCGCCGACGACGGCGCTCACGACGACGACCACCCCGGCTCCCACCGTGAGCGTTTCGCTTTCTTCTGTGCGAAAGACCGTGAGGCCCGGCGAACAACGTTGTCCTAACGGGACATCTCAAGTAAATCCATTCCGCCTCCTCGCGAAACTTTTGCCAATCTCTGCTGGGACGGCTGCGGAGGTTTGGTGGAACAAGGTGTCCAAGTACGTTGGCTGTCCCCACGGAAGTTCCAGATGACGCTCCAGGTTCCCCAAACGGCATGGCTGGTTGCACGAAACGGTGGAGTGTCCGTCCATGCGTTGACATCGGGCTCGTATGAAGTTGGCGTGCAGTGTCTGACATCGATCTCGGGCTGTGCATTGAGGCCGGCCGAGGCGAAGGTCGCGATCAAACTGAAAGCCCCGAAACCTCGGCGATGCGTTCGGGGGCGTCGGTGCGAGACAATGACCGTTGGTCCTTCGACGGCCCGGGTGGGCGACGAAGTCATGGTGAGCGGGTGGGCACCGGTCCAGGACCTCATTGGCCCGTCCTTCAGTTATTCGATCTCAGTCACGCCAGGATCGGCGCGAGCGACGTATCCCGCCCTTGCGTACTCGGCTTCGAAGTTGGCGGGCAGCTTCAATGTGGTGCTCACACCCACACGCGTGCGAATTGGCCCAAGTCCGCCCTGGGCCAAATTGGGAGACATTCACTCTGTGTCGTCCACGTACTCAGGGCCATCTGCGATCGACCTCGCGCCAAATTCATCTCGCGTCGCGTGGTGCGAGACCTCCGGCATCGTGGCGACGGGTGGCTCCGGCTCCGGCAACGATCTCGACCGCTGGCGTCGCGAGCGCCCTTCGAGGTTCGACGTTGCACTTCTTTCCCGCTACAACGACCACGGCGCCCGCGTGCACCGCGGTGCAACTCGATCCGAATTTTCCCAACAGCGTGTACGCAGGATTCGGCGCGGGGGAGGGCGCGAGTATTCCGCCGCTCTATCTCGCTCCGGTGTATACGACGAACGCGGGCGCCACGTGGCACACAGTCCCGCTTCCCAACCGATTCTCTCTCGAAGACTTCGGGGGCTTTGCGACCGGCGGCAACGGGGTCGCCGCGCTCTTCAGTCGCGACAACTTCAGTAACGGCGATTTTCCAGAAGGCACTCGAAATGGCTACGTCACGGCTGAGGTAACCACTAACGGAGGGGTGAGTTGGCACACCTCGACGCTCGGCTGTCCGGGCAGCGGACCGTGCGTGACATTTGGACAGTACGAGTGGGGCAACTGCAATATGTCGGAGGATTTCCAGCCTCTTCTTGTCGGTCCGCCGGGCTCGAACGCAACGACCGGCGTCAAGTGGCGATACTCGACGTGGGTCACGCTGGTTGACAGCTGCGCCACTCAGCAACTCGTGGGAGTCTCGTCGAGCGAGTTGTATCTGGTTGATCCGTCATCGGAGTATCCGCTCCTGCGATCGACGGACTCTGGTCTCAATTGGACGAACTTTGAGCTACCTCCGATCCCAGGCACTAACTACGGCCCTGATTCAGTGCCTCAAACGAATTCGATGGTATTGGCACCGGACGGCTCGATGTTTGCCTCCATCACCACGCCCGCGCGTGACCGACAAGAGCTGTATCGCCTCTATCCCGGCGCGACGTCGTGGTGTCGGATCCCGGGAGTCTTTGGGACAGCGTCGCCAGATCTCATCCAGTCTCTTCGAGTGGACGACACGGATCTCCTCTGGAACCAATCGTCGCCGTCGAGCATCCACAGTGTTCCTTTTTCGAAGCTCGCGTGCTAGTCCGCGAGGTCATCTTTCTGCCGTCGTCGATGACCGTGACGTCGTAGCGCCAATGCGCACGGTCCACCGCCGCGCTCAGGTCGGCGTCTGACACGTGCAAGTAGCGCGTGGTGGTCGCAATGTTGGAGTGGCCCATTAGGCGCTGGACGATGGGGATGTCCTAGCTGCGGCGGATGAGGCTTACTCCTCGTACGGCAACTGCAACGGCTCTCGAGGTAGCCCCTTGGCGCGAATGGTTCGCACGGCGTCGGCCAGCCCACCTGGAACGATGCGAACGCCTGTGCAGTCGAGATCTTTGAGCGTCCACCAACGCCAATCGGAGTGGACTATTGCTTCCGCCGGTGTCAACCCATCGAGTTCCACATCGAACGCCGGCACGTGGGCGAAGAAGTACACGTTGTCCGAGAAATACAACTGGCCGAGAAACTCCCATTCACCACTGTTTTGGGCGACGGGTAGACCCAATTCACCTGGCATTAGCCGGAGACCCGTTTCTTCGCGCAGTTCGCGGGCCGCAGCTTCAGCCAGCGTTTCCCCAGCTTCAATACCGCCACCGGGGACAATCCAGTGGTGTCGATCGGTCGAGGGATCGAGAACCTCAATCAGTAGTACTCGCCACTCTTCATCCACGACAATCACCCGTGCAGAAGGTCGGTCTATCCGCTGTCGCCTCACTCGCCAATTATCTCCGAGATCGAGGCGGGGCGGACATTTGCGGAGATGATCCGTCGTTCGCACACAATGACTAGAGCTGAGTGAGGCCCTCGGCGGCGATCTGTTCGAAGACACGCATATCGGACTCGAATGGCGAATCTGGTTCGGGCCAGTGGATGACGAGCTCGGTGATTCTGAGTTCTTGGTGGCGCCCGGCCCAGTCGACGAAGGCATTGAGTGACGACAGAGGATTCTCGTCGGAGAAGCCCTCCAGCAAGAGCCTCTCGAGGGAGTTGGTCTGTCGGCCTTCCTCCATGAGAATGTCGTTGAGTTGAGCGGACTGGGCCGCGACGACCTCGTGGCTCGACGCGTTCCCATTTGCGGAGCGTCCCAACGTAATCCAACCATCGCCAACCTGGGCCGCCAGGCGCATTCCCCGTGCTCCGTCGCCAGCAATGAAGAGCGGTGGCCGTGGAGCCTGAACGGTCCCTGGAAACATCCGAGCTTCGTTCGCGCGGTAGAAGTCGCCCACGAACGAGGTTTCGTTATTTCTCAGTAGTTCATCGAGCAACTTCACAAACTCAACGAATCGACTGGTTCGTTCCCGTAACGAGACCGTCTCGCCGAGAACCGTGAAGTCGTTGCCCAGCCCGCCAGATCCCACGCCGATCACGAGTCGACCGTTTGAGACGTCGTCGATGGATAGCAGATCCTTCGCCAAGGGAACAGGGTGGCGAAAGTTCGGAGATGTCACCAAGGGGCCAACGCGGATACGAGATGTCTCTACGGCAGCGGCAGTCAAGGTTGGTACCGCACCGAACCACGAGCGATCTTGGAGGCGGAGCCACGAGAGATGGTCGTATGTGTACGCGGCGTGAAAACCCAGTTGCTCGGCACGACGCCACTTCTCGCGGGACGCCGGCCAACGCTCGACGGGAAGAATGAGGGTACTCAGGCGCATCGCACAAATCTAAACCGCCCCTCATTCTTGGGCGGGACCTGGACTTCGACGATCGAGCAAGCGATAATGCCATGTGGAGAATCCCTTCTGGCCCTTGTTTGATCTTCGGATACGGACAGCTCGCGTCCAAATTCGATTGCCGAGTGACGACGACCTCAATGAACTCGCGCGACTCGCGCTGAAGGGAGTTCACGATCCCGCGTTTATGCCCTTTCTCAACCCCTGGACGGACGAGGACTCGCCTGAACTTGAGAGGGGGTTATTCCAGTGGGGCTGGCGTCACCGCGCAACGTGGAGCTCAGCGGATTGGAGTTTCAACGGTGCCGTACTAGTGGGCGGCGAGGTCGTTGGAGTTCAGAGTCTGATGGCCAAGGACTTTGCGACACTTCGCTCGGTGAAAACGGGTTCGTGGCTTGGCGTCGCGCACCAGGGTCAGGGGATTGGCAAGGAGATGCGCGTAGCCATGCTTCACTTTGCCTTTGAAGAGCTCGGCGCGCTGGAAGCGCACAGCGGTGGATTTGTCGACAATGAGTCATCTCTGGCTGTCTCGAGGTCGCTTGGCTACGAAGAAAACGGACGCCGGACTGTTCTCCGGAGGGGAGCACCCGTAGAGATGCTCGACGTTCGATTGGACCGCTCCAAATGGCGACAATTGACCACGCGAAGGTCGATGTGGTTGGCCTAGAGGAGTGCCGAGACTTCTTCATCGCTTCCGAAAGTGGATCGAGTTCGCAGTGACGATCTCCATTCGTCGAAAGCGAGGAGTTATGTTGCTCCCTGTCACCGACGAACTCGAACTCATACTGCACCATCGCGACAGTTCGCCCGGAATCTCACATCCCGACTGCTGGGCCGGATTCGGTGGATCGATTGAGGTTGATGAAACCGCCGAAGAGGCGCTGCTGCGAGAGGTCAAAGAAGAGACGGAGATCGACATTCGTGATCCGATCTACCTAACGGAGGAATGGGATAGGGAAGGTGACGGCAGCCTGATCTCGCTCTACTACGTCATTGGGGGCGTCAATCTGGCGGACATCACCCTGCATGAAGGAGACGGCATCGGTGTCTTTGAAGTCAAGGATCTGGACGCGCTGAGGCTCGTACCATTCGTTCGGCGCGCAATTTTTTCAGAATTGGTGCCGAAACTTTGCGATTCGGGCTCTTAATAATGGACGAAAAGCGAGTCCCATTCGACCTTGAGGCGTACGTCACGGAAATTACTTCAGGCCGCGAGTGCTTTGTTTGTCGAATCGTCCGCGAGCCTGAACCGGAGCACCCGGTCATCTTTCAAGACGATCGGTACGTTGCCTTCCTTAATCGCTATCCACCACTCCTCGGCTATACGCTTGTTGCTCCCGTTGAACACAAGGAGCAAGCCCTAGGCGACTTCGATTTGGATTCGTATGTGGCTATGCAGGGATTCGTCTATCGAGTTGGGAGCGCCCTTTCGAGTGTCGTGCCAACGGAGCGCCTCTACATTCTGAGCCTTGGCAGCCAACAGGGGAACAGCCACGTTCATTGGCACCTCGCTCCGCTTCCTCCAGGAGTGCCATTCGAAGAACAGCAGTTCCACCGCGCTCATGGCTGAAAAGCGAGGGTTCATTCACCAGACAATCGAGGAACGCAAAGTACTGGCGGCGCGGATTCGCTGCGCTTTTGACGGAAACTAGCCGCGTTGGACGGACGCGACAGGCGAACTCCCATGCGCACGCAGAAGCCTTGAATTAACGTTTCCCGAGTGATCGAGGTACGCGACTACGACCCCGAGTGGCCGGAGCGATTTGAGGAGCGACGGGCGGAATACGCGGCCGCCTTAGTGAGCTGCCGCCGTCAACTTCGTGTCAATTGAACACATCGGAAGCACATCCGTTCCCGGACTCGCAGCCAAGCCAGTCATAGACATCGACATCGTGGTTGATTTGCCCGAGGTGGATGCTGCCTCCTCAGTTCTCGTCGGACTCGGGTTCGAGCCGCGCGGCGAACTCGGTATTCCTCAACGTTGGGCTTTTTGGGAGCCTGATCGGTTCGCCGGCACCAACACGTATGTGGTTGTCGCAGGCTCTCTTGCGCTGCGAAACCACCTCGCCGTTCGCGACACATTGCGAGCCGACCTCGATCTCAGTAGAGAGTATGGCGAATTGAAGAAACTCGTCGGAGCACAAGCCGCCGACATTTACGAATACGGAGCCGGCAAAAATACGATCATTCAACGCATTCTCGCCGAAGCGGGACTTGGCGAGGAAGAACGTTCCTCCATCAACGCCAATCAAGTTCCCGTAACCGAAAGAAAGCACTGACTGTTGAACTTGGTTCTTTGAGTCAGTGCCGCAGCCCGCCGAAAGTCTCTTCGATCTTGGCGGATTTTTTTGGCCGAGCGATAGTTGGTCAAGTTCTTCAAACCATCATCCTCTTACCTCTAGAGCGTCTGATAGTTCTGATCGGTTGTCGAGAAGCCAACGCGCACTCCGAATCCGCCACGTCATCGCCCACGTCAGCTGGTGCCCGCTGAACGGTTCCCCTCCGCCAAGGAGTCCGTTTTTGACAGGGGAGTATCCAATCTCGGTAACTCCCGAATCGACCGCTTCCTGAGCGGCCGTCCTCACGGCCGCCTCGATCATGGCATCAGGAAGTTGACGACGTTCAGGGGCCTCGAGACCATATCCATCGCAGATCGACCGGGCTACGATCAAGCGGTCGCGTAGCGAAGGCAGCCCCTGGGAATCGGCAACGTCATCGTCAAACAATTGAGCATTGAGCCAAATTGCCTGCGCCAACTCCCAACGTCGAGCCACCGGTCCGCAACTGTCCCAATCGATCAAGGCGACTGGTATGCCCTCCCGGCAAATGAGGTTCCACGGCGCCACGTCACAGTGCCCGAGGATCCAGTCGTCGCCGGGCAGCGTGCGGCCCCACCACGGCATCCAGATTTCGTCACCAGTGGGTTTGAAGCCGCCCAGAGTGTCGTGAGCTGATCGAAGCAGCGCTCCGAGCGCAAAAGCAGCCGCTTCTGAGAGGCCGGATTGTGGGACCTCGTCGCCTTCGATGTAGACGAGCGTTTCAAAACCGTCAGAGGAAATGCCACTGCCTTCTATTCTCGGTGCACCAGAGAAGCCCTCTTCTTCCAAGTACCGCAGCACCTTGTGAACTGTGGCCGTCCATGGACGCGCAAGTCGGTATACGACTCCATCGACGAGGCGAGCACTTGACGACCCGCCACCGGCGAGCTCGTCGCCAGACTTAATCGGTTCTTTCACGTGCCGAAAGTTAACAGGCGACGGAGTTGGAATGCGTGGCTCGCGTGTGGCAAGTCAGGTTCTCTAGATCGACTCCTGTGGAAGACCAACGATCTCAATGTGGTTCCGCTTATGACGCCGTGGCTCGTTCTTTCTCGCAAGCAGTCCCAAACGCGTGATGAGGACGAGCACAAGTGCCATCAAGACGAGGTACGCGATGCCCGCAAACTTATTCATCGTCCAGAACGGGGCTCTCCGTTTGGCCCGCCGACAGTGAACCACACGAGATCTGTGACAAGAAACACTCCCAAGAGAAATGCGAAGAGCGCAACGGTCCGCGAGCCAAGTCGCTTGACGAAGCCGGGCAACTCGACTCGTCGCACGAGAAGAGCCATCGCCAGCCCAAAGACCAGCACGGCGAGCGGTGCCAGATCCCTCATCACGATTTGCGACGTGGGTCCCCCAGTTACTCCCGGACTCCACATGGATATCCATGGCTGCGTAATTGACCTTGCGATATCGGCCAAGGCGTAGGCGGCTGATCCGGGGTGAGTCCACCGGTAACCGCCCTGGACCATATAGCTGTACTGTTCCAAAGCTCGGGGTAACCAGCGAACGGTGTAGTACACGTAGCCCGCCGACACTAGGGCGAAGGTCAAGGGCCACGCGATGGGTCCTCCGCGTCCGCGCACGACCTGACGCACGGCGGATACCAGAACTACGAGCACGACGGACACCAGCATGAGGACAAGGAGCCACGTCGCGACGGTCAGGATGCCCGTCGTTGCATCGACCGGTATCGGATGGTACTGACGAGTGCTCCACATGAGCATCGCTCTCGACCAGTAGTTCAACGCGATCACCGACAAAAGTGTGATGAACGCAAAACTGGTTCCTAGGGCGGCCCGAGTTTGACCATTGGGGCTTAACGCTCGGTTCGAGAGTCCGAGGTCATCAAACCGAGCGATGAGACCCTTGTATGCGACATTGACACCTCGACTGAGGTCGATAGGTCGATCACTGAACTCTTGCTCCAAGTGGTCAGCGAACTCCTCGCCGTAGCGCTCCCGCCAGGCAGCGGGATACCAGCGAAGAAGTCGTCTCGCTCGACGTGTGTCGGCGGGGCTGCTACTCACGCCAGGTTCCAGGTGCGCTTGAGGCGAGCCTGACCAGTTTTGAGAACCCGCTGCTGTGCCGTGAAGTACTCGGCGAGCACCGTCGCGCCCTGTGCACTTAGCCGATAGGGACGGCGGCGATCATCGGCCTTCAAGGCAGTGATCAGTCCGCGCGTCTCAAGTCGAGCGAGAACTTGGTAGAGCGTTCCGGGGGCTAAGTGAACGCCGGCAAACTCCTCAACGTCTTTGACGAGGGCGTATCCGTGCTTGTCGCCACCCGCGAGGCTTGCGAGAACCAGGACCGCGGCGCCGGCATTTCTCCCGAGTCCTTCGATTGAATTGGTCATGACCTGACTATATCGGTAAGCGATGTAGCCGTCAAGGATCTAAAGGTCGTCAAACGACGCCAGATTCAGGTGGCCGCCCTCACATTCTGAAGGCGAGGCAATCGTCCGGGGACCAAATGTGCCCCTCGGTGGCGCGATAACCGCGGAGCCACAAGACGTCATTAACTGCTCTCAGATAGAAGCCCTTGGGCAACACATCATCTTCGTCGAGGGGAGCGGATGCGACTGTTATCGAGCCCGATGGGGCGGAACCGTTGGACATCACCGCGTCAGGGGCCGACTCTTGGGCCGTCATGGCAAGCCGTAGATAGGGACCAGTGATAGTCGGGCAGAGCGAGAGTCCCGCCTCGCGTGCCTTCGAGAATATTGAAAACAGAGTCGCGCCAGTTCCGACGCCGAGTTGCCCCACCGTGCACTGGACAACGTCGAAGGATTCAATCTTTTGCTGGTCGAAGATGGCACTATTGAACAGGACTTCAGCTGAGGCGTTGAGCCGCACCCCCAATCCTTCTAGTGCGACCCGCAACTGCTGACGACTCAATTCGCCGACGCGCAGATGATGCGCGACAGACCAGTCCACGTCACTCACTTCGCCAACTTTTCGCTGTCAGCGATCGTTTCGGTAACTTGTTGAAGCGCAACGGTCACAAGGGCTTTCGATTATCTGCATCGATGTGTGCGCTCATTTGACCGGAAACGACTGCATGGACAATCCCTGATTGCACGAGGTGACTCCTTTCGGCATGGGTACGTAGAAAACCGACCCCGGCCCAAACGTGGCGGTGACTCCCTTGACGGCGATTTTGTGGCACCCTGACGACGGCGTTTTGCCAGGCGAGAAGAATTGCAACTTCACCGTGGCGTGTCCGCCCGACGCTGACAGGGTTACGTAATTGGTGGTGGTGCCATAGTCACCGAAATACTGTGACGGCCAGCCCACCTTGCGTCTCGTAGGTCCGGCGACCTTTTGAAGTTCTGGCGAGCCGTACAGGTAGCACGCGTGGTTGGAGTTGTTGCTGAGGTCCAGCAGCTCCTTCCAGCCACCCAAATCTCGCACTCGGTTGGATTCAGATACGTGCACCGTGCTGGCATCACAAACCGGGTTTCCCCGAAAACGCCCTGGTGGTAATCCGGGAAGTCCCGTCCACGACGTCCCATTTAGTGTTCGAAACAACTGGCCGTGCAGCTCGTCCAACACCGCTCCCGATGGGCCAAAGGTGGCGAGTGACTCGGCCGCGCCACCGTCGTTCATGTTGGGATCGGGCTCAAAGATCCATCGTCGACCCCCGTCAACGCTGTACTCGAGGCCACCCGCCGGGCTGTAGACCGTCCCGTAGATGATGTGGTCGCCGTTGCTGTAGGAAAGGACGCTGGACTCCACTCCAGCATTGGTGAGGCCTGGACCGGCGTGGACCCTGTCTCGAATACTTGACCAGTTGACGCCACTGTTGGTCGTGTGCCACAGACTCCCTGGCCCTTGGCTCATGCCCTCGTCCTGCCAGCACGCAAGGAGCCAACGCGAGCTGGACTCGGCGAGGAGTTGATTCACTTGGATCTTGCCGCACGGGTCAGGAATCCGTCGCCACGCCGCACCACCGTTGGTCGTTTCGAGAATGGTCGAGGGGCGTCCAAAACTCTGTCCAGAAACGAACACGTACGTTGTGGGACTTAGTGCCGTGAGTGCGGGATACAGCTGCGACTGTCCTCCCCAAACCCGCAGAGGCAACGTGTATGACTCATAGGGAGTCGCTGAACCCTCGTGGAACAGGGACAGTCGTGCGGGGCAGCTTGATCGTTCGCCGTTGTGACACAACGAGGTCACGACGGCCGCGGTTGCGCCCGACACCGCGAATGCCTCGCCCACTCCCGGTGCTCGCAACTTCGTCCACTGCGCACCAGCGTCCGTCGTGACATGAACATCACCGCCAGCGCCCTCTTGCTCACCGACGTAACCAACGGAGGGTGTGACGAAATCGACGAGCGGCACGTGATACGGGCCCGCTCCATTCGTCGGTGGAAGAGGCACTCTGGGACCGAGTCGCCAGCGCGTCCCCTGGTCCGTCGTGCTGACCAAATAGAAGGGTTCTGTTGCGTGCTTCGACGAGCCTTCATACGAATTGGACGCGATGCCGTAGCCGAGGGACGGCGAAACGAAATCAACGGAGTCGATCTGGGTGCCCGTACCCAATGAAACGTTGGTCAGCATCGGCCACGGTTGCATCGCGCCGGCTGTAGTTGCCACGGCGAGATCAGCGAATCCCGCGATTAAGACCAAAGAGACACACGCCCGCGCACCCAATCTCCACATGGACGTGAGTCTTCCACCTGGACAAACTGCTGCGCCTGCGCACCCGCCATTCTGCCGCCAGTGATACGCGTGGGCGGGAGGACTGTTCGATGGCTCGCCCGATTTAATCGTGAAAGAGTAACGTCCTCAGCGGAGGTGAGGGTCGTATGAAGCGGGTGGAGATTGAGTCGGCGTTGAACGAGAGCCGAAATTGGATCTTGGCGCTCTACTCGGAGCTCTCTGAAGAGCAACTGCGTCGACCTCTTACCAAGAGTGAACACGACCCGAGCAATCTCTGGAACGCTCTCGACCACTTCGGACACCTGGCACTCATCGAAAGGGACTTTGTCGAGATGATTCGACGTCATCTTTCGGGCCACCAAAACCCCGTGGGGCTACTAAAGGATGGAAAAGGCGCGAATCGTTCTCGAGAGCAAATCGCGGCCATGGTTCACGCCAGGACCGATCAATACCAGGTTGATCACCACAACGATTCGTTTTCTGCGGTCGTGGCGCTGACGGCCGATGCGCGCAGCGCGACCCTTCAGTTGCTGGCTGAACTTTCGGACGAGCAACTGGAAGAACATCTCGAAGGTGCCCCTTGGGCCGACGGTACTCTCGGCGGTGTTCTTGCCACCAACGCGGATCACGCTCGTATGCATTGGAAATGGGTCACTGTCGGCGGATGCCTTCGCGAACGAAGTTCCTTTCGTCGACTGAGCGGAGCGAAGTTTCGTCGTTTGGGACTGACCAAGAGAACGAATTGCGTCGCTTGGCGACGAATTCTGGCTAATTGGAGCGGGTGACCGGGATCGAACCGGCATGGCCAGCTTGGAAGGCTGGAGCTCTACCATTGAGCTACACCCGCGATGGAGCGGAACTCATTCTACGCGACGCGGTTAGCGTTATCGGGTGGACGAATCGCTCTTCGATCAGGTCGGGGGTGAACCATTTTTTGTCCGGTTGGTGGATGCTTTCTACGAAGGTGTCGCGACCGATGAAACGCTGCGTCCGATGTATCCCGATGATTTGACCGACTCGCGACGTCACTTGACCCTCTTTCTCATCCAGTACTGGGGCGGGCCGCGCACGTATCAAGACGAGCGCGGTCACCCGCGTCTGCGCATGCGTCACGCCCCGTTTCGGATCACCAAAGGTGCGCGAGACGCGTGGTTGCGGGCCATGGGAGGCGCGCTTGACAGCGTTCGAGGCGAGCTCAGCGACGACCAGTTCGACGAACTGACCGCATACTTTGCCATGGCCGCCAATCAGATGCGCAACGTCTGACGACTGAGTTGTAGACGTCCCTGTCCGATCGCGGCGCCGAGCAGGACCACCAGTCCGCCCACCGGTTCGTACCACGCGAGGGGCTCGTGCAAGAAGATCACCCCGACGATGACGGCCACCACGGGTGACATGTAGGTCACGGTGCTCGCGATGGAACTACCCGCCGCTGCCTGCACGCGAAAGTTCCACATGAAGGCAAACCCACTGCCGAAAATGCCGAGCGCGAGTATGCCGAGGACGGCGTGAACGCTGACGCCGTGGTGGTTCATGCCGTCGACGGCGAACGCGGGCAACAACGTGACGGCCGCCAGGATCAGTTGCGCGCACGCGAGCGACTCCTTGGCCAGTCCTCGCGGTAGGAGGTAGCGCCGCGTGTAGGGAAACGAGACGCCATAAAGCGTCACCGCGAAGAGAAGTGCCGCCACGGCCCACCACGGGTTCGACCCGAGGCCGCGCCACGCTCCGAGCACGAGGAGGACGCCCACTAGCCCCACGATGAGTCCCACCAGTTGAAATCGCTTCACCTTTTCATCACGAAAGACGACGAGGATGAAGAACAACGTCGTGAGGGGTGTAAGGGCGTTGATGATGCCCGCCACGATGGACGTCGTCCTGGTCTCGGCCACGGCGAAGAGAACTCCCGGCACGATATTGAGGCACATGGCGACGACCCAGAGGTGGCACCAGACGACGAACTCGCGTGGCAGTGCGATGCGTCGCACGACCGAAATGATGATGAGAGTGGCTGCACCCAGCGCGCAGCGCCCGAAGGCGACGCCAAAGGGGGTGAGGAAGCCGAGCGAGTACTTGATAAAGAGGAACGAGCAGCCCCAGGTGATGCCGAGGATGATGTACGTCGGCAGCCACGATCGAGAAGGGGTGGACGCCATCCACGAAGGTTACGAGGAGCCTGTAACGACCTTGCGCACATTGGGCGCCAAAACTCCTTACGCTAGAGGTATGGGTAGGCGCGGCCTATGGCGCGAGGGCGAAGTTCGCATCATTTCAGTGACCCCCGTGTCGCGCGGCGTCATTCGGCCCTTTCTCCTCACGCTGACGACGTTGTTGTTGGTCGTCGAAGGCTCGGCCCGGTTCGTCTACGTGCACCGATTCGAAGAGGCGTTAATGCTGATCGGTGTTCTGCCGCTGCTGCTCGTGACGCTGACTCGGACCTGGCAATGGCGCTCGCACAAGATCCATGTCACCAGTGAGCGCATCATCGTCGAAGGTGGGCGTGCTGCGCCACTACCAGTCGGCCGTTGAGATGCGTGACGTGCTCTCAACGAAGGTGGATCAGAGCGTCGCCGAGCGTCTCACGCGTCGTGGCTACGTGTACGTGGACACCACCGGCGCCACATTTCCCGTCGGGCTCATCCGCCAACCCGCAGCCTTGTGTCGCTTGATCGACTCGGAGCGAAACGCCCAGGTGCTCCAGAGTGATCCCTACGACACGGTGTACACATATCAAGATCCCGACGCGTCGCCCTACGAGGTCTTCCCTGACCAGTGGCAGCGGCGCCGGTACGAATAAACCACGCGAAACGCTACGGTGAGTCTCGTGACCAACCGGTACCGTTGCAACGCGTGCGGGAACGTGACTCGTTTTGACGTCGTTGAGACGACGTCAGTTCGCTCCTTTCATCACTACAGCGTGGGGGGAGATCTCAGCGTCGAAGAGCCCGAGGTGATCGCGCACAGTGTGGAGTCGGTGACGTGTCGCTGGTGCGGACACGGTCGCAGCGTCGAGGTCATCTCCGAGTTCGAGTGAGCGAGTTTCACTTTCACTCCTTCGATCGAGCACGAGAGCGCCCCGCACCTCAAGAACTGACTCGGTCTCGACCCTGGAGGGGGCGATCGTGGAGCCGCCGTCTCGATCGCACGACGCTGGTGATTGCGGTCAAGCCCGACTGTGACGGTTGCCGCGACTTCGTCGAGAGCAATCTGGACGATCTCTCAAACGTGGACGTCATAGTCGTTACGGCCGAGCCCCACGATGAGTGGCGCGGCGCACATCGCGCGGTAGTGGTCTCTCCGGAGACGTTCAAAGAGCTTCAGATTCCTTCGGCGCCCTTTTATGTTCTCATCGACGCGTCGCGTTCGCTTGTCGTCGCCGAAGGATCGGTCTTCAGTCCCGCCCAAGTCGCCGAGGAGATCGCTGCGTTTCTCACAACCTGATGTCACAGGTACGTAGCACGCTGGATCATCAAGTGAGAGGTGCGCGATGACCAACGAAATCGAACTGTCCATTAGTTGCGGTGACTGCGTGCGGCGCGGCACGCCCGACTGCGCGGACTGCCTGGTGACGTTCGTGCTGGGCGAAGAGCCCGACGCGCTCGTCCTCACTGAAGAGGACGCCCAGGTCGTTCAACTCTTTACCGCCGAAGGACTCGTGCCAACGCTGAAGTACCATCCCGCCCGGCGCTAAAGCCGTCGCCGTCTAGCGTGGGCTCATGGCCCGCCACCTCCTGGTGACCAACGACTACCCGCCAAAAACCGGCGGGATCCAGACGTATCTCCACGAGCTCTGGCGCCGACTCGAGACTGGACGCGCCGTTGTCCTTACCGCGTCGTCCCACGAAGGCGCCTCTGCCTTTGACTCATCGAGCGAGGTGACCATCGAGCGCGTACCTGCCTCCACCTTGTTCCTGCCGTCGTGGCGCGCGTATCGCGCCATCGAAGCCGCCATCGCTCGCCACGAGCCCGAACTCGTGTTGCTCGACCCAGCGTGGCCCCTCGGGCTCCTCGGACCGTTTCTTTCGCGGCCCTACGGCGTCGTACTGCACGGCGCCGAAGTCACGATTCCGAGCCGCATTCCCATCGTGGCGTCCTCACTGCGATACGTCCTGCGTCGCGCGAAGGTTGCCGTCTGTGCGGGACCGTTTCCTGAGCGCGAAGCGCTGCGCAACGCCGCCGAGTCGCTCTGTCCCGTGATTCAGATTCCCCCCGGGGTGGATACCTCGCTCTATCACCCCCTGAGCGTGCACGAGCGACGCGAGGTTCGGAGTTCGCTGGGCTTTGGAGACGACGA
The DNA here is from genome assembly GCA_963791015.1 of uncultured Acidimicrobiaceae bacterium. Lineage (GTDB taxonomy): Bacteria > Actinomycetota > Acidimicrobiia > Acidimicrobiales > RAAP-2 > RAAP-2. The sequence continues at coordinate 92,374 of CAWBQX010000003.1, read as the reverse complement.
CTTTCTGGTCGCGTCCTGGTCGCGACTCGTGCCGCGCAAGGGCTTTGACACGCTGATTCGAGCGAGCTCGCAACTTCGCGAGACACTGCCGAGTTTGCACGTCCTCATCGGAGGTCAGGGGCGAGACCGAGCTCGTTTGGAGAAGCTGGCGACACGCCTGAGCGCCCCCGTGACGTTCCTCGGATACGTGCCCGACGACGAGCAGAGCCGGTGGGTCGGCGCGTGTGACCTCATGGTCATGGACTGTCGCAGTCGATGGTGGGGACTCGAACAGGAAGGTTTCGGGATCGTCTTCGTCGAAGGTGCCGCGGCCGGTCTCGCGCCGGTGGCTGGTAGGTCCGGGGGCAGTCAGGACGCGGTGCGCGATGGTCGAACTGGGGTCGTCATCGACAATCCGCGCAGCGTCTCTGAGTTGGCGGGGGTGATCGCGACGCTGGCGGGCGACGACGAAGGTCGCGATCGACTAGCCCGACACGCGCTCGAAGTGGCGCGCGCGAACTTCGACTGGAACGTGCTCGCGGGTGAACTCTCGCGTCAACTCGCCCCCTACGATCGTGGCCGACGCGCCGAACACCTCGCCTAGGGTTGATCGCGATGGAGGCAACGTGACCCAGCGGGCGACGGAGTCGATCGTGGTCCACGCGCCACCCGAGGTCGTCTATCGCGTGGCGACGGATTTCGAGCACTATCTCGACTGGGTGAGCGAGCTCAAGAAGATTGATGTCCTCGAGCGCGACGCGCTCGGTCGATCCGTCGAGGTGGAGTTTCGTGCGGCCGCTTTTGGACGCTCGACGACCTACACGCTGCACTACGACTACAGCCGCGCGCCCGAGATTCTCGCCTGGCACCAGACGCGCGGTGACGTCACCAGCTCGCTCAAGGGCGAGTATCGCTTTGCGCCGTCGGAGGAGGGGACGCTGCTCACCTACGATCTCGAGGTGGAACTTTCCGTACCGATTCCCGCATTCGTGCGCGCTCGTGCCGCCTCGCGCATCCAGGCCCAGGCACTGCGCGAACTCAAGGCGCAGGCAGAAGCCGCCCAGTGAGCAACGTCGCGATCGGCATCGACGTCGGTGGCACCAAGGCGCTCGCCTTGATGGTGGCGCGCGATGGTCGAGTCATCGCCGAGATGAACTCCCAGACGCCCCACGACGTGGGTCTGGCCGCGGGCGAGGCCACCGCCAAAGTACTCGTCGAGCAGGTCAACGAGCTGTGCTCCCGACAGTCGCTCGACTCGTCCCAAGTGCCCATCGGTGTTGGGCTCCCGGGCATGATGCGTCGCGACGGACACCTCGCGTTCGCTCCTAATCTTCAAACCGCATCCGGAGCGGACCTCGGGGCACAGTTGGGTGATGCGCTGGGCAACTCGCGGGTGTTCTGCGAGAACGACGCCAACTGCGCCACGCTCGCCGAACACGAGTGGGGAGCCGCCCGGGGACTCTCGGACTTCGTGATGGTGACCCTGGGTACGGGGATCGGCGGGGGCATCGTGGCCGATGGTCAACTGGTACGCGGTCAGAGCGGATTCGCCGGCGAGATCGGACACATGGTCGTCGAAGCGCGCGGGGCCCCGTGTTTATGTGGCGGACGCGGGTGCTGGGAGCGCTACGCCTCGGGCGGCGGGCTCCATCGCCTGACCCGCGACGCCGCCCTCGACGGTCGCTTGCCGGAACTGGTGGAACGAAGCGGCGGGGACTGGCGCGCGGTACGCGCCGAAGACGTCTCGCGCGCGGCCTCGGAGGGTCTGGACGAAGCGGTCGCCTTGATGCGCGAGGTCGGGTGGTGGCTCGCGCTTGGGCTCGCCAATCTGGCGGCCATTTTGGACGCCGGGCACTTCGTGATTGGTGGGGGACTGAGCGAAGCCAGCGAACTCGTACTGCCCGCCGCGCGCGACTACCTGGCCGACCTGGTCGAGGGGTACGAGATGCGTCCGACGATCACCGTGACGACGTCGCTGTTCGGGGCTCGCTCGGGCGCCATGGGTGCCGCACTCGTGGCCTTCGAAGGGGCATGAAACTCGGCGTCCTGCTGCCCACGTTTCAGGACAACGCCGACAAGGCTCTGGCCTTCGCCAACGACGCCTACGCGGCCGGGATTGACGGCGTGTTCGCCTACGACCATCTCTTTCCTATCGGTTCGCCCGAGCGTCCTACCCTCGCACCACTGCTTGTGCTCGCGGCCATCGCCACACGCATGCCTCTGACCGTTGGCACACTCGTCGCCCGTGTGGCCCTCGTGAGTCCCGCACAACTCATCGAGCAGTTCCAGACAATCGAGTCGATTGCGCCCGGACGCGTGATCGCGGCCCTCGGTACCGGCGACAAACTCTCGAGGCCCGAACACGTCGCCTATGGCATCGATGATCCGAGCGAGGAGGAGCGCCAGCGCCGCCTCACCGAGGTGGCCCAATCCCTGTCGCCGATCATGCCGGTGTGGATTGGCGCCGGAGCGAAGTCAACCAACGCCATCGCGCGCGAGTGCGGCGTGGCCCTCAACTTTTGGGGCGTGAGTGCGCAGAAGGTGAGCGACGAGGTGCGCGAGGGCGAGGTGACGTGGGGTGGGATGCTCGAGGGAGACATTGCCGGTACGCTCAGTGCCCTCGAAGCGGCGGGCGCGACCTGGGCAGTCGCCGGGACACCGCCGCCGATCGACGCGATGAAGCAGTGGAGAGCGCTTTAGTAACGTTTCCTAATGGAGTTTCGACGCATCACGGGCCTGCCGCCCTACGTCTTCGCACAGATCAACGGGCTGAAGGCTGACGCGCGAGCACACGGACGCGACGTGGTCGACTTTGGCTTTGGTAATCCTGATCTACCCAGTCCCGATGTGGCAGTTGAGAAGTTGGCCGAGGCCGCGCGAAATCCCAAGAATCACCGCTACAGCGCGAGTCGCGGTATTCCGAACCTGCGCCTCGCGATCGCGAACCGCTACAAAGAGCTCTTCGACGTCGATCTCGATCCCGACACCGACGTCGTGACGTCGATCGGGGCCAAGGAAGGCTTCACCCACTTGATGTGGGTGTTGCTCGGACCCGGCGACAGTGCGATCGTGCCGAGCCCGAGCTATCCGATCCACTTGGCGGGACCGGGCTTCGCGGGGGCTCAGGTGATCACGGTGCCGATGCTGGATCCGGGGGCGAGTACGAACGACCCCGGCGAGGACTTCTTCGCCGGACTGCTCGCGGCCTGGGAGGGTGCTGCGCCTAAGCCGCGCGTGATTGTCGTGTCCTTTCCCCACAACCCGACCAGTGCCTGCGTGGACCTCGCCTTCATGGAGCGCCTGGTCAACTTCGCCCTTGAACACGAGGTCGTGATCTGTCACGACTTCGCGTACGCCGATCTCGGCTTTGACGGGTACCGACCGCCCTCGATCCTGCAAGTGCCGCACGCCAAGGAGTGCTGTGTGGAGCTCTACACACTCACCAAGTCATTCTCGATGGCCGGGTGGCGAGTGGGCTTTGTTGTCGGTAATCCCGAGATCGTGGCCGCCCTCACCAAGCTCAAGAGCTACCTCGACTACGGCACTTTCCAGCCGGTCCAGATCGCTGCGATCGTTGCGATGAACGAGGCGAAGGACTACCCCGACGCGCTTCAAGTCATCTATCAGTCGCGTCGTGACACTCTCATCGAGGGACTCAACCGCGTGGGGTGGGAGGTGAGCCCACCGAAGGGCTCGATGTTCATCTGGGCGCCAATTCCCGAGCCGTATCGCGAAATGAAGTCACTCGCGTTCGCGAAGCTGCTCATCGAAGAAGCCGACGTTGCCACCAGTCCCGGCGTGGGGTTCGGCGACGGGGGAGACGACCACGTGCGCTTCGCGCTCATCGAGAACGAGTTACGTACCCATCAGGCGGTGCGTAATCTACGTCGCGCCCTCACCAAGCTGGGCTAGGGCAGGCCCGCACCGGGCACCGCGACCTTGGCCACCTCGATTTGGCCCAGCAGTTCGCCGGCGATTCTGGAATCGACTGCTGGTGGGCGCGGTCATGACGTAGAGCGAGCGGCGATCCTCGCCGCCGAGCATGCAGGCAAAAGAGATCTGGGTGGTCGTGACGACCCCGGTGATCTCGCCACCTTCCTTTACTCGTAAACACTGCGGAGCGATGGCGTTGGCGAGCCAGACCTGCCCGTCGTCGTCGAGGCACATGCCGTCGGTGTAGACCGAATCCATCTGTGCCCAGACCCGCCGATTCGACAGTGTGCCGTCGCTCTCGATGTCAAAGGCGCTCAACCGAGACGCCATCGTTTCGCCGACGATGAGTGTCGCGCCGTCGGGGGTGATGACCGTGCCGTTGGGAAAGGCGAGGTCGGGCACCACTTGGAGGATGTCACCCTCGGGCGAGATCACGACCAGGTTGGTGATCGGAGGCGGAGTCGGCAACGTCTTGTCGCGCTGCATCGTGTCGAGGTCGAAGCCGAAGTTGCCGACGTAGGAGATACCGCTGGCCGACGTGACCATGTCGTTGGCCCAAAAGCCGCAGTAGTCAGTGATGTCGCAGAACTCGAAAGAGTGGGCACCCGAAAAGCGCAGCACTTTGTGGTCGGTCATGGACACGCACAGCAGGTCACCGTCCGGGAGCCAACCCAGCCCCGAAGGTTGGGTCAACACAAAATGTTCGAGTTGCTCGTCGCCCGCGACGTCGATCGAATAGATGCCGTGACGATAGAAGTCCGAGTACCACAGGCGTCCCTCGTGCCAGCGCGGGTCCTCGCCGAAACTGAGTCCTTCGCGCACGATGTGAGCCGTATGTGACTCCACGCCACCCCCTTCTGGTGTCACGAACGTATCAACTGCGTTCGAGCGCTCGCGTCCAGGCTGCGTAGCCGGCGTCGATGAAGAGCGGTTCACCCGGCTCAAAACGCGCACTCGCGGTCCACAGTTCGCTCAACTTCTCAAGGGATGCGAACGCGCCGACGCCGAGTCCGGCGATGCTCGCGGCCCCGCGCGCGGTCGCTTCGAGAGTCGAACTTCGCAGCACGCTGACACGTGAGTTTGTCGCCTGTAGTTCGAGGAGTAGATCCATCGCTGACGCCCCGCCGTCGCACCGTAGTTCGTGGAGCGTGACGCCACCGGCGACAAAGGCGTCGGTCATCGCACGCACCTGGTACGCGAGCGCTTCGATGAGCGCGCGCGCGAGTTGACCTCGTCCCACGCCTTGGCTCAGTCCGCTGATTGCCCCGCGTGCGTCGGCGCGCCAGAAGGGTGACCCCAGTCCGGTGAAGGCCGGCACAAACTGCGCTCCGGCCGAGTCGTTGACCGAACGCGCGAGCGCCTCGAGGTCACTCGACGCCTCGATCACGCCAAGGTCGGCCAGCCACTGGATGGCCGCGCCCGCGACGAAGGCCGAGCCTTCGAGGGCGTAGGACGCACCCTGGTCCCCGAGGTCCCAGGCGATTGTGGTGATGAGTCCATCGACGACGGCGGGGACCTGGCCGCCGGCCTGGGCGAGAACGAAGGCCCCGGTGCCGTAGGTGGCTTTGACCATCCCCACCTCGAAGCACGCCTGTCCAAAGAGGGCGGACTGTTGATCGCCCAGAATGCCCGTGATCGGCACGCCCGCGAGGGAGGGGATGATGTCGGCGTTCACCGCGCCAAAGTGGGCGTTGGAGGGTCGTACTTCGGCCAGCATCGATCTCTCGACCCCAAAGAGCGCGAGCATCTCAGGTGACCACGTGCGGGACCTCAGGTCTAGCAATGACGTGCGCGATGCGTTGGAGGCGTCGGTGAGGAACTGCCCACCATCTACGCCGCCGGTCAAGACCCACAGCAGCCAGGTGTCGATCGTGGCGAGCGACGGCACGCGCGCACCATCGGCCAGGCCGCGCTCGATCATCCAACGCATCTTCGTCGCCGAGAAGTACGGGTCGAGGACCAGTCCGGTCGTCTCGCGCACGGCAGGTCCGTGTCCCTCGTCGTCGAGACGCTGGCACATCTCGCTCGTTCGCCGGTCCTGCCACACGATGGCGCGAGACAGAGGCGCGCCATCGTCGCGATCGAAGCCGACCGTCGTTTCGCGCTGGTTCGTGATTCCCAAGGCCACGACAATGTGTCCGGCGCCGCGAACTCGGGTGGTGACGTCCTCGAGCGTGGCGATGGCGAGTTCCACAATCTCTAAGGCGTCGTGCTCGACCTCGCCGGGGGAGGGGTAGAACTGGGTGAGCTCGCGATACGACTCATCGACGACGTTGAGGTCGCGGTCGAAGGCCACGCTGCGAACACCCGTCGTGCCCGCGTCCAGGCCGAGAATCAGCTCCATGGGCTCAGGCTACCGAGCGTCCGACAGTCAATTTGCCCTGGCACCTGGAGAGTTGCACTGGCCGAAGGGTCTCGATAACATACAACCAAATGGTTGTAGATCAATTATCCGATGAAGAGGTCGACCGGCTCTTTCAAGCCCTCTCGGACTCAACACGTCGCGACATCCTCCAGCGGTCCATCACCGACGAGCAATCGGTCTCCGCACTGGCGCGTCACTACGACATGAGCTTCGCCGCGATCCAGAAGCACGTCGCGGTGCTCGAACGAGCCGCGCTCGTCACGAAGGAAAAGCGAGGGCGTGAGCAGATCGTGCGAGGGCACGAAGCCACAATCCGCACGGCCCAGGGCGTACTGGAACTCTTCGAGGACCTGTGGCGTCAGCGGGCGAGCCAAATAGCGCGAATACTCGCCACCGAGAAAGGAAAGCCATGACAATCATGAGTTCAACGAAGGACGAGACCGATCTCACTCTGGTTTTCGTGACCGAGTTCAAAGCCACGCCCGAACAGGTGTGGGAGGTATGGGAGAACCCAAGGTTGCTCGAGCAGTGGTGGGGACCTTTCGTCTATCCCGCCACCTTTGTGCGACACGATTTCGTCGAAGGTGGCGAGTCGCGCTACTACATGACCGGTCCCGAGGGCCAGATCGCGCCGGGCTGGTGGCACATCGAATCGATCGACAAGCCGCGATATCTCGCCTTCGCCAACGGCATCGCCGGCGAGGATGGCGAACCGCACCCCGAGATCAAGCCCATGGAGGCGTCGATGACGCTCGAAGCGATCGACGGCGGCACGCGCATGACGGTCACGAGCCGATTCCTCAGTACCGAGCACATGGAGTGGTTCCTCGAGACCGGGATGGAAGAGGGCATGGGCCAAGCGCTCTCGCAGATCGACGCGCTGCTCCCCTAAGCATCTGTCGCTGGCCGATGACGGGAGGACCGCCATAGTCGGCCGTCCTTCCTATGCTCAATTGGTGTTCTTCATTGACGCTGTCGAGGCGCCCGACGTAGCGGCGACGTGGGTCGGCCCGTGATGAGGGACGCGACACTGTCCTCCGCGCTACGAGGATCCTTCATGAACGGCCTCGCCCTGGCGCCCGCTGGCGCCAACGTCGTGATGCAGCTTTCGCGGCTACCGGTGGGACATGGCGTGGCCGAGAGCCGCGTTGACGCCGGAGCGCTCACCAAGCATCCGATCAAGAGAACGCGCACCACGCTCGGTTACATCGTTGCGGTTCTCCTGGGAGATGACGAGATGCGCGAGTACATTCGCCGCGAGGTCAACCGCCAGCACCGCGACGTGCACTCACGCGACGACGACGACGTCAGTTACAACGCCTTCGACCCGGACCTGCAGTTGTGGGTCGCAGCGTGTATGTACCGCGGCTCGCTGGACGCCATCCGACTGGTGGCGGCTGACCCGAGTGATGATCTGCTCGACGAGCTCTACGAGCACTGTTCGCGCTTCGCGACGACCTTGCAGGTGCCTCTCGAGCGTTGGCCGCGTGATCGCGGCGCATTCGATGAGTATTGGCGCGAGGCTCTTGACCTGGTCGCCATGGACGACGTGACGCGCGAGTACTTGAGGGGCATGGTGCGACTCCGGTTTCTGCCGGCTGTATTGAACGTCTGGCTGGGGCCAGTTCACGAGTTCATCGTGACCGGGTTCCTGCCGCCGATCTTTCGCGAGCAACTGGGAGTTTCGTGGGGCCCCGGTCGCCAGCAGGGGTTCGATGCGCTGTGTCGGGTCGCGGTCCCCGTTCACCGCGTTCTTCCCCGGGCGCTCCGGGAGTTTCCCCTCAACCTGGTGTGGTGGGACACCCAGCGTCGCTATCGGGAGGGGAGCGCCTTCGTCTAGCGGGCGACAACTCTGCGGCTAACGGTGCTGGTTGTACTTCACCTGGCAGGAGGCGCCGTCGGGGTTGGTGATGGTGAAGGTAAAGACGCCGTTGCGCGAGCGCGCCTTGACTCGCACGCGCACGACGAGTTCGGTTCCCGTGTCGCGACTAACCGTGGCCACGGTGCCGGCGTGACTAGTGATGTGGGGCTGGCCGACGAAGTGCGCGCCCATGATCTCGATGGTGCGGGTCTTGCCGGCCACGACGTATCCAACGACTCGGGTTGCGATCGGGTTGGCCGGGGGCGGGGGAGGCGTGGCGTGCACGCTCAGGACGAAACTGAACGTTCCCTTGTCACCGGTGGCGTCGCTGACTGTTCCTCCGACGCGGTACGTGCCCACCGCGAGCGCCCCGCTCGTTGTGACGAGCCCACTTGAAGAGACCACCACGTTGGGCGCGCCGCTCGTCTGGACGTACGTGATCGCACCGAGGTTGGCGCCCACGTCGAGTTGCTGACTAAAGGAGGAGGAGTCCGCGGTCGTCACGGTGGCCGCAGTGGGCGCGCGCTGGACCAGGGCGCCGACGTTGAGGGTGAACTTAAAGGAGCCCGAGTCACCTGAGGTGTCGGTCTCGGTGCCACTCGTGGAGTAGGTACCAGCGGCCAGTTGGCCGCTGGTCGTGATGAGTCCACTCGGCGAGACGACCAGGCTGGGGCTGCCCGTCGATTGAGTAAAGGTGACCGAGCCGGTGCTGCCGGTCACGGCGAGTTGTTGCTTGTAGGCGGTGGTGCCGCTCACCTTGGACGTGGCGCTCGTAGGTGAGCTCTGGATGAGCACGCCCACGTCGAGGGTAAAGGAGAAGGTGCCCGTGTTTCCCGCCGCGTCCACGTCGGTACCTGAAGCGGTGTACGTGCCCACCGCCAACTGACCACTCGTCGTGACCGCTCCGGTTGAGGAGACCACGAGAGCGGGCGTGCCCGAGGTCTGGGTATAGGTCACCGCACCGGAGTTATTGGTCGTCGTGATCTGGCCGGTAAAGGTGGCCGACGCCGCCACCGAGACCGCGGTGGGGGTACTCGGGCTCAACAGCCCGCAGAGATAGTCGCCGTCGAAGTCCCTGGGAGGGGTACTGGATCATGGCGACGCGCCCTGAGGTGAACGACGCGCCCGCACAGGCCACTTCGGCGGCGGCGAGGGAGCCAAATCCGGGAATCCAGACGGGAATCGGGGCGAGGGTGGCGTCGGTTCCTCCGGCGATCTCGGACCACATCGCGGACGTCGAGTAAATGCCCAGATGCGTCACACCCATGTTCGTGAAGCTGGCGACCATGCCGTCGAGCATGGCCCTGTCGTAGGTCAGGGTCGCCGACGTGCGGCCGTACTCGATGGTCTCCCATGCGTTGCCCGTCTCGACGTCGAGCCACCACGGTGAGGCCGCCGCAGCGGTAGTGGGTGAGCTTGAGCCATCCGCACCCTCGGCGTTGACCGCGTTGGCAAACGCACTTCGCGCGGCGTTCCAGCCGTAATCGTAGGAACAGGCAACCGAGTTGGCTCCCGAGCACGCGTCGGGGGTCGATTGGCTCTTAGGCCAACCCACCGCGTAACTCGGGCCGGCGTTACCGGTGTTGGCGTAGAAACCCGGCACCGTGTTGGTCGCTCCCTCGGCCCAAGTGAGTTCGGCCGCGAGACAGTTATTAATGGTGAGCGGCGAACCGTTGTTGACGCCCACGATCCCAAAGCCGGGCGACGAGGGGAAGGATTTGCCACATTGGGGGAAACTGATGTCGAAACCTGTTGAGGTGGGCGGCACCGAGGTGGTGGAGGCGGCCACGGCAATGCCCGCCGCTAGCGCCACGGCCACGAGGGCGAGCGCGGCGACACACTTCGTCAGGGGGATGACTCGCACGCAGGTTCAACCTTAGGACGGGGGCTCGAGTGCAAAATTGGCACGCGTCTTACAATCCCCTGAATCGCCTACCAGCCGCCCGGGTCGCAACCATACTGATCAGGTACCCAACCACCGGTGACGCGCATTCCGACCACGATCTGCTCATCTCGGCTGGCCCGCCCGGCGACCGGTGCGTAGGTGCGGCCGCCGTAGGCCGCCCAGGTGCTGTTCAAAAAGCCAATTCCGGAGTACACCGGGCCCACCATGGACCAGTTTCCGTTCACCTCGCACAGAGCGACCCGCTGCCACTCCTGGCGCAGGGCCGTCACGCCCACCCGGCGCACGTGGGCGTCGTGGATGAGGGCGTGAACCTCCTGGAGGGCGACCACGTCCACTTTCGGGCGCACGAAGGCTCGATGGGTGAGGGGTCGCACACTCACGTGGCGTACCGGGGTGGCCGCGCCCACAAATGGATCGTCCATCGGGGCCGTCAGTAGGGCTAGTGGGGTGGCGAGGGCCACCAGGGCGGCCGCGATAACTCTTCGCACAGCTGTTCTTCTCCTTGTTCTGCGCCACGGCCGCAACAAACGAAGCTTCTTTCTTCGCTGGATGCGCCCGTGCTTGGCGAGTTCTTCTATGAACCCCGACCAAGGGGCAGGTGATCGATCGCCGTATCCACAGCTCTGTGGGGCGACTTTGGGAGCAGTCGTTTCTGCTTCAAAGAGGCTAACCAGAGAGCCTTTGACGACGTGCCGCGAGGGCCGAAGTTATCCACAGGATGGCAGAGAAGTTCCTCGTCAGAAGGTAGTTATCGTTGTCTTAGAATTCGCTGTGAGAGGCAATTTCGAACCAAATCCGAGTATCAACGCCGCCCCAAATCCGGTCCTTACTTTCGAGTAAACTAACGGCCCCTCTAACTCGTGGGGACGGTCCAACTCGCATCAGAACGGGCCGCCGAGCGAGCCCACACGACGGCCACAAGCGCGAGGACGTCGGCCACGGCGAGAGCGGTCCAGCGTTCCACGAAGATCACCATCGCCCCACCGACGATCGCCCCCACCAGCAGACCGGCGGTCGCCACTAGTCGGACCGCGAAGCTGGTGCTGCGCCACGATCCAGTGGCACCTTCTGAGGCGAGCCCCGTCAGAGTGGTCGTGACGACGGCCGTAGTGAGACCGGGAACGTTCACCGAGCGAACGAGAGCCGACTTCGCTCCCATGCCGAGGGCCAGGATGGCGACCAGGGTGAGTCGGACCGGATCAGTCGGATGATGGTCGAACAGGACGATGGCACTGGCGATGAGCAGGTCCACGAACTGGGCGAGGGACGCGGCATACGCGCTGCGACCACGGTGCGTGACGTGACGGGCAAAGACTCGCACGCCGAGACCCGCTCCGACCAGGAACGTCGCTAGAGCGATCAAGGGCGCGGCCAGCGAGAAGCCGCGTGCCCCGACGAGGGCCAGACCGATGAAGATCACACTTCCCGTCACGTTGGCCACGAAGACGCGGTCGAGTCGTAGCAGTGAGGTGGCATCGACCAGCCCCGCGATCACCGTAAGGATCGTCAAGATCCCCGCCAGAGGTCCGTGGGTGCGGTCATCGGTGAGTCCCACCCAGATATCACGTGGTGTCGCCACGCCGCTCACCCGCTCGTTGAAGTTCGCACCACCGCTTGAGTCTCTTCGCGCCGGCGGCCTTTTTCAACTTGAGTTTGTTCTTCTCAACGAGGGCGATGGTCCATGCGACGCACGCACTTGGTGTGATATCTATTTCATGTTTAAGTTTGTGGGAAGAGACGGCCACTTCGGGACCTGACGCGATGTCTTGGGGAATCGAGGTCATTGAAGGGCATGTCTAGAGGCCGGTAAAGGACGGGGGGCCTATGGCTACGTTTGAGTGGAAGAAGTTGTCGACAACCGACAAAGTGATCTCGGTGACCGCGGCGGTTGCGCTGATCTCCTTATTTTTGCCGTGGTATGGCGCCAGCGGTGTCTACGGCGGCGCGTCGGTGAGCGGATTCAGCACGTCGTACGGCTGGCTCGGTGGCCTGCTCATCGTGGCGGCCGGTGTCTACCTTGTCTTCCTGCGGGCCGGTTCGAACATGCCCAAGTTCTCCTACGGCCCGGGCGTCATTGTGCTCGGACTGTCATTGATTGGCTTTGTCATCGTGATCATTCGCTGGGTCACGCTGCCCAAGGGCAGCTTCGACGGAGGAGCCTTTAGCTACGGACCGCAGGTGGGGATGTATCTCTGTCTCGCCGCCGGAGTGGTCCAGTCCTTCTTCGCGCTGCGGATGTTCCGGGCGTCGGGCGAGGCGCTTCCTTGGTCGAAATAGATCCAGCGGGCGGTAGCGGCGATCGGCGACGATCGCGAGAGGAAAAAAGAGCGACAGAGCCGGCCGGGCCGGTCAATCGTTACGTGGGCATCGATCTCGCCTCTCAGCCGAGCGACACCGGCGTGGTGGTCCTCACGGTCGACGGCGCGAGGGCGCGAGCGTCGCTACCGGGATCTCCCGGGGAGAAGTTTGTGGGCGACGACGCGAATCTGGTCGGAATCGTGGACGCCCGCACGGCGGTGGGCCTGGACGCGCCTTTGGGGTGGCCCGACGACTTCGTCGCGGCCGTGGCCTCGCACCGCACGAGTGCGCGCTGGCCCTCCTATGAGCACCGCAGCTCGGACAAGATCCGCCAGACGCTGTGCTATCGAACGACCGACCTCTTCGTCCAACAGCACCTCAAGATGACCCCAATGTCGGTCTCCTCGGACCGCATTGGCGTCGTCGCGATGCGCGCGGCGCGCCTGCAGAGCCTGTGGGTGCGCCGCTGGGGCGACGCCGAAGAGCGCGACGGCAGTGGACGTCTCATCGAGACCTACCCCGCGGCGGCCCTGTCGGTGTGGGGTCTGCGCCAGCCCCACGGCACTCCCTACAAGGGTGGGAGAGCGAGTGAGCGAGAGTCTCGTCGTGAGGCGCGACGAGAGATACTGGCGAAGATCGCCGAGGAGACGAGGGCGTGGCTCGCGATCGATGACGACGTATACGAGGGTTCGGAGAACTCGGACCACGTGTTTGATGCTCTGATCTGTGCGCTGGTGGCACTGGCCGCGAGGGCGAACTTGACCGCGGAAGTGCCTGAAGACGCGCGCGACGCAGCCCGGCGCGAGGGCTGGATCCACTTCCCCAAAGACCCCGGATCCCTTTCCGCGCTCGGGAACGTGCTCCCGCCCTCTTAGTCGGGCGCCCTGAGGTCCTTTTGCCAGGTGACGTTGCCCCCGGTCGGGCGAGCCCCCAACGCTTCGTTGACCGCGATCATGGCGGCGTTGAGCGAGTTGTTCGAGGTGAATATCACGTGCGTGGCGTACCCTCCGGACTCGAGGAGTCGCATGGTGGCGATCTTGAGGAGGGCGCCTAAGTGATGTCCACGGTGTGCGCGCACCACCAACGTGTCCCACTGGTACGCGGTCCCGGGCCGCTCGCGTGAGACCGTGAGTTCGCTGAAGCCGACGATCTCACCGGTGCGTCGGTGGCGGGCGGCGGCGGCCAAGAGATCCCGGCCCATCTGATCGACCCGTTCTTCGTGGTTGATCACCCGCGCGTCATCCCACACCTCTTCTTCTGCGCCGTAACCGGCATCGGGCACCTCGACGGGCATGACCGCTTTCACCCGCGCGAGCCCGCTGCGGAGTTCCGAAGGTGCTGCATTGCGCCACGACAAGATTTCGTAGTCCGACGCGGAGGGCTCGTAGCGCGCCTCGAGTTCATCGAGCGCTCCTTCGGGTCGGGGCCACGCCAGGTCGCGTATGACGTTCTCTTCGATGACGTGGTACCCGTTCAAGGGAGCGAAATGGCGACTGGGCCCCTTCCCAAGGTCACCCTGGTCTTCGTTCGCGTTGACGATGAGCGTTCGTCTCCCCAGGTCCCGCGCGCGGTCTTCCAGTTTTGCGAGCGCGGCCGATCCGTGCCCCTGGCGTCGATGGGCAGGATCGACGAAGAGGTCGCCGCGCATCCACTCGAGGTTGTCGGCGCGTGACACCTCGAGCGCGCCAACCGCGAGTGGTGCGAGAGGATCGCCGTAGGAGTAGATCTCAAAGTACGTCGGCGCATCGACGTCGAGGGCACGGGCGCGCCACTCCTGAGGGAGCCAGCCGTCTTCGCGGACGCTATCGGCGCGTTCGGCGCGATCGAGCACGCCAAACCACGCTGCGAACTCTGCGTCGTTCTCGGCGTCGACGCGCGCGAAGCGCACGTCAGCTGGTGGCGAGTTCACGGCCGTCGGCGTGGGCGCTGATGTGTCGACGCAGATCCATCATCATGAAACCACCCGCCAGTGCGGTGAGCCCCGTGCCGAGTGGCCACCAGTCACCGGCGTGCAACGAGAAGTAGAGCGCGGTGATCGTGGGGGCCAACGTGCCCGAAATGCCCCAGGACAGACCGGCCGCGGCGTTGTAGCGACCACGCAGGTGCTCGGGGGCGATGTCATTCACGATTGCCGAGCCCACGGGCTGGAGCATCGTTTCTCCCACGGCGAACACGCACATACCGATGCACAGCAGTGGAATCGACGCTCCCGCCGGTAGGTCCAGGGTCGACTCCAGGATGATCCAGAACAGGAACCAGAATGCCGCGACCAGCCCCATGACGCGCGTGCGACTGCGACCCTCGATGCGATTCAGCACCCACAGCTGAGCGAGCACGATGGTGGTGGTGTTGAAGAAGAAGATGACGCCGATCGAGTGCACCGAGAGCTTCAGGTTGTTCACCACGAAGAGACTGAGTCCCGCGTCGAGCGATCCGTATCCACCCACCATGAGGAACACCGACGCCACGACGTAGCGAATCATGCGCGTGTCACGTATGACGACTCCCCAGCCCTCACTGCTCTTTTCCGGGTCGTCGTGATGCTCTTTGATCGGACCGCCGTGCTTGCGCAACGTGAGATAGAAGAAGCCCGTGAGCAGCGTCACGCCGGCGTTAAAGATGTAGAGCGCAACGAACGTGTCGGGCCGACGAATATCCACGACGACCGCCGAGATCAATGCACCGAATCCAATACCGAGATTGACCAGCATGAAGTTGACGCCGAAGGCGCGCTGGCGGTGCTCGGGGGAGACGAGTCGGCTCAGCATGGTCGACATTGGCCCCCACCCCGCGCCACCGAACAGCGCGATGAGCAGAGCCGCGACCGTCGCCTGTTCGTGGGTGTGGGCGAAGGCCCAAAACACCAAAGCGATGGCGTCGGCGCCGAAGGCAAACAACATGACGCGCAAGGGACCGAAACGATCGGTGGCCGTTCCCCACAAGGGTGCGCAGCCGAGACCAACGACGGCCGAGAGGGCGAGGAGCAACGTCGCAAACGCGGTGGAGAAGTGTCGCACGTTGTGCAGGTAGACGACGAAGAGTGAGAGGGTGAGACCGTTGCCGATACAGCCGATGAACGTGCAGGTATAGAACCGCCGGAGCGGTCCACGGATCGACGAGCGAAAGTCGATCGGAACGAGGGCTTCGAGAAGCTTCACAGGAGGAACGAGCCTACCGGAGGGCTGTCGCATGACTTGTGCGGCGTATCACATGAGTGAAGTGGATACTCGACGATGAGAGTTAGGCTTCCTGCGTAAGCGCGTTGATTAATTGAGAGGTGCCAGCTACGTGAGCACTCGAGCACCCAAGAGTCGTGTCGACCTGTTGGAAGAGATTTCCCCCGACGTGGAACGGCTCTATAACCGCCACATGGCGTCTCCGCGCCTGTGGTATCCCCACGAGCAGATCAACTGGGGAGAGGGTGAAGACTTCAAGGATCGACCTTGGGCGCCCGAGGACTATCCCGTCGGCGACGGTGTGCGCTCGTCGATCTACGTGAACCTGCTCACCGAGGACAATCTTCCCTACTACACCTCACATATTTTGGAGCACTCACCGCGCAACCATCCTTCGCGCGAGTGGGCGTACCAGTGGACCATGGAAGAGAACCGCCACGCGATGGTGATGCGCGACTGGGTGCATATCAGCCGCTGCATCAACCCGACCATGCTCGAAGACGGTCGCCGGCTCCAGATGCAAAAGGCCGAAGTGCCGCAGCTCACCACGTTCGCCGAGCTCATCGCCTACGTGACGTTCCAAGAGCGCGCCACCCAGATCGCGCATCGCAACACCGGCGCGAAGCTGCCCAAGGACGACAAGATCGGGCGCAACGTCTTGGCGCTCATCGCGGGTGACGAAACCAAGCACTACCTCTTCTACCGCGACCTGACCCTCGCCGCGTTCGCCATCGACCCCTCGGCGATGATGATCGCGGTCTCCAAGCAGGTGAGCAGTTTCGCGATGCCCGGCACAGGAATCCCGAGCTTCACGCGTCACGCGGTGCGCATCGCCAAAGAGGGGATCTACGGACTCGGCCAGTACCTGAGCGACGTGCTCACCCCGGTGCTCAGCCTCTGGGACGTCGAACACGTCAAGGGCCTCACCAAAGAGGCGGAGCTGGCGCGTATTGACATGGACAACGTGCGAACCAAGATCGCCGAGTCGGTCGAGCGCATGGCCCACAAGGCCGCCATGCTCAAGAAGTCGCCGATCGGCGCCACGAGGTAGCGATCTACTCCTTCGAGTTCGCCACCTGGCGAATGTAGTCCTCGAAGGCCTTCTGATTCATCTGGGCGCTTCGTCACGTCGCGGTCGTGCATCGAGCCACCGCGCACCAGAACGTAAATCAGCGAGCCGATGAGCGGCATGATCAAGATCAGCACGATCCACAGCGTTTTGGCGACCCCGCTCAAGTCGTGGCTGCGAAAGATGTCGTACACGATGTGAAAGACGAGAATGATCCAAAACAGAAGCAGCACAAAGTAGAGCGTCGAGACGAAGACGTCGAGTATTGGATAGCTTGTCGCCAACATGAGGGATCCTTTCGTTAATGCCTGATCTGGATAGGTTTAGGCGACGAGGCGACCAACGCGCAAGGCTCAAGGACCTTCTTTCGATCTGGCACAGTGGATGGGTGAACAGATCGAAAGTCGAGCCCCGGGGGACACCGTGCGTGAGTATCACGAAGCCTTAGCCATGGTCGGGGCCGCGGGACAGCCCTTTGAGGTTGTGACGGTCGAGCACGAGGGCGTGAGTCAACGAGCCTTTAAGAACGCTCCGGCCACGGTTCGCGACTTCTTTGATCTCGCGCGTGGAGTCGAGACGACCTTTCTCGTCTACGAGGACGAAGAGTGGACGTTTGCGCGCGTGCTCGAAGAAGCCGACGCTCTGGGCTATGCGCTCGTGCACCACTACGGCGTGAAGAAGGGCGATCGGGTCGGCATCGCCATGCGCAACTATCCCGAGTGGGTGATCTCGTTCTGCGCCATCCTCTCGATTGGTGCGGTGTCGGTGTCGCTGAACGCCTGGTGGACTGAGGACGAACTCGACTACGCCATCGCCGATTCGGGGCTAACGGTCCTGATCGCCGACACCGAGCGCGTCCAGCGCGCGCTCGCACCGTGCGCGCGACATGGTGCGCGTCTCTTGGGCGTGCGACTCTCCGAGGAGGAGTTTCCCGACGCGGTCGATCGGTGGAGCGACGTCGTACAGCGTGGCGTCGAGATGCCGCGGGTGGAACTCGACGCCAACAGCGATGCGACGATTCTCTACACCTCGGGCACCACCGGATTTCCCAAGGGAGCCGTCTCCACGCACGGCGCCATCACCCAGGCGATCATGGCCTTCAGCGCAAGCGTCGCGGTCGCGGCGGCGCGCCGGGACGGCGAAGAGGCGCCCGCCGTACCGCCGGTCTTCATCTTGATCGTGCCGCTCTTTCACGTCACCGGATGCATTCCGGTCATGATGTCGTGCTTCTCGTGGCACTTCAAACTCGTCATGATGTATCGCTGGGACGCCGAGCGCGCGCTCCAGTTGATCGAACGACACCACGTGACGAGCTTCGTCGGAGTGCCGACCCAGGCGTGGGACCTCATGGAGTCGCCCAACTTCGCCAAGTACGACACGTCCTCGCTGACGGCGATCGGTGGGGGAGGCGCGCCCGCGCCCCCCACGCTCGTCGCGCGCGTCGAGAACACGTTCTCCCAAGGCCGACCCGGTTTGGGATACGGCATGACCGAAACCAACGCGTACGGACCAGGCAACTCGGGTGACGAGTACGTGACGCACCCCGCGTCGACCGGGCGGGTACCCACGATCGTGATGGACGTGGAGGTTCGCGACGAGGAGGCCCGCGCGCTGCCGGTGGGGCGAAGCGGCGAGATCTGGATGAAGTCGCCCACGACGATCCGCGGCTACTGGAACAAGCCCGACGAGACCGCCGCCGCGCTGGTGGACGGCTGGCTGCGTACCGGAGACCTCGGCCACATCAGCGACGAGGGGTTCCTCTACATCGAGGACCGCGCCAAGGACATGATCATTCGGGGCGGGGAGAACGTCTACTCAGCCCAAGTGGAGTCGGCCATCTACGAACACCCGGCCGTCTACGAAGCGGCGGTCTTCGGGCTGAGCGACGAGCGACTCGGCGAAGAGGTTGCCGCAGCAGTGATGGTGCGCGATGGAATGGACCTGACGAGTGACGACCTACGAGAGTTCCTCGCGCCGCGACTGGCGGCGTACATGATTCCCTCTCGTATCGCCCTCACGCGCGAGGCGTTACCGCGAAATGCTGCGGGCAAACTTCTAAAGCGCGAGATGCCCGCGCTCTACTTCACCAGTGCGAGCTGAATGGCCTTGGCCGCGTACTCGGCCACGTTGAACTCGTCGAGCTCGTCCAACTTGAACCAGTGCACCTGGTCGGTCGTGCCGACGGCCTCGTCACGTAAGACACCTCCGTCGAGTTCGACCGTGTAGAGGATGCGCACCGTATGGATGCGGTCTCCATTGGGGCGCCGACGAATGTCACTTGCGACATGCAGGAGAACAGGACTCTTGATTGCGAGGCCCGTCTCTTCTTCGAACTCGCGCAGCAAGGTCTCTTCGGGTGACTCGCCAAAGTTGATACCGCCACCGGGCAGCCACCACAGCGGCGGCACGATCACCGGGCTGCTCGAGCGGACCAGGAGCACGCTGTCGTCGCGCACGAGAATGCCGTAGGCCCTGACGCTCGTGTGCTGCCTGCTCACTCAATCCTCACTCGTGGAGATGCTTGCCCGGGAGGGCCTCGTGAAGAAATCTGACCCGGCACCCCTCGCTGCAGAAATAATAGGGCAAGCCGTCTGACCCGATTCCGGTGAGGCCGTCCTCCCCGACGCTCATCCCACAGACGGGATCGGTGTGCTCCAGGGATTCGGGCTGTGAGCCAAGACCTCGGGCAAGGTACTTGTCGCGACACCCCAGTGAACAGAAGTAGGTGGTCTCGGTTCCCTGAGTGACGGAAGCGGGCGCGGTCGCGGGATCCACGCTCATGCCACACACCGGATCGATCGCAACGTGGCCCGCGACGTCTCGTCGGGCGAGGCGCCAGACCGCGACAAGCACAAGGAACGCAAGAACGTTGAGCACGAGAGTGGCTCCGAGGGGAAACTCTCCCGCGAGTATTCGCAGAGAGTGGTGATTTGGGATGGCGTGCACGAGATGGAAGACTCCATCGATCACGAGGCCGGCACCGCTGGCACTCGCCCAGAGCACCAGGAAGAGTCGCCATGCGTTGGCGAGCCCGTAGTAGCGCCGGTAGATCACGAGCAGCGGAAACGTCACGAGGTCGGCGAAGAGAAAGGCGATCACGCCGCCGAAGGCCACGCCGTGTCCCCAGAGGGCCGCCGCGAGCGGCACGTTACCCACCGAACACACGAAGGCCACGACCGAGACCAGCGGAGCGACGATCACATTCTCAAGAACAGTCCAGGCACCGTGGCCGTGCACGAAGATGTGGTTCCACCACGAGTTGGGCACGTGGACGCTGACAAAGCCGGCCACCACAAAGCCGATCACCAGCTCCTTGCGCACCATGGTGAGATCGCCCATGGTGTAGCGCGCCGAAATACTGAGACGCTCGCCCAGATTCGTCGCCGGGGCGTTCTCGGTCTTCGACTCCTCCTCGGCGATCCGTTCACCCAAGCGCGCCACGCGGGAGTGACGAAATGCGAGGGGGACGAGAGCGATCAGGATGACCACCATCACTGCGCCACCCACAATCTGGGCGATCACGAACGGCCAGCCCAGCAGCACGAGAAGTACGACCGCCAGTTCGATCACGAGGTTGGTCGACGCCACCATAAAGATGAGGGCGTTGGTCCAGGACGCTCCGCGAGCGAAGAGTGCGCGCGACATGGCACTCGCCGCGTAGCTGCACGACGAGGACAGCGCGCCGAGCAGTGACGCGGTGGCATGCGTTCGCAGCGAGTCGGAACCCAGTTGACGGCGCAGCGTCGAGCGCGGAATCATCCCTTGGACGACCCCCGCGAGGGTGAAACCCAGCACCAGCGGCCAGAAGGTCATCCAGACCATCGCCAAGGCTTCCTTCAAGCCGCGGCCGATCCAGACCAGCGCGGTCGTTGACGCGATCACGAGACCGACACCTCGTTTGTCGCTGCCATGAGGCCTCCCTGCGACGACACCCTACCGGGAGCGCCTAACGAGCCCGTTAGTGTTTTGCCCATGACGAGCGTCGACGAGCACCCCGATCTTCGCTCCGCCGCCGCGGTCGAGCCGCTCGGAGAGGGGCGTTACATCGCCGATCTGTCGGCGCCGTTCTCGATCATGGATCACCCGCACGGCGGGTTCCTGCAGTGTGTCGTGGCGAGTGCCGCGCTCGCCGAAGTGAGTGCCCAGGGCTCGGCGCATCTGCAGGTCACGGCCCTCACCACGAACTTCGTGAATGCGCCGGCCCTCGGGGCCGTTGAGCTGACTGTCCTGGTGCGAAAGATCGGGCGCAGCGTGGCGTTCGCGTCGGTCTTGATGTCCCAGGGCGGCGTCACGATGCTGGAGTCCCTCGTCACGATCGGGACGCTGCGCGACGACTCGCTCGTGCGATACCAGGCGGCCCAGCCCTTCGATCTGCCCGCGCGCACGACCAGTTACGTCGATCCCGAGGCGATCGGATTCTCGATCCGCCAGACGATTGAGTTTCAGTTCGATCCGGCCACCACGAGCTGGTGGGACGGTCAGCGCTCGTCGCTCGGCGAGGTCCGTGGGTGGCTGCGACTGCGAGGAGAGAAACCGTGGGATCCCTGGTCCCTGCTCTTTGCGACTGACGCGGTCCCGCCAGCCACCCTGCCGCTCGGATCGTCGGGCTGGGTACCGACGCTCCAGCTCACGTCCTACATCCGAAGAATTCCTCGCAGCGACTGGCTACGCGCGCGTCAGTGGGTCATCTCCATCTCCGATGGTCTGGTAGATGAGCGCTGCGAACTCTATGACGATGAGGGTCAACTGGTGGCGACCTCCTCGCAGCTGGCCATGGTGCGCTTACCCGGTGGAAACTAAGGCGTGCCCGAGGGGTACCGGATCAACGACGACGGTTCGATCACGATCCGTGAACGACTGACGATCCCCGCGGACGAAATCGAGTGGCGCGTCACCACTTCAGGTGGTCCGGGCGGCCAGCACGCGAATCGCTCATTAACACGTGTGGTGGCTAGCTTTCGCATCGAGGACTCGACGAGTCTCAGTCACTCGGAGAGGCTTCGGGTCACCGAGGTCTTCGGCACCGTCGTGCGCACCAGTGCGAGCCGTTTTCGATCTCAGGCTCAGAATCGCGATGCGGCCCTCAACCAACTCGCCGAGAAACTCGCGACGGCGCTCGCGCCGCGCACTCCCCGTCGCGCAACCAAACCGACGAAGGGGTCGAAGACGCGTCGCGTCGACGACAAGAAGGCACGAGGAAAGCTCAAGGAAGCGCGTCGGGTTCGCGGCGACGACTGACTTTAGATACTGAGTTGTCGCGAAACGGCTTCGAGCGCCTTTTCCATCAACGCGTCAAAGGCCGGATCGGTCACTTCACGCGGACCGTGCAAGGCAGTAAGCGAGGCGTAGCCGGACTCGACGAGGGCTCCGTCGTCGTTGGGCTCCTCGTCGCTCACGTCTCCCAGCGCCGGGCTCGCCGCGCCGAGCCGAAGCGGCAGTTCGCCCTCCTCACTCAGAGCCTCACCACCCGCTCGCGGGCCGGCCGCCTTGATCACGCCGGCGGTCGAGATGTGCCCCCGGCGGACGCCCTTGAGTTGATGAAGCTCCAAGTTGGGGACATTGAGATTCAACACCGTGCGCGATGGTGCGCTAAAGAGTTCGTCGAGTACCGCGATCGCGACGGCCGCCGCCGTGTCGTAGTGAACATTGTCGCCCCACTGGACCGACACGGCCAAGCCCGAGAGTCCGAGTTGGGCGGCGGTAAAGACGGCCCCCACGGTGCCAGAGTGCAGGACGCTGCGCCCGACGTTGGCCCCCGCGTTAATCCCTGAGATCACGACGTCCGGCGCGAAGTCGAAACTCCCGAGCGCACCCAAGATGGCGCACAGGGCTGGGGGAGCTTCGAGTCCATAGGTCGTAATCGACTCGGCCCCGGCGATGCGGTGGCGGCGGTATTTGACCGTCGGGCGTTCAAAGACGTCGCCCACGGCGGCCGACATGCCGGAGTAGTTGCGATTGGGCGCGACGATGATTGCCGAGCGCTCCTCACCGCTGGGCGCGTCCTCCATCCACTGGGCGATGCCGCGCGCGAGCACCGCCATGCCGGGGGCCAAGACGCCGTCGTCGTTGGTAAGAAGTAGTCGCATACCTCGAGGCTAGGAGACGTAGGTTATCTGGGAGTGAAAGAGAGGTTGCGACGGTGATGCTGCCATCGGGTGAACAGATCGCGATTGCCCACGGCGATCAGCGCGCGGTGGTGACTGAAGTCGGTGCGACGCTGCGGACCTATGTCAAGGGCGGCGTGAGTGTCATTGAGGGATTCGCCGGCGAAGAGGCCTCCTCCAATGCCCGCGGCCAGGTTCTCTACCCCTGGCCTAACCGGATCGGCGACGGCGAGTGGAGTTTTTCGGGCCGCGTGGGACGTCCGCGCATCGACGACGTGGCCCACGCGACCTCCATTCACGGACTAGTGCGCTGGCTGCCCTTTCGCATCGAGTCGGTGAATCAAAACCGCTGCGCTCTCACCTTGTTGCTGCATCCCTCACCCGAGTATCCCTTCGCCAGCCAGATCGAAGTGGCCTATCACTTGGGCTCACTCGGACTCACGGTCACCACGACGGTGACGAACTGTGATGGTGTGCCGATGCCCTTCGGCGTGGGTTTTCATCCCTATCTCGCAGTAACGACACCGACGATTGAAGCGGCCAAGTTGGAACTTCCGGCCAAGTCGTTCGTGTCCCTCGACGACCGCCAACTGCCTGACGGTCAGATACTTCCGTTGGCGGGCCACGCCCTGAACTACACGACGCGCAAGTCTCTCAGCGGGGTGAAGCTGGACGTCACCTACACCGACCTCGTTCGCGATGACTCGGGTCTGTGTGTGGCGACGCTCGAGGACCCGACTGGCGCGACAGTGGAGTTAAGCGTCGATCGCAACTTTCCCTACCTGCAGGCCTACACGGGGGAGAACAACGCACCCGGACACCGCCGCACCGCGGTGGCGATTGAGCCAATGAGTTGCCCGCCCGACGCACTGCGCAGCGGTAAAGACCTGGTTGTCCTCGAGCCCGGTCAGCACTGGGCCGGCTCGTGGCGCCTGCGGCGCACTCAGCCGTGAGCGTTGTCCTCGTCACGGGTTCGTCGAGTGGCATCGGACTCGCCACAGCTCGCCGTTTCGCCGAGCGCGGCGACTCGGTGGTCTTTAATTCGGCCCACAGCGTGGAGGCCGGTGAGCACGCGTCCGACACCACTCCGGGCTCGCACTACGTCCGTGCCGATATCTCGAACGCCGATGACTGTTCACGTCTAGTGGCCGAAGTTCTCGAGCGCTTTGGTCGCCTCGACATTCTCGTCAACAACGCGGGCACCACCAAGTTGATCCCGCACGCCGACTTAGACGCCGCCAGCGTCGATGTATGGCGCGAGATCTTCGAGGTCAACGTCTTTGGCACGTGGCAACTCTGCGTGGCAGCCATGACGGCGCTGCGCGAGAGCCGAGGATCGATCGTGAACGTCTCGTCCGCGGCCGGACTTCGTCCCACGGGTTCGTCGATTCCCTACGCCGCCTCCAAGGCCGCGCTCAACCACATGACGGTGCTGCTGGCCAAGGTCGTCGGGCCCGAGGTGCGTGTGAACGCCGTGGCGCCGGGCCTCATCGACACGCCATGGACCAAGGACTGGGAGGCCGTGCGCAGCTATGTGGGGCGCACCGCGCCATTGCGTCGCAGTGGCTCGCCCGATGACGTCGCCGACCTAATTGTGGCCCTGGCTTTGTCTCCCTACGTGACCGGTCAGGTGGTCGCCGTCGATGGCGGATTGACAATCGTCACGTGAGGTGGTGGCGGCACCACGACGCGCATGAGACGACAGACCATGCGCGTTGCGGGACGCACGACGAGCCGCTCTCGCCATCCGCGAGAGCGAACACCCAAGAGGTCCTGGGCGTAGGTGGGTAGTAGTGCCCAGGCACTGCGCACGAAGAGCCAATAGATCCAGCGCTGAGTACGACTCGACGTGATCCGGGTGGCCAGAAAGTCGCGTGCGGCAACTCCGTCGGCGCTGAGGCGCAGTTCGCTTCGAAAACTCAACAGCGCCGCGTCCAACTGCGGAACGGTCTCGGGAGCATTGGTCGCGCCGAGAACTCGGGCGACGTGTGCCGTCTCCTTGACGTAGTGGTCAGCCTCGGCGTCGCTGAGTGGCTGAGAACCGAAACGGCGATAGGCGCCAAGGAACATCGAGATCTCGGCACAGTGCACCCAGAGCAAGAGGTGCGGATCGTTGGCGTCGTAGCTCGCGCCATCATCGGCGATTCCGTGCACGTAGCGGTGCACGAGCAGAACCCGGTCGATGGCGTCCTGGGCCGTCTCCTTGGAGCCAAAGGTGGTCGCCCCGATGAAGTTCGCGGTCTGGAGGACGCGACTCAAGGGATCTTCCTGGTAGCGCGAGTGTTGGGCCACCCCGGCCATGGCGTAGGGGTGCAGCATCTGCAGGAAGAGCGAGGCAACTCCGCCGATCAACATCGACGGCAGCTCGCGGTGCACGAGGCGCGCCACCCCGTGAACGTCACCGAACGCTTGCTCCGGATCGTCGCAACGCGGCGGGGGAGCTTGAGTCAAGCCTGCGGCGTGGCGGATCGAACGACTGGCGCGCTCGCGCAGTCGCGCGGCGAGTTCACTCACGTTCCTCACGGTTCTCCTTGACCACTCCACATTAAATTCAGCCGTTTCGCCGATGTAGCGACCTGCGAAACTGTCTACATGTCCTATCGTCTGCCGTTGCGAAGTGCGACGACCGAGAACGACCTCGAAGAGCGTACCGAGGTTGACGTCACGGTCGTGACGGAGCGGCCGTGGAACGTCGTCGTGTGGAACGATCCGGTCACCCCCATGACGGTGGTCGTAGCGGTCTTTCGGCGAATCTTTGGGTACTCGGAGAACAAGTGCACTCACCTCATGCTGACGGTGCATCACGAAGGTCGAGCCATCGTGTGGTCCGGCCAGCGAGAGCGCGCCGAGTCGTACTGCGTGAAGCTACAAGTCGCGGGTCTGCAGTCGAGCGTGGAGCTGGACGACTAGTGGCGAACAAGCTGTTCGTTCGTCGTCGGGATGGTCGCGTGGAGGTTCGCCTCAACGAGCTTGGCCGAGGCGTCATTCGAGAGATGTGCGCGCACGTGCTGGCGGCCGAGCGTGACGTGGATCACGAGTGGCACCTCTCTCTTCGTCCCCCGATCAATCCGAGCAGCGACGACGACGATCCTCTCGCGGCATTGGCGCGCGAGAATGAGATGGCGTCCAACGCCGAGATCGTTGTTCTATCGCTGAACGAGGAGTACCTCAGCGACGCCGAAGCCTGGGCCTGGCTGTGCACTCTCCAGGTCGCCCTGCGAGCCACGGCGATCACGCACGGCATCTTGAGTGATGAGAAGCTGGAAGAGGCGTCGCCCGACCTGCTTGACACCATCCGCACTCTCCAGCACTTTCTCTTTGATCTGTCCGCCTGCTTCTAACGGAAAGTCCCACTGATCCCCCGAAATAGAACGGAAGGTCATCTCCCGTAGGCTGGGTGCATGTTCTCTCCCCGCCGAAGTGCCGTTTCTCTCTCATTCGTTGCGCTTACGGGCGCATTGGCCCTGGGCCCGGTCCTCGGTGCTCAGGCGGCGTCCAGCCCAACTGCGGCCTCGCTGCTGACTCTCACGAAGAACGCCCTCAGTACCGAAAACGGGGTGCACATCGTCGTGACGACGGTCAATAACAAGGTCAAGAGTTCCGTGGTGGCCGATATTGGATCGACCAGCGGTACCGAGACCTACACGTCAGGAAAAGAAACCTTCACGATCTCGGTGACGCCGACCTTCGCCTACCTCAGTGGCAGCAAGACCGGCCTGGTGAACATCATGGGACTCTCGGCGGCCCAGCAAAAGGCCGTGGGCACCCACACCCTCAAGATGAAGAAGGGCTCCTCGCAGTACACGTCGTTTCACTCGAACCTCACGTCCAACGCGTACTCCCAACTTCTGCCCGCGGCCAAGGGAACCACGCTGCTGAGCAAGCGCGACAAGGCCACCAACGGCTACCAGCTGACCTGGACCACCACTGCGACGAGTTCCTCACCCAAGACGGTCAGTGTGATGGTCGTCTCCTCGGGCTCGAAAACGCTGCCCATAAGAGAGTCGGTGACGACCGCAAGCGGATCGAGCAAAACATCCTTCACCAAGTGGGGTGAGTTCGTCGCGATCAAGATCCCCACGAATACGATCGCCTACTCCAAGGTCTTCGGCAGTAGCTAATACGCGCCAACCAGATTTCAATCAGATTTTCTTGCTGACCTGGGAGCATGAGCGAAACGGTCACGTTTCGGAACTGGCTGGTACCGTAAAGCGATGGCGACATTCGACAGCACCGAAGTCGAAAGTATCGAGCACCACGGCGGGCGCCCTCTCGATGCATCCCGTGATGATGCGCTGCGTGCCTCGGCCCTTGAACTTCTAGCTGACATCGGCTATGACCGCCTGACGATCGACAAGATCGCCGCCCACGCCGGGGCCGGCAAGGCGACGATCTATCGTCGCTGGTCCGGTAAGGCCGAACTCGTGGTGGACGCCTTGATGTGCCAAAAGGCGATTCCCTCGCCCCCCGACACCGGAACTCTCCGAGGCGACTTCGCCGATCTGATCGATCAGGCCGAGGAGCACGATGGTCGTTTGGACGCCGAGGTCATGATCGGACTGGTGAGCGCTCTGCCCCACGACGCCGAGTTGCGCGACGTTTTTCGTGAGCAGTTCATCGAGACCCACGCCCGCACTCTCGTGACGATCATCACTCGTGCCGTCGAGCGTGGCGAGATTGCTCCTCCCAGCAATCTCGAGATGATCGTCGACGTACTGCCCGCGCTCGTGCTCCAGAGGCTCCTCACCACGGGCAATCCTCCGAATCGAGAGTTCTTTGAGCGCGTGGTCGATGACGTCGTCCTGCCACTCCTTGGTCTTCGCAGTGCCGCTTTACCGGATACCTGACCCCCCAGAGAAAGCGATGTGACGATGTCTCAAGAAGTGATCACCGACTCCCAAGACGCCAGCGACGCCAAGCACCTCGGACTCGCCCTGTTCGTCATCTGTAGCGCGCAGCTCATGATCGTGCTCGACGCGACCGTCGTGAACGTAGCGATACCCACGATCCAGCGCGACCTGCATTTCTCCTCATCGAATCTGGAATGGCTGATTACCGCGTACTCCCTGACGTTCGGTGGCTTGTTGCTGTTCGGCGGGCGCACCGGCGATCTGTATGGCAAGCGACGAATGTTCATGATTGGCGTGGGGCTCTTCGCCTTCGCGTCACTGCTGGGCGGCCTGGCTCAGTCGGATCTCTGGCTGATCCTGACGCGAGGTCTTCAGGGAGTCGGGGGAGCCATCGCCGCGCCGACCGCACTGTCGCTTATCGCGACGAACTTTCCCGAGGGGCGTGAACGCAACCGCGCCATGGGCGTCTACGCCGCGATGTCTGGTGGCGGTGGGGCGGTGGGTCTGCTGCTCGGCGGCATCCTTACGAGTTACGTCTCGTGGCGCTGGATCTTCTTTATCAACGTCCCCATCGCCGCGATCGTGCTCTTCCTCGCACCCCGAGCGTTGCACGAGTCCTCCACCTCGTCGGGCAAGCTCGATGTTCCCGGAGCTGTCACCGTCACTGGCGGCATGCTCTGTCTGGTCTACGGACTCTCCAACGCCTCGAGTCACAGTTGGTCAAGCGTCTCCACCGTGGGTTTCCTCGCCGCATCGGGGGTCCTGCTCATTGTCTTTGGTCTGATCGAGCGGCGAAGTGCGGCGCCGCTCATGCCCTTCAGCATTTTCAAGGACCGAAACCGCTCGGCCAGTTTCGCCATGATGCTCTGCATCGGCATCGCGCTGTTCTCGATGTTCTACTTCCTCACACTCTTTTTGCAGAACATTGAAGGGTATTCAGCGGTCAAGACGGGCGTGGGGTTCTTGCCGATGACCGTTGGCATCATCGTGGCTGCGGGCGTGACCTCCCAACTGGTCGGCAAGATCGGCATTCGCGCGCCACTGATCATCGGACCGGCGATGTCGGCGGGGGGCATGATCTGGCTCACGCGCATCACACCGACGAGCACGTACCTCGACATCTTGGGACCGCTGATCATCATTGCGCTGGGGATGGGATTCGTCTTCGTGCCCCTCACGCTCACGGCGGTGTCGGGGGTCGATGGCGACGAGGCCGGACTCGCCTCGGCCCTACTCAATACGATGCAACAGGTCGGTGGAGCGCTCGGCCTGGCGGTCCTAGCGACTATCGCCGTTGACGCGAAGAACTCATTCCTGAACACCCTTCCGCATCGCTCAAGTAACGCCAGCATTAACCTCGCCACGACCCACGGCTACACCACGGCCTTCTGGGTGTCCGCGAGCATTGCGGCCGTGTCCTTGTTGGTCTCGATCATTGTGATCCGAGTGCCGGAGGGTGGGGGTCGAGAACTCACCGCGAGAGCCGGAGCGGCGGTCTAACAACGAACCGCCGGCCACGAGTGGCCGGCGGTCTTTCGTGACGTAAGGGATACGTCGCGGCGTCGTTACATGGCTCCGGCCGAAGTGGCGTACTCGACCGAGTTCGACTGGATGGTGTCGCGGTACCACGCGAAGCTCTGCTTGGTGAGGCGAGCGCCCGAGGGATAGTCGACCCACACGATGCCGAAGCGCCGTGAGTAGCCCAGCGCCCACTCGAAGTTGTCGAGCAGGCTCCACACGAAGTACCCCTGGACGTTCACGCCCGCGTCGATCGCGTCGTGCACGGCCGAGATGTGTTCTTGGAGGTAGGCCACGCGGTCGTCGTCCTTCACGTCGCCGTTGGGATCGACGTAGTCGTCAAAGGCCGCGCCGTTCTCGGTGATGAAGATGGGCAACGTGGTGTACTCGTCGCGCACGCGAATGAGCAGCGACGTGAGACCGGAGGCTTCGATCTCCCAGTCCATGGCCGTCTTCTCGCGACCCGGCGTGTCGATCCCGCGCAGGCGCAGATCCGGGAACTGATCGTCCTGGGCGACGAAGTAGCCCGCGACACGAGCTTCCTTGGTTCGGGTCTCATCGACGACCGTCGAGGGAAAGTAGTAGTTGACGCCCAAAAAGTCGATCGGCGCCGAGATGAGACCGAGGTCGCCGTCGCTCACCACGCTAAAACCGGGCGAGGCGTTGCGGTAGTGCTCGAGCATGTCATCGGGGTACTGACCGCGAAACAGCGGATCCAGAAAGATCCGATTGAGGTTGCCGTCCGCACGACGAGCGGCCGCCATGTCCAGTTCGTGCTGGGAGCCGGGCTGAAAGTCGCCGAGGTTGAGCGTGATGCCGACCTTGGCTGCGGGTGAGGTCGCGCGAAGGATCGGCACGGCGAGGCCGTGAGCGTACAGGAGGTGGTGAGTCGCGGCCGCCGCCTTGCCGATGTCGCTGATTCCCGGCGCGTGGCGACCGGAGCCATACCCCAGCCACGACGAACACCAGGGTTCGTTCAACGTGATCCAGCGATCGACGTCGCCGCCCAGCGCGTTCGCGACGATCTCGACGTACTCGGCGTAGCGCTGCGCGGTGTCGCGGACCGTCCAACCGCCGCGGTCCTCTAGCGGTTGAGGTAGGTCCCAGTGATAGAGGGTGACCGTGGGGGCGATGTCGCGCTCGAGCAGACCGTCGAGGATGCGGCGATAGAAGTCGAGGCCCTTTTGATTGACCGAGCCGGTGCCGAGCGGCTGGATGCGGGGCCAGGCGACGGAGAAGCGGTACGCCGACACGCCGAGATCGGCCAGCAGGTCGAGGTCCTCGTCGACGTGGTGGTAGTGGTCACAGGCGATGTCGCCGGTGTCGCCGTTCCAGATGGTGCCGGGGGTGTGACTGAAGGTGTCCCAGATCGACGGTCCGCGGCCATCCTCGTGGACCGCCCCTTCGATCTGGTACGAAGCGGTAGCGGTTCCCCACACGAAGCCGGGTGGGAAGGGGCGCGTCAAATCTCGTTGGGGTGAGCTGGTGCTCATGGTGATGCGTCTCCTCGTCGTTGTCGAAATATGATTTTTACCTCTGCGCGAGGCCCCACCGGGTTGGAGAGTGGTGGGGCCTCGCGCAGAGAGATCTGCTACGCCTTCTTCAGGTGCATCAGAATGATCGGCAACTGTGGGTCACCGGGCGACGGGTCCATGTAGGGATTGGCCGCCGTCACAAAACCGGTGTAGCCAGCCGTCGAGTACTCGTCCCAGTCCGCACCGTAGAGCAGAGGTGCCATGGGCACCTGAGTCGACATGATGTTCTCGAGCGCGTCGACCTGCTTGGTCATGGCCGCCACGTCGGAGGGGTTCGTGCTCGCCAGTGCGGTCAGCGCCGTCTGGGCCGCCGTGTTGCTGTAGCGACCGTAGTCACCGTTGGCCGCCGTACCGATGGGCGCACTCAGGTTGCTGTCCAACCAGTTGTCGTACTGCACCCACGGGTTCACGCCGCCGTTGCCCCAGTGAATCATCGTCTGGAAGCTGCCGTTCGCGAGGTCGGTGTACCACTGCGAGGTGGCCACACCGTCCACGGTGGCGTCAATGCCCTCCGCCTGAAGTTCCTGACTCATCAGCTGGCTGTCGGCGTAGTAGTCCGAGTACGCCGTCGGGTCTTCAATCGAGAACGTGATCTGCTGACCACCCTTCGAGTAGAAGCCGTTGGAGTCCTTGGTGTAGCCGTCACCGGTCAAGAGCGATGCCACCTTGGTCGCGTTCGCGGTCGTCGTGAGGTCGCCCTTGAGCGACGACTCGAGGAACGCGGACTGCGCCGGCAAGATGAGACCGCTCGAGGAGGTCGCCGGCTGTTCGTAGCCCGACTCACCCTCTACCGACAGCGCGGAACGGTCGACGCCCTCGCTGATGGCTTGACGAACGACTGGGTCGGACAGCGGACCACTGCTCGGGATCTGGAACCACAGGGTCACCGTGGATCCAGGCGCAAAGTACGTGTGGTTGGTCTTCGGGTCTTTGTTGACGAAGATCGAGTCCACGTTGGCAATGTCGTTGCCGGCCCACGTCAACTGACCACTGGCCAGTGCCGTCGCCGCCGCGGTGTTGGTGGCGTAGTAGGCCACGTTCACTTCGGGAGCGGCGGGCTTGCCATCCCAGTAGTGCGGGTTCGCCATGTACTTGACAACCTGGGACGAGTAGCTCGAGAGCTCGTAGGGCCCCGTGCCAACTTCCTTGGTCAGCACCGCGGTCGCCGGGTTCTTCACCTTGGACCACTGCTTCTTTTGCACAATGAGGACCGCACCGGCGATGGTCGTGATGCTGGTGTACTCCGGCTGCTTGTAGTGCAAGATGACCGTGTACTTGTTCGGCGTCGTTGCCGGGCCTGACATGGCTGGCGCGCCGTAGTTGTCCGCCGCCGGGGTCTTGTTCAACAGGTCGAACGTGAAGGCCACGTCGGCCGAGGTGAACGGCGTGCCGTCACTCCACTTGACACCATGGCGCAAGTCGAAGGTGATCGTCCTTCCGCCATTGGCAAAGGTGTACTTCGTGGCGAGCCACGGGTACTGGGTGTTCGCCTTCAACGTGTCGAACTCGAAGAGCGGCTCGTTGATCAGTGAGCGAACGCTCAACTGCTCGGCGAAGGCACTCGTGTCAAACGGGTTGAAGTTGTCGGTGAAGGTGACGCCGGTATTGCCCTCAATCGTCACCACGGAACCCGTGGCGGCGGAGGAAGCGCCTTCCGAAGCCACCACTAAGCCGATCGTGAGACACGACAAGGCGGTGACCACAGCTCCTATTTTTCTATACATTTTCTTCCTTTGTTGTTATGTCCAGCCGGCTGGTGCCGACTTGTCTAGCGAATCGAATTGATTCGAAGTACGACGCGAGGCCGGTTGGACTTCGCGCTCATTTCCGGGGTGAGCTGCTGCTCGTTGCCGGTTACTGGGTCATGGTCATGTCTTCGTCTCTTCCCCCTCTCGTTGGCGTCGCGCTGACGCCGTTTCGACTACGGCTTCGGGTTCGCCCGCGTGCAACCAGCAGTGCGAGGTATGGCCGTCACCGACTTCGAAGTCCGGAGGATCTGTCGTACGACAGATGTCCATCGCGTAGGGGCACCGAGGGGCGAAGCGACATCCGACCTCGGCGATCGCGAACGTCGAGTGCTCGGCTTTCTGGGCGGCCTGACTGGTGGGGTCGGCGGGATTGGGGACCGACGCAATCAACAGCTGGGTGTAGGGGTGCGTGGGCGCATCGACCAAAGCCGTGCCCTTTGAGCGCTCGACGACCTGGCCGGCGTACATCACGATGGTTTCGTCGGCGATGTAGCGCGCCGAGGCGATGTCGTGAGTGATGTAGAGCACTGCGAGGTGCTCGTTGTCGCATAGGCCTCGCAAGAGGTTCAAGATTCCCAGGCGCACCGAGACGTCGAGCATCGAGATCGGCTCATCGGCCAGCAGAACGTTGGGTTGCACGCACAGGGCCCGGGCGATCGAGATGCGCTGAAGCTGTCCGCCGGAGAGTTCGTGCGGGTAGCGATCGATGAAGCGCTCAGGCGGATCGAGCGACACTCGCTTCAGGGCTGCTTTGGCGAGTTCTTGGACGTCTTGTTTCTTTGCCCCGTGAATGAGCAGGGGCCGCTCAAGGTTGTGGAGCACCTTGTGAACGGGGTTGTTGGAGGCGAAAGGATCCTGGAGGACCAGTTGCACCTGGGAGGTGTAGTCCAGGGTCCGGCGCTTGGCGAGGTTGATCTCCTGGCCATCGAGAAACAGTTCGCCCGACGTCGGGCGCACGATGCGCGCGAGCATGCGCGCGAGCACGGACTTACCCGACCCGCTCTCACCGACGACGGCGGTCACTCGACCGGCCGACAGATCCAGGCTCACGTCGTCCACCGCCCGCACAGTGTGCTTGGCGTGAAGCAGTTTGCCCGGTACGCGAGTGACGAAGTGTTTGGTGAGGTGACGGGCACTCAGTTGAATCGGGGTGCGCGTGGCCTCGGTCATGGAGGTCGTCTCACTCATGAGCGATCTCCGCCGAAGCTGGGCGTTCGCACTTGCTTGGTGAGTTCGACGGGAACCTGCACGCCCGAGCCACCGTCGTGGAGCCAACAGGCCACTTGGCGCTGGGTCCCGGGCAACGTGGAGAGTGGCGGATCGTCGCGTCGGCAGCGATCCATGACGTAGGGGCATCTGTCTTGGAAAGTGCATCCGACCGGCAGGTCGGCGAGGTCGGGCGGCGAGCCGGGTATCCCGACCAGTTCGCGACGCGCTCCGCTCATGGGTGGAAAGGAGTTCAACAGGCCCAGCGTGTAGGGGTGACGAGGCGCTTCGTAGAGCTCGTCGGCCCGGGCGCGCTCGACGATGCGACCCGCGTACATCACGACGATCTCGTCAGCGAGTTCCACCAGTAACGAAAGATCGTGGGTGATGAAGATCAGCGCGAAGTTGAGCTGGGTGCGAAGGTCGAGCAGTTCGTTGATGATCTCGCGCTGGGTGACGACGTCGAGTGCCGTGGTGGGCTCGTCCATAATGACGAGTTCGGGCTCCAGCGCGAGGGCGAGGGCGATCATGATGCGCTGGCGCTGTCCGCCGGAGAGTTCATGGGGAAAGCGATCCAGACGGTCTTCATTGAGCCCGACCATGGCGACGAGGGTCTTGGCCCGCGCCAGGCGCTCGCTCTTGGACATGTCCGGTCGGTGGGCCCTAAGGACTTCGTTGAACTCCTTACCGACGCGGCGCACGGGGTCCATGGCGCTCAGCGCACTTTGTAAGACGATTGAGACGTGAGACCAACGAATCGCTCGCAGCTGCTTCTCGTTGGCCTGCACGAGATCCAGAACTTCCTCGGACGTTCGGTCGTTTGAGGTGACGTGGAGATTCACCACGCCGCCGCTGATGATGCCCGGTTCGCGCAACAGGCGCGTCATCGCGTAGACGAGCGTCGACTTACCTGAGCCGCTCTCACCGGCCACCCCGAGCACCGTCGAGCGCTTGAGTGTGAAGGACACGTTGTTCACCGCGCGAACCATTGCCGCGCCGGTTCCGTAGTCGACACTGAAGCCGCGGACGTCGAGCACCGTGTCGCGTTGAGTTCCCGTCGCGGGCGCTGGCGTCGGTGCGGGCCTCTGCACGTGCGTCGCCGGCTCGTCGAGGGGTTCGACGGTCATGGGCTCGTGACCTCGCTGAGGGGAGTCGGGTTTGTAGACATCGGCTGGCGCAACACCGGGGTCAGTCCGAGTCGAACGCGACGAGGCAGGCCGACCTTGCGACGCTGCTTGGCGGTGAGACCGGCTAAGCGCAGACGCGGATTGATGAACTCATCGATGCCGAAGTTCAACAAGGCCAGACCCGTTCCGACCAGAGCGATGCACAGGCCCGGCGGAACGAACCAGTACCACTCGCCCGAGAGCGGCGCGTTGTTCGACTGCGCCCAGTACAGCATCGTGCCCCAGTTCCACACCGAGGTGCTCGTCAGACCGATGTAGGCGAGAGTCACGTAGGCGCCGATTGCGTACAGGACCGTAAAGAGTAGGGAGGAGGCGAGGATGGGCAACAAGTTCGGGGCGATCTCGCTGAACATGATGCGCAGTCGCTTCTCGCCGATGATGCGCGAGGCTTCGACGAAGTCGCGATTTCGTAGCGACATGGTCTGGGCGCGGATCACCCGCGCTCCCCACGCCCAGCCAGTGAGGCTGATGACGATCCCGATAATGAAGGCGTTCGATCGGCTTCCCACCGGGAGATAACTGTCGATCACGATGAGCAGCGGCAGTCCGGGAAGGGCGAGGAAGACGTTCGATAGCAATGTCAGACCGTCGTCGGTCTTGCCACCGATATAGCCGGCCGCCACGCCGATCGTGGTGGCGAGAACTGTCGCCACGAGTCCGGCCAGGAGCGCGACGATCATCGTGGCGCGCGCACCGACCAGAAGTTGGGAAAAGATGTCTTGTCCGAGACTCGTGGTGCCGAGCCAGTGGTGTGCGGATGGGGGGGTGTTGGGGAGAAACAGGGTGTCGTTGGGGTCGTCGGGGGCGAGGTACGGGCCGATGATGGTGAGCAAGAGAAAGAACGCCAAGATGCCCATGCCGAGGAGAACCTTGGGGGAGCGGGGAATGCGCAGAGACTTCACGCGGCCGCCTCGGTGCGCGTTCGTGGATCTAGCGCGAGGTAGATGAAGTCGGCGATGAGGTTCGCCGCGAGCACGGTGAGCGTGATGATGAGGAAGATTCCCTGGATCAAGGGATAGTCCTCGTTGAGAACAGCTTGGAGCAGGAGGTCACCGACGCCCGGGTAGTTAAAGACCAACTCCACCAGGAGCGCTCCGGAGACGACGAGGCCAATCGCAAGTGAGAAGTTGGCGATGCTCGGCAACACGGCATTACGCGCGGCGTGAAAGATGACGCGCCGACGCGGCAGACCCTTCGCGACCGCCATGAGGACGAAGTCCTCGCCGATCATCGTGATCATCATGTTGCGCATGCCCAGGATCCAGCCCGCCACGGAGCTCAAGACCACCGAGATCAATGGCAACTCGGCGTAGCGGATCGCACTCACGACAAAGGCCCAGTTCCATCCGGGAGTCACGCTGTCGCTGTAGGCGCCGAGCACCGGGAACCAGTGCAGATCGCTGCCAAAGACCAGCAGCATGACAGTGGCCAGGAAGAAGTAGGGCACCGCCTGAAAGAAGGTGGCCGTCGGGATAATCGTGTCGAAGCGCGAACCGCGGGTCCAGCCCAACATGGCGCCCGCGAACGTGCCCACCACGAAGCTGATGACGGTGGCCAGCCCGATGAGACCCACCGTCCACGGCACCGAGGCATCCAGAATGGACCGGACCGGCTCGCCGAGCGTGATCGACACGCCGAGGTTGCCGTGGAACAGTTGGGTGAGGTAGGTCCAATACTGATTGAAAAAGCCGTGCTTGAACGATCCGCCAAACGAGAGCTCGATGGCTTTGATCTCTTGGGGCGTGACCTGGGTCTGGATCTTGCCGATGAGGTTCTGGATCGGGTTGCCGGGCATGGCGCGCGGCAGCGCGAAGTTGACGGTGACGGCGACCCAGGCTGTCAGTACATACAGACCGACGCGGCGCAGGATCAACAACATCTCAGGCCAGGGCCTTCACGATGTCATCGAGCCTCGTCGTCGGTAGTTCGGGATCACCCGCGCATCCGCAACTGCGACGCACGACGAGTTCGGTGGGCAAGACGACGTTGCGCTGGATCTCGGTCGTGCCGTCCAGCATCGAGAGCAACGAGTCGACGGCCACTTCGCCCAGGATGCTGCCCGACTGGCGAATGGTGGTCAACGAAGGATTGAAGTACCGGGTGAGCGAGATGTCATCGAAGCCAGTGACCACGAGGTCTTCGGGAACGCTCAGCCCATTGCCCGAACATGCGTAGATCACACCCACCGCGGTTTGGTCGTTGGCACAAGCGAACGCTTGGGGGAGTGGCTCGGGCCGGTTCAACCGGACCTTCATCGCCGCCTCGCCGCCCGCGGAGGTCCAGTCACCCTGGAGCACGTCGACCTCGTCCAGTGTTCCACCCAGTTCACTGACGGCCGCCGCAAAGGCGGTTCCGCGTGCCACGCTGTCGGGACTCTCGTTCGCTCCGCGCACGAAGCCCAAGCGGGTTAGTCCGTGAAAGACAATGAGATGTTCGGCGAGCGAGCGCATCGCTTGGGCGTTGTCCACACGCACCGTCACCACCGACGTGAGATCGCCGCGGCCCGCCAGCATCACGATGGGAATGCGCTTGGCCAGATAATCGACGTCCTCGTCGCGCAACACACGGTCGAGAAGGATGAGCCCGTCCACAGTGCCGGTGAGCGTCAGCAGTGAGGTCAGCCCTGAGGGGTGTCGCTCGTCAGCGCTGCTGAGCAGGAGCGAGTAGCCGTGTTCGGCCGCCCGCATCTCGGCGCCGCGGATCACGATGTCGGTATAGAGGAGGCTGGCCTCTTCGACTACGAGCACTCCCGTGTCGGCGACCGTCCCGGTCTCGTCGACGACGGCCCGCGTGAAGACGAGTCCGAGAATCCAGTGCTTACCGCTTGAGAGGCCTCGCGCGACGACGTTGGGGACGAACTGGAGTTCCTCCATGGCCGCGAGGACTTTGTCGCGGGTTTCGGGTCGAACCGAGGAGAGAGAGTTGAGGGCACGACTAACGGTGGCCGTCGACACGCCCGCGCGCGCTGCCACGTCATAAATCGTTGGTGGAGAATCGACCACCAAACCCCCTCGCCCCTCACAACTGTGAATGTAACCGCTTACACCGTTGTAACCGGTTTCAAGGTACACGGCAAAAGGTTCTCTGTCAAGACAGGGTGAGGAGAATGTTCAATTGGTTGGGCTGCGCATCCCGGAGAGCGTTACACGAAAGAATGCCTGTTCAAGTTGGTGAAACGACGATCGCGCCGGCCCCGGTTCGTGCCCAGAGCTGCGCTCGCCTAGAAGAGGTCTCTCAGAATACGGGGCGCACGGGGGTTGACATTACGTCGCGTAATGCTCTCCGATCTCTCACCCTTATCAGGTGACGGTTGGCTCCCCACAGGCGTGCGCAACTACGCGCAGGCTTCGATGTCCTTGGCCAAGGTTTTTTCCGACGCCGCAAACTTCTTCGAGTTGGCCGCCACGTACTTGGTCAACTTCGTGATGGACTTCTGGGTCGACTCGTACTTGAGGATGACCACGACTTCATTGAGCACGGTCTTGGCGGCCGCGTCGGGAGCTTCGGACGCCAGAGTCTCGTAGAACGGAAGAAGTTGTTTGGCCCATGCTCTGTATCCCGACAAGGTGGTAGGCGGCGTGGCTTTGCTCGCGTACTTGGTCTCGTACGAAAAGAGCGTCGTGCAGAACTTGCTGGCGGCCGAACTGCTGGGCACGGCGACCCCGAGCGAAATCACCAGGGTTCCTAGGACGACGACACTTGCGAGGGCGCCTCGAGTTCGTGCGGTGAACTTCGTGGTTGACATGGTTTCCCTTTCCAGATTGTCGGACGCGACGAACTACGTCGATCCGAGCATTGGAACCTCCCTTTGGTGCCAACTCCGCCTGTTTACCAGGTTCCTTACGGACAGTAAAGGACCAGTTCTGATGCGCGTTGATTCATTGGCGCACCGGGCGATGCCGCTCATCAAAGTGCTCAAAATAGGCCCTCAGAGAGGGTTGGGAAGCGAAAGCGCCTGGGTTTGCGCGGTCGCGCGCGACGCGAAGCAGGTGCCACGTTCAAGCAATCGGTGACCTCGATCAGGGTAGGGCAGTGTCTCTCTCTTAGAAATGCCTGTGACTCCGACAACCGGTGCGTGGGGTCGTGCTGGGTGACGCGACGTGCAACGCGTGCCGAACTGTTGGTGAACGTGTGAATCCCAAATGTTCACTGTTTCATCGCTGTTTCGTACCAATAATTTGCGTCTAAGAATTCGAGAAAGGAGAGTGCAAGTCATACCAAAATGGCGCTTGACAAGGTGCCGCGCTCAGCGGATACTGAGCCTGGAGTGTCGAGGTACGTGAGGTCGAGATCGACCAGGGCGAGAGTGAATTGAAAGGTGGGTCATGAACTACGCAGAGACGAGCTACGGGGGTTTGCTTGTTGACGACGTTGAGGTGGACGACGACTCGATGAGCACTGTTGACGTAGCGACGATTGACGCAATTGGTGGTTCCGTACTTGTAGATAGCGAATCGGTTGGTGGCGGCGACGAGGACGACGAAGAGGACGAGGACGACCCGATGGGTGGCGAGGATGACGACAATCCCGACACGATGGGTGGCGACAACTAAGACTTTGTCCCGACGATCAGCGCTCTCGAAGTGATGGCGCGAGCGCAAGAAGTAGGCGGTGGAGCGGAGGAAGATGCAGGAGTTTCTGACGGACGTGAGGACGCTTCGCGAACGTGCCCGCGAGAGTATCGATCAGGGTCCGCTCACGGATCTGCATGGCGCGGATCTCGATCGGGTGATCGAAGTCCTCAATCAAGCATTGGCGACCGAAATCGTCTGCGTGCTGCGCTACAAGCGCCACTACTTCACGGCCGACGGGCTGAACGCCCTATCGGCCGCCGATGAGTTCCTTGAGCACGCCAGTGAGGAGCAAGACCACGCCGACCAAATCGCCGAGCGCATTCAGCAGTTGGGCGGCGAACCCGACTTCAGCCCCAACGTCGTCACGGGGCGTAGCCACACCGCGTACGACTCCTCTGGGGAACTCGAGGCGATGATGCGCGAGGATCTGGTCGCCGAGCGCGTGGTGATCGCGTCGTACTCCGAGATCATCGCCTGGCTCGGCGAGGGCGACCTCAGTACGCGCAGGATGCTCGAATCGATCCTCGCGGTCGAAGAAGAGCACGCCGAAGACATGCTCGACCTTCTCACCGGGATTAGTTAAACGCAGTCCCGTCGTACGGGACTATTCGGGTGCCAAGAACACGCAGCCCAGTGGTGGGACGTTGAGCGACAACGTACGCGGCATGCCCCGGGTCGCGACGTCGATCGCCTCGGCACCCTCGGGATTGCCCACGCCACTCCCTCCGTATTCGACGGCGTCGCTATTGAGGAGTTCCCTCCAGTGCCCCTCAACGGGAACGCCAGCCAGGCAGTTGTAGCGCGGCACGGGAGTGAAGTTGAACACGGCCAGCACCAGTGACCCGTCGTGGGCGAACCGCAGGAAGCTGAGCAAGCTCGCGTGCGCGTCGTTGGGTTGGGTCCAGTTGTACCCGCGCAAATCCCCGTCGAGTTCCCACAGCGCGGGCGTCTGGCGATAGAGGCTGTTCAAGTCGGTGACCCACTGCTGGACGCCGGCGTGGGTTGGTTTGGTGAGCAGAGCCCAGTCGAGCGGAGTCCGATAGTCCCATTCGCGGATTTGTCCGAACTCGCCTCCCATGAAGATGAGCTTCTTGCCCGGCAGTGCGTACTGATAGCCGAAGAGCAGGCGAAGGTTGGCGAATCGCTGCGTCTCGTCACCGGGCATCTTGATCAGCAGTGAGCCCGTGCCGTCGACGACCTCGTCGTGCGAGAGCGGCAACACGAAGTTCTCGCGGTAGGCGTACACGCTGCGCGAGGTGAGCTCGCCGTGGTGATGACGCCGGTACACCGAGTCGCGCGCAAGATAGGCGAGCGTGTCGTGCGTCCAACCGGTGTCCCACGTGAGCCCGAATCCGACGCCACCCAGAAACGCGGGCCGAGAGACTCCGGGATAGGCCGTGGACTCTTCGGCGATGACCTGCACGTCGGGATGGTCTTCGTTGATCCCGGCGTTGAGTTGTTGGAGGAACTCAATCGCCTCGAGATTCTCGCGATCGTTGAGCGGTGCGCTGTCGGGATCGTCGGAGGAGCCGTGGTAGAGCATCGACGCGACGGCGCCGATGCGGATTCCGTCGGCGTGATACGCGCTCAGCCAGTGCTCGGCCGAGGACGACAAGAAGCTGCGAACCTCGGGACGGCCGTAGTCGAAGTATCGCCCTGGGCGCTGATCTGGGTGACTGTCGGGGTCCGACACGTCGGTCTCATAGAGCGGGGTACCGTCAAAGCCCAGGAGCCCGGTGGGGTCAGCGGAAAAGTGAGAGGGCACCCAGTCCATGATCACGCCGATGTCGGCCTGGTGCAGTTCGTCGATCAACGCCATCAGATCTTGCGGATCGCCAAAGCGACGACTAGGCGCGAAGAAGCCCGTGGTCAGATACCCCCACGATCCCTCGAGGGAGTGCTCCATCACCGGCAGAAACTCGACGTGCGTGAATCCGCAGCTCGTCACATGTTCAATGAGACGTGGCGCTACGTCGCGGTACGAAAGAAAAAGTTCAGAATTGTCCGGATTGCGACGCCAACTGCCGAGATGAACCTCGTAGATCGACAGCGCCGCGTCGAGCGCCACGAACCGACCGCGACGCTCCATCCAGGCCCGATCGCGCCACTCGTAGTGCGAGTCCCAAATGACTGATCCAGTGCGCGGCGGCGCCTGGGCGCACAGCCCAAACGGGTCGGATCGCTCCGTGACCGTCCCGTTTAAGTCAGTGATGACATATTTGTAGGCGTTTCCCGCCTGGGCTTGGGTCAGTACGGTCTCCCACACGCCCGACGTACCGCGTTGCGCGAGGGCGAAGTTGGCGGGATTCCAGTTGTTGAAGTCCCCCATCACGGTGACGGCCCTCGCGTGGGGAGCCCACAGCGAAAAAGAGACGCCAACGCCGGGCTCGACCTGCGCGCCCAGTTTCTTGGCCAGAGTTCGGTGGGTTCCTTCACTGAACAGGATTACGTCCACGTCGCTCAGTCGCTTGGAGGCAGGTTGGTCCGACGTCACCGGCTGGCCCCCGGTGCGGACAGCAGAGACTGTCTCGTCATCGGTTCTGGACATGGATCGCATCTCCTCGGGCGTCACGATCATTGTTGATCACGTGACGCCGCGACTCTGTGGTTCGGTTTCGCTTAACAACTCTTCCAGGTTGCCAGGTACCTGTGGCCGGTTTTGCAGACGGTCCTGTTCAGATTTCGGGCGGCCACGCCCAATCGACCTCCGCAATTCCCCGGACTATCGTGTCCGGCGCACCAGAGCCGCCATGAGATCGCCGTGCTTTTCAACGCGATCTAAGACATCGTTGGCTCCGAAACGCAGCGCTTCGGGGTCTCTTTTCTTCGCGCACGCCGCCACCTCAGCCCACGTCACGGGCGTCGACACGGTGGGATCCTCTCGTGCGCGAAGCGAATAGACCGCCACGGTCGTTTTGGACGCGTTGTTTTGGCTCCAGTCGATGAGGACCTTCTTCTCTCGAAGCTCCTTGCGCATGACCGAGACCACGAGTTCAGGGTGCTCGCGTTCGACTGCTCGGGCCAACTCGTGCGCCTCGTCGGTCGCCTGGTCCCACGACCGTCGCGAGAGGCGCGTGTAGAGCTGTAGTCCCTTCGAGCCGCTGGTTTTCGCCAGAACCTCACGCTTCAATTTTGTCGCGATCCATTGAGCGACCTGGCAGCATTCCACGATTGTGGTGCCGGGACCGGGATCGAGGTCAAAGACCATCTGGTCCGGGGGAGCGGGTATGGGCCGATCCTTCGTGACCCGCCAGAGCGGCACATGAAACTCCAACGTGGCGAGGTTCGCCGCCCAGACCAAGGTGGCCCGGTCGCGCACCTCGGTGTAGTCGATGGGTTCGTGCGATCCGTCCTTGGAGGGAACGGCGATTGTTCGCACCCACTCCGGCGCGCTGGCGGGGGAGTGCTTCTCGTAGAAGAACATGCCGTCGACCCCGTTCGGGTAGCGCTTAAACGTCGCGGGCCGACGGATCAAGTGGGGCAACATCACCTCGGCGATCCGCGCGTAGTAATCGATGACCTGACTCTTGGTAAAGCCGCTGTGGGGATAGAGGACCTTGTCCAGGTTAGACAGACTGAGGGTTTTACCGTCCACGATGGTCTCGACTCGCTCAGGGCTCACGCGCCACCTCCTTGGCCGATTTGTCGGTACGGAGTCCGCGCCACGACGGTTGACGAAGATGCCCGTCGACAGTCCACTCCGCGAAGCGAACTTCGCCCACCACCGAGGGTCGGACAAAGTGGGCCTGCGCGGTCTCAGAAGGGCTCAGT
The DNA here is from genome assembly GCA_963791015.1 of uncultured Acidimicrobiaceae bacterium. Lineage (GTDB taxonomy): Bacteria > Actinomycetota > Acidimicrobiia > Acidimicrobiales > RAAP-2 > RAAP-2. Next base: position 49,294 of record CAWBQX010000003.1, on the reverse strand, counting down.
CGTTGGACGAACGGCGACGTCTTGCGGGCCAGGGGCTTGAGGGTGTCGAGCAACTCACGGCGATCAGCCGCCGAGAATCCGGTACCCACTTTGCCGATGTAGGTGAAGCCCTCGTCGGCGTTCACGCCGAGCAGTAGTGCGCCGAAGCTGTCGGTGCGCTCGCCCTGGCCGGCAGTCCACCCGCCGATGACCACTTCTTGAGTGTGAAAGTTCTTGATCTTGATCCACTCGCCGTTTCGCTGTCCCGGCGCGTAGCGCGAGGCCCGGCGCTTGACGACCACGCCCTCCAGCCCTCGCTCCTTGGCGATGTGCAGCATGTCCGAACCTTTGACGTCGGTGCTCGACGGCGGCGTCGTGAAGGATCCACCGTCGAACTTGAGTTTGCTGAGGGCAGCGCGCCGCACGTCGTACGTGTCGGCGAGGTAGCTGTGACCGTCGAGGTACAGCAGGTCGAAGGCGAAGAAACTCACCGGCGTTGACTTGGCCAGACGTTCAATCTCGGATGCCTTGGTCAGGTGAAGCCGGTGGGCGAGGACCGCGAAACTTGGTCGCCCCTCCTTGTCGAGGGTGACGATCTCGCCGTCGAGGATCGCCGAGCGCGAGCCCAGGAACTCGCCGATCTCGCGCAGTTCGGGGAAGGTCGTCGTGAGGGTTTTGTCGTTGCGTGTGAGAGCCCGGACTCGACCGCCGTCGACGTAGACCATGGCCCGTACGCCGTCCCATTTGAACTCGTACGCCCACCCCTCGTCGTTCTTGGGTAACGAACTCGCGAGAACCAGCATGGGCGCGACGTGCTGAGGCATCGCTTCATAGTTGGCGGGCGCGGGGTCCATGCGGTGGATCATCCAGTTCTTCTCTCCCGTCGGAAAGAGGACGTATCGTCCCTTGGCGCGCTTGCCGTGCAGAACAATCATGACCTCCTTGTCGCGCCATTTTTCCAGCTCGTACCATCCGCGATCCCAGATCGTCACCTTTCCGGCGCCGTACTCGCCCTTCGGGATGGTGCCGGCGAACGATCCGTACTCCAGGGGATGGTCTTCGGTGCGTACGGCCAAGTGGTTCGTGTTGGGGTCGAGGGGCAGTCCCTTGGGCAGGGCCCAGGAGGCGAGGACTCCGTCGTGTTCGAGGCGAAAGTCCCAGTGCAGGGCGCGCGCGTGGTGCTCTTGAATCACGAAAGTGGGCTTGGGTGCGGACGTAGCGGACGCTCGCGCGGAACCCATCGGTTCCGGGGTCTTCGTGGGGTTGCGCTTGGCGCGGTACTCGCCGAGAGGACCCGGCGTCGAGGTCGTCGGCTTGGTTGTTCGGCCGACGGGTCGGCTCACCGGCGGGTGGTCTTCTTCGCCGGTTTTTCCGTGTCGCTCAGCAGCGCGATCAGCTGAGGTTTGGTCATCTTGGGGCTCACGGCCAACTTGGACTTCGCGGCGCGCTCCATCAGATCAGCCTTACTCATCGCGTCCAACCCGCGTTTTTCGCGGTGGTCGGAGAGTCGAATCGTGGAACTACTCTTCTTAGCCGCAGTCGCGCGGGCTGCAGACTTCTGGGGTCGGCCCTTGGAGCGCTCGATCGACGCCTGGAGGGCGGACATCAGGTCCACGACGTTGGACTTGGGTCGCTCGTCGGAGCCCACCACCACGGCGTTGCCTTCGCGCTTCTTCTCGATGAGCTCCTCGACGCGCTGACGATAGGTGTTCTGATACCGCGAGGGCTCCCACTCGTCAGTGAGTGAGTCAATGAGCTGCTTGGCGATCTTGAGTTCGCGCTCGCCTGAGTGCGCGATCTCGGGCAGTGTGTCGAGTTCCTGTTCGGGGTCGCGGATCTCGTCTTCGAAGTACATCGTCTCGAGCATGAGGACCTTCTCCGAAGGTCGAACCGCGACCAGGTGCTCCTTATCGCGCAGCACGAGGGTGGCAATACCTACCTTGTTGGTGTCGCGCATCGCTTCGAGCAGCAGCGCGTAGGCGCGATCCGCACCCTTGCCCTTGGGAGCGAGGTAGTAGGTCTGGCGAAAGAAGATGGGGTCGATCTCGTTGAGGTCGACGAAGTCCTGGATCTCGATGAGTTCGGACTTGCCCGGGGCCGCGCTGGACATCTCTTCTTTGGTGACGACCACGTACTCGCCCCCGCCCAAGGGATACCCGTTCACGATGTCCTCGCTCGAGAGCTCCTCGCCGGTGTCCTCGTCGACCTTCTTATAACGGACCCGGTGCGAGGTTCCCTTGTGAAGCTGGTTGAAGTGAATGGTCTGATCCGCGGTCGCGCTGTAGAGGCCCACGGGAACGCTCACGAGACCAAAACTGAGAAAGCCCGACCAGGTAGCGCGCGCCATTTGTCATTTCTCCTTGCCGACTTGAGAAAGGTCCAGGGAACAAAAGTACCACTGTGGGTCGAAAAAACCAATGGTTAGCGCCATTTCGGCGTGTCACAACGGCGTTTTACCCTAATTGCATGTCATCGCCACAGGTTGCTCACGCATTCAAAGAGACCGTCACATGCGAATCGTGCCGCGCGGACTTCGAGCACTGCCATGGGGTGGCACTCGTCGCCGTATGGGGAGTTGCTTGTTCGGATGACCCGGACTGCTCGCTCGCAGCGGAACTGCATCACTTCATTAGCTACGAAGACTAACTCTGCAGGACTTTTTCCGCGGCGCCGCGTCGCGCAATAATCAGAGAGTGCACGATCAACCTGAATTTTCCGAGACCGACAAGATTGACGACGATCGGGGGCGATCAAGTGAAACCGACGCACCAACGCCCGATGGTCTTGCTTGTTGACGCTTCCTGGACCTAGTTATCAGCACTCCGCCGCCTTCGCACCGCAAGCATCGTTCCGCGAAGACCTCCCGTGACTCGGTGCCGACGGCAACGAAAGTGCGTGAGTACCTCCACGCGATTGGACCAGGACTCATCACGGGCGCCTCGGACGACGATCCTTCGGGGATCGCGACGTACGCCCAAGCGGGATCGAAGTATGGCCTGTCGTTTCTCTGGGCCGCTCTACTCACGTACCCTCTCATGGCCGCGGTGCAGGAAATATGTGACCGGACGGCTCTGGCTACTGGCACGGGGCTCGGGGAGTTAGCGGAACAGCGCTTCAAACGACCGGGCAAGTGGATCGTCGGTGCGCTTCTGTCCGTACTGATTGTCGCCAATACGCTGAACATTGCCGCCGATCTCGTTGCGATTGGGTCGGGGTTCAATCTGTTGAAATTTGGGCCGACGTGGCTGTGGGCCCTCCTCGCCGGCGTGCTCATCTCGGTGCTGCTCGTCAAGGGCACGTTCGCGAGAATCTCGCTCGTCTTCAAAGTGCTCGCGGGAGCCCTTCTCGCGTACATCATCGTGCTCGTTGTTGTGACGCATAACTGGACCCACGTCGCCGAGCACACATTCGTTCCACATATCGAACTCAACCGCAACTACCTTGCGCTCTTGGTCGCAATTTTGGGCACCACGATCTCTCCGTACCTATTCTTCTGGCAAAGTGCCAATCGACTCGAGGAGATGCGCGAGGAGAAGGCCGGAGGAAAGAAGCCGGCCACACTCAAAATGAGGGGGAAGGCCCGAGCAAAACTGAAGTCCCGGACGAGCAGACTCGATGTGTTCTCCGGCATGGCGTTCTCCAATATCGTGATGTTCTCGATCATCGCCGTGACCGGCCAGACGCTGCACGTGCATCACGTCACGAATATTCAGAGCGCCGCGCAAGCGGCCCGCTCGCTGAAACCGTTTGCGGGGTCCCTGTCCAGTGCGATCTTCGCGTTGGGGTTCATCGGCAGTGGGCTTTTGGCCGTTCCGGTATTGGCCGGTTCAGGCTCGGTCGCCCTGTCCGGACTCTTGGGCAAGGATTGGGGTTACTCTCGCACGATTCGCGAAGCGCCACTGTTCTACGGGCTGGTAGGTCTCGGAACCATCGGGGGGACCGCGCTCAGTCTTGTCCACGTCAATCCCATCAAGCTTCTTGTCTTCGTGGCTGTCATCAACGGCGTCATCGCCGCCCCTTTGCTGGTCGTTGTCCTGATCGTCTCGAGCAGTCGAAGTCTCATGGGCCAGCACACGAACGGTCGCGTGGCCAGCGCACTCGGCTGGCTCACATTTCTCGTCATGGCTCTGGCTTCAATCGCGCTCTTCGCGACGGGCGGCGTGTCATTCTGAAAGTCGACGTCTCGTCTTCGCGGGGTTGACGAGATTCTCGTTCGGATCGCGGTAGGCAGGACTGACCCCTTCGAAGAAGAGTTCAGCCCTCAATAGCGCCCTTGATACGCTGACCCGCTTTCCTGGCCGCTCCCTTGGCTGTGTCGAGCCGGCCATTCAGTTCGAGCCTTCTTTTGGCCGCGACCTTGCCTGCTGCGGTCTTGATCTTCCCCTCGGCGACTTTCGCGAGAGCTTTCGCGTTCGCCTTGGCGTCGTCCACCGATCTCTTGGCGTCCTTCTTTGCAACCATCAAAGTCCTCCTCGTTCGTGCGGCCACGGGCCCCACTTGCATTCACGTGCGATACGGCAAGCGCTTAGTAGTAATGCCGACGTCCACCAATTTCGCGCCCGGCGGCTCCGAGAATCCACAACACTGCGCCGACCACGGCCAGCACAACACCAATTGTCCAAAGGATCGGAATGCCGAGAAGGAATCCGATGAGCATGAGTATTAAACCGACTGTGAGCATTGCTCCTCCATGAGGTCGTATCTGCATCAACGTCTCTGTCGATGACACCATCAATCCTAAAATGTGTTCGACTGTCGTGACCTGAAAAACTCGAGCGACCAAGAGACAGTGAAGCGTCGAACGAAAAACGCGCGATCACCTGCGTATGCACGAGTCTTCGTGCCGCGGGATGAGTAACTGCGTCGAGCTCGAGCGTTGTCGCTCGAGCGATCTAATGCGAGAATTTTCGCACTGATCATCGTCGACAGTGCGGCGCTTTCCCTTACGCAATCGCGCGTGACGTCGTCAACTTGCCAATCACGAATGTCCCCGCGGATCAGGAGAAAAAGGCGGTGCCGCTAGTCGCCATTTGATGTCGCAAACGTGTCAAGAGTTCGACTCATTGTTGCGAGTGCGGCTCCACGCGCAAGGTAAGCAAGAGTTCGTTGCTTACAAATTGGTGGGAGTTCGTGAGCGTTGCGAATTGTGTACATGGCACTCAAACCGCACTTCGACGTCGGCCACCACAGTCATTTGAAATGTGTTCGGGGCGAATCTAAGGCATTCGTTGGCTCATCACATTGAGCACGCAAAGGATGCACCGCGACGGTGCGCGAAGTGACTGATGCAAATGAGTGCCTGTGATACGAATTCGTTCTTGACGTGATGAGTTCTAAAACGAAAAACTCCCTTCGAGCAGACATTCGGCCCACAAACACCTTGTGCGCTTGAGTCGACATTGGAGGGCACCATGGCATTCACCGTTATCACAGAACACCCGGCAGTACGAGAGTTGGGAGATCTCATCACCGTTGGAGAACTGGGTGACGTGGAGAGCAGTTCAATCGACCGGGTCGAGGGCCACGATGACAGCGCTGACGGCGAGAGGGTCGGACGCTCCGGCGGCGCAGATGACGATGACCGCGAAAACGAAGGCGATGAGAAGGAAGACGACGAGGCTGATGGAGAAGAAGAGGACGATGACACTGAATCAGAGCGATCATGACGGCGATTAAGGAGAATTCCTGGGAGACGGAAGGAGAGTTCCTGTCCGACGTCAGGACTCTCCGAGAGCAGGCTCGACGGAATATGGACGAGGGACTCACTGACGCCTACGGCGCGGACTTGCCGCGAGTGCTCGACGTGCTTAATCGGGCCTTGGCCACGGAGCTTCTATGCGTACTGCGCTACAAGCATCACTTCTTCACGGCCGAGGGCCTTAACGCCCAGGCCGCGGCTAGCGAGTTTCTTGAGCACGCCGTTGCAGAGTCCGATCATGCCGAACGAATTGCCGCTCGTATTGTGCAACTGGGTGGCGAGCCGGACTTCAATCCCGACGCGCTCACGGACCGCAGCCATTCTGAGTTCGACTCAACGGTTGATCTCGAGTCCATGATTCGAAAGGATCTGGTGGCCGAGCGCGTGGCAATAGCCGCCTACACAGAAATCATCAACTGGCTTGATGACGCTGACCCCGCTTCGCGACGAATGTTGGAAGAGATTGTGGCGGTGAAGGAAGAACATGCGCAGGACATGCTTGACCTTCTCTCGGGCGCGATCTTTTAGTCGACTTCGCCCACCTCCCCCGTCCGGTGAAAACGTTCCCTTGCGCCACCGGACGGGGGAGGCGGGACACCAACCCAAAGGGAAGGTCGTCATGTCGCAGATGCGAAGTCCGTTAGACGAGTTCGCTCAGGCGGCGGGTGCAGATTTGCCACTCGCGGGGAGCGGCGAAACGTGGGCGCACTTTGCGACTTTGGCTGAATGGTCGAGCCGAAGCAGTTGACTCTCTCGGTCAGACCATTGGCAGTCAATCGGTGGAGTCACGCGGGCTGGGTGACTTCTGGGGCCACGCGGCAGACATCTCCTTCAGTTGTCGGCTGATGTCCGCCCACGAGGGGAAGCAACAGTCGATTAACGACTGTCGGAAGGGTTCGGCAAACTGGTTGAAGTCCATGCTCGATATCGCGGTTGAGACTGCCGACAGGAAACTGACGCCCAGGACGAGCAGGACGACTTCGCGAAGCATGTACTCAAGGTGTTTGCGCTCCTCGTCGCTGATGCCGACGATCCTTGGGGCCACACTTTCAATGAGTTTCAGCTGAGCGCCCACCGCGTCACGAAGTTTGGCGTTGTGGGCTGACGCCATCATCATCTCCAGAATGAAATCCCTTCGCAGGCCGTTCTGATTGCTCGCTGACGCATAAAGGAGCTGTGCCAACATCCCTTCGTTCAAGAGGGCCGCGGCACTCGAGAGCGTGATCCACGGCGCTTGCATGAGGCCCCGGGTCGCGGCAATGACGAGATCCTCTTTGGAGGGATAGATCTTGTAAATCGCCCCGGGCGAGCAGTTTGCTCGCCGAGAAATTCGAGAGATCGTGGCTCTCGTGTAGCCGCTGCGCCCCACTGCACTGAAGGTGTAGTGGGCGAGCTGGGACCTCAGGTCACTGTTGGGCGCAGGAATGAGTCGATCGTTCGGCTCCGCTAGCGGTACCTCTAAGACGTCTTCGGGATCCGTCTTGAGTGTCGCAACTAACACAGGGGCGAGAAACTTGATTCGATCGGGATTGAGCCCGAACTCTGAGTTGCTAAAGATCTTCGCTGAGATCAGCGAGAAGAGAGCCAAGGCCCGCGACTGTACCGCACTGGAGTACTCACCTCGCGTCTCTAAGTAGTCGTGGACGAACGTCTCGACCTCTTCAAAGAGGACGACGAACCGACGAGACAGGAATAGCACCTGAATTGCCGCGACGTCGGCAGGTTCCGCATTACGCACGAAATCGAGCAGCGAATCAACTGACTCATCGCTGGGTTTGCTAGCCGCGTTTCGGGCAACTTCAAACATGGCGATGGCGCGCTTACTCAGCACCTCGTTCCAGAGATCCACCAACAGTTCTTCAACGTCTTCGAATCGTGCGTACAGGGCGCCGTGCGTGAGGCCCGCCTTTCGACCGACGTCCCGAAAGGAAATTGCGTCTATTCCGGTGCTCAAAATCAACTCGATAGCGGCTTCTCGAATTGCAGCATCGTTGTTTAGTGCTCTGGAACTGCGACTTCTGGTCACTTCACGGCATCCTTTCTTCTAATCAGTTGCTCAGTAACTTTGAAAGCATGCAGACCCGACCGCTGAGCGGCAGGCTAACACCGAGTTACATCGCAACACCCTCATTGAACGGCATTCTTTCAGCGAGTAATTGACGCGCACGTGAGTCGGATTTGACCACCCAGCGTCAGTTCACGGCGAAGGTTTTCCATCGCCAACTCCGTGCGTGTTATCGGTGGAGTTGGATCGACATGCAACCGTCGAAGTAGTCGATTCTCATTTCGATAGGGTTCGAGACGAACTAGAAGCGGCATTTTTCCTCCTCTTCAGCGATCTAGCACTCGATGAGTGCGAGCGCCAAAGTACCAGGTGACGGTTCGTTATTCCAGCGTTATTTCTAAAAATTTTGCTAAATCCCCTGCTCGACGCGGCGGCAACGGATCTGTCGCGCTTGTGTGCGCCGCACTCTCTTCACGTCCCCGGCCGATTACGAATGAAGTGCGCCGCACACTAAAAAACTAGGGAATTCCTCGCACTGGGAGTTCTTCGACGAAGTAAAGATCAATGCACGATCAGTGGATCGATAAGCAGGTGGCATCACATGAATCTCGTCGAACGATCGAGGGATCGATCGCAGTTCTTCTCTACGGGACTATCGCTGATTCTGTCGTGGAATCGCCACCTCTTCGAGAATGAGCTGAATCGTGGCGGCGGCGGGAATGGCCACCAAGGCGCCCACCAAGCCGAGCAAGGCAGCGCCAATCAACGTAGCCACGATGGTGAGTCCCGGGGGGACCTTGACGGTGCGCTTCATCACGCGCGGGTTGAGCAAGTAGTCCTCAAGGTACCGATACGCAATATAAAAGGCGCCGGTAGCGACGCCGATCGGCACGTCCTTCGGGTGAGAGCCACCAGCGTCACCACAATGCCCGCGATGGTCGAACCCACCATCGGGATGAGGTCAAAGAGGGCCACGAAGAGTCCGAGGACGAGCGCGTACCGGACGCCAAAGATCAGGAGCCACAGGTATGTTCCGACGCCCGCGATCAGCGAGGTCAGGAGATTGCCCAACATGAATCCTCCGACGCGGGTAAATACTTCCTCGGTGAGTAGCTCGACGCGATTCCGACGACTTCGTGGAATCAGCGAGAGCCAGAGACCCTTCACTCCCGGAAGGGCAAAGAGAAAGTAAATGGTGAGCACCATCACACTGATGGTCGCAACGCCGAGCGAGAGAAGCAGTTTTCCTGCTCCCAGGACACCCCCGAACGGCAACTTCAGCTTTGCTGAACCCTTGAGATAACTCGTTAAATGAAGCCTGCGAAGCAACTTGCCGGCCCAGCCCTTTCCGTCAGCGAGTTCCCTCTTATAGCGCGGGTAGTTCTTCACCAACGTGGTGACCTCGTGCGAGATTGGCGACGCCGCGGAAAGAATGAATGCCGCAATGATGGCGACGAATCCGATCGTTACCAAACCCACAGCGACCCAGCGACGGACTCCCTTGTTCTCGAGAAACTCAATAATCGGGTGGAGACCGATGGCAATGAAAAGTGCGAGACCGATGATCACCAATACGGTCGTAATATCGGCGAGGCCTCGCAGAATGAGGTAGGCCACGGCCACGCCCAGAGCGGCATTTAGACCGATGAGGAATGGCGCCCGGCGGTCGAAGGGTCGTCCCAACGTGCCCAAGGATTCGTCTGACTCGGCGAGCTCGCGCTCCAAGGCGGCGGGAAGAATGAGAAGCGGCGGAACGTCGGATTCTTCTGCTGCGTCTACGTTGGGGTCACCGGCATCAAATGTCATGCGTTTCCTCGCAACTTGTGTGGTGTCACTGTCTCAGGCGTTCGACGCGCTTTGCCAACGAAGGTTCCGGGGAGAATCGCACGGAGCGTCATCGCTAACAAAGCGCTTTGCGGTACATCGTGTTCGTAGTAACAAGTGTCGTTGCGTCGACTTCGTAGTGTCAAGCGTTCCTGTATGACGCGCACTCTCATTGCTCTGATCGGTCGAGGCGAATTGCTCCGCATGTCACGAGGATGCACCGCACACACGGATTGGAAGTGCGGCGGCGCACATCACAGGCAGCATTAAGCCTCCGGCGCGGAACATTCACGAGTAATCACGTTCTCCGCGATCCTTGAAAGGGCGGAGCCGCTTCTCGCGGGCGTCATGCGCTACCTCGATTCGTTCTCAAGCGAGTCCGGATCGCCACAGGCGAAACTTTTGGAGTCCAGAACCCCAAGACAAGATACGGGGCCGTGGACAATGTCGAAGGACGTGATTAGCGTTTTACGAATAACCGCACTCGAGATCCCGAGCACGCCGTTGCTCGGACGAGCAAAGGAGGATGCGATGCCAGAAGGTACGTGGAGCGAAAAACGAGAGCGTCAGTACGAAGCCGTAAAGGCGAGCGAACAGCGCGCCGGACGCTCGGAACAACTTGCCGAAGAGATTGCCGCGCGGACCGTGAATAAGGAGCGGGCTCGACATGGCGAGTCGAAAACCGCGAGCCGAGTCTCGCTGGATGACATCTCGTCCGAGCGTCGCGGCGGACTGCGATCGCACAAGGGTCCGGGCGGGCGCACCATGAAGCAGCTCTACGAAGAGGCTCGTCGCAAGAAGATTCCGGGCCGCTCGAGGATGAATAAGCAAGAGTTGGAGCGAGTCCTCGACAAGAAGTAGGCGCGGGGCGGTTCGAAGTTCGTGCCGTAGTCGGTCCCGACCGCGAGCGTGCCACGATAGAGGCACGCAAGGAGGGGGAGCGGAGTGGCGCGCGTAGCAGAGGTGGTGATTCACCGGCGGGCCATCGCGTTGAAGCGGCCCTTCATCACCGCGATTCGTACGGCTTACGAGATCGATGCACTAATCGTCGAGGTGCGTGATAGCGACGGGCGTTCGGGTTGGGGCGAGGCTCCCACCAGTTGGCGTGTGACCGGAGAGAGTATCGAGAGCGTCACCGCCGCCGTCCTCGGTCCGTTGCACGACGCGATTTTCGGGCGTGAGACGTCCGATCCCGACGAGCTCAGTGCGGGTCTCGCGCGCGCGGTGGCGAGAAATTCTTCGGCGCGAATGGCGCTCGACTGTGCGCTCTACGACCTCGCCGCCCAGGAGGCAGGGGTTCCCCTCTTCCTCTACTTGGGTGGTCGCGTCCCCTCGGTACGTACGGATGTCACCTTGTCGGCCGTCGTGGACGATTCCGAACGAGACGAACTGTGTCACACTGCGCTCGGCTTCGCGCGTTCGGGAGTCGGAACGCTCAAGGTGAAGGTGGGGGCGGGCGGCGACGATGTGCGAACGCTCATCGCGGTGCGTGACGTTGTCGGGTCGGCGATTCACCTGCGCGTTGACGCCAATCAGGGCTGGGAACGTGACGAGGCGATTCGCATTATCGGCGCGCTCGAGGACGCCGGAGTCGATCTCGAACTCGTGGAGCAGCCTGTCTCGCGTGACGACATCGAGGGCCTGGCTCACGTCACCGCGAACGTGCACACGCCGATCATGGCTGACGAGACGGTCTGGACGCGACGCGAACTCCTCGAGATCATTCGTACGCACGCCGCGGACATGGTCAACGTCAAGCTCGCCAAGACGGGTGGGCTGCGCGAGGGTCTCGATGTCGTGCGTCTGGCACTGGCGAGCGGCGTGACGCCGATCATGGGGTGCATGGCCGAGAGCCACGTGGGCATTGCCGCCGCCGCGGCGCTCGCGTCGGTGATCGACAGTGACCAGCTCTTGACGCAGACGGCTCACGACCTCGACGGGGGACTTCTACTCGAACACAGTCCCGTAACGGGCGGCGTGCAGTACGACGCGGACCGCGTGGAACTTGGCTCTGCTGCGGGGACTGGCATCTTGGCGATGACCTAGCGCCGACGGGGACGCGTCGAGTCAGGTGCCTAGACGCCGATACCAGAGTCGCCACGGGGTGGTGTGGCGCTGCCACACGTCGGGTCCGGCTGAGTAGGGCGGCCCGACGTGACGACGCTGGGACGCGGACTTCTCATCGACTTCGTACGTGGCCAAAAACTGCGGCGCGCCGAGGTACGGCGCCTTGACCTCTTCCACGAGCTCGAAGCGCACGGCGCGAAGCGCGTGGCGGCGCTCGGCGACTTCGACGAGGTGGACGTTGGTGTAGAAGTCGTTGAACGCGACGAGTTCCTTGGCGCTGAGATCAGCGGGAGGATTCACCCCCAGCAGGTAGATGGCGTACGGCCGCTTACTCGCCGGGGCGGTCTCGGCGATCTGGCGGTACAGAACGGACCAGACCTGTCGAAGTCCGGGAAACTCAATCTCGGTAGAATCTCCTTCGGGCTTGGCCCCGCCCGCACTCGCGCTCAGAAACTGCGGCGGATGAAATCCGCGAGCCGCCACCGCCAATAGTTCGTAGCGCGAATCGACACCGGGAAAAGGTGGGGCCGCGCTCTCAAACGTCTGGGACCGCGTTGGGATCCGCGTGAGCGCCGGTACGAAGGTCCCATCCATCCCAGGACATGAGGTCGTTCGTGTTCTTGGCCATACGCGCAGATTACGTTGCGGGATCCTCGGGATCTAGTGACGAACGTGAACGCGAAGTACAGGCGACGTCGGCCCATATCCAGCTCCGTTTATCCCGCGTACTCGAACGGTTGTCGCGGTGCGCGGATTCCTGACAGCACGAAGGGTCCGTCTCCGGGGAGATTCTTCCAGGCTGCCCCGAGGGAGTACTGGTAAGCAGTAGCGCCAGTCGATGGGGTAGTAAGCGAAATCCGGATCCGGCCCTTGAAGGGAGACCTCGCAGTAATGCGTGGCCGTCCCGGACGTAGGAGGGGTGCGGTCACGCTGAATGACTCGGTGACACTGGGGGCGGGGAGATACTGAGCGTCACCCGGTTGGCTGGCCGCAATGGAGCACAGTCCGGGCGCGATCAAACTCACCGTCGAGCCGGTCACCGTGCACACACTCGGGGTCGTGCCGGCGAACGTGACGCCAAGCCCTGACGTCGCACTCGCCGAGAGATTCACGCTCGTTGCAGTCAGGACGACCGAGGGCAACGCAGCAAAGTCGATGGTCTGACTTTTGTGCACAATGGGTGGTGCGGCGTGTTGATACTCGTATGCTCCAGCGTCGCAGGCCCCCTGTCCGAGGTACCCCGGTCGGGGCTCAACGCGCTCATCGTTGTGGACGGAACAGTCCGCCGAGGGTACCTCGAGAAGGGCGGAGCTGCCGGGACCGATGGCGAGAGTCTCTGGACTGATGGTGGAGCCGTTGGGAGAAAGCGTGGCGGCCAAGTCGATCGATGCGCTATTGACGACGTCGGTGCTTCCGAAACCGCACGAGTCATCGGACTCCACGTTGTAGCCACCGTCGATGACCCCCGCCCCCGCGCAGGGTGCCGCATCAAAAATTGAGTTCGACACGGCCGCAATACCAAATTGATTGGTAATCCCGTCCCCGTCGCTCGCTGAGTCGTTGGAAAAGGTGTCATCCGTGGCGCCGAGTGCGCCCGCGAGGAAGTTGATCGCGCCCCCACCTTGGGCGCCAGCCGAGTCGTCCACAAACGTGTCGTTCGTGGCGGTTACGGTGCCGAAAGCGTAGAGAGCTCCACCCCCGCCGTTGGCAGTCGCCGAGTCGTTGGAAAACGTGTCACTCACCGCGAAGAGTGCGCCACCGTTCAAGAAGATGCCGGCGCCGTTGCCATTCGTGGCCACGTTGTTGGCGAACGTGTCGTCGATCGCACTGACGTCACCGCCTTGGCTAAAGATGCCGTCACCCTCGCTCGTGCCCGCAGAGTTGTTCGTAAAGACGTCATTCTGGGCGATCACCGTGCCGTTGTCGTTGAAGATGCCCCCGCCATCGGTGTCCTGCTCAGCGTCATTGGTAAAGACGTCGTTGCTGACATCGAGTGAGCCGTCTTCGTTGTCGACGCCGCCGCCAGTGAGAGCCGAACCGTCCTCGACGGTGACATTCGAGATATTGACCGCATTCCCTTGAATCCGGAAGACCGAGTTGGACAAGTCTCCCGTAATCGCGGTGGTTCCCGGACCGTTGCCGAATATTGTGAGCGACACCCCAGTCGTCGTGTTGTCGATGACGACGCCGCTGCTCACGTACGTCGAGATTGAACTCCCAAAGACGATTCCGTCAGCGTCGTCGGGTGTCGTATCAGCGTTGAAGGCGTCGATCGCGTTGTCGAGACCGCAGTCGGTGTTCGAGGCAGTCGTACAGTCGCTGACGGTCATCCCGGAGAGTGCGGCGTTGACGTAGAACACGAGGCCACCCGTCGCGCCCGCATCGCTCGACAGCCCGACGAGGCTCACCGATCCGAGGAGCAATGCCACGACGGTGGCCCGGGTAATGAGATGCACGTGCGGCCCCTTTGGTCCCTCGGCGAGCGCCGATGCAACGACCCTACATTCGGTCGTCCAGCAGCGAATCGATGCCTGAACGCGGTCAGTGTCGCAGGAGAATGACGTACTCTGGGTCGTCGAAGCGGAAGCACGACCAGAGGAAGATGATCTCTGACGCGACGCAAGGAGACGATATGGCGCGCAAGCTGATTGCCTACGAGTTGTTATCCCTCGACGGCGTGGCGGAGGATCCCGACCAGTTCATCACCGAGTGGGATGACGCGATGGACGAGAATCTTGCTCGCGTCATTGCCACTCAGGATGCGGTGATCCTCGGTCGAAGAACCTATAACGACTGGGCTGCCTTTTGGCCGACGAGTGATATTGAACCCTTCGCCACTTTCATCAACGGTGTCGACAAGTACGTCGTGACGTCAAGCGCGCCGGACGATTTGTGGGCGAATACCGTGGTGATCGAGCAGGGACCATTTGAGTTCATCGCTGCCCTCAAGGAACAGCCCGGCGGCGACATTGGTCTCCACGGGAGCATCGCCCTCACGGGCGCCTTGCTCAAGGCTGGATTGGTCGATGAGATCCGATTAGTCGTCGCCCCGGCGTTGCAAGGTAGTGGACGCCGGCTCTTTGACACGGGAGCGAACTCCCGGTTGGCGCTCGTGAGGAGTGTCGTCTCGCCGAGTGGATACCTGTTGCTCGACTATGAAGTGAAGCATTGAATTCTGCGGGAGTGGCTGGATTTAGAGCCAATCTTCGATTGCCTTGCCGAGCGTTTCGCTCACCTCGGTTCTGAGCAGAGGCGAAAGCGAGATCGCCGTGACCTCGTGGGGAAGAACGAGATCGGGCGAGCGAAAGTAGTTCCAGAAGCGAACGAGAGACTCCTCTCCCTCGGCGTCGAACATGTGGGCCGCGATGCGCTGCCACCGATACTGGTACCAGACGTAGTTCAGAGGGCTCATCGGAGTGTCGCCGCCCGTGTAGTGGGCCTCGAGCTCCTCCAGTGTGCTGTATCCCTCGGCGCGGATTCGAGCGTCGAGTCGTGGGCTTTGGGAGCCCATGATGGCGAGTACCTCGAGCGTGTGCAAGCTCTCCGGTCGCTTCGTCGCGACGAACGAATGCAGGGCCAAATTGGCGAAGATTTCACCCAGCCAAAAGGTTGGGCAGTTGAGATTTCCTAGAACTTGGAACGCGTGACCGAGCTCGTGGATCGTGATGAGATCGAAGAATGGTTGGAGATCCACGCCGCCAGCGCCGTCCGGATAGGCATCCAGCAGTGTCGGGTATCGCTCGGGTGACGCCTCGCGCAACTCGACAGCCATCTCGACCCAGAAGGTGCCTCTTGCCGCTGGCATCACGACGATGCCGGGACGTATCTGGTCGTCGGCGTCGTTAAAGAACGGCAATCCGTACGGTTGGCGGCTCTGCCAGTCGGTCTCGTTGGCCACGATGAGCGCGATGTCCGGCGCGACCCCCGAGAACAGTCGAACAAAGTACCCGTAGGCGTCCGCCGCGATGTCCGCGGAGGTGTGGGCACGTTCCAGGGCCCCGACACTGTGGCGAACATCAAATGGATACCCGCTCAGGCGCTCCAGATCAGATCCCCACGCCACGAGTCAGAACCTAGTGTCCCTCGGTCGTGCGATGAGTTGAGTGGCGAGCTGGCCTAGTTGACCTTCATGTAGAGGGTGCTGCGTGTGACCATGGGGTCGGCGATGTACGCGCCCGTCACGCCGTCCACGAACTCGATGAAGCTCATGTCAGCCTCCAACTTGTGCTGCGCAACCTCGTAGGCGTCGATGCTGTCGTACCCGGCTAACCACGAGACAGCGCCGTAGGCCCCAGTTTGAGCGGCGAGGAACGCGGTGGACACACCCGTCGTCTGCTCGGCCTTCTGGGCGATCTCCAGCCCGCTCATCATGCCGCGAGCGAAGTTTCCTGGAGCGCAGACTGCAGTGACGGTCGATGCGTACTTGGCATCGCTGAGCGGAGCGGAACCCTCGTAGACGATCTGGAATAACGTGTCGTCGACTGCGCCGCTGATGTACTTCTCGTTCTCGGCCGCCAGGGCGACGTACTGGGCGTCACTCATGAGTGTTGCCATGCTCTTGTCCAACGTGCTGAGGTCTGGCCAGCGCGATGTCCATGTCACCGTGCCCACGCCGGGCGAGAGAATCGTGGCCCACACCCCTACCTCTACCCCGAGCGCGTTACCGGCGGCGGTCCCGATGTCGACGCTCCACTTCAGAGCGTCTTGCCCTCGTACGACGGCCTGTCTTGCCAATAAATACATGACGCCTCCTTACGGGCGTCGACAGCGGTGACGACGCACCAAGGCGCAACATATATCAAATGTATTGATGGCGCCAATGGCACCGGTCCCGAGTGGTTACAGGATCCCAGAGACCTCGTGCACCTCACCGCAGGGTACCCCAATGGCAGCGTGGTGAGCGCGAACGGCGTCGGCGTCGGGAGCGTCTAGCAGGCAGTAGACCTTCCCATCGGCGTTGTGAAAGAGCTCAACCTGTCGGACGCCAAACTCGTCTGACTTGTGTTCCTTCGCTTCCTTCGTGATCTGTTGAACGGCGTCGTCCGGCAGCTTCAAGTCGTCGTGAAAGTCCATGAACTGGGGCATCAGTAACTCCTCCTTCGGCACAGCGTTGTGTACGGGAAACCGGATGGCATCTCTAACTGGGAACCTACTTCAGATCGCCACGGATTTCTCAGGCCGCTCGCTGGTCTACATGGACCGACGAAGTTGCCCGAATCAGCTCCGGTTCAAAATCTCGCGTACGAACACTGACTAAGCCTGCGTTTCGGGCCGCCGCGCCTTAGCGCTACAGGGGCCGGCTGTTGGGCAGGCCAAGGTCCTTACGAACATAGAAGGCGTCCAACGCCAGCGTTCGCCAGTCGGCGCTGAAGGTCAGTTGGAAGGCGCCATTGCCGAGCATGGAGTTGCCGTCGATCTCGCGCAGGTCTTCTTCCAGCGACGATATGTCCTGCGTGCAGATGAATACGACGCCGCCCTTCACGTTCTGGGGCCACGCCTGGCTCAGAAGTCTGAAACGTACGTTCACCAGTGCACTCAGCAGTGACTTCGCCTCGCGCTCGCCTTCGGTGTCCGCGGTGGAGTTGGTCCAAGTATGAATCTGAGAGTCGAACGTCTTGAGCGCAACGTCGACCGACGCCACGTCCTTTAGGTACTGCTTGCTGGCCGCTCGGATTCCGATCGAACCCGCGGTCGACGACGCCACGAGAAGCGTGGCGACAACCAGCACAGCGCCGACCAGCGTTCTTTTCACGAATTCCTCCCCGAATCGTGAGAACTCTCGAATGTTAGGTAGCGCAGATCAGCGCGTCAAGCATGTGTGGCCCGGTGTTGGATGCCCGGGCTCAGCGTGGCTCAGTCGTTCTCGACCGTGTAGTCCCAGTCGGCGACCACGTGGCGGTGATCGGGCGCCCACTGCATCATTCCCTCGCCCACGAGTTCGTACGCCCGCAGTTTGAAAGTGAGGTCTGGCCAGGATGAATGTACGGGGGCGGGACGTGTTCACCCGGTACGAGGCCCATGAGGAACACCGAACCGAGGTGGTCAATCGGAGTGAAAGTCAGCGATCGACACGGGCACCGTCGCACTCGCGTCCTTCATCGTCACCGTCCACGTGCACGTCGTGGCGGGGGGCTGATTGGGGAGTCCTTCGCCGGGCACCACGGGCCCGCTCACGGTGATGCGCACGTGATACGCCTTGGTCCTGACCAGTACCGGCAGCCCCTCGACCTGAAGGGCCGGTCTAGCCATCGTCCCGACGAGCGCCGCATCGACCTTGGGGTTGAGAGTCTTCTTGGGGAGAAACGACGGATAGACCGCGGCGCTTGCGCCACACCCCGCGAGGGCGAGGGAGCACAGCGCCACCGCGATCACGCGCGAGGGGCCAGGTCTAAGGACCCGGCCCCTCGCGCGAGGAGGAGATTGTGACAAAAAGCGCATTGACTTAATCGGGCTCCTAGCCGTTCTAACCGTTCGAAGCCATTCGAGCCGCGCACGCCGGGAGTTCCATCGCCGCCGTTGCCACCATTGCCACCGGGTCGCTTCTCGGAGCCGTTCCCACCGTTGCCACCGTTACCGCCGTTGCCCCACGTGCCATTGCAAGGGGGAGTGTCGGCGGGAGTCGTCGGAGTTCCTGCTCGAGGTCAGCCAGATTCCGCCGCTCCACTCTTCGGGAGGACACGCGCCGTTGCCGCCGTTGCCACCGTTGCCGCCTGCGCCGACGGTCGTGTGCCCGTTACCACCCGAGCCACCGTTTCCGCCGTTGGTGCCGCAGCCCGACGTTCCACCGGTGCCCCCGGTGCCACCGTCACGCCCGAAGCCGTTGCGACCGTTCGACCCCGGTAGTCCGAGGCGGACCAGGAAGGGACAGTAGAGGGTCGTTGAGCCCGAGCCACTGACTGCGCTGAAGCCCGGTGGTGTCGTCACCGTGGTGAACGACTGGGCGGTGAAGACATCGGGACCGAAGGATGCGAGTCCTGACTGCGCGGCGTAACCGATGTGACCCTGGCCGTCCAAGCCGCCACAGACCGTGCCGGCCGCGAGTGGCGTGTCGGCGTTCGTGGGGTTGGCGCAGGTCTTTCCCGTGAGGAGGAGGTCCTCCAGCGTGCGCAGCGTGCTGTAGTGGTTGTAGTACGTGCTTGAGACCGTGCCGGGCTTGATGAACGGGCTGATGAGCACGGTACCCGTGTCGCCGCCGCCGGGTGTGAAGTCAGTCGGGTCGTACAGCGGATCCGCCGTCACGCAGCCCGCGGTGGTCGCAGCCGCCGTCGCGCTGGCACAGGTCGTACCAACCGTCGACGTGGCACCTTCGGCGCTCAACGCGATGGTCCCGTCCAGCGAGGCCGTGAGATTGACGGGCGATCCGCTTGCACTGAGCAGTTGGAACGTACCGGTCCACGGCTTGGCGTAGTTGTTGGACCACGTCTTATTGACGCTGGAGTTCTGTGACAGAGACACGGGGCCGGTGTCGCTCACCGCTCCGACGAACGT
This sequence comes from uncultured Acidimicrobiaceae bacterium, assembly GCA_963791015.1. Classification (GTDB taxonomy): domain Bacteria; phylum Actinomycetota; class Acidimicrobiia; order Acidimicrobiales; family RAAP-2; genus RAAP-2. Next base: position 30,233 of record CAWBQX010000003.1, on the reverse strand, counting down.
GTCGGCCGGAATTCCCGTACCCGAGACCAAACGTCCGGTGTCGTCCGCGTTGATCAGGGGGTCAATGATCATGCTCGAGCCGTTTGAACCGAGTGCGGGCTCTGACGTGGGACCGGGCCCGGGGGAGGGGCTGAGGTAGGGGCTCTCACCCGTGAGACCTGTCGGGCGATCGATGAATCCCGACGCACCTGGTCCGGGCTGCAACTGTTCTCCGGTCGAGTTGGTGACTTCGGGGTCATTCGGGCCGGTCGGCTCGGTGTTGACGTTGCTGCCGTTTAGGTTCTCGCCCGCCTGGTCGGCCAGCAAGCCGTAGGCACCGTAGAGGGAGTCCGCGCCGGGAGCCTCGGTGCCCTTGGCACCGAAGGACGGCTGGTCGGTCGGCGCCGAGGCGGTCGTGACGTCACCGGCAGCCGGCACGTTGTTGAAGCTGTTGCCCACCGTGAAGGGGGGGTTGGCCTCGTCAAACGTGATGTCAATCAGCCCACCATCGGCAAAGGCGGCCGACTTCTCGATGAGGGGAATGTAGTAGCGAAGGAAGAGGTCCGAGGCGTACAGACCGCCGGTGTAGTTCAGCGGCGTTGTTGCTTCGGGGTCGTAGCTGGGCAGACCCGAGGGGGTGTAGTTCGGTGTTCCGTCCGCGTTGAAGGCGCCCGAGAGGTTGTTACCGGCGCAGGTGGCGTCGTGGGCGTCGCTGCAGTTGTCCGGAGTGATCCAGTTGAAGGCCGGAACGTCGTTCGCCGGAAGACTGAGGTCGTGCTCGAGACCGTACGTGGGGTCGTCGAGGTTGGACACGTGGTTGGCGTCACAGTTCGTGTCGGCGGCACCGGTGGTCGGAGCGCCGGGACCGTCGTACTCCGGTGTGTTGGGCTCGGTCAACGCGGGCTGTGCCGGGTACGCCACCGTGTTTTGTGTACCGGCGGACTCACCGGTGAGGGACGTGAACCACGGGGTGGGGAAGTGCTTGGCGACGTACTGGTCGGCGGGGTCGCCGTTGCTGTTCACGTTGGCAATTTGAGCCCCGGTGTAGCTTCCAACGTCGCCGGTTGGCGCAACGAGGTTGGTCGGATTGGTGACGGGGTCAGCCGCGCTCGTGCCCGGGTACCCGCAGACTCCGTCCTCGCGACCGGGGACCGTGTCGGTCACCCCGGGCGTCGCACCCGTGACGTAGGTCGTCGATCCGACCGGCTGAGCGCCGCCGAGGTCTTGGGCGTAGGCCTTCCACTGCACGCTGGCCGCATCGAACTGGTTGAAGACTGTCGGCACGTTGGTCGGATAGACGCAGCCATTGCTACCGAGGGCTGCGTTCACGCCACCGTGCACCTCGAGTTGGCCGTAGTTGCCGTTGCCAGCGCCAGTGGGGTTCGGCATGTTCGTGTTCGTGCCACTGGCGTCGGTCGTGCCGTCGGTGTCGGTGGTCGTGCCGACCGTCCCGGTGGTGATGATGCCGCTGTTGTTGTTGGTCATGTTGGCCACCGTGGAGCAGTCATCTTGGACCGCGTAGGACGGAGCTTGACCGGAGACCAGTGAGATGTAGTTGTCCATGCTGAAGTGACCCGTGCCGTAGTAGTTGGTCAACAGCGCGCCCTGCTCGGGGAGGGTCTGCCACAAGTACGAGTTCTGGTTAAGTCCGGTGAAGGTCTCGTCGTAGGACTTGTTCTCCAGAATGATGAGCCAGACGTGCTTGACGCCGCCCACCGGGGTGCCCGTCGAGGTGATGACGCACTCCTCCTGCGATGAACCCTTCGGAGATTGAAGACTGCTGCCCGCAGGGCAGGCGGTAGGGGTGGCGGACGACGGCGTCGTCCCCACAAAAGCGCTCGAGATGCCCACACCAGTAATCGTGGCCACCATGGCGGTAACTAACAGGACGATCGTCCAGGGACGACGCTTGGCTGAGTGTAAGAGTTTCATAAACCGGACGGTAGGCACGACACATTACGTGCGGCCCTCGAACACTCAACGAGTCTGCAGATTTTGTGTGATCACTTCTCATCAGCCTGACGGATGGGTGAGTTGTCTGAGAAAAGTGGCATTCTGAGTCAGGTACCGTAGGGACGTGCGTGTGGGGCCGCCGGGACCAGCGGTAACGAGGTCCAAATGAGGTCGCCGAGCGCGGTGTTGTCGAGCGCGGCGCTGGGAGTCGTCGTGGTCGTCGCGGCCGGAGTCTCTGGCACCGTGCATTTCACCGGCGCTCGCTGGGTCCCGCACTTCACCATCACCCCAAAGAAACTGGTGCCGACTAAGACGCCGACCACCCCATCGAGAGGCACACCGCGCGTCCCACCGGCCCACCGTGGCAGTAGTTTTCCGGTGGGTCAGTTGCTGTTGTGGATCGTTGTCGGACTCGGTGTCATCCTCGTCGCGACGCTGCTCTGGCGCTGGTGGACACATCACCGGCGCCGTGACTCGCCCGAGCGGTTCGTTATGCCCGCGAGCGCGGTGTCTGAGATCCTCGTTGCCGCGGCGTCAGAAACCGTTTTGGAAGAACCCGTCCTGCGTACCGGGATCGAGCGTGCACTGCTGGCCCTTGACGGAGAACGAGAACCCGCTGACGCGATTGTGCGCGCCTGGTTAGGTCTGGAAGAAACGGCAGAAGACTCAGGCATCGTGCGCCGTCAGGATGAAACGCCGACGGAGTTCACGACCCGAATCGTGAGTCGCGCATTGGTCGACGACCGCGCCATTCGAACGCTTCTGCGTCTCTATCTTCGAGCGCGCTTTAGCGACCATCCTGTTACCCATGACGACGTCGCAACGGTGCGCACAGCGCTGAAGAACCTCATTCAATCGTGGCCCGCGTCCGATGTGCCCGCCGGTGTCGGAGCACGCCGATGACGGCCAACGAGACGGTGTCCGCACGACGCGGCCCAGAAGCATGCTCCGTACTTTTGGATTGGTACAGCGCCCACAGAGGGGAACCGTTGTGCGCGCGCTGTTCGCCGCGATTGTGGTCGCTGCGATCTTTTGGTACTTCGGTGCAACCATCTGGTACGCACTGCTGTTCGGTAATGCCCTGACCACGCTGGGACTGGTACTCACAGCCCGCGCGACACTTTCCGAGCGCGGCGAGACCGCGTGGCGAGGCGAAGGAGTACACGCATCGTCGGGCGCCCGCAATAATGTCGCCGAACTTTCATGGTCGCTCGAGTCGAGGTTTGGTCGAGTGAGCCACGCCGCCCTGGTGAGCGTCAATGACGTTGCGCGGCGTCGTCTGGCGGAGCGTCAAATTGACTTGCGCGAGTCGAGCGACCGTGCACAGATTGAACAGCTCATCGGGCGCCGTGCATACCTACTTCTCGTGTCGAGATCCCGGCGTCGGCCGTATCTGCGATCTATCGTGCACTGTCTTGATGCCTTGGACGCGCTCGAGACCTCACGGTCGAGCGAGCCGTCGCCAGTAGCGTCGAGGTCGCGGCGCGCGGGGACGACTCTTAGCCGAACCGCCTAAGGAGATTCAGTGCCCGACGATGCCTCTTCACTTCTCGACTCACGCGGAGCGGAACTCACCGTCGATGAGATCGCGCGACTCGCTACTGACATTCTCGATCGCGTGGCCACCGTGGTGGTCGGTATGCGCGACGCGATCGAGTTGGGTCTGGCGACGATTTTGGCGGGTGGACATGTCTTATTCGAAGACGTTCCCGGGTTGGGCAAGACCTTGGCCGCGCGAAGTTTGGCCTCCGCGCTCGGCCTCGACTTTCGACGGCTCCAATGCACCCCGGACCTTCTGCCCGCCGATATCACTGGCTCCTTTGTCTATGCCCCCGCGACGAGTGAATTCGTCTTTCGCCCCGGACCGATCTTCACCGGACTCTTTCTCGCCGATGAGATCAATCGCACCTCGCCCAAGACCCAGTCCGCGCTGCTCGAGGCGATGGCCGAGGGGCAGGTGACAGTCGAGGGTCAGAGTTTTCGGTTGCCGTCACCCTTTCACGTCGTGGCGACCTCGAATCCCATCGAGTACGAGGGCACGTATGCGTTACCGGAGGCCCAGCTCGACCGATTTATGGTGCGACTCAGCATTGGATACCCGCAACGCTCGGGTGAAGCGCAGATTCTGATGAACCGGGTGGAGCGTCGCCACGAAGTTGCGTCCATCGATCGGGTCATTGACGCCACCACACTGGGTGCGATGCAGGCCGGAATCGAACGCGTCTACGTTGAGGCCGACATCGTCAACTACTGCGTTGATCTCGCCACCGCGACGCGCCAACATCAAAGCGTGGAGGTGGGTGCGTCACCGCGGGGCTCCCAAGGGCTGATGCTGCTTGCTCGGGCCTGTGCGGTGATCGACGGACGCGACTTTGTCGTGCCCGAAGACGTCAAACGTGTCGCGGTGTCCGTGCTGGCCCATCGGTTGTCGTTGACCACCCAAGCCTGGGCGGACGGCACCAGTGCGGCCGACGTGGTGACCAGCATCGTGGCCAGCGTGCCCGGTCCACCCACCGTGGGACAGAGACCGTCGACCGTAGGGCCGTGAGTGCACCGCCGCTGCACTCGCGTCTGGCGCCGATCAGCCAATCATCTGTTCCGTCCTGGACACGCTCGGCGGGACTGACCGCCGGAGGGATCGTCGCGATTGTGCTTGCGACCGGTGGGCTACTACTGGGACGGATTGACCTGGCGCTGCTCGCCTTGCCGCTGGTGGTCGGGCTCGCGTGGACGTGGGAGCGTCGACCCGCGATGGGCGCAATAAGTGTTGCGACGCTGACGCTGGGCGACTCGAGCGACTCTGAGATTGATTTCGCGCTCGCCTTCGACGTACCCGACGGGAATAGAGGCCGTGGTCGTGCGAAGCACTCTGCTCGGCGGCGACGCGCAGGAGGTCGTCCTCGCCGTACCGGTCGTGCGGCGACATCACGGGGCGCGTACCTCTCCTTCACTCCGGACCCCAAGAGTTGGTTCGATTTGAGTACCGGTTCCTGGGCACCGACGCGGGATCGACAAGCCCGCCCGAGAAACCGCTGGTCGCGGCTCGCGTCATTTCGCCGACGCGCGCACCCGTCGCGTCGCTCCCGTTGCCCCTTCGACTGCGAGGCCTCACCGGCTCGCACGAGTCCGCACGAGCCGGCGACGGTGGCGACTTTCGCGACATCCATCCCTTCGCGGTGGGGGATCGGTTGCGCCGGATCGACTGGAAGACCACGGCGCGTCGCGCACAGAATCCTGGCGACCTCTACGTACGTCGAACGTCGGCGCTCTCGGACGCGACAGTGCTCATTGTGCTCGACAGTCGCGATGACGTGGGCGAGCAGGTCGCCCAGTGGAGTTCCAACGTGGCGGCCACCAAGGGAGCGAGCGCACTGGACGTTGCTCGCGAAGCGGCGAGTTCCTTGGCCAGCGCCTACATCCAGGCGGGTGATCGTGTTGGCTTTCAGGACCTCTCGAGTCGTACTCGGATGGTGGCCCACGCGGGAGGACACCGACACCTGCGCCAACTTCTGCGTGCGATTGCGGTGACCCAGCCCTCAACTATTCCGTATCGCCGAACGAGACCTCCGATCGTGCCCCCAGGCGCACTCGTCTACGTCTTGTCGAGCCTGCTCGATGACGAAGCGGTTCGCCTTGCTTTGCGCTGGCGCGAGACCGGTCATCGCGTCGTCATGGTGGACGTGCTCCCGGCGGCCCGCTTTGCGCGAACCACCCGAGCCGAACGTATCGCGCACCGTATCGTCATGATGCAGCGCGACGATCGGATTCGCGCGTTCCGCCGACGCGGAGTTGATTATCTTCGGTGGCCGGAAGATGGCAACGTCATGTCGCGCCGCGCTCGATTGCAGCTGCTGAGTCGACCGGCCCGAGGGGCGATCGCGGGGACACGACGGTGAGGTTCTTTGGCACCGAGGCAACACCGGGTCTCGTTCAATCTGGCGCGCGGATTCCCACGGTGGCGATCCGGGCGCTGTTCGCACTCGTGGGCGCCCTGATGTCGCTGGACGTCTATGGAGTGAACGGCTGGCTGGTGGTCGGCGCCGTGTTCGCGATGGCGGCGGCGATCGCTCCGCAGTTCTTGCTCGGATGGGGACTCATCGTCTTTCTCGCCATCGGCCAACTCTCACATCACGCGGCGCTGAGTTGGCGGTTTTTGGTGCTCCTCGCGGGACTTCATCTGCTTCACCTCATCGGCATGTGGACTCTCGAGTTGCCCTGGCGAGCACGAGTGCAGATCGCGGTATTCGCTCACGGGTTGACGAGGTTTCTCGCAATTCAAGTTCCCATTCAGTTGCTGGCCGTCCTGATACTGTCGCTGCTCGCGCCCAACGCGAGTGGGCACCGGCCCTTGACGATCGCCGCGTGTGCCGTGGTTGGGGCGGCGGCGCTGGCCTTCCTGGCCGTTCGGTTCGCGGGTTCCCAGGGTGAGGGGCCGCCGAGACCGGACGCGGGCAATTCGACGCGCGCCACGTAGCGACTTCTTCGTGCCGACTCTGTGGCTGCATGCAAGCTGCGAACAGGCATCCTGCATGTTGATGATGCCCCCGCGCTATGGACTCCCACCCATCGCGCTCATGATGGCATCCTTCGTAATACCCCGCTTCATCGCCCAGTCCTCGAGAGTTTGTTCATCTATGGGATCTGGCAACTCCAGCATTGCTTGATCGGCCGCTTCGCGAAATCCCGCCCGTCGAAGCCTGTCGATGATTTCTTGCTTGGTGTACTCCACGACACCTCCTCGCGCGATAGGCAACTTGACCTTACGTCGAACGGAGATTTATCGGCCCCATCGTGTGGCGAGTTGAGCCCTTAGAAGCCGTCAAGCAGTTCTTGGATTGGGCCATTCTTCGCTCAGTGCGCGGAGACGTTCAAGGGCCGGGATCGCGGCCGCCAAGTTCGCTCGGACCACCGTTGGGGCCATTGAGGGTTCAGCGTTACGGTTATCGAGATGCGACGACAGCCTCGGGACCCTTTGCGACGTCGTGAATTGAGGACAGTTGCCGCGACCATCCTCGCGATGGCCCTCGCGCTCAGTGCGGCTGGACTGTCAAGTGGAATACCCGCATCGGCCTCGGGCCACTCGAAGTCGCCCGTCCTTCCTCACGATTCAACGACCACTTCATCAACGACCACGACATCGACAACGCCCACGTCTACGACGTCAACGACGACGACGTCAACGACGACGACGTCAACTGCCCGCCCGCGAAGCCAGTCATTCCCGCGGACGATCGCTCGCTCGTTCGAATCGGCCAGTACTCCTCGGCGAGCATCACGCCCAAGTCCGTCGACGCCTCGGGTACGGGCTTGGTGTTCGCCCAAAACATGGTCTATCGGCGCACTGTCTCGGTCTTTAACTCTCGATCGGGAGCGCTGGTTAAGACCATTCCCGCCACGGTCGACTTGTCACACTTTGGGATTCCCGGCGGAGTGGTCCAGGGGGCACCCGTCGAAGGTGCGTTCTCGCCTGACGCCAAGTACTTCTACATATCTAACTATTCGATGTACGGACCCGGTCAAGGACCCGAGGGCAAAGACACCTGCACGCCGAGTAGCGCTCTGGCGGCCGGTGACACCCCGGACTACGTCTTTCGGATCAACACGGTCACCTTCGGCATCGATCAGGTCATCAAGGTCGGCCTGGTTCCCAAGTTTGTGGCCGTGTCACCCGACGACCGCTACGTCCTCGTGACCAATTGGTGCTCGTGGACGCTGTCGATCGTCAGCGTGGCGTTACACAAGGTGGTCGCGACGCTCCCTCTTCCCGGGACGCCCCGGGGGATCGCCATCGACACTCAGTCCCGCTTCGCATACGTGGCGATCATGGGTGGCGACGTTTTAGTCCGCGTGAGCCTCGCCGATCTCAAGGAAGTCGGCGAGATCTACGTCGGCTCGAATCCCCGTACCGTCGTGCTGAGCCCCAACGGCAAGTTCGCCTACGTCTCACTCAATATTCCCGGCGATGTCGTCAAGGTAAACCTGCGGACTCAGCGCGTTGTCGAACTGCGCCACACGGGCGTCTTGTGCCGCTCACTCGTGATCTCGAGCGACGGTACGGCGCTCTACGTCGTCAACTACGGCAGCGCGACCGTCACGGAACTGAGGGCATCTGATTTGGCCATTCTCCAAACGGTGGCCGTGCCAACCAAGCCCATCGGCATCACGTACGACCCGCTTACCGACGACGTGTGGGTGTCCAGCTACTCGGGCTACATCACTCGATTCGCGACTCGACCGTCGAATTGACAATCTCTTTTGATTTGTGCGGCGATATCAGTGTGAACAACTCTGAGGAGCGAACGGTCGCCCGAGTTCGCTGAGCGCGATGTACTGTTTTTTCGACAGCGTCCCGCCGGACGCGGAGAGGGGCGAGCCATGAGTGGTGTGCGGGTATTGGTGGGGACGCGAAAAGGAGCGTTTGTGCTTCGTGCGGATGGCGCCCGAAAGAACTGGGACGTCAGTGGCCCCTTCTTTGGCGGGTGGGAGATCTTCCACGTAAAGGGATCGCCCGTCGATCCCAATCGGATCTACGCCTCGCAGTCGACGGGTTGGTTCGGTCAGTTGATTCAGCGTTCGGATGATGGTGGCCTCACCTGGGAGCCGGTGGGCAACCAGTTCGTCTACGACGGCGTGCCGGGGACTCACCAGTGGTACGACGGGACGCCCCACCCATGGGAGTTCGCCCGGGTCTGGCACCTCGAGCCATCCTTGAGTGACCCCGACACGGTGCTCGCGGGCGTGGAGGACGCTGCCCTCTTTCGTTCGGTCGACGGCGGACAGACCTGGAGTGAACTCTCAGGTCTGCGCGGACACGACACGGGATCCGCGTGGCAACCCGGGGCGGGCGGAATGTGCTTGCACACGATCATCGTCAGCCCGCAGGACCCCCGCCGGATCTTTGTGGCTATCTCTTCGGCCGGGGCCTTTCGCAGCGATGACGAGGGCGCGACGTGGAAACCAATCAACCACGGGCTGCACTCCGAGGGTCTGCCCGACGAGGACGCCGAGGTCGGACACTGCGTGCACCGCATCGCGATGAATCCGTCGAACCCCGACGTTCTCTACATGCAAAAGCACTGGGACGTGATGGCCAGCACCGACGCCGGGGACTCCTGGAGCGAAGTCAGTGGCAACTTGCCCTCGGACTTCGGCTTCGCCATCGACGTGCACGCCCACGAACCAGAGACCGTCTACGTGGTACCCATCACGAGTGACTCCGAGCACTTTCCTCCCGAGGGCAAACTGCGCGTCTATCGCAGTCGAACGGGCGGCAACGAGTGGGAACCCCTGACCAAGGGCCTACCCCAAGAGCACTGCTACGTCGACGTGCTGCGCGACGCGATGGCGGTCGACACCCTCGAGGACTGCGGCGTGTACTTCGGCACCACGGGCGGGCAGGTCTACGCGTCGGCCGACTCGGGTGACTCCTGGGAGCCGATCGTGCGCGACCTTCCCGCGGTGCTATCGGTCGAAGTCCAGACGTTGGTGTGATTCGTGTCGTCCTGCCCGCGCACCTCCGGGTGATTGCGAAGGTGTCCGGCGAGGTCGACCTCGAGGTGGTCGGCACGCCATCGCCCGCGAGCGTGATCGATGCTCTCGAGGCACGCTTTCCCGCCCTCTTGGGGACGATCCGTGATCCGTTCACCCAGCAGCGACGAAAGTTCGTGCGGTTTTACGCCTGTGAAGAGGACCTGTCACTCGAACCAATTGACGTGACGCTGCCCGAGGCCGTACAGCGTGGGCAAGAGCCCTTCTACGTCATCGGTGCGATGGCCGGGGGCTGAGAACAGCGACGGCCGCGTCACCTACGCTCGTCGGCGTGGATCTCTACGCCAAGGTTCTGATCGTGTCGGACTCGGCCCACCGGGGTGAACGCGAGGATCTCGCCGGTCCGCAAATCTCCCAGCGACTGGCTGACGCAGGGTTCACGATCGCCGACTATCGGGTGATTCCCGATGGCGAAGAGTCGGTGGCTGAGAGCTTGCGCGCAATGAGCGACTTCGCCGGACTCCTCGTCACGTCGGGGGGGACGGGTTTCTCCCCCCGTGATCTCACTCCGGAGGGTACGGCTCGCGTACTCGAACGCGATGCGCCCGGACTGAGCGAAGCCATGCGTCTCGTTAGTCCGTTGGGCCGGCTGTCGCGCGGGCGATCGGGCACCGTAGGTCAGTGCTTGATTCTTAACTGCCCCGGATCGCCCCGCGGGGCGATCGAGTCTCTCGAAGCCGTGCTCGACGTCGTGGTGCACGCCCTCGAGCTACTCAGCGACGGCCCGTCGCCTCATCCGCCCGAGACCGGGGGGAGTACCGAGACCTCGTCATCCTGACTGATCCGTGTTCCGGCATCGGCCGGTTCCCCGTTCACCCAGACTCGACTGATCTCCAGAATGGCTTCGAACTTCGGTCCGTACCGACGGACGGCCTCGTCGAGCACGTCCTCGAGAGAGTCGCCGTTTACGCTGTCGGTGCCGATGCCGGCCGCGTCGCGGGCCGGACCCAGCAAGATCAGCCGAGCCATCAGGCAGGACTCAACTGATCCGCATCGAGCACCATTCCTCGAACGACGTCGCCAACGTCAGCTCCGGTGCCGTCGGGCAGAAAGACAAGCGCGTTGGCTCTCGCGACCGCATGGAGCAGGTGCGAAGCTTGTCGGGCGGCGCTCTCGACGTGGACGAGACCGTCGTCGTGCACCCGGGCCACTACGTGAGTGAGATAGAGACGTCCGTCAGGTTCTCGAGGCAAGGGGCAGTCGAGCACCATGTCGATGGTGAGCCGGTCGAGAACACGGTGTCCCGCCAGGCGGCGTAGCGCGGGGCGCACGAAGGCCTCGAATCCGACGAGGGTCGAGACCGGATTGCCAGCCAGCCCGAACACCGGCACACCGGTGTCCTTGGTGATACCGAAGGCGAAGGGCTTGCCCGGTTTCATGGCAACCTGCATGGAACGCGCCTGATCGCCACAGAGATCGATCAGGACCGACTTCACGAAGTCGGCGTCGCCGACGCTGACCCCGCCCGTGGAGATGATCGCGTCACACATTGTCGCGCCGCGCTCGAGCGCCTTGGTGATGTCGGCGGACGAGTCGCCGACGATGCCGAGGTCGCGCACATCACAGCCCGAGGCGCGCAGCGACGCGAGTAGCGAGGGTCGGTTGGCGTCACGAATCATGCCGGGCGCTAACGAGCCGGGCGCGTCCGAGAGTTCGTTGCCCGTCGACACCACGCCGACGAGTGGTCGGGGGTGAGCGCTCACACTCGTGTAACCCTGGCTCGCGAGCACGCCGAGTAGGGCGGGACCAAGTTCATCGCCCGGCGACACCAGCACCTGGCCGACCGCCACGTCGTCGCCGACTCGACGCACAGCCTCACCCAGGCTGACGACGCGCTCGATAACGACGTTGAGGCCGTCGGGGTCGAGGATCGTCGCCTCACGCAGGCACACACTGTCGGCCCCCGCGGGTAGCGGAGCGCCCGTCATAATGCGGGCGGCCTCACCTTCGCCCACCATCGCCGACGAGTTGTCACCGGCCAAGATCGTGTCTATGACGCGCAGGCGACGAGACCCTCCCTGCGTGTCGATCGCGCGCAAGGCGAATCCGTCCATCGAGGAGTTTTCAAATCGGGGTGACGGCTCGCGAGCAACAACCTCTTCGGCGGCCGCGCAACCCAGGGCGTCTGCGAGTTCGAGCGGACGTGCGGCGAGGGGCTTGAGGTCCTGAAGGACGAAACGTCGCGCTTCGTCGAGGGAGATCACGGACGCGGTGTGTCGAGGAGCGGCGACGTCTCCTCGCTCCACGCCGAACCACCATCCCAAAACTCGCGTTTCCACATCGGCACCGTTTCTTTCAACGTGTCGATACAAAAGCGTGCGGCCTCGAAGGCGTCGCTGCGGTGAGGCGACGACACGGCAACAACCACGGTTGTCTCGGATAGTTCGACCTTGCCGATCCGATGGTGGATCGCCACCGCTTCGAGGGAGGGCCAGCGTTCGCGCGCCACCGCGACGATTTCGTTGAGCCGGGCTTCAGCGAACTTCGGGTTTGTTTCGTACTCGAGGGCGAGCACGTCGTCGTGGGCACGCGAGTGGTTTCGCACCACGCCGCTAAAGGTGACGACCGCGCCGCAGTTGGGTCGCACCGCCCAGGTCGACAGCTCGTCGACCGATAAGGGGGAGTCTGTGACCACGACCCACGTCGATACTGAGGCTGCGCACATTGACTTGATTCTAGGAGCGAGTTGAAAGCGACCCCGAGGGCGATCGCGGGCATGGCGAGACGCGAGACCGTTCCAGGAAGTGACTCCGGTTACGCGGCGAGTCCGTTACGCACCTGCGCATCGAGTGACGTATTAATGGTGCAGACACGTCGAAAGAAGCGCGATGTTACTGTAAATGCATCCTGCGTGGAGGAGGCAATATGCGTCGGTTAGTAGCGATCTCGGCGACGACACTGGTGATGCTCGGCGCGCTTGGGCTGTCACTGGGGAGTGCGGGCGCGAGTCCCTCGACGAGGGCCAAGGCGTCCGGATCGGTCAATGTCCTCTACGCCGGTTCTTTCCTCGACCTGATGGAGCAACAGATCGACCCCGCGTTCCACAAGGCGACGGGCTATACCGTGAGCGGCTATTCCGCGGGGTCGACGGCTCTCGCGACCGAAATCGCCGGGGGTACGCAAGTGGGCGACGTATTTATTAGTGCATCACCGGCGGTGAATGCGAGTCTCGAGGGGAGTGCGAACGGCAATTGGGTGTCGTCGTACAAGGAGTTCGGGTACTCGCCACTGGTCCTCGGCTACAACGCAAAGTCGAAATTCGCAAAGGCCCTCCAGACCAAGCCCTGGTACGAGGTCGTGGATATGCCCGGATTCCTATTGGGCCGTACGGACCCGACGACCGATCCCAAAGGGGTGCTCGCAGTCGACGCGTTAACGGGGGTCGCCCTCAGTTACGACCAACCCAACTTGGCGCCATTGGCGTCCTCGTCGTCCAATATCTTTGAAGAGACGTCCCTCGTGGGTAACCTTCAGGCCGGCCAACTCGACGCGGGCTTCTTTTACGCCGTGGAAGCGGCCGCGGCGCACCTTAAGACTGTGGCGCTTGTCGGGACGCAGCTCTCTGGCCAGTACACCGTGGCGATCCTCAATCGCGCGCCCCACGCGGCCGCCGCGAAAGCTTTCGTGAATTTCTTGCTCGGTCCGGCGGGTCGCAAGATCTTGAAGGCCAACGGCGTGACGCCGATCTCTCCGGCGTTGTTCTTCCGCGCGTCCGCGAACTCGGCGACGACAACTACCACCACTACGACGCCATGACCGCGAGGAGGACTTTCAAGAGTCCTCTCACGTGGTTAGGCGGATTACTCGTCGTCTATCTGGGCTACCCGATTGCGGGCTTCATCGTTCGACTCGTCACGTCGCCTCAGCGCGGTTTCCACGCGCCCGGACTGATCTCCGCGCTGTGGGTCTCGATCGCGGGAGCCACCATGTCACTCGCGCTCGTGACGCTGTGTGGCGTGCCGCTCGCCTACGTGCTCGCTCGCTCCAAGGGCCGTCTGGCCGCAGTAGTGGGGGTACTGGTCCAAGTTCCCTTGGCTCTGCCGCCACTCATGAGTGGCATCGTTCTGGTCTACGTGATTGGTCCCTACACGTTTCTCGGCCGACACCTCGGTGAGCATCTCACGGACTCGATGATCGGTGTGGTGATCGCCATGTCGTTCGTCTCCGCACCGTTCCTGATCGTTGCTTCGCGCGCCGCCTTCAGCGGGGTCGACCAGGGAATGTTGGACGTCGCGCGAACCCTCGGTTACTCCGACGTGTCGCGATTCGCGCGCGTGGCGGTACCCAGCGCCGGCCACGGCATTCGCGCAGGCATGCTGCTCACGTGGTTGCGGGCCTTCGGCGAGTACGGCGCGGTCGTCATTCTGGCCTACAACCCGGCGTCGTTGCCGATCTACACCTATAACCAGTTCAGCGGCCGCGGGCTGCCCACGACCTTGGCGCCGACGGCCCTCGCCCTTGTGGTGGCGGTGGTGGCGGTCGCACTAAGTCGAGTCCGGGTACGCCTTTCGTCGTCGCGGCCAGCCATAGTCTCGCGACCGAGTTCTCCCGCACCCGTTCGCCCGCAGCCCGTTCGTTTTGAGATCGATCACCACATCGCCGAGTTCCACCTTCGCGTCTCTCACGACTCGAGCGTGAACCACTTGGGAGTGCTCGGCCCCTCGGGGGCGGGTAAGTCGGCGCTCCTGCGCTGTCTCGCCGGCCTGTACGGGTCGAGCCCGGGAGCCGTCTGGTTCGGCGACCAGCTCGTGAGCGACGTTCCCGCTGAACGACGCGGCGTGGGGTACGTCGCCCAGGGCTTCTCGCTGTTTCCCCACCTGAACGTCTGGCGCCACTTGACCTTCGCTCGCGAGTCCAGTCCTGAGCTCGCCTCGTACTGGCTCGAGCACCTTCGCCTGGATGGACTGGAGTCGCGGATGCCCTCGGAGCTCTCGGGGGGTCAGCGTCAACGCGTGGGCCTCGCCCAGGTGCTGTGTCGCTCGCCGCGGGTGCTCTTGCTTGACGAGCCGTTCTCCGCGCTCGACGCGCCGGTGCGATTAGAGCTTCGTCGCGAACTACGCCGGGTTCAGCGAGAGACGGGTCTCGCCACGGTGATCGTGACCCACGATCCCGAAGAGGCCGCGTTCCTCTCGGACGAGTTGATGGTCATCGCCCGCGGCGAGGTACTGCAGTCCGGCGCCAATCGATCGGTGTTCTCGCGGCCGGTCTCACCCGAGGTCGCGCGTCTCGTGGGCGTCGAGAACGTTTACGAAGGGACTGTCATCTCTTCGACCGCCCTGCAAGTCGGCGCCGCTCGCGTACCGATATCGGCGACGACCCTCGCCCTCGGTACTCGCGTTCATTGGAGCGTGCGTCCCGAGTACGTGTCCGTTGCCGTCGTGACGGGACCGGCGACGGCGGGCGACATCGAGGGACGGGTCATCGAAGTTGCCGACACCGGGCTCGACTACGAACTCTTCGTCGACTACGGCGACGGCGCAGAAATTCGGGCTCGCAGCGCGCAGGCGCCCGACGTCGTGCCCGGAGATCGGTGCCGAGTGTCGTTCCGCGCCGACGCCGTGTCGGTGTGGACAGCGCCGATCGAGTAACTAGAAGGTGTCGGGAATTTCGACGCTCACGCTGGTGGCCTTGATCACGGCATCGACGACGACGCCCGGCGCCAATCCCAACTCGTCGGCCGCTTCTCGGGTGATCACTGATACCACGCGATGGGGACCGGCTTGGATCTCCACCTGGGCGACGACCTTGTCCTTCACCACCTTGGTCACGATGCCCACGAAGCGGTTGCGCGTCGATTGGGCGCGTGGACTCTGGGGCGACGGCGAGCGATTGGCGGCGACGGCCGCGCGCGCGAGATCGACGCCTTCGAAGTAGCGCTTGCCGTCGTCACCCAGTGACGACTTGAGTCGTCCAGCGTCCGCCCAGCGTCGAATCGTGTCCGCACTCACCCCCAACAACTCGGCGGCCTGGGCGGCGCGGTACCGCACTGCGGTCTCACGCGCTCGACTCGTCGGCTTCGGTGCGGGACTCACGTACTACCCACCGATCATCGACATTGAGCGCGTGGGTCGAAGGAAGTCTGGCTCGTTGATGGCGTGTCCGGGAAACTTCTCCCACACGGCCCGTCGCAACAAGGTGGCGATCTGTAAATCGTCCCCGCCGTCGCGTATGAGGTCACGCACCGAGAGTTCGTCGTCGGAGAAGAGACAGTTGCGCAGCGCGCCGTCACTGGTCAGACGCAGGCGATTGCACGTACCGCAAAATGGCTGGGTGACCGACGAGATGAGACCAATCTCGCCGTGGCCGTCGACGAAACGGAACCGCTCGGCGGGGGCCGATCCGCCGGGCTCCACCGCTTCGAGGGGCCAGATCGCCGAGACCAGATCGAAGATCTCGCGGCCTGACACCAGTTGGCCCTTATCCCACTGACCCTGCGCGTCGAGGGGCATGAACTCAATGAAGCGCACCACTCGCCCCGTGTCACGAGCAAACGCGGCGAAATCAATGATCTCGTCGTCGTTGACCCCTCGCAAGATGACGACGTTCACTTTGAGGGGCGTCAGTCCCGCCGCCTCGGCCGCGTCCATCGCCGAGAGCACGGTGTTCAAGTCGCCCCGTCGTCGAACCGACGAGAACCGATCGGCTCGCAAGGAGTCGCAACTGATGTTCACGCGAGAGAGACCAGCGCTCGCGAGACTCGATGCGATGGGTGCTAAGAGCATGCCGTTGGTCGTGAGCGAGAGGTCGCGAAAACCGATGTCGGAGAGTCGTGCGACGAGCGAGACCAGACCTTTGCGAACGAGCGGCTCGCCCCCGGTGAGGCGAAGTGACGAGACCCCCAGCGACGCCGCAACCGCGCCGACCCGAACGATCTCGTCGAAGCTGAGTAGCTCTCCGTGAGGCAGGAAGGTCATGCCGACGTCGGGCATGCAGTAGACGCAGCGCAAGTTACAGCGATCGGTAACCGAGATGCGAAGGTCGTCGTGGATCCTCCCGTATCGGTCGATCAGCGCGCCCTGTTCGGGCATGCTCGCTCGCGAGACCTCACCGCGGTCGCCTTCGACGGCCCGAGGGTGCGGGCGCAACGACACCGCGACTGGCGCGTTCGCACTCAGCGACATCTGGTGTCGCTTTCGCCGCGGGGACGAAAAGACCTGACGAGGCGCGTCACTGTGACCACTGAGCCCATGCTAACGGCGGTCACTTTTGATCTCATTACGAAGGGCGGCCGGGCGTGGGTTCGTCAACGAGTCGCCCCCAACTGCCTGACTTGCCGCCCTCCTTCTTCAAGAGGACCAGATCATCGATGCGCGCGTTCGGGTCGAGGGCCCGTAGCGAGCCGAGGATACTGAGGGCGGCGAACGCACAGGCGGTGAGTGCCTCCATTTCCACACCGGTGGACTCGTTCGCGACCACACTCGCCGACACTTCCACGCCGCCGTTGCCTTCGGCGAGCTCAACGTTGACGTCGCTCAGGAGAAGAGGGTGGCAGAGCGGGATGATCTCGGCGGTTCTCTTGGCGGCGAGGACACCCGCCACGCGGGCCACGTGCACGCCTTCAAGGCCGTCGCGGCGAACTTCGATCGAGGTGAGCGGGACGGTGGTGACGACCAGGCACTGCGCCCACGCCTTGCGAAGGGTCCGCTCCTTGCCCGAAACGTCGACCATGCGGAGTTTGCCACTCCCATCGACGTGGCTGAACGGGCTATCCATCGGCACCTCGTCGGCGCCAGGTCCATACGAGCGCGGCGACGCCCAACACCAACACCACGGCACCGAGGACGGCGTACCCGCCATGGCCGCTCATCATTGAGCCGTGCAGCACGTTCGTGCCCTGGAGGATCCAGACGACGCCGGCCACCACCAGAACTGTGCCGATGATGCCTCGAATCCACATCTCGACCCTCCTCGTCACGGCCAACTCTCTAGGAAACTTAGTGAACATCGAACGCGACACCGGCGCGCTGACGTTAGGGAGACTCGGCCGCGCCCTCGGTCTCGTGGTACTCCTTCAGCCACCTCGGGGCGTGGGTCTTAGCCCACTGCTCACTCACCCATCCCGTGAAGATCGATCGCAGAGCGTCGCGATGAGTGATCGCCATGAAGATGTGTCCGATCACCACGGCGAAGATGGCGAAGGCAAAGACGTCATGAACGAACGTGGCGCCCTGGCGTAGGGGCACCGAGAAGAATCGGAACCACTGCAACATCGAGCCGGTGATCAGCATCACGGGGATTGACGCGCCGATGAAGATGGTGTTGAGCTTTCTGGCCCGGATTGAACTTGTCCGCTTCGAGCGGCGTGCGTCCCCGCGACAGAAGCCAGCGGATCTCCCGGCGGGTCCAGGCGTTGACCCGCCGCAGGTCACGTCGCATCCCACGGCCCCAGGGTCCGAGCACCGAGGCGATGACCGGGATCGGGAGGGCCAGTCCGGTCCAGAGGTGGATCATTTCCATCAGGTGTCGAGGAAAGACCACGCCGAAGAACGAGCCGAAGTACAGCGGGATGGCGGTGAACATCAAGACGCCGAACAGCGCGGCAGTGAGCCAATGCGCGCTTCGTTGCACGCGATCGAATCGCATGATGCGAGCAACGCGTCGGGTGATATCCGGCGCGATCGTCATCGTTCTACACCTGGACCGGGTACGGGTTCTTCGGGCCGGTCGAGCCGTTCAGCCATCCATTCACGGGGTAGCCGTGCAGTTCCCAGAAGCCGGGTTGCACCTGATCGACGACGCGAATGGCCGAGAGCCACTTCAGTGACTTGTAGCCAAACATCGGAGCGACGTAGAGGCGCACCGGGCCTCCGTGTTCGGTCGTGACGGGTGCGCCGAGCATCTTGTACGCCACGATGACCTCGGGCAGGCGGGCCTGGTGGATGGTCAGACTCTCGGAGTCGGCGCCGTCGTACGGACTCGAAGGTCAGCGCCACCGCACCGGGCCGAACGCCCACCACGTCCAAGATGTCCGAGAGGCGAACCCCCTCCCAGTGCACGTCGGGAACGCGCCAGCCCGTGACGCACTGGAAGTCCTTGGTAAATGAGGTCACCGGCATCGCCTTGAGGTCGTCCAGCGTGAAGGTCATGGGTTGGCGAACCAGTCCGCTGACCTCGAGTCGGTAGTCCTTCTCACTGATCTCGGGGTATGTACCGGTGATCGAGTAGATCCGAAACCGGTCACCGAAGGGAAACAGTCCGCCGAGTCCCGAGCCGACGACGTCGCCCAGGAAGTTTTGGATGCTGGCACCAAAGACCACGCCGAGCGCGGCTAGTCCCGTGACACCGAGAAAGACTCGGCGCCCGACGGCGACATGTTCCTTGGTGGGCTCACGGGTCGTCACGAGACGGGCGTAACTCGAATCGAGGAGTGTGCGGCGCCGAGGGTCGAGCCAGAACCGATAACGCTGTTGGTGGCCATGGGCGACTCGTCCTTCCGAGAAAGCGACGCAACTCCATTGTGCCAGGACAACCTCGTTATCGTGGCGCGGGCGGCGATGGCAATCAGCGAACCGGTCATCGTGACTAGGCCAGGTCTCCTCACGTGAATCCTCTCTGGCGCTTCACAGCCGGGATAGCGGACCGATACTTGGGAACGTTGTCAGTCTTATAGTCCTCGTTCGAGATGACCCCGTTACACCTGGTGTCGCTGGGGCACCTCGCCGGACGAATGCTGCGGTCGAGCGTAAGTCGCTCTCAGGCCCCGGCGTTCTCGCCGGGCAGTTCCATCTGCAGCACGGACATGCCGCGAAGGTCGAGCCACACGCGCGAGCGATTCCGCATCACCCGCAGGAGCACCGCGTCACAGGACGAACAACGCAAGATAACGCCGGGTGCGTGGGTGTAGGCATCGAGTTCGCCCAGCGGACGAACGGCGCCGCAGTGCGCGCAGCTCGTGGCGGCGACGGTCATCTCGGCGGTGAAGATCTCGCCGAGAATGCCCGCGGCGACGTTTCCGTCAAGTGGTGCTGCGTTCATCTCACCCTCCATTTGTCGGACCGAAGCGTTCGGTCTTGACGTTTCCTGGCGTGACGCCAAGCGCCACCAGTGCATTCGCCACGGCCTCGACGAAGGGTGTCGGTCCGCAGACAAAGCAGAGCAAATCCGCGGCGAGCGGACTCGTCAGTTCCGACAACAGATCGTGGTCGATCCGGCCGCGCCGTCCCGACCACGTGGGGGATGTCTCGCGAGTCAACGTGAAGATCACGTCGCGTTCGTTGCTCGTCATCGAGTCGAGTTCCTCGCGATAGAGAAGGTCGTGTTCGGTTCGCGCCGAGTAGACGAGACGCATAGGTGTCCCTGCGTTGAGTTCCGCGTGGTAACGAAACATTGACATCAGCGGCACGACGCCCGAACCGCCCCCGAGGAGCAGTACGGGGCGCGTCTCGGACTTCTCCCAGACGAAGTATCCGCCGATGGGTCCACGAATCTCGAACTGGTCGCCCACCGCGAGGCCGGTGAGGTACGGCGACACCTCGCCATTGTCGAGGCGCACGATCGACAGCTCCACCCCGTCGGCACCGGGTGACGACGCGATGGAGTAGCTGCGCTCGGCGGAGTAACCGTCTTCAGCGGTTAGGCGTACGTCAATGTGCTGGCCCGCTCGATGACCGCCCCACTCCGGCACGTCTAACCACAGACTCACCGCGTCGGAACTCTCGGTGATGGTTTTCGTCACGGTCGAAACGAGCCAGCGCAGCACGTCTCAGTCTCCTTGGTAGCGCTGCTCGCGCCAGGGGTCTCCGTAGTTGTTATATCCGAGTGACTCCCAGAATCCTGGCTGGTCGTTGTCGAGAAGCTTGATTCCCCGCACCCACTTCGCGCTCTTCCAAAAGTACAGATGAGGAACGAGCAGCCGAGCCGGCCCACCGTGCTCGGGCGCGAGCTCTTTGCCGTCGAACTGAAAGGCGACCCACGCTTTGCCGTCTCGCAGGTCGGCGATGGGAAAGTTCGTCGTGTAGTCGGGTTCGGCGAACGCAAGGGCGTAGTGCGCGTCGGGGCTGATCCCAGCGAGGAGCGTATCGAGTGACACTCCGGTCCACTTGGTTCCCAACTTTGTCCATTTGGTCACGCAACTGATGTCGACGGTGATCTCCTCGCGGGGGAGGGCCTGAAACTCGTCCCACGACCACCTCCCGATCTGGGTTCCCGACTGGTCCATGATCGTAAAGTCCCAGGTCTCAAGAGGCACCTTGGGTGTCTGTCCCGCCGTCAAGACCGGAAAGTCGTCAGTCACGTACTGCCCGGGTGGAATCAGTCCCGCACCGGATTGACGCGGACGCCCATGAAAGCCGCGGCTGATAAACGCCAACGTCCCTCCTTAAAGTGAAGTACGAACACATTTCTATCGCGACGTCGTACGCGTTGCCATCAGTTAGGGACTGGGAGAGGTCGATTTGCAATCGAGAAGTCTTGACGCAACGAGAGGCCGCGATTCCTATGGCCCACGTGCGATCATCGTCTGAACCGATTCAGGCGCGCTCGCTCAGGAAAGTGGTCCCTCACGTCGAATTGTCTCGACAGACTGCATCGCGTTGCGCAGTTTTGCCAGCCACTCGTCGGCGTTTGCCGACACCAACTTGACGCACCAGGCCAGCGCGTCAGAACGACTCCTCGCCACACCGCTATCAACCAGCGTGTCGAGCACGGTTCGTTCAGGCTGGCGAAGTCGGGTCATCACCGGTATCGACAGGTTGGTGAAGACCTGTCTGGTCGCGCCGGTTTCGGCTCCCCAGCTGATGGCCCTAGCGAAGTGATGCTGGCCCTCTCGAGCGATCGTCATCCGCTCATCGCGAGTCTCCTCACGGAACCGAGTGATTCGGCCGGACTCTGCAGCGGCTTTGGCCACTGTGTCTGACTCATCGCCCAGGTTGGGAGCGGGTAAACGTCCGATAATCAGTATCTCGTCGTGATCGATGGTGACGCTCGGCGCCCGCTCGAACCAGTTCTCGGGTAGTCGACCGGTAATCCAGCCGGTGATCTCCTCAGGCGGCGTCTCGGTAGTGGCTCGAGAGGCCCGTTCTCCTCGACCACTTTTCATGGTTCGTGCACCAGACATAGGCAACTCCGTATCTTCGTTGGCATAATTACTTAATTACACCATATCAGAACTTGCAAATATGGTGTGCTACTTCCATCTATTCCAGCGGCGATGTACAGGCTCGGCGATGCTGGGGGACGCTGGGGTACTAGCACGAGGATTCCCGGTGGGCTGGCCGCCTTGGCGCGCATGGGGCCGTCGGTCAAACTGCGAGCGGAAATGCAGGGGCGAAGAGGGGTACCAGTGAATCGAGGGGCGCTTCGTGTCGCCTGGTACTGGGTCCAGACCGGCATCCATCGTCGCCGCGCTAACTACCTAACGATCGTCCTACTCATCGGTCTGGTGGGCGGCGTCGCGGTCGGTTCGATCAGCGCGGCCAGACGGACCCAGTCATCGTTCAACACATTCCTCACGAGCACGAACCCGTCGGATCTGAGTGTGCTGTTGGGCGGCCCAAATCTCACCTTGAACCTTGCACGACTTCCCCTGGTACGGCACGTGGCGGCCGTCCAGTTCTACCTTGTTGGATACCCGGCCGGGTCTAACGGAGCCCCGTTGATTAAGGGACCATTTGCCTCGGGCAACGTGGCAACTGTCGGAAGCCTCGGGGCCGAGTACTTCACCCAGGACAAGCTGGCCGTGACGCAGGGCCGAATGGCCAATCCTCGCAAGGCTGACGAGTTTGTCATGACCGCGGCGGCCGAGAAGTTGACAGGTTGGCACGTCGGCCAAGCGGTGCCCATGTACTTCTACTCCATTGCCAACGCGAGCGAAAACGACTTCGGCACGGCCAAGGTGAAGCCTGCAGTCCGCGTCACTGAGCATCTGGTGGGGACCGTGGTTCTCAGCAGTCAGGTGGTGCTCGACGAGGTGGACCGCTACCCGACGCTGGCGATCTTCACCCCGGCTCTCACCGATCCTCTCGTCGCGGCCACGGGCGACTACATGGACTACAACCTCAAGCTGGACCATGGCGCCCAGTCCGTCTCGGTGGTTGAGCGCGAGATCATCAACGCTCTGCCCAAGGGCACCACGTACAACTTCCACGTCACCTCAAGCGTCACCCAGCAGGTGAACCGCTCGATTGAGCCCGAGGCCATCGCGCTGGCCGTGTTTGGGCTCATCGCCGCCCTGGCCACCTTGGTGATTGCCGGTGGCCTTCTCGCGCGAACACTGTCGAGTGAGGCCGACGACTTCGCGGCGCTACGCGCGCTCGGAGCGAATCGCCAAAGCGTCGCCGCCGCGGCCCTGCTCGGCGCGATGGGCGCAGTGATCGCCGGAAGCGTTCTCGCGCTCGTCGTCGGGGTGATCCTGTCGCCCATCGGACCGATCGGACCGGTGCGGGCGGTGTACCCCAACGGGGGGATTGGCTTCGACTGGACGGTGCTCGGAGTGGGGCTCGCCTTCTTTATTCTTCTTCTCGGCGGGGTCGCCGCGCTCCTGGCCCTGCGTCTGTCACGTCGTCTCACGCAGCGACAGCCAACGGCGGCGGTGCCCGTCGCGTCGAGGGTGGCAACCGCACTCGCCAAGGCTGGATTCGCGTTGAGCGCCGTCGTCGGAGTGCGTTTCGCTCTCGAGCCCGGCAAGGATCGAGATGCCGTGCCGATTCGATCCGCCCTCTGTGGTGCGGCACTCGCGGTGATTATCGTCGTCGCGACGTTGACGTTCGGCAGCAGCCTCTCGACGCTCATCTCGCGCCCGTCGCTCTACGGCTGGAACTGGAACCTGGCTCTCACGTCCGGCCAGGACGTGCCCCCGCAGACCGCCAAACTTCTCTCGAGCGACCCACTGGTCGCGTCGTGGTCGGGCGATAACTTCGGCGACGTCCTGATCGATGGGGTGACGGTGCCCGTCCTGCTCACAAAGACCCATGCCGCGGTCGCCCCGGCGCTGCTTTCCGGACACGAGGTCGATGCGAATAATCAGATCGTCCTCGGTGCCGAGACGATGGCCGCGCTCCACAAGCACGTGGGCGACACTGTCACGGTCGGCTATGGGGCGCCCCAGGACGCGCCCGTCTACGTGCGTCCAACGCCCTTGATCATTGTGGGCACTGCCACGCTTCCGGCCGTGGGGTCCGAGCTACAACTCCACACCTCGATGGGAGTGGGGGGAATTATCTCCCAAGACGTCGAGCCGGCGGCGATGAAGAAGTACATCGACGACCAATATGACCCGTACCCCACGCTCCAAGGCTCGAAGATCGTCTTCGTTCGACTCCGCCACGGCGTCTCCATGGCCGCGGGCGAAGCCTCTCTCGCGAAGATCGCGTCGGCGGGTGACAAGGCCTTCGCCGCCGTGCCGAACGGCGGTGCGATCGGCGACACGGTCGATCTGCTGGGCGTCCAATATCCCGCCGAGATTGAGAACTACCGGACCATCGGCGCAACGCCCGCCGCGTTGGCTCTCGCTCTCGCCGCCGGGGCAGTGGTGGCCCTCGGGCTCACTCTCAGCGCGTCCGTGCGACGACGGCGACGCGATCTGGCGATGCTGCGAGCTCTGGGCTTTACGAGTCGTCAACTCCGCAGCGTGGTGGCGTGGCAGGCGTCGGTCAACGGACTCGTGGGCGTGGCATTGGGAGTGCCCCTCGGCATTCTGCTCGGGCGATGGCTCTGGACGCTGTTCGCGCGCTACATCGACGCCGTGCCGGAACCGACGGTGCCCGTCCTGTCAATCGTGATCGTGATCGTGGTGACGATGGCCCTGGTGAACGTGGTATCGGCGTTACCGGGGCGAAGTGCGGCGAGGACATCAACGGCCCAAGTGCTTCGGGGCGAGTAGCGCAGTCGCGCTTGTCGTGGCTCGATTGTTCTTGCAACGGGGACCTGCGATGATGATGACGAAGTTGCGGCGGCGACACGCACCCGTGGAGAAGGGAAGTTGAAATGAGCATCATCGACGAGGCACTCAGCGCGAATGCGACCATCGCAGGTAATTACGATTCCAGCCGCGGGGGACCCCCGGCACCCCGCATTGCGATCGTCACGTGCGCGGATCCGCGTCTGAGCGGAATCTTGGAGATGATGGGCGTCGCGGACGCCGACGTCGACATGATTAGGAATTTCGGCACAGTGATTGACGACGACGCGATCCGATCGCTCGTTCTCTCAACTCGGCTGCTCGGAACGAAAGAGATCATGATCATTAATCACACCGACTGCGGGATGCTGCGATTTAGGGACAACGAGTTGGAGGACAGACTCCGGGTAGAAACGGGCAAGTCGCCGATTACCCCGGCCAAGTTCTACAGTTTCACCGACGCCGAGGCGAACACGAAAGAGCAGGTCCAAAAAGCACGGTCTCACCCGTGGATATCACCGGATGTGCCGATTCGGGGGTTTGTCTTCGATGTTCTGACGGGGCGCTTGAGTGAAGTGTTCGTGGACAGATAGGCGGTCGCTAACTCGATTTTGTTCGCAGCGATCTAAAACTGTCTCGCATCTCTTCTGAGAAGAGTTCCGGCTGTTCCCAGGCCGCGAAGTGTCCGCCCCGATCGAGTCTCTTGTAATGAATGAGATTGTTGGGATAGGCGCGTTCGGCCCAGCTTTGAGGGGCTTGGTAGAGCTCGTCGGGAAAGACGCTGATCGCGAAGGGAATGGTTATCGGCTTGGCGTCAAAGAAGTCGGCTTTGTTCTCCCAGTAGAGGCGCGCTGATGACACCCCGGTATTGGTTAGCCAGTAAAGGGTGATGTTGTCCAGCAGATCGTCTCGCGTCAGGTCGCCCTGAAGAGTGCCGTTGAGGATCCGCTCAACGAGCCCGGGTTGGCCAGTGCCGTCGCCGTGGTCGAGCATGAACGCCGCCAGGTCAACTGGTGAGTCCGACAGTCCGTACAGGGTCTGAGGACGAGTGGCCATGATCTGCGCGTACGCCACGTGCTTGGCGTAAAAGGTGCTTAGTTGCTCGTACGCTGTTCTCTCCTCGGTTGAGAGACCGGGAGGGGCCGGGTCGCCGCGTTCGAATCCCTTAACGAGGTCTGTGGGGGCGGTGCCGGGCATGTTGGAGTGAATTCCGAGGAGTCCCGGGGGCGCTTGTTCACCCATCGTCTGGGTGACGGCTGCTCCCCAGTCGCCACCCTGCGCCACGAACTCGGTGTAACCGAGTCGCGTCATCAACGTCTCCCAGGCCCGAGCGATGCGCACGGGGTCCCAACCGGTCGTCGTCGGCTTGGCGGAGAACCCATGGCCCGGCAGTGAGGGAATTACGAGGTGGAAGGCGTCCGACGCGCTCGCGCCGTGGTCCGTCGGATGCGTGAGTGGTCCAATGATCTTCAGTTGCTCGAGAATCGTTCCGGGCCACCCGTGGGTGATGATGAGTGGAAGCGCGTCCTCGTGCGGAGAGCGAACGTGAAGGAAATGGATATCCAGACCATCGATTTCGGTGATGAAGTTTGGCAGTGCACGTAACTTCGCCTCGCATTTGCCCCAGTCGTAGTCGGTTGCCCAGTAGTGGGCGAGATCTTGCATTGTCGCCAGTCGCACGCCCTGAGAATCGTCCGTGACGGTCTCTCGTTCGGGCCAGCGGGCCAAAGCGATTCGTCGACGCAACTCCGAGAGGTCTGACTGAGCGAAACCCACGTCAAACGTTCGAACGGAGTCATCTCCTCGTGCGTAACCGGAGTTGATTGTCGATGTCATGATCTGTCCCCCAAGGGTTTCAAATGCGCCCGCACTACGAATCGATGGGTCTAGCTATGGCGCGTGTTGGACTCGAACTCACGAGGAACGGCCATCGACGTCGATGATGGCGTCGACGAAGGCCTCTGGAGATTCCTGGGGCAAATTGTGTCCCACGCCTCCCGTGATTGTTCGGTGCTCGTACTCGCCGGAGAATTTCGAGGCGTACGCGCTCGGATCACCATGAGGTGCGCCGTTTTCATCACCCTCCAAAGTGATCGTCGGTACGACAATGGTCGGGGACGTCGCTAGTTTTCGTTCTAGCTCGTCGTACCGAGGCTCTCCCTCGGCCAAGCCGAGCCGCCACCGGTAATCATGGATCACGATGTCGACATGGTCGGGGTTGTCGAAGGACGAGGCGCTGGACTCGAACGTGCTGTCCGGGAACTGCCACTTCGGTGAGGCCATACGCCAGATGAGCTTGGCAAACTCGCGGCGATATTTCTCGTAGCCGGCTCGGCCGCGTTCGGTGGCGAAGTAGTACTGATACCACCAGGCGAGCTCCGCCTGGGGCGGTAACGGCGCCTTGTTGGCATCGGGACTTCCGATGAGATATCCGCTCACCGAGACCATGGCCTTGCAGCGCTCCGGCCACAGTGCCGCCACGATGTTCGCAGTGCGAGCTCCCCAATCGAAGCCTGCGATGATGGCACTTTCGATACCCAACGCGTCCATCAGGGCAGTGGTGTCGACCGCCACGGCTGACTGTTGGGCGTTGCGAAGTGCATCGTCGGCGAGAAACCGGGTGGTCCCAAAACCACGCAAGAATGGCACAACCACGCGGCGACCTCGGGCGGCGAGCGCGGGGGCGACCTCGGCGTAACTTTGGATGTCGTAGGGCCATCCATGAAGAAGTACGACTGGAGGGCCGTCGGAGGGACCTATATCGACGAACCCAATGTTGAGTACATCTGTTGCAACTTGTTTGACCGGACCAAAAGAGATTTCCTGCACGTATGCGTTCCCTCACCCAGGCGACACAAATCTCTCGCTTTTGCGCGAGCGTAACAGTGGCGGCCGCGATAATCCAGGGGAAGAAGGTGAATTCAACGCCTCCGGTGGTGTGTGAGCGCTAACGCATACCGTCGGTCGTTCGCTGGCTAGTCAACTCCCTCTCGGACTGCCATTTGATTCGGCATTTCATCGCCCAGGAGAACGGCATCGTCGCGACGCGAAAGGCCAAGATTCCGAGGGGCGCAAGGATTCCTGTCAGGACGCACACCGCTGCAAATGGAAAGAGAACTATGCCGAACGGAATCTCTAGAAAAAGTAAGCCGGCGAACAATGTCTTCTGTCTCCAAGACAAGGCCGCCGTGGATGGGTGTGAAACTGGAGTGACCATGAGATTCGTTTCCGCCATCGGGCGCTGTGCCAAGTTGGACTTCTCGAGAAGGAGTTAGGTATCCGTTCTACCAAGACTTTTTGATCGCGCGACAGGACTGCAATACTCAGCGGGTGGGCTTCTTTGCTCAGAGCGATTTTCGCGAGTCCGAGCCGCTGAGAGTCAAATGGCCAGGCCCCGGCCGGGATGTTGCCACTGAAAACCGATGGGAGTCCTCATAGAGCATTCAACGAGTCAACAGCGCATCAGCCGGATCTTGCACTGGGTCGGCGACGTCACTGCCCGAGCAGGGACATCTGTCGTGGTGACCTTCGTCCTTGTGATTTACGGAGTCGTGTTAGCGGTCAAGGGCTTTCCGGGAAGGTGGCAGACAGGATTCTCCACGGCGGTTGAGGCGGTGACCCTGGTGATGCTGTTCGTCATCCAGCACACTCAGAGTCGCCAGCAACTCGTCACTCAACTGAAGCTCGATGAACTCATACGTACGTCGCCGCACGCGAACGATCTACTCGTTCACTTAGAAGTTGCCGACGATACCGAACTGATTGAGCGCGAACAAAGTCAGCTCGCGCACCACGACGCGTTGCGAGAACCAGACGAGGCGGAAGAGTAGAAAACTTGTGCCGGTGTTGTCTGTCGCCAGGCTTTGAAGAACGCCAATCTCTGACAGGACCTTGCTAGGTTTCTTTCAGAATCAGGTCTTTGAGAAGGCGGGAGGCTTCCACGTGGTAGCAACAACCATCGGTGGTGGGGTCTCGCTCATCGTGGCCCTCGCCATCGTCGTGGGTGACTTTTGGGCGGTGACTCGCATCATTCATCAGGCTGGCTATTCGCGCAATTGGATTTTGGTGCCTCTGACCTCGTTCGCGTTGTTCATCGCCGTGGCGGTCGACAGTGTCGTGAGCATCCACGACTTCGCCCTGGGAACGACCACGGGCTTGTCGTATTTCGATGGCGTCGGCGTGTTGTGGTCCCTGTTCTCTGTCAGTCTCTTCGTGAACTGGGTTTTCTTCATGATCTTCGCGTTTTCTAACTGGCCGGTCTCACGAGACGGCGGGGGACCGGCCCGAGGCCCGACTCAACCCGCCGAGCCCTACCCCGCCGCGAGCCCGACGCCCTCTGCGAAGGTGCCAAGGGGAGTGACTCGGGACTACTCACCACCCGCCGCGTCGACCACCACAACAACCGCAACAGCAGCGCCAAGTACTCCCGCAGTTCCGTCGCCTGCGGCGAAACGGTGTGTCTGGTGCGCCGAGTCACTTCCCGGTAGTCGAGCGCTCTTTCACGACTGCGGTCCTAAGGACCGTCCACCGGTTTATTGCGCGAAGTGTGGTTCCAGCCTGACCGCGGCGGGCGATTGCGCCTCGTGTGGGGCGGCTGGTTAGCCAGCTGATTCCTCGGGCCCGTTTTCGCATGGCTTGTCAAATTTCTCAATGCCCGTACCTCATCTGGGTGGAGAATCGTTGACGAGCGTCATGAGTGGAGAACTTTGATATGGCACGTATTCAAGGAGTTTCGAAAGGTCAAGCTTCGCCGGTGGTCAAGATCGTCTACAGGTTTGGTCCGAAGATGATGAGGAAGTTGACCGGGCGCGCGCCGTACACGGGCAGCGGGATCGAACCAATGGAACTGTGGGCCTACCAGCCCAAGATGCTGATGGGGATGGGCAGGTTCAACCAAGCAGTCCGAAAGGGCCGCAGCGTCGATCAACGGCTCAAGAATCTGATCGAGTTGAAGGGCGCCCAAATGATTGGCTGTGAGTACTGCGTCGACCTTGGCTCGCAGATTTGTCGTAACTCAGGTCTCAGTGACGAGGAGCTCTTGGCGCTGCCGAACTATCGCTCGAGCGATCTCTTCACCAACCGTGAGAAGGTCGCGCTCGATTATGCGGTGGCCGTCATGAGAACCCCGGTGGAGGTCACTGACGAGCTGTTTGCGCAAATGAGGGAGCACTTCGACGAAAAGCAGATGGTTGAGATCACCGCTCATTTGGTGGTGGTGAATCTCGATCGGTTTAACGCTGCCTTCGACATCGGTTCTGCAGGTTTCAGTGAGGGCATGGTGTGCGTCGTTCCCGACCGTCCCGCGATGCCCAGCCCGTAAACCCTTTCTTCGATTCATTTTCCGATCGGGGAGCTAGCACGTAAGGCGAGCGCCTTCCCATTTGACAGGCGGGGACATATCGGCGAGTATCTGACCAATCATGGCGGAGGTGTGGGTTGGTCCGCTCATTCCAAAGGGGATCAATGAGAAGCGCTCGCTACTCAAGGTTTAACGCAAAGGTCTGTCGGCTACTTGGTGCAACAGCTCTAGCCGTGATCGCGGTGACGCCGCTGGCGGCCTCAGGCACGGCAGGCGCGACCAGCGACAGATCGGGGAACGCTACGACCCACGAATCGCTCACAGCGCATGCGACGCTGGTGTGCGGCTCCGTTACGTTCGAGTTTTCGCCTGGTAACCCTGTGACCTACCAACAGATTCACGCCACCGGGGTTAGTTGTGCCTTGGCCAAGTCGGTGATCGTCAGGGGTGGTAAGTACCATGCCAAAGCGCCAGCCGGTTGGACTTACATCAACGGCAAGTTCCTTGATAACGGTGCAGGCAATTGCGGGTTCACATGGAAACGTGGAGCGGACCGCATCACCGGCTGGATCGTGAATCCCGGAGAGGGTTGCTAATCACTCGTTCTTAACAGTGCGC